>NC_016633.1:1252000-1878000 GCF_000236685.1 Sphaerochaeta pleomorpha str. Grapes | reverse complement strand
CGACAGCAACGGCCTTTTGGGTGTGGGGGAAGTCCCTGGCGGGGAGAAGATTACCGCGGCTCTGAACCAAGTTAAAGACCTGGTAGTCGGAACGTTGGTTTCCCAGTATAAGCAGACGCTCTTGCAGGTGAAAAAGGCCCTGGGCAACCAGGAAGATGATGTTCGTGGACAGCAGACCTTCGACCTGAGGACCGGAATCCATGTGCTTACTGCCATTGAAGCCCCTTTGTTGGACCTTTTGGGCAAGTTCCTTGAAGTTCCCGTGGCCCAGTTGCTCGGTGATGGACAAGTCCGGAATAAAGTAAAGGTACTTGGCTATCTTTTCTACGTTGCAGACAGGAACAAGACTGACCTTCCCTATCTTAGTGAAGAGGAAAGTAAGGTTGACTGGTACCGACTCAGACGCGAAGAGGCTGTTACCCCGGAGTCAATCGTTGCCTTGGCCAAGGCAAGCAAAGAACTCTATGGTTTTTCCGATTTCAAACTCAAGGGCGGAGTGTTCGAGGGCAAGGAAGAGATGAAAGCCATCCGTGCTTTGAAAGAAGCCTTTCCCGAAGCACGTATCACCCTTGACCCCAACGGAGGCTGGTCCCTCAAGGAAGCTATTGAACTTTGCAAGGATATGCACGGAATTCTCACCTATTGCGAAGATCCCTGTGGAGCCGAAGGTACCTACAGCGGGCGCGAGATCATGGCGGAGTTCCGCCGTGCAACCGGTTTGCCTACTGCCACGAATATGATTGCCACCGATTGGAGGCAGATGGCCCACTCCCTGGCTTTGCAGAGTGTCGACATTCCCCTTGCCGATTGCCATTTCTGGACCATGGGCGGGGCTGTGCGGGTTGGTCAGCTCTGTGATGAGCTTGGACTTACCTGGGGAAGTCATTCAAACAACCATTTCGATATTTCCCTTGCTATGATCGCACATGTAGCGGCAGCTGTTCCCGGTAATCCTACTGCCATCGACACCCATTGGATCTGGCAGGAAGGAACCGAAAGGCTTACCCACGTGCCACCAGTTATCAAGGACGGGTATCTTGAAGTTTCCTCCAGACCGGGTTTGGGGATCGATGTCGATATGGAACAGATTCTCAAGGCAAACGAAGTCTATGAAAAACACTGTCTTGGTGCAAGAAATGATGCTGCTGGTATGCAATACCTTATTCCCGGTTGGGAATTCAACCCTAAAAAACCGGCAATGGTACGGTAGGAGGATCTTTTGATGTTTAAACCCTATGGTATTATTCCACCGGTTATCTCGCCGTTGCATGAGGATGGTTCGTTCAATGAATCGGTGTATCGGATAATGATCGACCGCCTGATAGCCAATGGAGTCCATGGCATTTTTCCCTTGGGCACCACCGGCGAGTTCTATGCCTTTACCCCCGAGCAGAGCAGAAGGATTTTCGAGATTACGGTAGACCAGGTTGCCAACAGAGTGCCTGTCTACGCAGGGGCTAACAGTATCACCACCCGTGGGGCTATTGAATTGGTAAAGATTGCCCAGGAATGCAAGGTCGAGGCGGTCAGTGTTTTGACTCCCATGTTTATCTCCCAGACCCAGGAAGAGCTATATGGGTTCTATAAGACCATAGCTGCGAATACTGATCTTCCGGTTATTATCTATAACAATCGTCCGAAGACAAACGTGCATATCGAACCCAAGACCATCGCCCGGCTTTCTGAAATCAAGAATATTGTCGGAGTCAAGGATAGTACCGGGGACTTTACCAACACTGAGGAATATATTCGCCTGACTCGGGGAAACGATGAATTCGGAGTCCTTTTGGGACGCGATACGCTTATTTACGCAGGGCTCTGTTATGGGGCTGTCGGGGCTATTGCCTCCTGTGCGAATGTCGCCCCCCGTATCACAGCCGACATATATGACAAATATATTGCAGGGGATTTGGCCGGCGCCCTTGAAGCCCAGTTCACGTTGGCCCCCTTGCGCATTGCAACCGGGATGGGGACGTTTCCCCAGGTAATCAAGGAAGGGTTGGAGCTTGAAGGCATTAAGGTAGGCAAATGTCTCGACCCTATTGCCTCATTGAGCGATGAGCAGAGAGAAACGCTTCGCTGTGTCATGCAGACCATGGGTTTGCTATAGGGCCTGAGCGGTATTGAAGAGCATTTTTCCCGGTAACGGGAGAGAAATAAGGAGATTGTACATGAAAAAGATTTTGGTATTGGCTTTTTCCCTTTTGTTGGCTGGCTCTGTTGTGTTTGCCAATGGTACTGGGGAAGATCAGACCGCGGTTCCTACTTTCAACGGGAAAAACGTGCGTGTCGTAATTGGTTCGACCTCAACCGGAGGCGATTCCTATCTTATTGCGGAGACAGTCAGCCGTTACCTTGCCAAAGAGCTTGGCGCGAACATGAAAGTCGATGCAGTTGGTGCTGCCAAGGCTTTGGATGCGATCAAGACAGCAAAGCCCGACGGGAATACCATCATGATGTTCCACGATATGACCTATCTTGGCATCTCCTTCGGGGCCTATGACAAAATGTATAGCCTGGAAAACATGGTAGTCGGTCCCCGTATTGCCCAGAACCCAGGTTCTTGCTGGGCCGCAGGCATCAACGCACCCTATAACAGCCTTGCTGAGATTCCTGAATACTTGAAACAGAATCCTGAGGCTATCGTCAGGATGGCTTGTGAGGCCGGTGGTGTTTCCCAGGTTGCTTTCACGGTATTCTGGCAGTGGGTAAAAGACACCTATGGCGATGCTATTGCCAAGAGAATCGTCGTTGTAATCGGTGGTTCAACCGGTGACAAGCTCCAGCTGATCTGGGATGGCAACTGCGACGTAATGTTCGCCGACTATACCAGTTTGTTGCAGTATACCCAGACCGATGACCAGAAGATTGCCCTCAAGTACATGGGTTTGATGGATAACATTGACGGAGTCTCTGCTCTCTCCTATGCTGACCAGAAGATTACCATGAATGGAAAGGAATTCCGTTTCGCCAAAGATTTCCTCATCTACCTGCCCAAGGACTTCCCCGCTGCTCTGGTTTCCGAACTCGATGCAGCAATGAAGAAAGTCAATGCTGATCCAGGCTTGATTGCCGACCTTGCAAAGATGAGCTATCGCCCAGGTAAGTATTTGAATGCTGCTGACAGCAAGACATTCATCTATGACAAGCGTGATGGTTTGCAGTCCTTGATCGACAATGCACCTTCATTGGATGATTTGGTATTGTAAGAAATCGAATTCATACGTTGGCTGCAGGCTTTTTGCCTGCAGTCATTATCTGAGGAGAAGCATATGTTTAAAGTAAGTTACAAACCCTCCACTTCCCATTGGATTTTTCCTCCGATAATCATGGGAATTCTCGCCATCCTTTTAGCCATACTGTTTGTGCAACATCTGCTGAAATGCAAAAAGGAAGGGAAACCGGTCTTCAAGGTGAAGGGTTACCGGTTTTTTGTAGAAAACTGGGATAAGTTCAGACTCTTGGGGACGCTGGTTCTGCTTGTCGCCTATTTTCCTGCCATGGAACTTATCGGATTTCTCCCTGCCTCCATTCTCTTTGTCTTTTTATTCAACGTCCTGTTCTGTGGAGCGAAACAACTCGCTTCGATTCCGATTGCCTTCAAGACGCGTACGTTTTGGTCTAACTCAGATTTCAAATCCTTGCTGATTTCTCTGATCATCTCGGTAGTCTCCTCAGTACTGGTCTGGTTTATCTTTGGACAAGTTTTCAAGATCACATTGCCCTAAATAGGAGGAGAAATTCTATGGAAGTGTTTTCATTTGGTGTTATCCAACTCATGATGTCTTTTATTGGTGTCGTGGTAGGTATTATTTTCGGTGCGTTGCCCGGGATGACCGCTACCATGGCCATTGCCATTTTTCTCCCCTTGACCTATGCCTATGACCTTAATACGTCGTTGTTTCTTTTGCTTGGGTTGTATGTCGGAGGAATATCAGGTGGGTTGATCCCCGCTATTCTCATTAATATTCCAGGAACCCCTTCTTCGATCTGTACTGGGTTCGAAGGGTTTCCGATGACCAAGAAAGGGGAAGGGACAAGGGCGCTTCGTATTGGTATCACAGCCAGTTTGGTAGGTGGTCTAATCAGCTTGATTTGCCTTTGGTTCTTTACCCCACCTTTGGCACGGGTTGCTATCAATTTCTCGGCCATCGAGAAATTCCTGATCATCGTATTTGCTTTGACAATTATTGCGGCGTTGAGTAAAGGAAGTATGGTCAAGGGATTCTTCGCAGGGTTCCTTGGGGTACTGGTTTCCCTCATCGGGCAATTTCCCGATAACAATAAGATTCGAATGGTCCCAGACTTTTTGAATATGGACCTCCGGATGGGTTTCCAGCTTCTTCCTGTGCTTATTGGCCTATTTGCCTTGGTGCAGATATTCCAGGAAGCCGAGACAGGTATGAAAGACCCCCATATGAAAGCAGACGTCTCAAAATCGACACGGAAGTTTTCGTTCAAGGATTTCAAGGATCAGAAATTGAACCTCCTTCGTTCAGGCATCATCGGTACTTTTATCGGTGTCCTTCCCGGGGTTGGTGGCAGTGCCGCCTCTCTTTTGTCCTATTCCCAGGCAAAGAATGGCTCGAAACACCCAGAGAAGTTTGGAACTGGCATTGTTGACGGTCTGGTCGCCTCGGAAACGGCAAACAATGGCTTGACCGGCGGAGCCTTGATACCGCTTCTCTCACTAGGGATCCCGGGAGACAGTACCACTGCCGTGCTTATCGGTGCCTTCATGTTGCAGGGTATCCAGGTAGGTCCGTTGTTCATCACAAACAATCCTGGCACCTGGCAGACGATTCTCATTGCCATGGGTATTGCAAATATCCTTATGTTCTTGGTGATGTTCTATCCTATCAAGTATATCGTTAAGATAATCAACTTCCCCCGGACCAGGATTTACCCGGTAATTATCTTGCTGTGTACCGTTGGTTCCTATGCTGTGCAGAACGGGAATATGTTTGATGTCTGGACTATGCTGCTTTTTGGAGTATTTGGGTATGTGCTGACAAAGTTTGGTCTCAGCGTTCCCTCCTTTCTTATCGGATTCATCCTAGGTGACGATTTGGAGAAGTATTTCATCGATTCTATCAAGGGATCGGGCGGGTCTCTCTCCTGTTTCTTCAGCCGTCCCATCGGCAATGTCATATGGGTTTTGATCCTTCTTTCCCTTGTATGGGCTTTTTATGATGAATACCGGGCAAAGAAACGGATGGCAAACGGGAAAGGGAGTGTATGATGGTTCAATTGATCAAGATAGATGCCAATGATAACGTTGCAATCCTTACCGAAGCCGCTACCAAGGGGACAATGTTCCCTGAAGGGGTAATTCTTAAAGAGGATATCCCCCAGGCACATAAAGTTGCACTTGCAGACTTGAAAAAAGGGCAGGCTGTTCTGCGCTATGGGGTTGTCCTGGGGTATTTGCTCAAGGATGTCCCTAAAGGCGGTTGGATCAACGAGACTTCTTTGGCTCTTCCTGATCAACCTGGCCTTGATGCAATGGAATTTGGTCATCCCTGTCCGGATTTTCTCCCTGATCCGCCATTAGAGACGTTTGAAGGCTATGACAATGGTCCCGATAGTTATGCAGGAACGCGGAATCTGTTTGCCATTACCACAACTGTACAGTGTGTGTCCCCTGTTGTGGACCAGTTGGTTACCCAGATTCGCAAATCCTTGCTTCCCAACTATCCGAATGTCGAGGATGTCGTGGCTCTCAACCACGCCTATGGTTGTGGCGTTGCCATCAACGCGCCTGATGCCCAGATTCCTATCCGATCGATTAAAAATCTGATGCGTAATCCCAATTTCGGTGGCCAGATTATGGTCGTTGGTTTAGGGTGTGAGAAGCTTACGGTTGATAAACTGCTTGAAAGCGAGGAAATCAACAAGGACAATGTCGTGATACTCCAGGATTATCCAGGATACGGTGCGATGATGCAGGCGCTTCTTAGCATGGCTGAAACCAAGCTGAAGGTGCTTAACGAGCGCAAGCGGACAACACTTCCCCTGTCAAAACTCTGTATTGGTATGCAATGCGGTGGCAGTGATGCCTTCAGTGGCATTACGGCCAACCCCAGTGCAGGGTTTGCTTCCGACCTTTTGGTAAAAGCCGGCTCCACGGTCATGTTCAGCGAGGTGACCGAGGTCCGCGACGGCGTACACCTGCTAGCCTTGAGGTGTGTAGACAAAGAGGCGAGGGACAAGCTTGCAAAGGAAATCGGGTGGTACGACGATTACCTTGCCAAAGGAATGGTAGACCGCTCTGCGAATCCAACCCCAGGCAATAAAAAAGGCGGTCTTTCCAATATTGTTGAAAAAGCAATGGGCTCCATTGCCAAGAGTGGCCATTCCCCCATTGTCGAGGTAATCGGACCAGGCGAGCTGCCTACCAAACACGGATTAATCTTTGCAGCCACGCCAGCAAGCGATATTGTCTGCGGACCTTCCCAGCTAGCCAGTGGGATTGCCCTGCAGGTATTCATGACAGGCAGGGGAACTCCCTATGGGCTTAGTGAGGCTCCTGTTATCAAGGTGTGTTCCCGCAATGATTTGAAACAGCATTGGGATGATCTGATCGACTTGAATGCCGGTGGCATAGCTACCGGTGAAGAGACAGTCGAACAAGTCGGACTCAGGTTGTTCAATTTGATCATTGATGTTGCCAGCGGCCGGAAGAAGACGTTTGCAGAGCAATACGGGTTGCATAATTTTTTGTGTGTGTTCAACCCGGCCCCGATTACCTGATTGGAAAAGAGTGGAGGCGATAGGATGACAAGACCCCGCCTCCACTTAGGCTATCTTTACAGACGCATTTCTTCCTGTTCTGTGCGGTACTCGATACCTATTGATACCTCACTGCTTCTACCCATACAATATGAGTGAAATCACTTCCCCTGATTCAGCTATTATTGGTGGTGCAAAGAGATTCTTACCTATGGCTATTGATGAAACTGGATAAAAAATATAGATGCCTTCTGTAAACTAGGATATACTCGACATCATGATTAAAAAGTTGACCCACTATAAGCTGACAATATTGCTCATGTTGATACTTATTCCATCCTTCATCGCAGTAGGGCTCCTTAATTATTATGTGCAAAGGGATTCTATCCGTGAAGAATTGATCACGACCTCTTTGCCGTTGGTCCGTGACCTTATCGATTGGGAAATCAGTACCAGATTGCAGGACCCGCTTCTTGCTTCCTCCCTGATGGCTCGCGATACGTTCTTGATCGACTGGATTGAGGATGGAGAGATTGATTCTAGGAAAATAGAGAAATATCTCGAGTCCATACGTATTGAACATGGGTTTGCCACTTCTTTCTTTGTCTCAGCGAAGACTTTACGCTATTATAGCTACCAAGGTGTATACAAAGAGATCAGCACAGAAAATGCCCATGATATCTGGTATTATGATTTTATCAATTCTCAACAGGGTGTTGCCCTTGATGTAGATACAGATGAGGTCAGTGCAGGTAAACTCACCATATTTATCAATTACCGGGTTGAGAGCACTACTGGGGAACTTCTCGGGGTTGTTGGGGTCGGTGTGGATATGTCTGATATTGCCGCACTGCTTCAAAAGACCCAGAAGACCTTCGGACGGGTAGTCTATATGGTCGATGAATCGGGTTTGATACAGGCTCATTCAGATATGAATATCATCGAGAAACGAAACATTCATACTACCTTTGGAATCGACAAGATTGCCAATGCTATCCTGGACTCCAAAGCGAGGACCCTTGATACTCAGTATGCGGGAACCAAGGGAAGTATACTCTTGACCTCTCGCTATATCCCGGATCTCAAGTGGTATATCATCGTAGAGCAGGACGAACGGGTTTCCCTCAAGCTTATAAGGGCGATGCTGCTGAAGACAATATTGATAGGGTTCGTTGCTTCGGTCTTGGCGCTATTGACCAGCATCAGGATAGTCAATAAATATAACCAAAAACTCGAGGATTCTTCCCGTCTCGATCATCTTACCCAGATAAACAATCGGATGGAACTCGATCACAGGCTCCTTACCGAGTTTTCCCTTTGCCAGCGTTCTGGGGGCACTTTCTCGGTATTGATGATCGACTTGGATAATTTCAAGGAGATTAACGATACTTACGGACATATAGCCGGAGACGATGCCTTGGTCAAGTTCACTCAACTAGTGAACTCTACGTTACACATAACAGATAGCTTTGGCCGTTGGGGTGGGGATGAATTCTTGCTCATTCTTCCAAAGACAAAGGGGCTTGAAGGGGTTGCTATAGCAAATCAACTTCGTTCGCACGTCGCTGGTAGTGATGCCTTAATGGATTTCGTACTTACTATAAGTATAGGGGTCGCTGAACTGAAGGAGGATGACTCCATAGAGAGCCTTCTTTCACGTACCGATAAGGCACTCTATAGGGCGAAACGCGAGGGCAAAGACCGAGCTGTTTTGCAAGGATGATATAATCTCGGAGCAATGGGCTTTTCTACTGCAAAGAGAATCCAAGCAGGTTTGTCCCCATAATGATTTTCCTCTTCCTTGTATGAAAAAAGAAGCAAGGAAAATGAATCCAGGCCAACACAAGCGCTTATTAATTAGAAACGTGGCAACCCCTGCTAGTTTGTAGTACTGCCAGGGTTTTTTGTCTCAATATTTCTCGTAATGTACCCTTGTCTTGTCATACCGGTCTACGAACTTGTTTTCGCTTCCTTTTGCCGGGTAGCCGATGGCTATGAGGGCAAAGGGTTTGAGATTGGCAGGGAGCTCGAAACAATTGGCTATATAGCCAATTTTCTCTTCGTTGGGGGCCACTCCGAGCCATACGGTTCCCAAACCTAATGCAACAGCTTCCAACAGGATGTTCTCAGTAGCTGCACTCAGGTCTTGCTGCCAGTTCTCGGCAAATTTTAATCTGTCATCGTTGTTTAAAGGAATGATAACCAGGGAAGCCTTTGCTGCAAGTCTTGAATAGGGACTCATCAGTGAGAGGATGTCCAAGCTTTCTTTGTCCTGGATGACCAAAAACTCCCAGCTTTGCTGGTTTCCTGACGAGGGTGCCTGCATCCCGGCTCTCAGTAGTTTCTCGATTTTATCGCTTTCTATTTCTTGATCTGTATAGGTTCTTATACTTCTTCTTGTATTGATTGCTTCCATGTTCTACCTCGTATTGCCTAAAGATACACCTTCCTTAAGGGTTGGACACTAGGTTTTACTTGGTTTTTTCAGTACAGAGAAAAACAGAAGTCTTGTCTTTCCCTGTATCTTTGAACAGCTATGTAAAAACACATTGCAGTCTTATCTACATGATAGTCGGTGTATATCCATTTCTCTGTATGCGTGTCATATCGCCTTGATAGGAAGAGATTGTTGAATCCCCGGTCAAGGTCCAGCTACTCATATTATCAAGGGTTATGTGCACCTTGCCCCCATTGAAATTCTGGATCACAAAGGAACTTGCATTGGCAATGGAGGAAGCTGCATCACCTACTATAGTTCCCCAGGATTCTGATTTCAGACAGTAAGGGTACAGGTGCCTTCGGTTGCCCCGTTTCTCCCCCAACCGCGCGGATCACAGTCAAGAGCACCCCATCGAATGGGAAAAGGCCAACATTCTCCAAGGTTGTGCTGGTAGTATTGGCAATCTGGAATAGGGCACCCTTCTTTCCGGTCGTTTCCCTTGGCCATGGATACAAACCCTCTTGGTTGTACTGTTTTCGTGCAAATAAATCTGAAAATAGTGTTTTGCTGGCGAAGGTCAAAATTCTTATAGATTT
Source organism: Sphaerochaeta pleomorpha str. Grapes (assembly GCF_000236685.1). NCBI lineage: Bacteria > Pseudomonadati > Spirochaetota > Spirochaetia > Spirochaetales > Sphaerochaetaceae > Sphaerochaeta > Sphaerochaeta pleomorpha. Next base: position 1,868,232 of record NC_016633.1, on the reverse strand, counting down.
TTTCTCTGTCGAGGGAAATACAGGCTTCTGCAAGGGACTCTTTCTCAAAAATGGCTGGTATTGCGCAAAATCGAACCATAACCAATATGTTCTGGGAGACTATAGCCGGGCTTTTTAAGGAAAAACACAGGGCAATGAAGGCAGTCTTTCTTTAATATTGATGTACCAGAAAACAACAAAGTAGTAAAATCGTCCACCATAGTAAAGAAGGACAATATGAATGTAGCGCAATTGTTGGTCAAATGTTTGGAAAAGGAAGGCGTACAATTTATTTTTGGCATTCCTGGCGAAGAGGTCCTCGATATCATGGATGCCTTGCAGGAATCGCCTATTCGGTTTATCACTGTTCGTCATGAGCAGGGAGCTGCCTTTATGGCTGATGTATACGGCCGGCTGACAGGTCAGGCTGGGGTTTGTCTCTCGACTTTGGGTCCTGGGGCTACAAATCTGGTCACCGGGGTTACCGATGCAAATAGTGATGGGGCCCCGTTGGTGGCCATTACCGGACAGGTTTCGACGGATAAACTGCACCTAACCGCCCATCAATATCTCGATCTTAATCGTATGTTCGCCCCGATTACAAAAAGGACCAAGGAGGTCCTGAATCCGGAGACCGAAGAGGAAATCGTTCGTTTGGCTTTTAAATATGCAGAGAATGAGATGCCTGGGGCAACCCATATCACTATTCCAGTCGATATTGCAAAAAAAGAAGTAAGCGAGGAAGACGTTCCCCTTAGCCGTGTTCCTATTTCTTTGAGGGAGAGTGCCGATAGAACTACTATCTTGGAAGCCTTCGATCTTATAAAGAAATCCAAACGGCCAATCTTGCTTGTAGGGAATGGGGCTGTCAGGGCTTCTGCCGCAGCGGCGTTGACCCGGTTTGTGCAGACGGTCCATATCCCTGTCATCAATACGATGATGGCAAAAGGTATTCTTTCCTGTGATAATCCCTATTATTGTTGTACCGTGGGGATCCCGCTCAAAGACTATGGGAATATTATCCTTGAACAGGCCGATACGGTCATTGCCGTTGGCTATGATATCGTGGAATATGATCCCCGAAACTGGAATGCCAGACGCAATACGACGATTGTCCATATAGCCTCGATGCCTGCAGATATCAATAAATATTACCAGACGGCAACCCAGGTTGTCGGATATATTCCAGAGTCACTCGATGAGCTTACCTATCTGCTCGGCAGGGGAGACCTGAAAGATAGCGCATGGGCATTGAAAATCAAGGATGCCGCAACCGAGGATGAAGCAAGTTTTATGGAAGACACCTCGTTTCCGATGAAACCGCAGAAAATACTTATGGATGTCCGCAAGGTTATGGGCGAGGAGGATATCCTTATCTCTGACGTAGGGGCCCATAAGATGTGGGTTGCCCGGGAATATCCCTGTTTCCGCCCGAATACCTGCCTTATTTCCAATGGGTTTGCTTCAATGGGGTTTGCCCTGCCTGGGGCCATTGCTGCTAAACTGGTCTATCCCAAGCGGAAAGTGCTTGCAGTTACCGGCGATGGTGGACTTTTGATGAATATTCAGGAGCTGGAGACTGCAGTCCGCATTCATACTCCCATTGTCGTACTCATCTTCCACGATTCCAGCTATGGCTTGATCAAATGGAAACAGATGGCTCACTTCGGGCGTAGCTGTTATGTCGATTTCGAAAACCCTGATTTCGTCTTGCTTGCAGAAAGTTTCCATGCCAAGGGCTACCGGGTGACAAAGGCTGAGGAACTGGTCCCTATATTGCAGGATGCTTTCAAGCAGGAGGTTCCTTGTCTGATCGATTGCCTGGTGGATTATGATGAGAATCTCAAACTTACAGCTCATCTGAAGGATGTCTATGCAACCTACCATGTCAAAGAGCTGGAGGGATGTTGAGTATCTCATCTCGTCTTTTGTATCACAAAGAATTGTTGGTCGGGGTATCTTCGGTCAGTTTATATTCCCTGCATACCTTTTTATGCGGTTTTCTCCATGCATGAAGACATAGATGCTAAAGCTAGACCTTCGCATCGCATTCTTCTTTGCCGGTAAAAATTTCACATTTTTTGGTGTACTTGGACAACCCCTCTGTTCTTTGCCATTGACAATGGGGTCTTGGCGTCAGATCTCTATGTAACATTGGCTACACTGTTGCGTTCGCTATATATCTTTTTAAAAAACTATTCCTAAATATATTTGGCTTCTATAAAAAGGAACAAGCTGTAAACAATGAATTCGGAGGTATCAAATGGCTATCGGTAACAAAACGAAACGTGAATTTCCCAATGTGTATGTAATTCTCTTCGTGATTTGTGTTTTTGCTGCATTGCTAACATGGATCATCCCTGCAGGAGCTTTCGATCGTGTCGTAAAGAATGGAGTCAGTAGTGTTGTCCCTGGGTCTTTCCATTTTATTGAACAACATCAACAAGGGTTCTGGGCCATTTTTATGGCAATCGTAGCCGGATTCAAAGCACAGGCAAGTCTCATTATTATGGTTCTGTTTGTTGGAGCTGCAGTATACTATCTTCAGGAAACAAAAGCGCTTGATGCGGCTTTCAGGCAATTGGCAAATTCTGTAAAAGGCCATGAAGAAATTGCAATTTTCTTTATTATGCTGGTAATGTCGATTGGCGGGGCAACCGGAGTATTTGGAAATGTAACACTCGTCCTGATCCCTATCGGAGTGGCCTTGTCTGCAGCTATGGGATTCGATCCAACCTTGGGCTTTGCAATGATTTTCTTTGGTTCTTTCTCCGGTTTCAATGTAGGATGGGCAAATTTTGCAACAATAGGTATTGCCCAGACAGTTGCTGAGATTCCCTTGTTCTCTGGTATTGGAGTCCGTTTACTGCTGAATGTATGCAATTTTTTGCTCAGCTACTTTTTTGTCTGGGCCTATTTCAAGAAAATCAGAAAGGATCCAAAGAATAGCCTGAACTACCGTGAAGGGATGGAACTTTCCGAGTATATGGGAAATGGGAATGGTAATGCCAACATTGAAGGTGCCAAACTGTCCAAGCCACAGACTTTCGCGCTGTTGGTTTCGGCATTTGGTATACTTTGCGTTGTCGTAGGTGCCCTGAAATTCTCTTGGAAAGCTGATCAGATTTCTGCAACCTTCCTCATAGTCATTTTGGTTATTGGTCTTTTATTCAAGGCCTCTCTCAATGACATCGTCTCAATGTTTCTCAAGGGATGTCAATCTGTTATCCCTGCTGCGTTTATTATAGGCTTTGCAAATGCAATTTCCCTTTTGATGAAAAATGGCCAAATCCTTGATACCATAGTATATTATCTTTCTATCCCTATTAACCTGTTCGGACCGGTCCTCGGGGCAAATTTTATGGTCTTGGCTAATGTATTCATTAACTTTTTCATATCTTCAGGTTCGGGACAGGCTACAGCAGTCATGCCGATAATGGTCCCCATTGCGGATTTGACAGGCATTACTCGTCAGGTTGCTGTCCAAGCTTTTCAATTTGGTGATGGTTTTACCAATTGTATTTTGCCTACCGTTGGATCTTTGATGGGGGGCTTAGGTTTTGCAAAACTTGAGTACGGTAAATACCTCAAGTGGGTATGGCCTTTGATTCTCATCCAGATTTTACTGTCGTTGGTTGCAATCACTATTTTGCAGAGTGTGGGTTGGACCGGGGTAGCCCTATGAGTCATCAGCTTCAATCGCGGGTAGAGGCCATTGTCCCTGGTATACTTGCATTAAAGCGGACTATCCATGAACATCCTGAGCTGGGCTTGCAGGAATACGAAACCTGCAAGCTCCTTGAGACCTATGTAAAAGACTATGTCGTCTATGAAAGGATGCATCGAGTAGGGAAAACCGGTCTTTTCATTGAGATCAAAGGGACGAAACCAGGGAAAGGCAAGACACTTATTATACGGGGGGATATTGATGCGCTTCCCATCACCGAGGATGCAAATGCCCCCTATTGTTCGAAAAACCAAGGAGTCATGCATGCCTGTGGGCATGACGTCCATGGTAGTTGTATTGTTGGAACAGCTAGGATCCTTAGTGATTTACGTGATACGTTCGCAGGTAGTGTGTATGTATTCGTACAACCTGCGGAGGAAATCCTAGCGGGTGCAAAACTTTTTCTCGATGATCCCGAAATTGATTTCTCCAAAGTCGATGGGGCTTTCGCCCTTCACTGTTCGCCAGAATTCGAGGCTGGGAAAATTGGGACGAAGCAAGGGGGAATCCTTGCCTCCAGTGATACCTTGGAAATTGTTGTGACCGGGAAAGGTGGCCATGGTGCTCATCCCAATACTGTTGTCGACCCGATTGTTGTAGCGAGTGCAATTGTACAGAACCTGCAAACGATAGTATCGAGGGAAACCGACCCCTCTGACAGCGTTGTAGTCTCCCTTTGTTCCATCCATGGGGGTAATGCTTTCAACATTGTTCCTTCTGAGGTTGTACTGAAAGGAACAGTAAGGACTATCAACCCGGCTAGCAGGGATGCTGTGGAGGCCTCGGTTAAACGGATAGTCCATGCTATGGCCGAAGCGTATAAGGCAAGGGCGACCGTCAACTATGTCCGGGGAGTTCCCCCGATGGTAAATTCCTCTGATTGGGTTGACCGTGTTTTCCGTGTCGGGGAGAAGGTATTGGGAAAGGATCAGGTTGTTCACTTGGAGGCTCCTTCCATGGGTGGTGAAGATTTTGCTTTTATCATCGAAAAGGTCGGAGGGGTTTTTATTCGCCTGGGTGCCAGAACACCTGGAGGCCCCTACGGATCCATTCACTCCTCTGGTTTCTATTGCGATGACCGTGCTATTCCTACAGCTCTGACAATGGCCAGTAGCCTTGCCTTGGATTTTCTTGGAGCTGAGTAATTGCTGGTGGGTGGTTCCTGTTGGCCAATGGTACGGAAACAGTGGAAGGGGGACCTAACGTATTTTTTTGCCCTTCTGATTCGGTTCTGTTGCTTGTTTTCTGGTTTTACCTTGTGAGGAGAATATCATGCATCTGTTCCCCCAACATCTGGGAACAGATGCTTTTTATTGCATAATTTAAGTCTTTAGGATACTGTACGTGTAAGTAGGGCAAGTATATGCAACATTTCTTGAATTCAAGCTTCACCATTCCAGCCGAAAGGAATGAGCAATTGGAATCATTGCTCAAGATCCACTGCCATGTGTTCCCATATCCTGCAAAGACGAAATTTCTTGAATATGGAGATGCTATGGATGGAGTGTATTATGTCTTCCAGGGGAGGACCAAACATTACATCCTGGCTGAAGATGGAGCAGAGAAAATTCTTTATTGCCTAAGTTCCGGATGGTTTTTTGGAGAAACCCCGCTCACCCTGCATGAACCGACGGGCTTGATTTCTGAAACAATGGAGCCTTCAATACTTTGGAAAATACCCTATTCAGTATATGACAAGCTTTTGGATGTGAATAAACTTTTTCGGACAGCGATTATGAATTGTATGTCTAGGAAAATGCTTATAATGCGTCATGAAATTGAAAACCAGGTTTTCAATCCCTGTAAGCAAAGGATTCTTCAGTTGCTTTGTTCCACTGTTGACAATGCTTCCCTCGTAGAGGGGAAATGGTACAATCTTTCTTCTCATTATACGCAATATGAAATCAGTACCATCATTGGGAGTGCACGGGTCACTACCAGTAAACTCATCAATGAACTATGCAATGAAGGGTTCATCCGTATATTGAACCGCAAATTGCAGGTATCCAAGATAATCTATGAGGAAATTACCGATCAAATGGATCTTTTGTAAGAAACTATCATATTGGTAGTTTCTTACAATGTGAATTCATGCATAGTAATTCGGTTTGGGAACATGCATTACTATCCTGACAAATGCCAACGGAGGTATGTCATGGATCAAAGGGTATATGCACAATGTCTTGCTATTCTTACCGGGGAGCTGGTTCCTGCCCTCGGCTGTACTGAACCGATTGCCATCGCCTATGCTTCAGCCAAAGCCCGCCAGGTCTTAGGGGTTTTCCCTGAGTCCATCTTTGTTCGCTGTAGCGGAAATATTATAAAAAATGTCAAAGGTGTAACCGTTCCTAATTCTGGTGGGATGAAGGGAGTTGAGGCAAGTGCCGTGCTTGGCGCTGTCGGGGGAAACCCCGAATTGCAACTCGAAACCCTTTCTGCGGTTACCGATGGGGATATTTACAGGGCCAAAAAGTATTTGGAAAAAGAAATATGCAGGGTTGAACTACTGGAAAAGGCCGAGAATCTACAGATCATTGTAGAAATGCATGCAGGCAATGCAAGTTCTCTTGTGGAGATTGTTCACTCCCATACTTTTATCAGTAGGATAGAAAAAAATGGGCAGGTCCTCGTATCTCAGGCCTTGTCAAAAGATAAGGGTACTGTTTTGGACTATAGCATCCTGAATCTCGATACCATATTTAATTTTGTAGGAGCTGTTCGAATAGAGGATGTAAAAGCCATCCTAGACCGACAAGTTACCTATAATTTTGCAATCGCCAAAGAAGGGTTGAAAAACTCTTACGGTGCTATGGTGGGGGCCTCGTTGCTGAAACACTATGGCAACGATGTTTCCATCCTTGCCAGGGCCCTTCCTGCAGCGGGAAGCGACGCACGGATGAATGGATGCAGCATGCCAGTAGTTATCAATAGTGGCAGCGGCAACCAGGGTATGACTGTGAGCCTGCCTATAGAGGTATATGCTTCCTCCCTGAAGGTCTCAGATGAGTGCAAATATCGTGCACTGGTATTGAGCAACCTGATTGCAATCTATCAAAAAACAAATCTAGGAAAACTGAGTGCCTATTGTGGGGCTGTCTCTGCTTCGGCAGGATCAGGGGCAGGCATTGCCTATCTTCATAAGGCTTCCCGCAAGGTTATTGAAGCAACAATTACCAATACCCTTGCAAATGTCTCAGGTATTGTCTGTGATGGGGCAAAGGCCTCCTGTGCTGCAAAGATTGCTTCATCGGTTGAGGCAGCCCAGATGGCATATTTTATGGTTGCCGATGGGCATGTCTTTCTTTCTGGGGATGGCTTGGTGAAGGATACTACCGAACGAACGATACAAAGCATCGGAAGGTTGGGCCGAGACGGCATGCGGGAAACCGATCTTGAGATTTTCCGTATTATGTTGGAACGATAAACCGGAGACCTTTTCATCGTACGGTTTTTGGGTGGAAAATTCTGTATATGCATAGCTATTATGTGTTTATGTAAGAAGATAGACAATGATTTTATATTTTATTTTCCCCCAAGGCACCCTTGGGGGAATTCTTTTTTTGTAACATACGTTACACAGTATCGAAGTATGTCGCAGGCAATCAAAATCATCGATACAGTACTAAGCACAAGTAGGTAATAGATTCATTCTAGAGATGAGAGGAGCGAAAATAGTATGATATGTTTATCAGGTTCATTTGTTGCAATGCCAACCCCCTTTACGGCAGACAATGCCATTGATTATGATGGTTTTTCTACATTGATCGATCGACAGATTAAATATGGGACTTCCCAGTTGTTTGTATTGGGATCTGCAGGGGAAGTCACGCTTCTGAGTCTTGAGGAAAAGAAGAAAATTGTTCATGAAGTGATACAGATGACCCAGGGAAGGATTCCCGTATTCTTTAGTGCCGCTTCTTTCACTACTGAGCAAAGCATTGAATTTGCACAGTATTGTGAAAAGGAAGGTGCCGATGGAGTCGTTTTCACTGTTCCTCCGTATGTGTTGATCCCTCAGACTGCGGTGTTTGCCCATTTCGATGCCTGCATGGGGTCGATTGGCATTCCTTGCGGGATTTATAATAACCCCTCCCGTCTGGGTGTCTTGGTTACCCCTGAGACCATTAAGAAATTGTCTGATCGACATCCCCATTTTGTGGTGGACAAGGAAGCAATGCCTTCTGTTGAACAGCTGGTACAGGTCCAGAGGTTGTGTGCGGGTAAAATAAAGATTATGTGTTGCGACTATCCCAAATATTCGATTGTACTGCCGACTTTGGCCGTAGGGGGAACCGGCACAGCAAATATCGGAGGGAATATTATTCCTGAGGAAGTTGCATTTTATTCAAGGCCTTGGACTGATATGGAAATTATAGAGTCATCCCGCAAGGAATACTTCAAATGGTTCCCCCTTCTCCAGCAACTCTATACTTTCTCCAACCCAATCGTTATCAAGTCTGCTTTGGAAATACTTGGTTTGCCAGGTGGTCATTTGCGTAAACCGTACCAAGAGTATTCCGGGCATCATAGGGATGAGTTGGAACAGATGCTGGGTGAAATGGGTGTAATTGACAAATACGGTGTCAAACGCTACTAAAAGGGGTCTCAATCATGGCAAAACCACGACGTATGGTAGTAATCGGGGGCACTGCAGCCGGTTTGAGTGCAGCTTCCAAGGCAAAGCGTCTTGATCAAGACTTGCAAATAACGGTGTTCGAGAAATCCGGGTACATCAGTTATGGTGCCTGTGGTCTTCCTTATTTTGTTGGTGGCCTGATTGAGAAACCCGAACAACTTGTATCTTTTTCCGTTGAAGAAATGCAAGACAAGCGGGGGATTTCTGTCCATATCCACCATGAAGTGTTGTCAATAGACCGGGAGAATAAGCAGGTAACTGTACAGAATATGAAAACAGGTGCAATGTTGGTTGCACCTTATGAAATATTGGTAATCGCAACCGGTGCAGTTCCTGTGAGGCCTGCTATAGAAGGGATAGATATCCCTAGGGTTGTTTTTCTTCGGACAGTCGAAGATGGCATTTTGCTCAAAGGGTATGTGCACGATACCCAAAGAGCAGTTTTGGTGGGGGGTGGCTTCATCGGTTTGGAACTAGCGGAAGAATTGACCCAGGCTGGTGTGCATGTAACGCTCTTTGAAGCTATGGACAGGTTGCTTCCTTTCCTTCCTCAATCATTTTCCAGGAAGGTACAGGAGACTTTGGATGCCCATGGGGTTACTGTCCATCTTAATGCAAAGATTGCACGAATTCTGAGTAGTAACGGAGTGGCTGGGGCTGTAGAGTCTGTTGATGGTACTCAAGTCAAGGCCGATCTCGTTGTCTTGTCCGTCGGCGTTCACCCTGCGACTGCCCTTGCAAGGGCCGCAGGATTGGAACTGGGAATCAAAGACAGTATTGTCGTTGATGACCATATGCAGACTAGCGACAGTGCTATATGGGCTTGTGGGGATTGTGCCCAGATGAGACATATCATAACTGGGAAACCTGTCCATATACCCCTTGGGACTACTGCAAACAAGATGGGGAAGGTTGCCGGAAGTGTTATTGGTGGCGAAAAGGATTCCTTTGCTGGGGTGCTTGGTTCTATGGTTACGAAAGTTTTCGATCTGTATATTGCGGCAACGGGGCTTTCCCTCAACGAGGCGAAAACTGCAGGGTATGATGCAATGGAGTCAGTCATTACCAAGAATGACAAGGCTTCCTATTATCCAGGCGGGGAGCCTAACACCCTTAATATAGTATTCGATGGGACAAGCGGCAGATTGCTTGGGGCCCAAGGGTATGGCAGTGAATCGATTGCAGGAAGGATCAATGTCCTGGTTGCCTGCATTACCGCCGGTATGACGGTATCGCAGGTCAACGATTTGGATTTGGTGTATGCCCCACCGGTAGCTCCTGTCTATGATCCTATCCTTATTGCTGCCAGCCAAGCGCTAAAACATGTAGGGAGGTCCTAGAAATGGAGAACTTGTTTCAATTGGTTGTTCCTGCCGGGGCTGATATTATGGGTTGCATTCTCGATTTCCTTGCAGATCATAAATTGACGTCGGTATATATCATCGGAGCCATTGGCTCGGCAAAGAATATCAGGGTTGCAGCTCCTGTGGAAAATGATCTGCCGCTTCGTTGTGTGGAGATCCCGTTTCATTCTTCTTGCGAGATTGTTGGGTTTACGGGAGAAGTCATGGAATGGGGGTGTGTCGATACTGAATTGGCGGCAATGTACCCAGACAAGGATAGTCCGTTGTTTGTGCATATTCATGTTGCCGCAGCCTCTGCAGGGGGTCATGTTTTCGGTGGAGGATTCCGGGGGGGTAAGGCCTTTCGTTCCCTCAGGATATTTATGCTTTCTGTGTAATGAAAATGAAGCCAATTTGGTTGGCTAAAAATGTTATGAGGAGACTACCATGAAAAAAGCGTTTTGCGTATTGGGCATCCTGGTCTTTGTTTTGTTCCTGGCACCCTGTCAAGGGCAGAAAGATGGTTCTACAACAGGAAGCGCTTCGTCTTCCCCAAAGAGGTATTCCATAGGAACCAGTTCAAATGGCGGGAATTTCTATTTGATAGGGGGTGGTATTGCCACAATCCTGAACAATGCATTGCCCCAAAAGTATGTATTCACTTCCGAGGAAACCGGTGGGTCAGCTGCGAATCTTGCAATGATCGAGAATGGTGATGCAGAGATTGGTTTTGCGATGACTTCTGCACTCAGTGCAGGTTTGGATGGCACAGCAAAATGGACGAATGGCAAACCCATGACGAAGGTGAGGGGATTGGTTCCTCTGTATCCTTCCTACATGACTATGTATGCCCTTGCCAGTAGCGGTATTCACAGTATTTCCGATTTCACTGGGAAAATCATCGGGCTTGGTTCAAAGGGGGCTGCAATGGATGGCGTCCTTCGGGAGGCCTTTGGGAAAATGGGCATAGAGCCTTCCTCGATTTTCAATGATGGACATGGGGCAACGGCTTCGGCTGTATCCCAGGGACAAGTTGATGTTGCCGTATTGTTTTCTTATCCCCCGTTTGCAGCAATTACCGAATTGGAGGCTACCAAGACCCTGCGTTTTATAGGCTTGACCGTAGATGAGCAGAAGTTCCTTTCAGAAGCCTTCCCGTTCTATACGGCTTCCACTATGCCCAAGGGTTCTTATTCAGGTGCCATAGCAGATGTTCCGACTGTCTCTGAATGGAATATGCTAGTTTGTTCTTCAGACCTTTCTGATGATGATGCATATCTTATTGCCAAGACTATCTATGAGCATAATCCCGATTTGCTCGCTGTACACAAGAGCCTGAAGTATTGTACTTCCGATAATTCCTTGAATTTCAATATTCCTTTGCATCCGGGAGTAGTCAAATATCTGAAGGAACAAGGTATCGATGTTCCCGCTCGTTTGAACCCCTGATTTTTTTCCCCGTAAGCCCTGTTTTTTCCTAAGTCTAGGGAAAAACAGGGTTATTTAAAACGTATTGCCACCGTAGAGGAGTACTCCACATGAAACATACAGAATCAAAATATCAGGGTATGATATCAGCCTTAATCCTTTTTGTATCGCTATTTGCCATAGCTCTTCATGTTGGCAATTATACTGTTTTTACGCTGCCTAGCATCCAGTTTTATGCCTACCATGTAATGATTGGCCTGATTTTGGTTTTTCTTTATTATCCTTTGGATGTCCATGGGGCAAGAGGCAAAACCTCTCTGGTGGCGCTTTGCCGCATTATCGATTGGATTATCATTGCAATGGTTCTGATAATCAGCCTATATGTAATTTTGAATTTCCAAGAATATTCTCAGAATATGCAGAATAACATAATCACTGATGAAATTTTCTATTTTGGACTGATTCTGTCTCTGATTGTCCTGGAAGCCTCTCGTCGGGTACTTGGGATCATTCTTCCCATCATTGCGATATTGGCTGTCATATATGCGCTTGTAGGAAACTCAATTCCGGGTTTGTTCGGCAATAGAGGATATTCTTTGCATCGGATAGTGTTGGCTCTTTTTAGTGACAGGGGTATTTATGGTGTCCCTACAGGAACCAGTGCCTCGAATGTATATTTGTTTCTCATGTTTGCAGCGTACCTCAACGCATCGGGAGCCGATGTCATATTCCAGAATATCGCAATCGCCCTTGCAGGCAAAAAACGTGGGGGCCCCGCCAAGATGGCGGTAATCGCTAGTGCCTTGTTCGGGACTATCTCCGGTAGTTGTGTTGCAAATGTCGTAAGTACCGGGGCTTTCACGATTCCTTTGATGAAACGCAACGGGTATCCAAAGGCAACTGCCGGTGCTATCGAGGCTGTCGCTTCCACAGGTGGTCAGATTATGCCTCCGATCATGGGAGCTGCAGCTTTCGTCCTTGCCGATGTTGCCGGTATTCCCTATGCGACGGTATGCATTGGCGCAGTGATTCCTGCGATGATGTATTATATCTGTCTGTTTAAGATGGTGGATTTGGAAGCGGTCCGCTATCAGTTGAAAGGCTTGGATGCCGCTGATCTCCCTGATTTGAAAGATTCTTTAGCTAGGGGTATGAAACTGTTTATTCCTGTTATCGTACTGCTGGTCCTTTTGCTTGGGTTCAAGACTACCCCAATGACAGCAGCCATTTATTCTACCTTGACTATTATCATTTGTGGGTTGCTTGACTCCAAAGAACGCTTGACTGGCCAGGGGGTTCTCAAAGGTGCCGTTGGTGCAGGCAAATCCCTTTGTACTGTTCTCAGCGCCTGTGCAACTTCAGGTATCGTGGTGGGGATATTCTCCTTGACTGGCCTTGGTTTGAAGTTCTCCAATTTCATTGTGCAAATGGGTAACAGTTCTTTGGCCATCTCATTAGTACTTTCGATGATTGTCTGCGCAATTCTCGGAATGGGACTTCCTACGACTGCCGCTTATATTGTCTGTGCAACGGCTATTGCCCCTGCACTTGTCAAGCTGGGCCTGCCGCTTTTATCAGCACATCTGTTTTTACTGTATTTCGCTTCTATCTCAGCAATTACGCCCCCTGTAGCCGTTGCTTCCTATGCTGCCTCAGGAATAGCGGAAGAGAATCCCATGAAAGTGAGTTGGAAGGCTTTTTCGTTGGGTATTACCGGTTTCATACTTCCCTTTGCGTTTGCGTTCAATCCCGAATACCTGTCTATCGGGTTCGATTTCACGACCTTGGTTACCTTGATTTCAGCTGTGGTGGTTGCAATGTCAGTTGCAATCTGTCTGCAAGGTATCGTGGAAGAACGGATTTCAATCTTTGAACGATTGGCATATTTTGCTATTGCCTGTGTAGCGATTACCCCAAATCAGGGAGCCTCGTTGCTAGCTTCATTGTGTTTCCTGGTTATTTATTCGGTACGCAAGATACAGGCAAAGAGGAAAAAAACGGTAACCGCACTAGCGGGTTGATTCCTTGCCGGGTAGTATGAAAACGGGTAAAAAGAAAATTCCTGTAGAGGCTTTCAATTCGGTTTCCTGCTTTGCTTGAATTGATTTCTTTGTTGAAGAAAGCCTGCAACCTGAAAGGTCCTTGCGGACTATGGAGGACTTTGGTAGTTTCCCATCCAATAACGACTTGCTAAGCTGTTTTACAGTATGGAATGTAAAGGCTGTTGATGTTCTTTGTATTGGGTATAACCTGTAGGTAGCTTGGAGGTAGCTTCTCTGAAATTGGCATTGCCACGGCATGGTGAAAATCCATTGGATTTGGAGCTTCGATCCAATGGTGTTTTTTTATCCCTGCCTAAAAGAAAAGAGATTGTATGGTTATAATGAAGGCAGAAGACGTACTATATAGCCATTGGCGAGAGATAGTAGGTACCTACTCGTATGCTATTTCTCCTTGACTGTCTTTCCCTTGCACTGCACAATCGAAACAAAGGTATTGCCATGAAGAAATTGAAACGTCCCCGCACGCTTCCGTTCAAACAAATGATAAGAGAGCGGAACTCTGCCATGATCGTCCATTACCTGTTACGGGCCCTTGTTCTCTTGATCTTGGTCGCCCAGGTTTTCAACCGGAACTATGAGAATGTGTTTCTCTGCGTCCTGACGCTGGTTTTGTTTACCATTCCCAGTATGATCGAGACCAATACCCGTATCGATATTCCCGACACTTTGGAAAATATCATACTTTTCTTTATCTTCGCAGCCGAGATACTAGGGGAGATGCGCTCCTACTATGTGGGCTTTCCTTTCTGGGATACCATGCTCCATACCGCAAACGGGTTTCTGGCAGCGGCAATCGGATTTTCCCTGGTAGACATCCTCAACAGGAACGAGACGTTCACTTTCAAGCTGTCCCCGTTGTTCGTGGTCATCGTGGCCTTCTGTTTCTCCATGACGATCGGGGTTGTCTGGGAGTTCTTCGAGTGTTTCATGGATTTAGTCTTTGGGACGGATATGCAAAAAGACACCCTGCTGCATACTATTCGTTCGGTTGCCCTTGACCCTACCCACACCCAGCAAGTAGTTGCCTTGGGGCCTGTCGTCTCTGTGACCGTGAATGGAAAGGACCTGGCTCTGGGTGGTTATCTGGATATAGGCCTGTATGACACGATGAAGGACTTGTTCGTCAACTTCCTGGGGGCTTTGGTATTCTCCTTTGTAGGGTATTTCTTTGCCAAGAAGAGAAACCCCCATGCATTTGTAACGCGATTCATTCCGACGTTGGCAGTGGAGGAGGAAGAAAACAAAGATGCTGATGCTGCAGGGGATACAGAATAGCCAAAGCAGGTGTTGTCCTTTTTGCCCAAAACCGATGGAAAAATCCCAGGGGCCTTCTTTGAAAAGAGCTTCTACTCTATTGCAGATGCTCCTTTGCGTTCTGGAAAAGAAGCGGCAAAGGAGCATGGATGGTTCCTGGTTATCTGAAAATCTTCCTGCAAGAGGAGAATCGCCTGCGCTTTTCCTTTCTGATAGAACGGGTTCTTCTGATTGAACTGTGGATAATCTAGATCAACCTTTGACTCCGCCGACTATTAGACCTGAGACAAAATGCCTTTGGACAAAAGGATAGATAACCAAGACAGGCAACATCCCCAGAACCATGACTGCCATTTTCAAGTTGTTGTAGACATAGGAACCACCCCCGAGGGAATCGTCAGATTCAAACATCAAGCCTCGCAGCACAACCTGCAAGGTATACTTCCTGCTATCATTTATGAACATGATTACCTCAAAATACCGGTTCCAGTAACTGACGAAATAGAACAGGGTGATGGCAGAGATAATCGATACAGATAGAGGAACCACGATTCTCACAAGGATTCCCATGTCATTGCACCCATCCAGGGTTGCCGATTCTATAAGCGATTCGGGGATTCCCATCATGAAGTTCTTGATAATTATCAAATTGAATGTCGAGACAGCCATGGGGAGGATGATAGCGGCCATGCTGTTTATCAAGCCCAAGGATTTTACCACGATATAGAAGGGCATAATCCCTGCATCGAAAATCATGGTAAATACTATGATTTTCATGATGAGGCTTCGTCCCATCAACTGTTTCTGGGCAAGGGCAAACCCCATGGGAACCGTGATGAACATGGAAAGCAGGGTCCCTAGGATGGCAACAAAGAGGGAGTTCTTGAAGGCCCCCATGTAGCCGCTGTTGAAGACCCTGAAATAATTATTGAGGGTGAAGGAATGGGGAACAAGCAGATAGTCATTTCCCATAACCTCAATATCTGTGGCAAAGGATGTAATCAACACGTTCCAGATAGGAATGATGAAAATCAAACAAATGATGCCCAGAATTACCCAGTTCAAGAATAAGAAGATTTTTCTGCCTGAAGATTCTTGTATTGCCTGTGTCTTTTTCATATTCCTTTCTCCTATAGAATTGGTTCGTCGAGGAACTTGCTGCTTGCCTTGTTGGTCGACATGACCAGGACCAAGCTGATAAGGGAGGTAAACATTCCGACGGCAATAGAGTAGCCGATATCCCCTGCCAGAAGGCCTTCCCTGAACACATAGGTTTGCAGGACATCTGCAACATCATAAACGGCAGCATTATACATGACAAGGACTTGTTCGAAGATCATCAGTACGTGTGACAGGTTAAGCAGTAACATGGTGACAATCGTGGTTCGGATGCTGGGAAGCGTGACATATAGCAGTTTTCCCCAGTGCCCTGCACCGTCAATGGTCGCCGCTTCGTAGAGCTCGGGAGGAATCGTAGTCAGGGCAGCAATATAAATGACAGCCCCGTATCCCATTTGCCTCCAGATATAGGAGGAGACCAGGATTGAGCGGAAATGATGAGCGCTGGCCATAAAGTAAACAGGCTTTCCCCCAAACTTTGTGATGATATTGTTGATGAGCCCGGAAGAAGGGGAAAGCAGGTTCACAAAAATGCTTCCTACAACAACCCAGGAGAAAAAATAAGGTATGTAAATCAAAAACTGGATAAGGCGTTTTGCTTTCGTGCTTTTCAGTTCATTGACCAGCAAAGCCACGATAATGGGTGCAGGGAAATAGAATACAATGTTAGCCAGGCTGATAATCATAGTGTTTTTAAAGGCGTTCCAGAAAATGCTGGAAGAAAGCAAGCGTCTGAAATTGTCCAACCCGACAAAGGATATTTTCGCCCGGAATCCATAATCGGTAAAAGAAAGCCCAAGTCCCAACAGGGGGATGTATTTGAATATTGCATAATACACAAGGCCAGGCAGAAGCATAAGCAACAGGTATTTCTGTTTCTTGATTCTTGTTTTCAACGGTGGCCGTAACTTGAGTTCCGATAAATTGTCCTGTGTATGGTTTGCCATGGGAAAGGTCTCCTTCGCGTGATGGGTATATATTGTGTATCCAAGATCAGGTACTGCTGTTCAGTCTCTTTGGATACGGATGTGCAGCAGGTCAGACTTTGAAAACCCAGCAGGGGGAAGGGCCTTCTGGTGGTTTCCCACATAGAGGTCGAACCATCCCTTTAGGGCAATCCTTTTGCCCTCTGGGTCAATAGCTGAGAACGCCTCAGCTAAAATTGTCTGGGTAACGGTTTTGTGTTCCCCCGGTTGCAACACAAGACTCGTGAAACCGCAGAGTACAGGATTCGGCGGAAAAAAGGGATGGTCAGAATGGCAATATATCTGGACCACTTCCCGGCCTTCCCTGTTTCCGCTATTGCTTACGATGAAAGAAAGCTCAAGGTTTCCGTCTGCTTGCTTTCCAGTAGAAAGGTTCCCATAGGAAAACGTTGTATAGGAAAGTCCAAAACCAAAGGGGTACAATACTTTTTCCTGTACGTATCGGTAGGTTCTTCCTTCCATTCGGTAGTCACAGAAATCGGGCAAAACAGTTTCTGAGCGGTAGAACGTGACAGGAAGGTGCCCCGAAGGGTTGTTCAGGCCCAGTATGGTATGGGCGATGGCTAGTCCACCCTCTTGCCCGGGATACCATCCCTGCAGCAGGGCCTTTACATTCGGGAACCTTTCGATCTCAGGGTCGATGGCTCCTCCGGACAGGAGTACCAGTACTATCGGCTTTCCTGTAGAGGCAACGGCCTTGAGCAACGCTCTTTGGCAGGGAGGCAACCTGAGGTCTTGCTTGTCTCCGGCCCAGCCCCCATTGCCATCGTCATGCATTTCCCCTTCGACGGTTTCATCATATCCCAGACACAGGATGATGGTATCGGATACCGTTGCAACGGCAATCGCCTCTGCAATCCTGTCATTGGGTTCAGCAAGCCGTTCCAGTTTTTCTTTCTGGATTGCGCTTCCCTGGGAATACTTGACCTTAACCGATTCCCCAAGTGTTTTCCTGAACCCTTCCAAGACCGTGGTATAGGTGCTGGACGTTCCGTGGTAGTTGCCCCAAAGGGCTTCCCGGCTGTCTGCGTTCGGGCCAATGATGGCAATCGCGTGTAAAGAGCGGGAATCGAGAGGGAGCATCCCGTCATTCTTGAGGAGGACCAGGGAGTTGCAGGAGGCCTTAAAGGCAACCTTGCGGTGTTCCTCGGTGTCGTTTTGTTCATATCCTATGTTGCTATAAGTACAGTCTTCTGAAAACAGGCCGAGGGCAAAGCGAGTCGTCATGACCCGTATACAAGCCTGCGTGATGGTTTTTCGGTCTATGAGCCCTTGCTGATAGGCTTTTTCCAGCGAGAGATATTCACATCCGCAGTTAAGGTCACACCCGGCATTGAGTGCCAAGGCTACCGAATCTACTTGGTTTTTGGTTACTGCATGGTTCAGGTGGAAATCCCGTATAGCCCAACAATCGGAGATGTACATACCCTCGAATCCCCAATCATTGCGGAGAATATCCGTTATAAGGAAGGGACTTCCGCAACAAGGTTCCCCGTTTACTGCACTGTAGGCTCCCATGACGGCATTGACCTCTCCTTCTTTGACACAGGCCTCGAAGGCAGGCAAGTAGGTTTCATACAGGTCTTTTCTGGATACAATGGCATTGAAATCGTGTCTCAGTGGTTCCGGGCCGCTGTGGACTGCAAAATGTTTCACACAGGCTGCAGTTTTGAGATAGGGACCGTCTCCTTGCAACCCTTGGATGAAGGAAACCCCTAGTTGGGAAGCTAGGTAGGGATCCTCCCCATAGGTTTCTTGTCCACGCCCCCATCGAGGGTCTCTGAATATATTGACATTCGGGGACCAGAGGGTTAGGCCCTTATAGATGCCCCGGTCCCCCAAGGCTGAAAAAGTGTTATATTTGGCTCGTTGTTCCGTTGAGATGACCGTTGCGATTTCCTTGAGGAAAACGTCGTCGAACATAGCGGCCAAACCGATTGCCTGGGGGAAAACCGTCGCTGTTCCGCTACGGGCAGCGCCATGCAAGGCTTCATTCCACCAATTGTAGCGGGGAAGGCCCAGACGAGGAATGGCAGGGGCTTCGTGAAGCAATTGGCTGAACATCTCTTTCAAGCTCATGTGTGCTACCAGTTGTTTTGCTTGTTCCCTGAATACGGTGAGGTCCATTCTACTATTCCTTCGTTCTGCATTAGGCTTGTGGTTTCTGTATGATCATTGGGCATAGGGTGAAACCGGTTTCCAGAACAAGCCTGTGCCGGAATCCGGTTTCACCAAGGGGACGTTAGTTGGCAGCGTTCAGTTCTTTCAGGATTTCCGGGCCGTTGATACTCTTCCAGAAATTATTGTATTCCTGCATGCCCTGTTCCAGGGACACAGACCCGACGATAATCTTTGTAGCAATCGATTCCCTGGTGCTCTTGATTGAAGGGGCAACCCTGTCATAGGCAACGGAAACCCCTACATTGATATCTGCGGCATGGTTTGGTCCCAGGTTTGGTTGCACGGCACGGATATGTGCAATCTGTTTGGGAAGTCCCTGTTTCAACAAGTCGCTGAGGGTAAAGGAGAGGTTGTTGAGGTCGATATCCAAAAAGGAGTCGCTGAGGTAATTGAGCGTATATTTATACCCGGAATTGGCTGCTTTTGCAGTTGGGGTAATCACGCCGTTTGCGTCCAAGGTATAGTGCTTCCCTTCCACTCCGATACCAAAGAAGGCAGGGTATACTTCGCTATCGGTAACGATGGTTTCCAAAACGCGGATGCTAGCCTCGGGGTTTTCTGTCTTGGCAGAAACAACCCATGCGGTTTGCGTAGCTTCGTTGAGAGCTCCGCCGTCACCGTTTGGTCCAACCAGTTTGTAAATGAGGTGCATTTCCGTATATTTGCCTGCGGCCGTAGTGTTTTGTACGTAATTGATGTAGTTGGTGACGTAATCAATGTCACTGGCTGCTTTTCCCGTATAGGTCTTCTCACGCATTGCACTGTTTTCCGTGGTGATGAATTCCTGGCTGAGCACACCGTCTACATATAACTGGTGGACATAGGAAAGGGCGTCTCTCATTTCCTGGGTTTGAAAACCGTCGATGATTTGTCCGTTTTCATTGTAGACACCGCCCCAAGCCCCGAAGGAGTTGTAGAAGAACTGGAAATTATCGACCCACTTGGGGAAGCAGAAAGGAATGATACCTGTTCCTGCAAGTTTCTGCATTTCCCTGCTGAATTCTTCGGTTGTAGGGGTGTTTGATAACGTGATTCCATATTGGTCCATGATGTCCTTGCGGAGATAGAGGGCCTTCGACTTGGGATAGTTGTAGGGAATGAAGTAGGTCTTTCCATCAATCTGCAGATTCTGGAAAAGCGAAGGATCCAATTTTGACAAGGCTGGGGAGTTCTTGATGTAATCGGTCAAGTCAAGAAGCTGCCCCCTGGCGACCATGGAAGGGATTTTTGTCATTGCTTGTGCAACGACAAAGACGTCTGGGACATCGCCACTGTTGACCAAGGTTGCGAGTTTGTCGGTATAACTTGCGAGTGGTGGGATTATGGTGGTAATCTTGGTGTTCGTCTTTGATTCAATCAACGAGGTTATGGCACCTTGGAGATCGGAATCGGTGCTCAGCCCATAGGTGTTGTCTGCAGTCGCGATGACAATATGGGGAATTCCCTGTGTCAATTTTTCATTTTGTCCTGCCGCCCAGAGCGTTCCAGCTGAGACCAGACAAGCCATGGCAACCAATGCAATTCTTTTCATTTTCATGCTATTCCTCCTATTTCTCTTTGGTGAATACTGTTGAACGTTGTAAAGAACCTCGGTTCACTGTTGTTCACACGTGGTAAGTATAGGGGGGCTTCTTCTTGCCGTCGTTAGCAGAAAGAGAGAATAATTTATACTTTTTCGTAGGTTATAGGATAGTATGATACCATAACGGTAGCAAGACTAATAGCTTCATGCGAATATAATCTGACATTTGCAAGGGTGTGCCGATAGTTACTGTAAAACTGATTGTTTTTGCCAAAGTGAGGAAAAATGGACGTAAAAATTACTTCTTCCGGCCGATTTCATTATAAGAAGGCTTGTGGGAAGGAAAGTCATTACCACAATGATTACCAGATACAGCTAGTCTATGCCGGTTCTTCTTTGATGGTCTTGGATGGCGAACAGTTTTCCATATTTCCCGGTGATATCGTATTGTCCAGAAAGGGTAGTACCCATGCTTTCCAGACAATTTCCCAGGAAGGAGTGAAGATGCTCGAGGTAAAATTCATTACGCTCGATCATGAACTGGAGGATATCCTCAAGGGAATCAAAACAAAATTCGAAGACCAAGACAGGCAATTGTTCAGTCTCCTGTCCCGTTTGGTTCTTGAGGGGCAGCGAAAAGCCCTCAACTACAAAATTATGTCGGGGACGTTGCTGATGGAGTGCCTGTTGCTTATGTACCGGATCTGTATGAAGAGCTCCATCCCTGTCTTTGAATCATTTCCCCTGCACCGGGAAGCGCGTCCGCCAGGGTCTTCCCCTTTGCATCCTTTGGATTTGGTTGATGAATATATACACTCAAATCTCGAGCATTCCTTCACGTTGCATGACCTTTCGGTTGCCTGTGGGTACAACCAGGATTATCTTTACCGGGTTATCAAGAACAGAACAGGATTGTCTGCAATAAAATATATCAATCTGGTGAAGTTTGAGAAAGCCCTGTTCCTGATACAAAACACAGAACAGACCTTGTCGGAAATTGCATGGCATCTGGGATTCGAGAACCTGCAATATTTTTCCAGGTTCTTCAAACACCATTCGGGAATTACCCCCTCTGAGTATATTGCAAAGGTACGGTTGACTACCAGAACCGATTATTAACCTACGAAAAAGTATAAATAGTATTCTTTTTCTGCCAACGACAGCTGGCCTTTTTCTTCGTATACTCAAGATGGTTCCAATAGACATCTCAGGTTGCAAGGAAGAGGGGGCAGAAAATGCAGAGAATACGGTATGCCCAGGTAGGTACCGGTGGAAGGGCAAGAATGTACTATGAGGCTATAGCCAAGCGGTATGCTGAGACAAGTGAACTTGTTGCTTTCTGTGATCTCAGCCAGACACGGATGGACTATTCGAACAGGGTCTTGCAGCAAGAATTCGCCTATGCTCCAGTGCCCACTTATAAACCTTCGGCATTTGACGAGATGATCGAGACTGAGAAGCCGGATGTTGTCATTGTAACAACGGTAGACCGGACCCATGATGACTACATCATCCGTGCAATGGAAAAAGGGTGCGACGTTATTACCGAGAAGCCGATCACCACCGATGCCCAGAAAGCCCAGCGGATTATCGATGCCCAGAAGAGAACCGGCAAAAAGATACGGGTTGCATTCAATTATCGATACGCACCTCACCACACGAAGGTCCGTGAGTTGCTCCTGGAAGGAGTCGTCGGTGAGGTTTTCTCCGTACATTTTGAATGGCTTTTGAATACCCAGCACGGGGCAGATTATTACCGGCGTTGGCATAGGAACAAATGCAACAGCGGTGGGCTATTGGTACATAAGGCTACCCACCATTTTGACTTGGTGAATTTCTGGCTTGGGACGCAACCTTCTACGGTATTTGCCTTGGGGGCCTTGAATTTCTATGGACAGGCTGCAGCCGAGAAACGGGGGGTCGAATCATTCTATTACCGTTGCCATGGCAGCGAGGCTGCAAAGGGTGACCCCTTTGCCATTGATATGGAAAACAACCCTACGCTCAAGGGGCTCTATCTCGATGCAGAGGCAGACAGCGGGTATATCCGCGACCGCAGTGTTTTTGGCGATGATATCGGCATCGAAGACACCATGGCCCTTTTGGTCAGGTATAAAAGCGGGGCCATGCTTTCCTATTCCCTCAACACCTATATGCCTTGGGAGGGGTTCAATGTGTCGATCAACGGCTCAAAGGGCCGCCTCGAGTATACGGCACTGGAGCGACCCTACATCAATGCGGGCGGAAAACAGGGGGATGAAGGTGCTACTGTCTACCATACGATACGCATATGCCCTCAGTTCGGCTCTCCCTATGCAGTTCCTATCCAGACGAAGGAAGGGGGGCACGGTGGTGGCGACCCTACGATGTTGGATGACATTTTTCTGGAACATCCCCCCTATGACAAGTTCTGCAGGGCAGCAGACCACGTAGACGGTATCCGTTCGATTTTAACAGGGGTTTCTGCAAATATGTCCATTGCCTCGGGTCTTCCTGTCAATGTCGACTCCCTTGTTTCCTGGTAATGCTATTGCTTTGCGTTTTGAAGGGTTGTTTCTATAAAGGAGCTTACGGTGAGCGATATCTGTTTGTTTGAAGATGATTTTTCTCTTTTTCCCTTGGGCCCATTTCCTTTTGATTCGGAGCATTCTGCCATGGGAGAATACCATTATTACCCAGAGTCTGGCTTTACGGGGAAATGGTATGATCCTATTACCAATTTCGATTACAAAGGACCTACCTGGTTGGTAAGCCAACCCTTTTTGAATGGCACGAGGATCATGGAACAAATGCGTATCGAAAAACCGAAAGCCAAGGGGGCCATCCCTACGTTGGTTGCCGGCGATGGGGATTGGTCTGACTATACGCTGGTTGCCAAGCTGCGGGCGTTGTCCTCTGAGCAGATCTGCGGGGTTTTGTTCCGTTATCAGACAAGTATGATGCATTATGGCCTGTTCCTGGTTTCAGGAGGGCTTGAACTCCACCGGGTTGCAAAGCTGGAGCGCACGGTTCTCTGCCGGGTGGATGTACTCTGGTCCTGTGATACCTTCCAAGAATTGACAGTGCAGGTTGAAGGGCCTCTGATCACCGCATCGCTGGATGGAAAGCCGTTATTGCACTATTCAGATGGGCAATACCAGACGGGGTGCATTGCGCTTTGCGCCTGCATGCCCACCCAGTACGCCTCGGTTGCTGTTACCGCAACGGCTGCAGTCGTCTCAAGACTGCAGGAAAAACGGGCCAAAGAGGCAAGCGAATTGGCTTTGCTCAAGCTCAGCCACGCTCAGCCACGTCTGTGGAACGTCATTGACCTCAAGGATTTCGGTGCAGGGCGCCAGATTCGATTCGGGCATCTTACCGGGACCGATGAACTGTTTTTTGTCATGTGCCAGCACCAACGAAGGGTTTACAAAGACCGTTACCCGTTTATCAGCTGCATGACGGCGGTGAGCCTCGTAACGGGAGATGTGCTTTGGCAGATAGGGGAAAGCAGGGACAGTGAGGATGTAATCCAGATTACCACTGATTTGCCGTTCCAGATCTATGATATTGACAATGATGGGGTAGACGAAGTCATTGCCTCCTGGGATTTCCAGCTGTTCATCCTTGATGGAAGAACAGGGGAGATTAAGAAATCCATTCCCACTCCCGAGAATGTTGAGCCGGTGGAGTCCTTGTGCGGGGTCGAGTTCGGGCATCATGCATTCAAGCGCCTCAACATTGATGCTATCAGGATAGTGAATGTGTCAGGGAAGGAGAGGCCTTCGGATATCCTGATCAAGGATAGGTATTCGCGATTGTGGGTATTCAACGACAAGCTTGAACTTTTGTGGAAATTTTCCCATAACAACACGGGGCATTTCCCCTATGCGTATGATTTCGATGGTGATGGCTGCGACGAGCTGTTCAGTTGCTACAATATGATAGACAGCAAGGGGAACCTTGTCTGGGAGTTGCCTGTTGAGATCGACCATACCGATGAGATTGTCATTGGCAAGATTGATCCTGATAAGGAAGAGATGCTTGCCATTGTGTCAGGGTGGGAAGGGTTCATGCTGGTGGACAAACAGGGCAGTATTCTGTTCAGGGATATCAACGGCCATGGCCAGCGTATCAGTGTGGGTACGTACTGCCCAGATAGAGCAGGGCTGCAGATATGCACTACCACTTTCTGGGGAAGCCAGGGCATTCTGTATCTGTATGATTGCAAGGGTCATGAATTGTGGCACAAAGAGATGCGTTGCAATGGGAATATCATAGCTCCAGTCAACTGGGATGGAAATGGGGTTGACTTACTGCTCTTGAATGGAAACACCATGAATGGGGGAATGCTCGAGGGCTCTGGCAATGTGGTGGTGCGGTTCCCTGACGATGGGCACCCCGATCTTTGCGCAGAGGTGGTGGATTGTACCGGTGACAGGCGTGACGAGATTGTCCTTTGGGATCGAAAACGCATGTACATCTATACCCAGGACCAAGACATCTCACCACAGGGGATGGAATATGCCCCGCATAAGTATCCTTTGTACAATTCTTCAAACTACCGCGGGGAATATTGTTTTCCCCACTGGGAGAAGGCAAGGGAACAAAAATGACCTGAAGGTGAGCCGATGCCAGCCATACAGGCATTGGCTTGTCTCGGTTCTTTTAAAGGCAAACTCTCAGGATGAAAAGAATGAGCCCGAAGAAAAGGGGCTGTTTCAAAAGTCAGATTTTGAAATGGCCTCTTTTCATATCCATGCACCATTGAGACAATACTTGGTACCCGTTTCGGATTATATGGGGCAACAACCACCCGTCGAGCAACTCTTTGCACGCGAAACGTTGCCCTACCAGCCGTAGGCTTTTCCCTCGAGGGACCGCTATTCCGGACTCCGTTGTCTTTACCCTGCCTTTCCTTGCTCGGGCGGTATCTCGTACCAGAATGGGTTGCCCTCGATCCTGTGGCCGAGATGGACTGCGTTTAGGGCGATCCTCATCAGGACCCATTCACTGGAAGCTCCTCGTTTTCCCGGAACTGAGGAACTTCCTGAACGACCAGTTTGCCTTGATCTGGGCGAACGACCCCTCTGCCTGGAGGCTTCTGTCCACGGTGGAGTCAAGGAAACCCATAATCGATTCGGGATGCCCCTTGCCCCAAGTATTGGCAAGTATGATTGCATCGAACTACTCTTCATTGATTGCAAATATATCCATCAATTCCTGATGGCCAAGCTATAAGAACCTGTAAGCTGTGAGCATTGATGTCTGTCATGCCTGTTTTGTAGGGCAATCAAATATTGTTATAAAAGATATGCAAAAAACTTACAGATGCATTTCTTCCTGTTCTGCGCTGGAAAGAAGTCCCATGAGGGATTTATTATAATTACTGGCCCGTCAGATTGTCTTGTTTTCAAAAAGCTTGACTTGGTAGAAGCAAAAACTGGGAGAAATCCACAGCGGATGGACGGCTGCCCTCTCCTCCAGCTTTATCAGACCAACTAGGTAGATTCTACGGCCTGTTTTCCCGTCCTGGAGAAAATTGAAGTTCAAACCTGTTGACGAAGCGGGTAATTAATCCTAAACTCATTTAAGCGCTTAACAAATGATTTAAAGGATAATATGCCAAAGGTAACAATAGAAACTGTTGCGAAAAAAGTAGGAGTATCCGCTGCAACGGTATCCTATGCCCTTTCCGGGAAAAGGAAAATAAGCCGTGAGGTTACCGACAGAATTCTGAAGGCAGTGGATGAACTTGATTATCGACCAAGTATCACGGCCAGGAATCTTGCCAGTAGTAAAACTTGGACGGTAGGGCTCTATGCTTCCCCGACACAAAATATTCGGGAAGATTACTTTTTTAATAATATCCTTGCAGGAATTATCGATATCCTCCATGAAAAGAAATATCAGATTCATCTGTATGCTGACTACCTCAATGAAGATAACAAGGACCATCCTGATTTGAACATGACCCAGCCAATAGATGGGGCCTTGATTATGAATCCCCGTATCAACGATGTGTATATTCAGCATATCATGCAACGAAATATTCCTTTTGTTGTCATTGGTACTCCCGATGAACGGGAGAATTCCTTTTATGTGGATGCAGATATAACGGCAGGTTATTATGCAGCGGCTAACTACCTTATAAGAAAAGGGCATAGAAAAATCATATTGATGAATGGTTCTGCCGAATATACACAGAGCAAACAAAGAAAGGCAGGGTATGCGCTGGCATATCAGGACAATGGCTTGAGTTTCAACAACGAATGGATATTGAACGTTCAGATGTTGGAAGAGGAAGGCTATCAGGTATTCAAGCGAGCCATTGAAGAAATCCCTGACTTTTCGGCAGTTATCACCTTTAACGATACCATTGCCGTCGGTGTGTTAAGGGCCCTTAAGGAAAAGAACCTGCCCGTCCCTGGAAAAATCGCGGTGATCAGTGCTGGAAATACCATGATTACCCGGATTCATGCCCCCTCCATAACAAGTCTTGATATGAGTCCCTATGATATGGGAGCCAAGGCTGCGGAACTGTTGGTTGATGTTATTGAAAAAAGACGAATTCAGCCATCACACACGATTATCCAAACTCATCTGGTGGAAAGGGAAAGCACCTGAGAAAGGTACCGTGCCTTTGGGTTTTTTCTTTGATGGACTAAGGTCTGTCTGCCCGGTAGTATTACGATTTCAGCCTCTCGGCCCAAGTGAAGTATCTTCCCCCGCAGTGCTTTCCCAGTGTAAGATTCCTACGTCCCATGGTGTCTCCGTGTGTTTTTTGATTTGTGGTTAAACCAAAGATAGCACGATTCCCATGGGCTTCTATTTTTTCTGCATCTCGTCCTTTTTTTAGTGGACAGTTAATACTACTGCTCGCGAACCCTAAATTGAACAATTGTTTTGCTTGACAGGATTAGAAATCTGGTATTATAGTTATTTAAGCGCTTAAACTAATAATTAAAGAAAATGTGTTTATCGCTTATATTTCCGGGTAGTTTCCCTGGGAAATCCTCTTTGAGGGAAGCCTGAAGGATTTTTCCGCATCGGCCCGTTGATTTGGAAAAGAAGGGGAGACCCTAGCACTTTTTTGAGTGTTCTGTTCATTGACAGAAAGGAAAACCTAGGAGAGTGGTTATAGGCTGAAGAATTGAAATATGATACACACATTGCACTGGTTGGTTTGGTGATAAGGTTGCGTCTTCCGAGGAGCTGAAAAGAACAAAAGCCAAGGATTGGACTGGGACAAACGATCTCGTAGAAAAGTATATGGGGCCTACTATTTCAAGATATTATTGTATTGTAGTCAACCTTCTGGTTGACTTCTAATAGGAGGATTGTATGAAAATTCGATTGAGAGTTGTGTTTGTAGTTCTTCTATTGTCCTTGACCATGATGGTTTGGGCCAATGGAAGCAATGAAACTGGAATAACCAAGGACAAGGGAAGTGCGGTTATCACGATTTGGGACTTCAAATATGGGGATGTGCAGAACGTACAGCCTGCCATGATAAAAATCGATGATCTTATCATGCAGCAGAATCCCAATATCAAGATCAACCATGTTGGTCAGTCCAACGACAATTATTACCAGCTGGTAAGGGCTGCCGTACAGGCAGGGGAAGGCCCTGATATCATCATGTTCCATGGGGGTGTCCAAGCATACGAGTTTGACGACTATACAATAGGCTTGGACAAGTATATCGAGCCCTGGAGATCTGAAATCTCAGAGTTCAGCTGGGGATATTGCTCCGCTGGCGGGGATAAGACCAAGCCGGTTCATCTGGTACCACTGACAACCCAGGGTTTTGGCATTTATTATAACAAAGCTTTGTTCAAAAAAGCCGGACTTGACCCTGAGAAGGCACCGACTGACATCGTTTCCTTCATGAATGCTTGTGAAAAACTTAAGAAAGCAGGAATTGTTCCCATAACTGCAGGCTTGCAAGGCAGTCCCTATTCCGTTGACTTCCTGTTCAGGTGTCTGATCGCCAATATCTATGGACCTGATGTACAGGATCTTGGTACGGGCAAACAGAATTTCAAGGGAAATGCAGCGTTCAAGAGAGCTACGGAGATAATGCAAGAGTTGTTTGCAAAAGGATATGTTGATCCAGCTGGCACCTCCACTCCTTACTTTATGGATGCCGCGAATAATTTCGCAGCTGCCAAGGGTGCGATGTTTATCGGTTTGCTTTCTGATGTATGTCACTGGAAGGTGTTCTGCGATGCCTTGGGAAATGATAATGTCGGTTACTTCCCTACCATTAACTTCCCGGAAGCAAAATACAAGGACCAGCAAGTTGGTCAACCAGCCGGTATTGGGTACAGTGTCATGAAATGGTCGAAGCACCCGGATGAAGCAGCGAAGGTTATCGAGGGCTATGCCCGCGGTGAAGGAAATGCTATTTGGATGGGAATGACTGGTGCTTTGTCCCCGAACAAGAATGTCGATATCAAGAGCCTGGGGTATCCTTTGGTTGGTAAGATTCTTGAAAAACCATTTGTCCTGGACTTCAATACCCTTTTGCTGAATGAAGATGCAAACGGGAATTTCGATCGATATTGCGCACAGGCTTTCGTGTCAAATGAAATCAGCTTGGATAAGTTCATTGATTCTGCCCAAGGTATGCTGGATAACAAACAGAACGCCAAATAAATCAATTGAACCAATGGTTGTCTGAAAATGTTATAATTTTTAGACAACCAGTATTATTTCCAGGGGGGAATCGATTGAAAAAACAAACGGTGAAAATAAAAAAAGAAACATTCGATTCATACATTTTAATAGCGCCATTGCTTCTGCTTCTGGCTGTTTTTATTCTGTATCCGGTAATTGCCAACGTATACCTCAGTTTTTTTAAATGGAAGGGCATGGGGCATGCAACCTTTATCGGTCTCGCTAATTATCGAGCCATGCTGAAGGATGAAACCTTCTGGATTTCCATAAAAAATACCCTGGTCTTGCTTCTCTATATTCCACTGGGTGTCATCGTGCCGGTAATGGTATCGGCCTTTCTCCGTGAAGGTCTCAAGGGATGGCCAGTTTTCAGGGCAATTATTTATTTGCCCAATATTCTGGGGTATGTAATCATCGGAATGATTTCCAGCATCATATTCAGGAAAATTGGTCCCTTGAACGCAGGCTTGACTAGCTTGGGGCTTGGCTCTTTTGCACTCGATTGGTTGAGTAAACCAAAGTTGGCACTCAATTCCCTCGGGTTGGTGTACGGGGTCTGGATACGGCTGGGCTTTGGTTGCATTTTTTTCCTTGCAGCAATGAGCAGTATCGACGATTCGCTGTATGATGCGGCGAAAATTGATGGTGCACTCTGGTGGCGGACTTTCTGGAATGTCACGATTCCTTCCATTCGCTTTTCAATAGAATTCTGGATAGTCCTCTCATTCATCGAGATATTGGCACGGGCTTTCCCGTTTATATATACCTTCACGCGAGGGGGTCCTGGGTTTGCCACCTTTACCTTGGAATACGGTATCTATAATGCTGGGTTTGTCGCATTCAATATGGGGTATGCAAGCACGTGGGCAAGTGTCTTGTTTGTTTTTTGCGCTATCATTGCACTCTTCCAGGTTAAGTTGATGAGGAAAAACGCTGATGTTCAATAGTTATAGAAAAACGGTGAACGGAATCATGTATCTTGTCTTGACGGTGTTTGCCCTGATAGCATTATATCCTATGTTTTTTGTGCTGATTACAAGCCTGAAATCTTCTACTGAATATGTCAACAATAAATTATTCTTTCCTAAAGAAATCACCTTCGAGAACTATTATTATGTCTGGGTGAAGGGCCACATGCTCAAGTATTTTATCAATAGCTGCATCTTGATACCTTGTGGGCTTGTTTTCTATCTTTTTGTGTGCATCTCGGCAGGGTTTGCCTTCGGGCGATTGAGATTTCCTTTTCGATTCTCAATTTTCCTGGCTGTTTTGTTTTTGATGATTTTCCCGCAGATGTTGCTATCGATACAAATTTTCCAGATTTGCCGTACTTTGCACCTGGTCAACAATTATTTTGGGTTGATTCTTGTATGGGTCGCTTATTTTGGTCCCTTCGGTACGTATATCATGACGACCTACTACTCGACAGTCCCGATGGAAATCGTAGAATCGGCAAGGCTTGACGGTACTACTATCTGGCAAATGTTGTTTCATATCATGGTGCCCATAGCAAAGCCGATGATTGTCATCATTGTAATCATTGGGTTCCAGTCTATGTGGAACGAATTGCCTTTCTCTCTGCTTTTACTCCAGGGTGAGAGTCTCAGGACGATTACCCAAGGGATTGGCATGATGCAGGGCCAATATGGTTTGGATGACACGATACTTACCGCTGCGATTATTTCTGCATCCCTTGTTCCCTTGGTGTTGTTCATGTTTTTCCAAAGGCAGATAACGATGGGATCCTATAGCGGTGCAGTGAAGGGCTAACGCTATATGTATACAATTTTTCCAGAAAGGTCATAAGAATTTATGAAACAAAAAAATCGGTTTATTTTTGATATGCTCGACCAGGATTCAGCGGATGCCCAGAAAGATTCTATCTTTAGGGCCGGAAAACCCCAGGCAGTCCGAGAGGAAGCAGGATCGGCGGTGGTGAGTGTTCCCTTTTATAAACAGGAAATGAAGAATATGTTCCTGTATCCTGAACAACCGGCGAAAGTCGAAGTATCGGATATGGTTGTGCGTTGTTACGGGGACTCCATCCTTCGCCTTACGACATCTTTTGGAGGAACTATTCCCCACGATGAGGATAATCCTATGTTTTTATGGGATAAGACTCTGTCGCAAGGAACCCTATGCCCGGAAAAAATCGATGGTATCTGGGAACTCAAAGATGGGAACGGGAAGGTAAAAATGCAGATACGTACAAAGGATGTGCCCCGGCAAATCTGGAGTACCCTGCAGCCAGAACCTCCCGAGACTTTTGATGCGGTTGTTTTTCCGGATGATACAGCTGCAGTTTCCTTTATGGCCTATGATGATTTCTTTCCGTCACAATCAGAATCCTATAGCTTGGGGTATGTAAAACGGGATGATAAGGTCGATCGGTGCCTGTATTCCCTCCATGCGGAACAGAATGAAAAATTTGTTGGTACAGGTGAGCGTTTTAGTGGCATGAATCTGGCGGGTAAAACCTTTGTGTTGGAAAATACCGATGGCCTGGGGGTAAATAGCCGTCGTTCATACAAGAATGTCCCCTTTTATATCTCCAGCAAGGGCTATGGTCTTTTGATCATGACTTCGGCCCATGTCCGCCTTTCCCTATCTGATATTTCCACCCGTGCTGCGCAGGCTTTGGTGGAGGACGATGTACTGGATTTGTTTTTCATAGGTGGGGGGACTGCCGAACGGATTCTTTGGAATTACCGGAGACTTACAGGGTTCCCCTCAGATGTTCCGTTCTGGTCCTATGGAACCTGGATGAGTCGCATGAGTTATTTTTCTGCCGAAGAAACACGGCTTGTCGTAAAAAAGATGCAAGAAGGGAAGTTTCCCTGTGATGTAATCCATATTGACACTGGCTGGTTTAAAAAGGATTGGAAATGTGAGTGGGAATTCAACATGGAAACCTTTCCCGATCCGAGATCCTATCTCAAGGAAATGGAGGACCAGGGTATTAAGATCAGTCTCTGGCAACTGCCCTGCATCGCCAAGGATACCGTATATTATGACATTGCCAATAAGAATCGCTATATCGCACCCAAAAGCGAGCATGTTGCCTTGGGTTCCAACTTCAGCGCAGTGGAATTTGATGGGAATATTGATTTTTCCAATCCAGAGGCGGTTCTCTGGTATAAGGGGTTATTGAAGAACCTTCTTGAAATGGGTGTTGCCGTGATAAAGACGGATTTTGGTGAAGTGATCGAGGATAATGCCGATTATTTTGGAATGCCTTACCGAAAGCTGCAAAATCTCTATGCGCTTTTATATCAGAAGGCGGCATATGAAATCAGCAGACAGGTGAAAGGGCCAAACCAGTGTCTTATCTGGGCCCGTGCAGGCTGGATTGGTTGCCAGCGGTATCCTGTCCACTGGGGCGGTGACAGTGCCTGTTCCTGGGACGGCATGGCGGGGTCTCTTCGCGGAGGGTTGCATCTGGGACTCTCTGGCTTCGCTTTTTGGAGTCATGATGTACCAGGGTTCCAGGGGATTCCGAGTTTTATGAACAGCAGGCCCTCTGATGAACTCTATATCCGATGGACACAGATGGGTGTGTTTTCCTCCCATCTTCGGTACCATGGGACAACTCCCAGGGAACCGTATGAATATCCGGCGGTAGCAGATATCGCCCGTAAATGGCTGAACCTTCGGTATGCCTTGATTCCTTATCTTGCAGAGCAAGGTAACAAGGCTATTAAAACAGGATACCCTATGGTGCGGGCTTTGCTCTTCGATCATTTTGATGATGCGATGTGTTGGTCAATTGACGATGAGTTTTACTGTGGCGATTCTTTTCTTGTCGCCCCGGTCATGAACGCTACGGGTATTCGTGATGTGTATCTCCCCTCGGGCAACTGGATAGATTTCTTCAGCGGGGAGACAGTTAAGGGAGGGCATTGGCTGAAAAATGTCGTCAGCCCCCTGGAATTGTGTCCTGTCTATGTCAAAAAGGATTCCGTGATTTCTGTTTATCCTCAAATTGTCCAGTCTACGAAGGAGATGGATCTTTCGAAAGTCCAAGAAATTCGATTCGATACTACCTATAAAGGGCTCAGGTTTTCGATTTTAGGAAAGTCGATTCCTTTGGGAAGTTGACGTTGAGACGTACCGTTAGTGGAGCTTGAGGAGAAGCCCGCTATCCAGGTGTTGGAGTCTATGGGCAATGAAGGAACGGACGCCAAAGTCTTGTCTTGGAGATGATCCTTTCTCGTTATAGAAAAACAACCCCTGCTAGGCCATATAGTGCCTGCCAGGGGTTGTTGTCTCAATATTTCTCGTAATGTACCCTTGTCTTGTCATACCGGTCTACGAACTTGTTTTCGCTTCCTTTTGCCGGGTAGCCGATGGCTATGAGGGCAAAGGGTTTGAGATTGGCAGGGAGCTCGAAACAATTGGTTATATAGCCCATTTTCTCTTCGTTGGGGGCCACTCCGAGCCATACGGCTCCCAAACCTAATGCAACAGCTTCCAACAGGATGTTCTCAGTAGCTGCACTCAGGTCTTGCTGCCAGTTCTCGGCAAATTTTAATCTATCATCGTTGTTTAAAGGAATGATAACCAGGGAAGCCTTTGCTGCAAGTCTTGAATAGGGACTCATCAGTGAGAGGATGTCCAGGCTTTCTTTGTCCTGGATGACCAAAAACTCCCAGCTTTGCTGGTTTCCTGACGAGGGTGCCTGCATCCCGGCTCTTAGCAGTTTCTCGATTTTATCGCTTTCTATTTCTTGGTCTGTATAGGTTCTTATACTTCTTCTTGTATTGATTGCTTCCATGTTCTACCTCGTATTGCCTAAAGATACACCTAACTCAGGGGTTAGGCACTAGGCCTTCCCTTATTTTCAAAGGGGAAGGGCGAAATCAGATCCTGTAAACTGACAAGGTGTATGGTCTGGTCTTGTTTCGATTTGTCCAAAAGTGTCTTGGAGAATCCCTGTTTAGCATAGAGCCAATATTCGTGGGCATTGTTTGGTTCTGCGAGATAGGAACGGGCAATCAAGGTGTCAAGGATTGCCAGGTCTATGGGCTCCCTGGTCCATTTGCATTCTCCAAAATGGGTTGTTCCGTTTAGTTCTACTGCCATGATGTCGATTTCTTTTTCTTGTCTATTCACTGGATTTGGCCCCCACCATTTTCCTGCCTTGACAAATGGGTATGGTTGTGTGAACAGATGGTTTGCACATACATTTTCAAAGGCATAGCCCAAGTACTGATTGTAATGCTTTTCGAAGTAAGCGTAGGGACCTGTGGTTGCACCTCTGTCCAAGAGGCCTATAAAGGGCGAGACAAAACGGAAATAGAAAGCAAACAGCGAATCTGTTATCATCCAGTGACCACGTCGGGTTGTATTCCCGATAGGGTTTTCTTTTCGTACTAATTCCAATGTCTCCAGATTGGCCAAGGCTGCCGAAACTACAGCTGGGCTTTTATGGGTTTTATCTGCAATTTTGTTGCTTTGGTTAACCCCATTTGCTACTTGTTCCATGATTTCTCTATAGGTACCCACATCTTTTACCTCCATCTGCAGCAGTTGGATGGCTTCGGTTGATAAAATACCTTGTGGTTGCAAAAACAATGCCTTAATCTGTTCTTTGATGGGTTCGCCCGATGAAAAGGCAAGTAGATACTGTGCTATTCCACCGCAAACTGCATAGACTTGCAAAAGTTCTTCCAACGAAAGATGGGGAAGCAATTCTCTGCTCTGATAGAGCGTGAAGGGCTGGATGTATAATTTTGCTGTCTTTCTTCCATACAGTGGGCTTTGATAGTCTTCAATTTGCTGTTTCATAAAGCTGAGGGACGATCCACACAATACGATAGTCAGGTTTTTATTGTCTTTGTGGAAATCAATATAACGTTGGAGATCACCCATGCAGGACTCCAGGGTTTTTGCCATGATCGGGAATTCATCCAGGACCACTACAATGCGTTGGTTCTTTGATAAGGTGTCGATGATATCCAAGGCATCTTGAAAGGTTTCAAGCTGAAGCTTTCCGACTTCAATTTCGCTGCTGATATCCCTGGCAAGGTCTTGGAGTATGCGGTGGGGATTCGTACTGGTTGAGACGTGGAAAATGGCTTTCTTGTTTTCGCAGAATTGCACGAGCAAAGTTGTTTTTCCAACTCGTCGTCTTCCATAGACCATGATCAATTCCAATCTATCGGATTGGTAGGCGGCATCCAGGATTTCGAGTTCGTTTGTTCTCTTTATAAGCATGTTTTCCTCTTGATAGTGGTATGTTTGTTAAAATTAAATTTGTCAAATTCAAATTTAACAAATAAGTAATTACTATCTATACAGCAAGGAGTGCTTTAAGCGGTTTCCGGCAAGGCTGGGCCTGTGAGAAATGAAAGGAACTACAGATACAGGCGAAAGAAACAGGGGTGGGCTGCAGTGAAATATTCTATACCTTTGCAGATGTGCTTGATAGCCAATAGCTGTGGAATTGTCCTGTTTTTATGAACTGAGGTTCTGTGGATATGGTATCATGAACGATGAGCGGGAAAAAATTCACCTTACATCTTCATCAAGTGTTACTCTTTCGCTCCATTGCACATTCGAAACAAAGGTATTGCCATGAAGAAATTGAAACGTCCCCGCACGCTTCCGTTCAAACAAATGATAAGAGAGCGGAACTCTGCCATGATCGTCCATTACCTGTTACGGGCCCTTGTCCTCTTGATCTTGGTCGCCCAGGTTTTCAACCGAAACTATGAGAATGTGTTTCTCTGCGTCCTGACGCTGGTTTTGTTTACCATTCCCAGTATGATCGAGACCAATACCCGTATCGATATTCCCGACACTTTGGAAAATATCATACTTTTTTTTATCTTCGCAGCCGAGATACTAGGGGAGATGCGCTCCTACTATGTGGCCTTTCCTTTCTGGGATACCATGCTCCATACCACAAACGGGTTTCTGGCAGCGGCAATCGGATTTTCCCTGGTAGACATCCTCAACAGGAACGAGACGTTCACTTTCAAGCTGTCCCCGTTGTTCGTGGTCATCGTGGCCTTCTGTTTTTCCATGACCATTGGGGTTGTCTGGGAGTTCTTCGAGTGTTTCATGGATTTAGTCTTTGGGAC
Source organism: Sphaerochaeta pleomorpha str. Grapes (assembly GCF_000236685.1). Taxonomy (NCBI): domain Bacteria; kingdom Pseudomonadati; phylum Spirochaetota; class Spirochaetia; order Spirochaetales; family Sphaerochaetaceae; genus Sphaerochaeta; species Sphaerochaeta pleomorpha. The sequence goes on along the minus strand of NC_016633.1, from coordinate 1,832,248 downwards.
GGATATGCAAAAAGACACCCTGCTGCATACTATTCGTTCGGTTGCCCTTGACCCTACCCACACCCAGCAAGTAGTTGCCTTGGGGCCTATCGTCTCTGTGACCGTGAATGGAAAGGACCTGGCTCTGGGTGGTTATCTGGATATAGGCCTGTATGACACGATGAAGGACTTGTTCGTTAACTTCCTAGGGGCTTTGGTGTTTTCCATTGTAGGGTATTTCTTTGCCAAGAAGAGAAACCCCCATGCGTTTGTAACACGGTTCATTCCGACGTTGGCAGTGGAGGAAGGGGAAGGCAAAGACACTGATGATGTTGCAAGAACAGAATACCCAAACAAGTCTCAAGGGAATATCGATATAGGCCAAATCAGGGAATCGAAATAGGCCTTGTCCTTCTCTGCCAAAACCCAGGCTACTGTAACTATGGTTGATAATCGACCGTAGCTTGTCATCTGATGGCGGGTTATAAGGTTTCTCTTCTATGATTCCCATTGCCTTTTTGGTCAAATTGGAAAAACCCAAGAGATAGGTATGCTTTTCTTTTGTTATGAGATGTTTCCCATAAAGCTCCATAGCCTTGCCAATGAGATTGCCCAGTGCTATAGGGTTTTTGTTTCTCTTGGCGAGAAGAGCCTGTTTCCAAGCGAACAGGTAGCTCAAACAGGCCTTCTGCAAAGAATCCTAGACAAAATCCTTTCGATAGGGGGTGAAAATGTCGAGGACAGCTCCTTTCTCCAGACACCGGGCCCCATGGGGCTCATTCTCTTCGAAAAGCAGGGAGTCACCTTTTTTTACAATGATTGGGATCCCGTTCTTGGTAAATTCGAAAACACCTTCCAGGACATACGTTGCCTGTTGGTGCTCATGCTGGTGGACCGCACCTGTAGCCCCCTTTTCGAAATGGACTTCAACAGGCATAAGGCGTTCGCTGTAAGCCAATAGTTTTCTTGAAACCCCATTCCCTACATCCTGGAGGGGCACCTTCTCATTGAATTGCACGGTTTCCATTGTTTGCTCCTTCTTGCTCTCTCGTATCTGACGTTGTCCCCTCCCTTCGAAAGAGGCCTCTGCCTGTTTCGTGGTCAAAGGACAACCCCAAGGGTACCTTCTACCCATTACTTGTAAACCGAATGGGAAAGGACGTCACTCCTTTTTTTGCCTCTTTTGGGATTATCATCGAAAAAGCCCCTTCTTTTTCCTCGAAGGAAACAGTTTGGACGATTTTGTGGCCTTACAGGCAGGAACAGGGGACATGGACAAAAAAGAGGCAATAGAGAGCGGAATGGTTGCATTTGAAGGGTTGTCAGGTCTTTCTCCTAAGCGGCATTGCATAGTAGTCGGTACACACCTTTGCTCGGGAAGGTGGTTGGTTTTCTTCGTCGATGACCACGGTATTAAGGGTGCCGTTATGCTTGTAATAGCCATAAGGGAGACTGGCCCCATAGCCTGTGGTACCCCGATCTTCACTCAATTTCCCCCCCTTTTGTAATTCCATCTTAACGATGTAAACCTAGTCTACCAGCATCCAAAAAGCCGTAAATGCAATGATTAACGCAATCATGTTCGATTTTTACCACTTTGGGGTTGGCAGTTTTTATACAGGTGTACTGCAGTGGCTTGCTGAAGCAGTAGGCGATAGGGTTTCCAAGGCATATGCCAATTGAGAGGAGAGGTCCCTTGGAAAGCATTTTCATGGTAGAATGTCTGAAACATATATTCTATCATGGATATACGAGTGTAATTACTTTGATGGTAAAGAGTGCGGAACAATGAAAGAGACCAACGCAAGGTAGCGTATAGCAGTTCTTTTCTGAAAACGGTTTCTGCATTCGCAAATTATCGTGATGGTAAAATCTATTTTGGCATACAGGATGATGGTGTTGTGGTTGGGCTGGATTTCGTAGACCAAGTAAAGCTGCAAATAGAGAATGCAATATGAGAAGGCGATGCAACTTTTTGATCTATACTATAAGAGATATGAACAAGTAACAGGTTTCTTTAGGGAAAAAAGAATTCAAATACCAAGGGAAGTCTTCCGGGAGGTGCTTGCCAACGGTTTGGTTCATCGAGACTAATCAAATGCCTCTGCCATACGAATTGCAATGTATCCCGCTAAAATTAGTTACCTCACCTGGGGGATTACCTAGGGGCATAAGCAAGGAAGAATATCTTTCAGGTAGGGTCTTTGTACCCAGAAATACCCTACTAGCTGAGGTCTTTCCTCGGCTGGCAATAATTGAGCGTTTTGCAACCGGCATAAAAAGAATTCAAGAGGCCTATACACCTTTTCCAGAAAAACCAAACTTTGAAGTTCTGGAAAACTCAATTACCGTGACATTGCCCAAGGTAACGTATGAATTTGGAGCAAAAAGAGTATATCACCTTGAAGGTACTTCAAATGCGGAGCAGTTGATACGTGAAGCATTTGAGCAGGAGAAAAGACTCTCAAGGGCTTCTATTGAGGAAATTAGTGGCCTGTCTAAATCGGGAACCCAAAAAATTCTTAATGCACTGACACAAAAAGGTTTGATTTCAAAACAAGGGAAAGGACCAGCAACTTTCTATGCGATAGCGGATGCAGAATAGGTTGCTTGCATGGGGGTAAGGGGATTGCCTGTTGAAACTCTTCCTGCAACTGGTATTTTTTCTTGGTAACGCAAGATTGCAGGAAAAAGGTTTTCAGTCCTTCTGCAATTCTTCTACGAGGAATCCTCCATTGGTTCCGATAGTACCCTTTAGTTCTTGTATCGAAGTTGCATATTTTTTAGCATTCACAAGTGCCGTAGAAATACGATCCTTGTATCGTTGATTGAATTGTAATCGAATCTTGCTATAGCTTCCACCCAATTTGTCTTTCAAATATAGCTCCGTCTGGGTACGATCTCCGCTTTTCTTGTTTTCAAGTAGTATCGTTTGGTCATATTCTGTCAGGTCGCTGTAATGCATAAGAAGCCAAAGCTCAAAACAGGGATTTGCTATACACAATAAAATCCTTTCATCTGTGCAGTTTTTAGCCAATTCATCATACTGGGGCTCGATGAAACTGTGCAGATCCCTGTCTGCGATGATGCAAAGGTGGTCGATGTCTTGGAAATAATTCTCGCAATTCTTTAAGGCTTGCTTTGCCTCACTGAAAATATGAAGTGGATGACTTGCTGTGTTTGGCTCATGAAGGATAGGAATCATTTCGATGAGAGGTGAAATGCCCAAGTCGTCCCGGTTTTCCAGAATTGCCTTGAAATACTTGTACTCGGTCCTTTCCCCTTCGCAGGCAATGAAAAATCTTCTCTTCGGCTCCCGTGTCTGGTTGTCTTCTTCGTATCAAGTGCCAAATTTTTGTCCCACACGCATACCTTATTCCCCTTCTTCTGTAGTTTCAATAATCTCCTGTGGCATAAAGAATGTATCAAACAATGGTGCTCCACCATACCGTCCATCAAGATAGGCTTTCTCGATTTTTTTGTCGAAGCGTTCCTTGAACTGGTCGAAGGGGAAAAGAACACTTGCCCCGTTTTTGTTTTTTTCAACAAAATAGATTTCATCTTGTCTGAGTATCTCCAAATCAAGGAGATGGCTTTCATGGGTAGTGATGATAAGCTGGATATCCTTGTGCTTTGCAATAGCGAGAAAATTCTTCACAAAGTGAACAGTCAATTTGGGGTGTAGACTCCTATCTATTTCATCAATGACAAAGACAGAATTGTTTTTAGAGGTAACCAAAACCGAAAGCAGGTCAAGAAGTCGTTGTGTCCCTTGTGACTCTTCATTGAGCGAGAAGCTTTGGGTGTCTAAATTATTATGGGAAAAAGTTATTTCCTTGAAATCAGCAATGCCTTCCTTGATGGTCACCAGGATTAATCGACCCCCAAGGTTCATCCTGTATCCGCAGGAATGTCTTTCCTTGCAATCGTTTTGGATATCTTTCCCAATCTGTTCCCTAACTGCAGTGGGGGTACCCTCCAAAGCTTCCTCTTGGGTAATGGTTTTAGCGTTGACTTTGGTTATTCCCGTCGAAAACGATTTGATAGCCTTTTCTATGCCTTCAGGATTTTCGGTAGCCAAACAGTCATACATAGTAATGGGGGTGTCGGGAAAGGAAATATTCAGTTTTTGGAACCAGCGGAAGGTTTCTTTTAGAATGCTGAGCTTTGGGTTTTGCTCATGCAGCTCTTCCTTATCTGTTACGATATAGTTCAGAAATGTCTTGTTTTTTACGGTTTTCACATCGCTGATATATATCTCAAAGCGTTGCCTCGAGGATTCTTCGATGAGAGACAGGTCGTAGGAGTACATGCCAGTTGAGGTATTGCGGGTAAAGATTTCTTTTTCTTTTACCGGCCCCAATTCGATGAGCCATTCTTCGGTGATTTCCCGTTTATCCAATACAAGTTCGAAGCCATACGCATAGCTTTTGCTGCCAATGCAGATTTCAAATTCAAAGTAGGATGGTCTACTTTTGTTCATATCGTCCAAGCGAAAATACACATTGGGGGTTTTTATGGTTTTGGTCCCATGGTGCACGATGCCTTGGGCAAACGCCATGGCTTTGATCAAGTTGGACTTTCCCGCTGCATTTGCCCCATAGACGGCCCCGAATTTGAGTAGCTTTATGTCATCTGCCAGGAAAAGACGGTCTTTGTTTTTCTGTACGTTACCTGCAATCATGGCAAGTGTCTGGTTTTTATTAAATGAAAGGAAATTGCCTACAGTAAATCTTTCCAGCATGGTTGTTCCTCCTAGGGGGGATCTTGGTATGCACAGCATAGCAGTGGTTTGACTCTACATGCAAAAGAAGTATGTGAGAAATTCACAAGATGTATGTGAAATATTCCCATTTTGAGTATTGCTTGGAAAGTAAAGGCAAAGAGCCTCGTTACGGTGGGAGAAGGGAAACGTATGGTTTGCTTTGGTGGGGGAAAGGTGTTGGTAGTCTGTGGGCCTCCTTCCTTCGACAGGGAAATAGCTTCCAATGAGATTTCGGTATTTGGCCAGAGGGAAGGAGTTCCTCGGGGGGTAACCAGCGAAAAGGAGGCTGTGACCATTCCCAATGTCCATATGGGAGCTTGGACTGATAACCGCCACTGGGTTGCAAGCCAGAGGTCAAAAAATCGGGGATGGGATTGCTTTCATTGCGATAGTAGCTGGAAGGCTTGCATATGCCAGTATCGTGGTGGAGGAATGTACCCCAATGTGGTGCTTAGTCTTCCCTCCTTGGGCAATTTTCCTTGCCCCTGCATAGGGTAAAGGGAAATGCTGGATTCCTCTTGAAAAGTGTCTCGGTCTGTTCCTAATAGTATTCCTTAAAAAAGTTTACGGCTTGCAGCAAACAACGAAATTCAGTTTCCCTATCTCTTGACATGGCGATTCTTATAGGCTTAGAGTTATATAGCTGATGGTGACAATTAACCTGCTTATTATAGGGATTCCCCGAAGAATATGCCTTATCCGGTCTCTTTCCCTTCCCGTGCTGACGAACCTTCAGGCTCCTTTTACATCTCTTATAGGCAAAAGGAAGGAGGGTGGTATGTCTTTATCCAGGGGAAGCTAGGTTTTTGTTTGGTTCGGCCTCTCATATTTTTTGAATCAAAACAAATTCAAGAGCGTATAGAGCCCTGGGTACCCAGGGGATAGATGTTTGTGTAAAAATGTTAGGAGAATAATATGACTAAAAAAAAAATAACGTTTGTGTTGCTTTCCTGTCTTATTATGTTAGGTCTGGTTGTTTCCTGTGACCCCCAGGCTCTGAATGTAAATCAGAAGGGAACCCTCGAGATTTCCTTCAACCGGTTCAATTCCCGTGGCTTTTATGGTCCGGAAATCGATATGACAGTCGATCACTATGTAATCTCCGGCAGTGGTCCTGTTACTGCCACCTTTGGCCCTGTTACTACAGATGGAGTTAGTTCAGAGACCATCAATGATTTGATCGCTGGGGCCTGGACCATAACGGCAACTGCCTATAATGCTGACGACATTGCCATTGGAGACGGTAGTATGCAGGTTACGATAGTCGCAGCCCATACCACAGAAACCACCATACTCGTCGAAGAATATGACGGCAGTGGAACGCTCTCCTTTACAGTTGTCTGGCCATCGACTTCGAACCTGGCTGACCCGCACGTAACCTTGACTCTTACACGCAATGGAAGCAGCAGTTCCTCCATGTTGGTTACCACAGTCGATGCGAGTACCTATACGGCAACATGCTCAGATAATCTTCCTGTCGGGTCCTATAGTCTTGCTGTCAATCTAACCGATGGAGCTGTCTCCTATAATGGTCCAGTGCATACCATCCGTATTGTAAAAGATGTAACTACGGAAGGGACCTATACGTTTACCTCTTTGTCAGCCACTCCTACAGAAGGAAACCTGAGGGCAGCTATCACTAATGGAATCGAAGACCCTTTTGCAGTTACTCTCTCAAGGAAAGCCGAGCAGGTTGCAGAGGGTAGATACACTAGATTTACGGCAGCCGTACCCGATTCGGTTGACTGTGAGTTTGCTTGGTATGTCGACGGTGTGAAACTTTCTAATACAGGAAAGGTAGCCTTTATAGGTGGTAACCTTGCCATTGGCTATCACTATATTGATGTGCTGGCCTCTACCCAAGGATTGCTTACCTCAGCATCCAGCACCCTAAGCGTGGTCGATGCAGGTGAAGACGAATACATGACCTTCTTGCTGAAAGGTACCGATACACCGGAGCAAAAACCATATTATATCTGTTTTGAAGCGGGACCTACCGGTGATTGGTCTGCTTTGGGAATATCTGGCGTATTGGATGGTTCTGTGTATGCAAGCAAAATGAATGCTCCCTCAGTAGCAAACCAAGGAACCGCCTTTTTGGCTTTTGATGAGTCCATGGATACAACTACTTGGAATCCCGAAATAGGTGACCCGATGCTTATGCTCTTTATACCGCAGTCTGCTGAGGGAGAATTCCCTGCTGCAGATTTTCCAGAGGATTTCGGTACCGTTCCTCCGAACATGTTGTTTCAATTCATTGATGCTTCCGACCCTGCAAATCCGAAACAGCTGAACTATCTGACCAATGACTCTAGCAATGCTTCGATTGCTGTTACCCTCGATTCCTATGGTGAGGTCGGGGAGAGGCTTATTGGTTCGTTTGTTGTTGATTCTGCAGAACTTGTCTCACCATCAATGAGCAGGGGCAACTATAGCCTGGAATGTTCCTTCAATGTGAAACGATCCTCTAACATCGAATTCTACACTCTTTCCTATGATGCCAACGGAGCAGAAGGAATCGTTCCTGAAACCTATGAGTCTCCTGCCGCTGTTGAATACCAAGTAGGTGACGATAGCTCCTTGGTGTATGCAGGCTATACTTTTGTCGAATGGAACACCGCGAGTGATGGAACTGGAGATGCCTACGAGAGTGGGGCTCCGTTCACTATCCCTGATCATGACGTAACCTTGTATGCTATCTGGGAAGAATCTATTCCTCGGTAAGATTCAAATAGGTCTGCACAATTATATGTGATGGCCTGCCTATCCCAAAAGGAGGCTGTTTCAAGAGTCATGATGAAAGTCTGACACTTGGACAGCCTCTTTTTTATGCAAGAAGCGAAAAGGGCGGCGTTTCAAAGCTTGCCAAGGCTGCCCCTCAGCAACGCTGGAAAAAGGGAAACCCTATGCCCTCTTTGCGGTAACGGCTAACTACCGTCCTGCAGAAAAGGCGGTTTGTTACGATTATTCAGAAAGAATTGAATACTGAATTTTGGATCAGAAGAGATGGCGGTTGTAGGACTCGGCAATCCTAGGCAGATAGCTTTCATAGTCAACGAACAGCTGGGAAGCCATCATCCCAAGACCTGCTACATTGAGCGTTATTCCCCCGACACCTACCCAGAGTGCCCAATCGGGAATAACAACAGGATCGACACTGTCTTCCATGACAAAGAAAGGTACCAAGGTGAGGATGAGTCCTGCAGCTTCACTGAGCAATCCACCGGTCACCAGTTGATTCTGTCGAATCATACGAGCCTTGAGTTCTGCAATGAGGGCTTTGGTTTCATCGTCAAGCTTTGGCTTCTCTGCTTCCAGGGTTTGGAAAAACTCAAAGACCTGGCTTTCCATTCCCCATTGGGTTTCCATGGAATATCGTTCCCCTCTCCAGGTAAATCGGGAAGGAATGTAATAGCCGTTTGCCCTTGTCCCCTTGGTGTAGGTGATCTGCTCCCAGGCAGGCGAAAAGGTTTGGGTAATCAGGGAGTTGATGGCAAGTCCTGTCCGAATTGCCAGGACCTCACTACTTCGATATTCTTTGACCACTTTGTCAGGTAGTTGGACTGTGAGTGTTGTTTTTGCATCGTAGGAGAGCACCTCAGCAGTGAATATGGTTCCATTCGATAATACGATCACATCCTGTGCTGCCAGAGCAGAGAGCGATATGAGAAACATGAGGAGAAACAGTCCCGGTTTTTTCATGGCTTTTCCTTTTCTGACCAGCAGTATACCTGTGTTTTAGAAAGGTTTGAAATGTTTTTTTATTCCAATGATGATCTGTCTTTACAGGTTGCTTTTCCCAAGGCCTTCGAATAGCTGTCTGATATCTGCCTGCAACTCTTCTTTTTCAGGCCTGCAACATCGCTTTTCTTCCCTGCCTAGTCAGCTTCCTTTTTATTGGACTGACCCTTGTTCTTGGGGTTTTTAATTCCAGTACTGGGAGACCAGAATAGAATAAATATATGTAACTATCGGTATGTAAATAAAATAATAACAACTTTCAGGATTGGCTTACCAAGATATCACTACTACAGTGAGTGTCGCGAGGATGCTCAATACATTGTATTTGCAAGCAATATATTGAAAAGATTTTGGAAAAGGCGAAACACTTTTTCAAGCTTGCTTCATTTCACCTATCCTCTTCTTCCTGCTCCGACATCCTCTTAGCCATATTTTGTAATTCTCCACGATTATATCGTTGGAGTAGCTTCTTATGTCTATAAATCTGATGGAGGGATGAACCCATGTCTCAGAAGAAGAATATTCTGCTCGTTGTTGTTTTGTGTGTCCTGGCTTTGTTTATCGGGTGCGAACCTGCAAACCCACAAATACCAAGCGAAGAAACGCCAAATATTGAAACGCCTGATGAAGAGAGCCCAAAGCAAGGGATACTTACAGTTACCTTGGAAAAAGAAGAAGAGATACCCTCTTCGCTGGAAGCGGAGATTGTATCCTATACACTTTCTGGGATAGGCCCGGAGGGAAAGGGTTTTTCTGGTATAACCAGCCAATATGAAGCGGTAACGCTTGACCTTTGCTGCGGAACCTGGACAATTACGGCGATTGGGCTAAATAGTGACAATCAACCGGTAGGGGAAGGTGTTGCTACTGTCTCCATTCAGCCTGACACCATGCATTCTACAACCATTACGGTAGAGGGGTTTGTAGAGGAGGGGTTGTTTGCCCTCCATGTTTCTTGGCCCCCTGCTGCTTTGACCGACCCACAGGTTTCCCTGAGTCTTTGCAAAGAGGGCAGCGATACAGAGCAAGACCTTGCAGCAACGATCGATACGGTCCAAGGCAAGACTGAGTTCCAAAAAACCCTTCCTGTGGGGGATTACACCTTGCTCATCACCTTGTCTGACGGATCTCCAAATGAGAACAACCCCCTAGTGGTGAAGAGGAGACAAGCATTCAGCGTTGAGTCAAACACAACTACTGAAGGAGCTTGTAAAGCTTCTTGGGAAGAAGGGTATCTGCAAGGAACGCTTTCGTTTCCCGCTCAGACTTCTGCTTCCTTTGCGGCAAGCCTGTTTTCAAGAACAAAAAAGGTCAGTGAAGGCATGGATGTTCAGTTCATTGTCACTACTGACCCAGAATTCGAGGTAACCTACACCTGGTATGTTGATGGAGAGGTTGTCGATGAGACTGGAAAGGACCTCATATATGGGTCTTCCCTTTCACGAGGGTACCATACCGTCGATGTGATAGTCTCCTCATCCGAGGCGAAGGTATCACAATCATCTTCTTTGCTGGTAACAGAGGATGTGCATGGTTATATGTACTTCCGGCTGACCTCCCTTGATACGCCTACCGACCGTTATGTGCTTACGTATGAGTGTGGGGCGATTGGATCTCTATTCTTTCTTGGGCAACCTGAATTGGAGGGAAAAGGAATTCCCTTTGTCTGTAAAATAGTGTCAACTTCAGGAAATATCAGTGGTTTACTGTTTATGGCTACTGATGTTCCAGCCTTGGCTCAAGAGGGAGATTTAGCCGATTATATAGCGAATACTTCGCTGTTCATCCCACAGGATTGCGTGGGGGACTTTGAACAGGTAACACAGCCAGGGGAGGACCAGATTTATAGGAGTGCGATGTTGTCTTTGGATTTTATGGGTTCTTCACCGACAGAACACCTTTCCGCTTTTACAACGTTTCCCTTACATGTTTCTGTAACTTCCTGCGGGAATGTTGGAGAGAAGATCCGAGGGAGCCTCGTAGCAGACTCTGTGGAAATATGGATGGACAAGGAGGGGGCAGAGGAAGGCACTACGTCCCTTGGGAATTATAAGGTTGAGGGATTTTTTTCTGTGGAGCGGATCACTACGATCTACTTCTATATCCTTTCTTATGATAGCAATGGCGCTGATTCTGGAACCTGTAATGAACCAGAAGACCTTTTTGCAGGGATGAAAACCTTAGCTCAGGGATATGACAGTAATGATCCTTTGGTCAAAGCAGGCTTTACCTTTGGTGGCTGGAATACAAAGGCAGATGGATCAGGAGTTACCTATCAAGAGAATGATCCCTTTACAATGCCCAATGAAGACACCACGCTGTATGCTGTGTGGAATTGAGGGTGGTAAGAGATACTACTGATAAGAAAGGAGTTTCGTTTTTTCATTCCTTTCGTTTTTCTTTTTTTTCTCTTCTCTTTTCTTTGCTTTCAGTCTGTTTCCCTTTTCTCCCTTGCTTCCTGGATAGGAGACAAGGGAGGAGATCTGAACCATATGTATCAGGTACAGTCATGCTCTGCTGTTGGCCTGAAACATTACATGCTGATGTGGGGGGAAGGAACGTAAGCAAAGAAATGGGGAAAGTGAGGGGTTTTACAAAAAGGGTAGATGATCTGTTTTGCTTGTCTGTGAGGTGAGCCTGGGGAAAAAGAAAGCCGTCTGGCAGAAGACCAGGCGGCTCTTGGTAAATTTATGGGTTTCTCAGGTTTCCCTTGTTTTCCCAATTCTGTTCTTTATTCTGCTTCCCTGATCGCCCTGATGTTCTTGTTGATGTTTGGCTGGATGAAATGGCGATAGCAGAATTTCTTTGTAAGTTTTGCTGCCTGCTGATATTCGAGAAAGAACTCATCAGGACTGTTGAAAATACCGAAGTCCTGTTCAATTGCTCGTTTCTGTACGTAGGTGTGCGACTCTTCCCAGTTGATCGGGGGGTTCTTGAAATTGAGCACGGCAAGGCCGTAGGCGTAGAAGCTACCCATGTAATTCTGAAACTTAGACTGGAGTTTCAAAATGTAGGGACGGTCGACGATATGGCCTTCCAGCTGAATCCAGGTTCGTCTGAATTTGATTTCTACCCAGCCATGATACAGTTGTTTGGGTGCCATCGAATATCCACTGCCTTTGAGAATTCCCCGCAAAATGATTTTATCTACAGTGAATGCATGGTACCTACAGGGGATATCCATTGCCCTGAAGAGAGCCATTAGGAGAATTGTCTTTGTAATGCACTGGCCATATCCTTCAGAAAGGATGGCTGAAGCTTTCATTGGTAGGCTCGTGTTGTAACCGAAGGGTATCTCGTCTCGGACAAAGGTATAGATAGCACCAATGATTGCTGTTTTCGTAGGGATCTTCTTCCAACCCTTTTCTTTTATGAGTTCCTGGATTGATTCTGTATTGAAATCCAAAAGCTCTGTAGCGGAGAGGTATTCAGATTGTGTGTTTGTTTCTTCTTGGTTGCTTTCCATGCGTCTTTCCTATTGGCTCCTTGCATATTCCTTGCTTAAGGTTTTTGTAACATAGTAATGAGTCAAGCATTCTCTATACATCGTTGTCAAATAGTAAATATCTGTCATCGGCAGTATAACCGATTATGTTGATAAAAGATACAAAACGCAGGGAAATTTTTTAACCTATGTCATACCATTTGCTACAATCTTCCTGTTTCCGCTAAATGGGTGTAACATAAGGCACCAAGTAATAAGGAAGTGTTATATGAATGAGAAGTACCTCCTGCATGCTTTGATGAAGGGTCCGCTTCCCTCTTTGTTCTTTTGTATCGGGGATCCTGTGGTTGGGAATCCTACGCAACATATGGTGGAACAGGCTTTCCAGGCAATGGGTTTGCCTTACCGCTATATTACGTGTACTGTCGATAAAAAAGAACTGGCAAGTGCTATGTGGGGCTTGCGGTCTCTTGCGTTTTCCGGTGGCAATGTAACTGCGCCCCACAAACAAGTTGTGTTGGAGTTCCTGGACCACCTCAGTGAGGCTGCTATCCTCAGTCATGCGGTAAACTGCATTACCCGCCAAAGCGACGGGACTTACAGTGGGGACAATACCGATGGTAAAGGATTTTTGTCTTCCCTTGAGAGGATGAGCGGTGAAGTGGCAGGCAAGAAAGTGGTAATTCTGGGTGCCGGGGGGGCTGCTTCTTCCATTGCTACCGAGCTGGTTTTGGCTAGGGCAGGGGAGGTGACTATCGTAAACAGGACGTCTGACCGTGCTGTTTCTCTGGTAAAACGGTTGGACAATGTTTCCCCTACAAGGCTTGCAATTGAGCAGTGGTTAGGTACCTATGTCATACCAAATGATGCTGATATTGTGGTGCAGGCTACCTCTGTCGGGCTATTTTCACCCGATAAATGCTTGGATGTCTCGTTTGAAAAAACAAAAAAGCAACTTATTGCCTGTGATGTTGTATTCAATCCGGTGGAAACGTTGTTTCTCAAGAGAGCGCGACAACGTGATTGTCTTTGCATCGACGGGCTTGGCATGCTTGTTGACCAGGGGGCCATTGCCATTGATATGTGGACAGGAGTACAGGCAAACAAGGCCGTGATGAGAAAGGCTTTGCAGGAGGCCTTTGCGATCTGATGACAAATAGAGGGAAGTGGAGTACTATCGGCGATTATGAATTATTACTGTGTTGCTTGTAGAACTGGGGGGGAGGCAAAGGTCAGAGCCCACCTCAACAAATTCTTCACCCGCGAGTTGGGGGACCTTAACGATGTGAGGGTCTTTTTCCCTATGCGCAAGATGTTCGAGCGGCGCAAAGGGAAACAGATGGTCACCGACCAGCCTATTCTTCCCGGGTATCTGATGCTGTCTTCTGCACAGTCGCTTGATTTGATGATGATCGATGTGGAACGAATCCCCGGTTCCTATGGGTTCTTGCGTAACATTGACAAGTCGATCTGCCTGAAGGCTTCGGACATGGAGTATGCTGCCTGGATCATGGGGAACAACGGGGTTATCAAACCGTCGAAGGTTATTTTCAATGAAGGGGAGCCGATCAAGGTAACCGAAGGGCCTCTGATGAATTTACACGGTAACATTGTTCGCATTGACCACCGTGGTTCAAGGGTTCTGGTTGAGTTCGATTTTGCCGGGGTGGTCAGAAGGGTGAGTATGCCGGTTGAGTTCATTGGTTCTGACAAATAATGAACACCTTGGGTGTGTGTCATAAGTCTTTAATGCATAGGTTCATAGCTAGTAATTATAGCTTATAGCATATTATTATGGGTGTTGGAGGGGCTGTTTTGCATGTTTTTATTGTTTACACAGAATAAAAAGAATGCTATTCTTCTGTTGCTACTGTGATAAGGGTACATCATCATAATAGTAGTTCCATATCATAGTTATATATTTTAGTTATAGTCTTTTCTGCTGTAGGTTCGTCCTGGCAAGGAAGCGTAGAAAGTTACCTGTATACCCAGTATATCTGGGTTGGGGAAGTTGTATCCAAATTCCAAGAAACAGAGGTTCTGAACGATGAGAAAACGCAGGATGCGGCAAGTTTCGCTTATGGCGATCGACGCCTTTTTGCTGGTCTTTTGTGGGTTTCTCTCTTCGTGGATAGTATTGCATGCTATGCCGGAATTGCTGTACAGGGTTGTCCTGGCCAATGGTGTGTCAGTACTTTTGCTGCTCTTTGTTGTCCGGTTCTACAAGATCCGGGTCAGTGAGAGTTCGCTTGACCTGCTCAGCCGTGGGCTTTTGGGTTTTGTCCCGGTGTTCGTCCTCGGCATTCTGTTAGTTGCCCTCCTCGATTCCTTTTCCTCAATTTGGATTCCGTTCCTCATTGTGATGGACTGGTCCTCTTTTCTGTGCATCATGGGTATCAGGGTGGTTTACCGGAGTTTTCTCAACCGAAAGAATATTATCCATGCCAATGGTTTGCCAAAGGCTGTCGTATATGGGGCCGGGGAGCTCGGCTCGACAATCGTGCGCCAGTTCCAGAAGGGGAACATTCCCTTCCATATCGTAGGGTTCGTCGACGACGACCCTGCAATTCTTGGAACCTACATCGTGGGGACAAGGGTACTCGGGACCACCGAGGCCTTGGGCGAGGTGTTGGTTGAGACCCAGGCAAAGGTCTTGATCATTGCCATATCCAATATTGACCAGGAACATATGTTCAAGGCCGTGGACGCTGCCAAGGAACATGGTTGCGACGTGAAGGTCATTCCAAGCCTGTTCGAGGTTCAGCAGGGGGCCAAGGAGCTCGATCTGCGTAACCTCGACTATCCAGACCTTTTGGGCCGTCCCCTTACCTTCATAGACAAGAAGCCGATTGCCGATATGGTGAAGGGCAAGCGGGTACTGGTAACAGGCTCGGGCGGAAGCATTGGCAGCGAGATCTGCCGCCAGCTCCTTACCTATGAACCTGCGCAGCTGGTTCTGCTCGATATCGATGAGACTGAACTGCATGACCTCTCACTGAGGCTGCACAACTACCAGAAAGAATGGAGTGATTTGATCGTCCCTGTTGTCTGCGACATCAAGAACGCTAGGAAGATCAACCAGATATATGAGAAGTTCCAGCCGCAGCTGGTCTTCCACGCTGCTGCCTACAAGCATGTTCCTTTACAGGAGCTCTATCCCGAGGAAGCCATCACCACCAACATCGGCGGTTCCTACAATGTGCTCAAGGGCGCAGTCGACCACAAGGTCGAGCGGGTAGTGGTTATTTCCACCGACAAGGCAGTGAACCCGACCAACGTCATGGGGGCCACCAAGCGCGTGGTCGAGATGCTGGCGAGCATGCTGACCAATGAAGAGACCGAAATGGTCTGTGTCCGCTTTGGCAACGTCCTGGGAAGCCGCGGGAGCATGCTCCCCCTCTTCATGGACCAGATCAAGGCCGGCGTACCGATAACAGTGACCCATAAGGATATCATTAGGTACTTCATGGCCATCCCCGAGGCCGTAGGCCTCGTCTTCAAAGCCGCCTCGATGGCCAAGGGCGGGGAGGTTATGGTCCTGGACATGGGTCAACCGGTAAGGATCTATGACTTTGCCCAGAAACTGGTCAAGTACTATGGCGACGGAAGAAGCCAGGTGATTATCACGGGCCTACGACCCGGTGAGAAGCTCTACGAGGAGCTTCTGGCCAACAAGGACGAGACCATCCCCACAGAAGACAAGCTGGTCTTCAAGGCGAAGCTCGAGAACCATGTCTTGAAACCCGAGATGTTCCAGCCTATCTATGACACGCTCAACACGGCAACCACCGAAGGTCTATTACAAGAACTCCAGCAACTGGTTCCCGAGTTCAAGTACCAACACAGTACGTTTGTGCTGTAAGAAGAGAACCCAAGAAAGTGAACAAAAGAAAGCAAGAAAAGAACAGGTAAAGAATTTAGGAAGTAAGAAATCAGAATCCGTGATTTTTGAAATCCTGTATAGTATTTGTTTACAGGGTCTTGATTGGCAACGGTAGCAGCATACGATGTAGTACCTGATGAAAACCTGTGTTGCTACCCTTGCCAATCCCTAACCCAATGCAGTGAGTATGATTCAACTTTCCTAGGTTGGGAAGTTATATAAGAAATCCTAAACAAAGCAAGAAAACAGAAACATGAAATAAAAGAAGATGCGAGAATAGAGAAGAATTTAGAATAAAGAAGAATAAATAGTGAAAAATAAGAAAAGACTATGCAGTAAGACTGCAAATGTCTTTTCTTATCCTCCTGATGCTTCTCTCATCATTGGTAGTGCCGTATGTGCATACCACACTACCAAGGCGTTTCGTGTAAAGGCTATGCTACCGGAAAAGAACTCATGGGGTATTTTCTCTGGATAGGTTTCGAAGAAGTCCTTGAAATCTGAGGGATTGAAGCCGAATAATGAAGCGGCTTCATACACCGTAAGATATTGAAACCTGTCATATTTCAACCGATACGGCAGTTCCCCACTCAGATAGGGTGAACTGCTTGTTTCTTGTATTATCAGGTTGATTTGTTTTCTTGTTAGATAGCGCATGCTGTTTCTTCTTCCCCCTGCCACTGAGCTGCACATTGAAGAAACTCACTGATGCTGATTCCATATGCCTTGCAATAGATTTCAAGGGTATCCAAAGTAGGATAGCTCTGGTACCGGGGACTTTCCCGAAAGCTGATTGAGCTGACTTGGAATTTCGTGAGAACAGAAAGCTGAGACTGGGAAAGATGCTTCTCCAGGCGAATTGATCGAAGGGTACTGGTTATCGCTGTTGGGCTAATTCCTTGTACCACTGTGTGTGTGTGTGTGTGTGTGTGTGTGACCTCTCCCCTCATTGCCTCTGTTTCTGCACAGGCTAGGAAATCGACAGCATCGATACAGAACGCGTTGCAAAGAATGAACAGCGTATCGAGATGGGGATCCCAGGAGCAATCCTGGCAGACAGAGCGAAGCCAACGTTCTGAGAAGCCAGTTGCCAAAGACAGATCTGAAACGGTTTTGTGTTGTTCCTTCAGGAACAACCTAAGAGCCAATTGATAATTCACGAGTAATACCTCCAAAACTAAGATTCAAAGAAAGAAGATGGGGAAGAGGAGGGATTGCTTCAGAGGATTTATGAATTTCACGAATAATTTAAATTTTTTGTATTGGAGATAAAATTATGATTTCTTTTTCTCCTCCCGATATTACCCAAGCCGAAATAGATGAAGTTGTTGATACCTTAAAATCTGGGTGGATTACCACTGGTCCAAAAACAAAACTACTTGAAAAGCAACTTGCCCAATTCTGTCATACAAGCAAAGTATGTTGTTTGAATTCTGCAACAGCTGCCTTGGAATTGGCTTTGTATCTCTTAGGAGTTGGTCCTGGCGATGAAGTTATTACCTGTGCTTATACGTATACTGCTTCCTGTAGCGCGATTATACATGTGGGAGCTACTCCTGTCCTTGTTGATGTTGCACCAGGTTCTTTCCACCTTGATTATGATCAGGTAGCAAAGAAAATTACTACAAATACAAAAGCCATCATTCCCATTGATATCGGTGGAGTGATGTGTGACTATGATCAACTTTTCTCAATACTTGAAGAAAAAAAGAGTTTTTATAAACCTTCCAATGAAATACAGGGAGCTTTTGATAGAGTCATTGTTATCGGTGATGCTGCCCATGCCTTGGGAGCTTCCTATAATGGCCAAGTTGCTGGTTCTGTTGCTGACTTTACTGCTTTTTCTTTCCATGCGGTAAAGAATTTTACCACCGCAGAAGGTGGTGCGTTGACTTGGAAAGATCGTGATGGCCTTGATAATGAATTCATGTATCATGAACTGCAATTGTTATCGCTGCATGGGCAAAGCAAAGACGCACTGGCAAAGACTACACTAGGTTCCTGGGAATATGACATTGTATATCCTGCCTATAAATGCAACATGACCGATATCATGGCATCAATTGGTATTGTCCAGTTGAAGCGGTATCCTCAATTGTTGGCAAGACGCAGGGAAATAATTGATATGTATGAGGCTGCATTCAAAGATTTACCAGTATCAGTAATGAACCATTTCACCGAAACTGATCAATCGAGTGGTCATCTGTACCTGCTAAGGTTAGATGGATATTCAGAGCAGCAAAGGAATGCCTTTATTATCAAGATGGCCGAAGTTGGAATAGCAACAAACGTGCATTACAAACCACTGCCTATGCATACTGCCTATAAAAAACTGGGTTTTGATATGAAAGATTTTCCAAATGCTTATAGCCAGTACGAAAATGAAGTTACTTTGCCATTGCATACCTCTTTAAGTAATGAAGATGTTAGGTTTATTATCAGCAATGTAATTGACTGCTTGAAAAAAGGATTTTATGTATAGATTTTTTTTAAAAAGAATGTTTGATCTTATTCTTTCTCTGATTGGTTTACCTTTTTTTATAGTGCTTTATATTTTTATTGCTCCTGCGATTTGGGTTGAAGATAGAGGTCCTGTGTTCTATAGTGCGTACCGTCTTGGGAAGAATGGTACAAAATTTAGGATGTACAAATTTCGTTCTATGAAAGTAAATGCCCCAGACATAAGAAATTTTGATGGATCAACTTTTAATTCAGATACAGATTTCAGATTAACTAAGGTTGGAAAAGTATTAAGAAAAACTAGTATAGATGAAATTCCTCAAATACTTAATGTCCTGCGAGGGGAAATGAGTTTAATAGGACCACGTCCCAATTTACCATATGCAACAAATCAGTATATTGGAATCGATAGCGAAAGGTTTAGGGTGCGACCGGGAATTACAGGTTATAGTCAAGCCTATTTTAGAAATTCAATTTCACAAGAAGAAAAGTTTAAGAAAGATGCCTATTATGCTGACAATATATCTTTTATTTTTGATGTGAGAATAATATTTAGAACAGCCGTTTCTGTGTTGAAATCAGAAAATATTAACTTAAACAAATAGATTGTTATGTTAGGTAGGATTTATGACAAAATTAGCAGTAATTGGGGCGGGAGTTGCTTCCATACCTTTCCTAAAAAAAGCACGAGAAAAAAACGTATATACTATTTGTGTTGGAGAATATAGTAATTCAATAGGAAGAGATTTTTGCGACGAATTTCTTGATATTTCAATATTTGACGTTGAAGAAGTAGTAAAAGAATTGAAGGCAATGTCCCCAGATGGAATCGTTGCATCTTCTGAAAGTACTACCGAAGTGACTGCAATAATCGCTAATTCTTTACAACTACCAGGAAATAGTATTAAGAAAGGGTTTGGATGTAAAAATAAGTATGTGATGAGACAGCGTGTTAAGCCACTTTTATGCGTAAAACAACCTCAATTTGCACTATACGAAAATGGGAAACAATATGAATTCCCAATTATTGTGAAGGCAATTGATTCTTGTGGAAAAAAGGGCATCAGCATTGCACAAGATGAAGATGATTTAAATAGAGCAATTCAATATGCGATGAAATATTCTACAGATGGAAATGTTCTAATAGAGGAATATATTGAAGGGGGCCAAGAGTATTCTATAGAATGTCTAGTTGATAATGGAAAGTGTTTTGTGATTCAGTTGACAGAAAAAGAAACCTCAGGACCGCCTCATTTTGTTGAGCTTGGGCATCACCAACCAGCAATTATGAATGATGAATTAAGAAAGAGAGTAGAAATTGCATCAAATGAAATATTGTATGCTTTAGGCTTAACTTCTGGTATGGCACATCTTGAGCTGAAAATTGTGGATAGTGTTATTTATTTCATTGAAGTTGGTGCTAGAGCCGGTGGTGACAGAATTGCTGATACTTTGGTCGGGTTAAGTACAGATTTTGACTATTATAGCGCAGCAATTGATATAGCACTTAGACAGTTTCATTATACTGCGCCTACCAATATAGCTCATTCAGGTATCTATTTCTTGTGCAAACAAACAGAATGGTTGGTTCCTCTTTTTAGGAATGCAAAAGGGAAGAATTGGTGCATCGAATGTGAGGTAGCTGATTATAAACTTTCAGAAATGCTTGGGAATACTGATTCTTCAATTTCTGGCTATTTAATTTATCAAGCAAACCATAGAATTTGTCTAGAGGATAATGATTTTGCAAATAATTAGAATCAATGAATTGGATAATGCATTTGATTTGTTGTATCAGCACAATAGAGAAATTGGTAGAGTCATCTCCGAAGATGATCTTGTAAAAGGAATTAATAAATTTTTGCATCTTGGTGATGTGATTGGTGTAGTGGAAAATAATCGAGTTTTAGCTATGCTAAATCTATATTGCAACAATTTTAAGACAAAAGAAGCTTATATTGGCAATGTGTTTGTTCTACCCGATTATCGGAGACGAGGTATTTCTCATGAAATGTTATTAACCGCAATTAATATATGCCGAAGCCGACATTTTTCGACCATTAAACTACATGTTTCACCTGATAATTATAGAGCGATAAAGTTGTATACAAATTTTGGGTTTCAATTTAGTGGAAAAGTAAAACAAATTGATGGAATTTATGACAAAGAAATGATTCTAGGATTATGAGTTAAATGAAAACAATAATGATACTTGGTGGAAGTATACTTCAATTACCAGCAATTGAAAAGGCAAAGCAAATGGGCTTGGAAACTGTTGTAGTGGATATGAACCCAGATGCAATAGGCTTTACAATAGCAGATGTTTGTGAAGTTATAAGTACAATTGATATTCCAAAAGTTGTTGAATCCGCAAAAAGAAACCAAATTGATGGCATTATGACCCTTGCCAGTGACATGCCGATGAAAACAGTTGCTGCGGTTGCAAAGGAAATGGGATTGATTGGTATTTCAGAAGATTCCGCATTAAAAGCCACAAATAAAGCAGAGATGCGTAAATGTCTTAAAGAAAATAATGTCCCAATACCACGATATTGTAGGGTTAGTGATCTTGATCAATATTATGAAATCATTACTACCTTCCAGTCTTGTATTGTAAAACCGGCAGATAATTCAGGGAGTCGTGGAGTCTATTTGATACAAGACACTAGTAATGCAATTTCAGTGGATGAAGCTTATCATCATAGTAAAGAGTTCTCAAGAAGTGGTGATATTGTTGTCGAAGAATATATGCAAGGGCCAGAAGTGAGTGTTGAGACAATAAGTCTTGACGGAGAAGTCCATATCATTCAGATTACAGATAAAATGACAACTGGAGCTCCTTTCTTTGTTGAAATGGGGCATTCTCAACCTACACATTTAGATAAAGAAATTCAAATTGATATTAAAGATGTTGCTATAAAGGCTGTGAAAGCCCTTGGAATTAAGAACGGCCCTTCTCATACTGAAATTATTGTTACACGAGATGGAGCAAAGATTGTTGAGTTGGGTGCACGCCTTGGAGGGGATTGTATAACAACCCATTTGGTTCCTCTATCAAATGGGGTTGATATGGTAGAGTGCTGTATTAAGATTGCTTTAGGAGAAGTTCCCGATATATTA
The DNA here is from genome assembly GCF_000236685.1 of Sphaerochaeta pleomorpha str. Grapes. Lineage (NCBI taxonomy): Bacteria > Pseudomonadati > Spirochaetota > Spirochaetia > Spirochaetales > Sphaerochaetaceae > Sphaerochaeta > Sphaerochaeta pleomorpha. Next base: position 1,810,855 of record NC_016633.1, on the reverse strand, counting down.
GTAAAATGGAATAAAGGTGCTGCAATTAGATATTTTAATTCCCATTCAGGAGTGATTCAAAACATTACAGGAATTGAAGAAGCAAAAAGAGTTCCAGGTGTTTTTGTTATTGATTTTGTAAAGAAGGTAGGAGAATCAATAAAAAATATACAATCAAGTACAGATAGGGTTGGCTTTGTAATATCTGAGAGTGCAACTGCTGATCAAGCTATTTTGAGTTGTGAGTGTGCAATGAAACAAATTTTTCTTGATTTAAAAGTGGTCAGCTAATGAAAATTTTGAGACCGACTGCGTATTATGAGCCAGAACAATTTTCTAGTTCTCATTTAGATAGGGATCTTGAAGAAGCCTTTATTCAAGCTGGATTTGAATCTATAATAGTTACGCCTACTCCCACAAGAGGGATTATAAAAAAGGTTAGAAATACTTACAAGAAGAAAAAATATGAACAGAAATTTGATGGGAAAGTTGTGATATTTCGAGTTCCAATTTTCAAAGAAGGAAGAAATCCAGTATGTCGGGCATGGAGATATTTTTTATCCAGTTTGAAGATATATCGAAAATGTATTCAACAGCAAAATATTGATATTATTCTTGTTGGAAGTACTCCTCCCACACAAGGTGTCTTGGCAGCTAAAATTGCAAAAAAATTGAAGGTTCCTTTTATATATAATCTTCAGGATATATTTCCAGATTCATTAGTAAATGCAAAGATGGCTAAGAAAGGTTCTTTGGTTTGGAAAATTGGTAGAACTATTGAAAACTACTCTTATAAGCAGGCCGAAAAAATAATTGTTATTTCGGAAGAATTTAAAAAAAATATTATAAACAAAGGGGTGCCTGAAGAAAAGATTGAACTCATCTATAATTGGGTTGATACAAAACAAGTTTTTCCTGTAACTCGTTCTCAGAATCCTCTGTTTGACAGATATGGTCTTAGTCGAGAACATTTTTATGTTACTTATTGCGGTAACATTGGGCATACTCAGAATCTTGACCTGCTACTATCGGTTGCAAAAATGTGTGATAGCGAGCCCTTAATTAGTTTTATCCTTTTTGGGGAAGGTTCTTATACAGAGGAATTCGATAGGAAAATAAAAACAGATAATTGTAATAATGTTTTGAGGTTTCCTTTTCAACCATATGAAGATATTGCTAATGTATTTAGTTTAGGAGATGTTGGTTTGATAATATCAAAGCCACATATTTCTCAAAACTCTGTTCCCAGCAAGACTTGGAGTATTATGGCTGCTGCCCGCCCTGTTCTAGCGTCCTTTGATTTAGGTAGTACTTTAGATAAAGTTATTACTGAAAATGAATGTGGGGTAGTTGTGGAAGCTGATAATCCTGATTTGTTATATTCTGCAATTCTCGAATTGTTTTATTCTCGGAACAACTTAAGTCAAATGGGGCTGAACGGAAGAAAGTTTGTGATGAAGGAATTGGATAAAGATTTATGTGTTTCAAAATATATAGAAGTTATCAAATCAGTTTCTTCAAAAAGGTGAGAGTTAAAATAGGCTAAGAATGAAGCCTTTTTTCTATACATGGAATTGTATAGGTAAGGCTTGTTTGTTTTTTTATACAAATTAAGATATTCAAATATTTGTAGCGAAAAGGTTTGGCATTTGATCTCCTGTAGATATTTTATGATGACGAAAGGTGGGTGCATGAGAAAAGCAATAATTACTGGTATCACCGGCCAAGATGGTTCATATCTGGCTGAGTTCCTCATTGAAAAGGGATATGAAGTTCATGGAATAATACGTCGGAGTTCTTCGTTTAATACTTCTCGGATTGAACATCTATATATCGAAGAACTTTTGAAAGATATGCACAGTGAGAGAAAGATCCATCTTCATTATGGAGATATGACTGATTCAACAAATTTGATCCGCCTTATTCGTGAAATCAAACCTGATGAAATTTATAATCTGGCTGCAATGTCTCATGTAAAAGTTTCCTTTGAAGTACCTGAATACACGGCAGATGCTGATGGTCTTGGAACACTTCGACTGCTTGAGGCTGTTCGGTTTCTTGGGTATGAAAAAACAACAAGGATTTATCAGGCCTCAACATCAGAATTGTTTGGCAAGGTTCAAGAAATCCCACAAACAGAAAACACCCCGTTTTATCCACGTAGTCCCTATGGAGTAGCTAAGCTCTATGGGTATTGGATAACCCGTAATTACCGTGAAGCATATGGCATGTTTGCAGTAAACGGCATTCTGTTTAACCATGAATCAGAGCGAAGGGGAGAAACCTTTGTAACGCGAAAAATTACTCTTGCGGTAGCTAGAATTATGAAGGGAACCCAGGAGAAATTGTATTTAGGGAATCTTAGTGCACAGCGAGATTGGGGATATGCAAAAGACTATGTACAGTGTATGTGGCTTATGCTCCAGCATGAAGTACCTGAAGATTTTGTAATCGCCACTGGTGAAATGCATACTGTTCGGGAATTTGTTACACTTGCTTTCAAGGAAGCTGGACTTGAGTTGCGATGGGAAGGTATTGGCAAAGAAGAAAAAGGTATTTGCCAGAAAACAGGAAAGGTGGTTGTTGAAGTAGACCCACGCTACTATAGACCGACAGAAGTAGAACAGTTGCTAGGAGATCCCACCAAAGCAAGAAATTTGCTTGGATGGAACCCAAGGCAGACCTCTTTTGAAAAATTGGTTTCACTTATGGTCGCTCATGATATTGATTTGGTCAAACATGAAGAGCGTATACGACGGGAGTATGACTAATATGGAGAAACAGGAAAAAATCTATGTGGCAGGACATAGAGGGATGGTCGGATCTGCAATTGTGAGGAATCTTGAAGCAAAAGGCTTCCAAAATATAGTGAGCCGTACGAGCAAAGAGCTGGATCTTCGCAGACAAATGGAAGTGGAGGATTTTTTCAAAGAAGAGAAACCCGATTATGTTTTCCTAGCAGCTGCCAAAGTTGGTGGTATCATGGCCAACAGCACGTATCCTGCTGATTTCATGTACGACAACATGATCATGGAAATGAACGTTATCCATAGTGCCTTCGAGAACAAAGTAAAAAAACTTATGTTTCTTGGCTCCTCTTGTATTTATCCTCGTCTGGCTCTTCAACCTATGAAGGAAAGCTGTCTGCTTACTAGTTCCTTGGAGCAGACGAACGAAGCGTATGCGCTTGCTAAAATTTCAGGGCTCAAGTATTGTGAATATCTGAACAGGCAGCATGGCACAGATTATATCAGTGCTATGCCAACCAACCTCTATGGTCCGAATGATAATTACCATCCACAAAATTCCCATGTGCTTCCCGCATTCATCAAAAGATTCCACGAGGCAAAGATGGAAAATGCCTCGAGTGTTACCATCTGGGGAACTGGAAAGCCTTTAAGGGAATTCCTGTACGTCGACGACCTTGCCGATGCTTGTGTGTTCCTCATGCAGAACTATAGCGGGAGCGAGACAGTGAACCTGGGAACAGGCAAGGAACTCGCCATTGCCGAATTGGCGGAATTGGTTAAAGAAGTTGTAGGCTATTCAGGCAAGATTGAATTTGATACATCAAAGCCGGATGGGACTCCTAGAAAACTGTTGGATGTGACAAAACTCAACGCTCTTGGTTGGCGGTACAAGACAGAACTGGAAGAAGGAATCAGAATGGCCTATGAGGATTTTCTTGAAAGAGATTTTAGAAAAGACCGTTGATTAGTGAATGGACACGGTAATGTCGTTACATTTAAAACCCTGGTTGCCACTATAAAACTAAGTGGTATTGGTTCCTTGAATATCTAGCTCGAATAAAGTAGGCAAACTTCTTCATTCCAGAGATTGGAAAGACTTTATTGAAATCTCTATAAAACATATTGCTTACCTCGATTACCCTTCCTTGAGAGTAAGCATCTTTTCATCATTACTTACTGAATAACCGTTATTGTCCTATCTTTTTGTTGGAAGATAGGTATAGCCAAGGCAAATTTTCCGTTAAAGAAAAAGAATCAAGCTGGTCAAGCAAAGTTTCGAGTTCGTCAAGAGAGGGCAACCGGTAGGCATTTTCGCAAATTCGATAGGAATCCCCAGAACCCCACTTTACTGTTAGTTGAGACTGTAAGATATTCTAAAATGGCAGCCGGAGACAGGAACGCGGATAATAAAATGGTATCGGTAACCAAGCATTCTCCCCACTGCTGGCAATTGTCCCTTTCAGGAGAGAATTACCGTTGCTAGTGTCGAGAACAATTTTAAGGGTAAGGACGTTTTTGCTTCTCACCCCAATAATGTTTTTCCATTGTAAGGTATGATATTTTCTCAATGAAGAAGATCCTTGATATTCATATCCATCAACCATCTTGCCGATTTAGTTTCTTTTGTGTTCGTTCCGGCCCTTCTCTGTATTCCAGAATGCCATGTTCTCATATACTTACGTTACACCGTTGATTACTTGGCTATCCCTCGTTGCTATAGCCAACCCTTTATAGATGTAATTTTTATCTTTTTTTCTATATGGCAATACTCTGATAGGATATTCAGGCAGGTATTTTAATATTCTTTATATCCTAGATATAAAGTTTCGTGACTTCAAGATAGATGAGGGTGTTATGATTTCCATCAAATACCTTTTGGTAAAAACTAACTTTTATCTTTACCGTTTGATAATTAGATACTCTTCAGAAAAAGGAAAAAACACTTGAAAAAGATAGCTATTTTAAGCGCAGTTAATATCAAGCATATGTCACTGATTTCTTTGTATACTGATTTACTTAAAACATGTGGTATAGAATACGATATTATATATATGGATAAATACAATGAGGATGAGGAATTTGAGTGTAGAAAGAAGTATCGTTATGTAAACGTTGTAAAGCCTGGTTGGCCTCGAATAATTAAGGAAATCAAGTATATGATGTTCCTTCCATATGCAACGAGGATATTGAATAAGAATAAGTATGATTTTGTGATTGTTTGGAACGATGTTGCCATTTTTATATTTGCTTGGTACCTCAGTCGAAAATATAAGGGAAAATATTGCCTAAATGTTCGCGATGACATGGGTTATACAAAGCCTAGTCGTCAGAAACGTTACGACGCGGTTTTTAGAAATGCAGCGTTCATTACCATTTCGTCCAAGGGTTTTTTAGATTTTTTACCTACTGGAATAGATTATATACCAGTGCATAGCCTGAACCTTTCTGTTCTTGCAGAAATACAGCGTCATAACGGAATACGTCAGCCTGATGAGCCCATACGTATCGGTTTTATCGGGTATGTGCGTTATTTTGAGCGAAATCAGAAGCTTCTTGATGTGTTTGCTAATGATTCGCGGTTTGAACTGCACTATTACGGCACCCATGCAAATGTATTGAAGGACTACTCGGAAGTAAATGGTATCAAAAATACCATATTCCATGATTCTTTCCCTGTAGGTGATACGGCAAAATACCTGGGAAAGATCGATATCATCAACAATCTTTACGGTAATGATACGATCAATGTACGCTTGGCTATTTCCATTAAGTTCTTCCATGCATTATATGCTAGGATTCCTATCCTGGTTTCTCCTGATACTTATGTGGGCGAGATTGCCAAAGGACTAGGATTTGGCTTTGAAGTAAGCGACTGTTGTATTGATATAAATATGAAGAACAACTTATATAAATGGTATCATCAGCTTTCATTCAACAAACTTGAAAAGAGAAGTGCCGATTATTTGGCGCAAATTTCTGTGGAGAATGATAAATTCAGTGAGATTGCGATGAAAAATTTTTGTGATTGAAGGGAGGATAATCTGAGTTGTCAATTACAATTGTATTATCTTCAGCAATCGCATTTATTATTTATCTTCTGAACATCAACAATGTTTGCTCATCTTATCAAGCGATCACTATCCTGCCGTTGATTTATGCGCAGTTTGCCATTATAATATATCGCAAGTTGCGCTGGTCTAGTAGCACTGCGAAAATTACAATTTATATTTTTCTTGCGATTCAATGGTTAAGGTTTGTAGTATTGCCGGCTATCGGCAGTGTTTCTGGCTACTTCTCTGATTTGGGGCCCTATGTCAGTAATAAATCTGCATTGGTTGCTGTTTGGCTTTTAATTGCAGAATTAGTAATTTCTTCGCTTTTTTGTTTTATCATTCTTCAGTTTAGTAGAAAACGGAAAGGAGAAATCGAAAAACAGTCAATTAAAATCAAGGGTGTACCGGCAATTTATATTGTTTTTATTTTTACTTCAATTATTCTGTTTTTCCTTACTGGGGCAGATGCGTTCACTTTTATTGCTCTTAAACCGGCAACGTCATTGCGTCTTGCAGGGGAAATAGGCGATAATCCCATTATTAGTGCAATCATTTCATTCGGTCTTATGTTCCTGGTAATTCTGATATTCTATAAATCATATATCTGTTATCAGAAAACAGCACAGAAGAAATATGTGTACTTTGCTTTATTTTGTGCACTTATTAGGCTTTGCCTGATATCTTCGGAAGGCAGATTGTCTCAAGTATATCTTGTTTATGTTTTCATATGGATACTACCAAGATTATTCCCACGGTACCGGAAGGAAATTATTCGAAATGTTTTAGTCATTGCCTGTATAGTCATCGGTTTGTTGACAATTTATAAAGTTTTCTATGTTTTTAGTTATGATTCGTATCTATCAGCGATAAAAAATAACAATTTTGATTTATATTTGCTATCCAATCAGATAGACTCCTATTTCTATTCTGTGAAGACGGTTGCAAGAAATCTTGAGTTTGCCATGATTTCCAATGTATCCTTCTTTACAATAATTTTTGATTTTTTAAGAAATACTTTTGGATTGCATTACTTTTTTAAGAACACCGGTTATACGACCAGCGAACTTTATAATTTGTATATTTATTCAGGTACGAAAACTTCTGGATATCTGTTTTCAGTAGTGGCGTACGGGTATCTATATTTAGGGCCCCTTCTTGCACCGCTGTTCACTTGTTTCAACATGGCTGTTGCTGCATGGGTTGAAAGAAAAATCGTTTATGTGAAATATCTGGAAGTTCAGTACATTATGTGCATCATCTATGCCCGACTTTCTTTTGCAATGTTTGCTAGTTTTGCTTTCAACTGGAATATTATTTCGAGAACCCTTGTGATTTGTTGGGTTATTATTACATTTGCTTCTTTTCCGAATAGGGTTAAACAAAATCAGAACTTGTATATTTGCCTGTAATAATCCTAGTTTAGCATCGATCGCAAATGGTGTCTTTTTGATTCAAAACTACTGTATCTGGTGTTAATTAGGTTTTAACAGTAAGCGTCCATTGGCCAATTTTTACTAGAGAACACCCCCTGAATATATAGGCTTCGGTCCTTGTCGGGTCTGGTTTCCCTGAGTCCCTGGTGTTTCTCATCTTCATGAGGGATTCGCTGTCGACGTTCCGGGAAATCAAATGGTTGTTGGATGAGCAATACCCGAAGGCCAAGAAAGCGGTGCTTGTGAACGACAATCTCAACACTCATGGAATTTCATTCTTATATGAGACATCCCCCCTTCGCAAGAGGCATTTTCTCTGGCTTTGCGGCTGGAAATCCACTATACGCCGAAGCATGGGAGCTGGTTTGATATTGCGGAGTGCGAGCTTTCCTCCCTTTCAAACCAATCCCTTGAAAATCGCAGAATCGACAACCTCGGTATTTGTCAACGTAGTTTTCGCCATTTTTTATAAACAATTTCAGCAAACTGCCTTTTCTGCCGGACGGTAGAATGCCGTTACCGCTGGGAGTGCATAGGTTCTGGTTTTTCCCTTTCTCCAGCGTTCCGGATGAGCGGCTTTTGCCTCTATGATTGTCTTGTTTCGTTCGGAATACAACTGTTGGGCCTCGCCCTTCCTTACCTGTATAGGGGTAACGTAGGACAGGCCTGAGTGTAGATGGCAACTGTTGTACCAAGCGACGAAATCGGCGTACCAGATCCTTGCGGTGGAAATCGTAGAAAATTGCTTTGGGTAACCCACCGAGTATTTGAGTGTCCTGTGCCAGGATTCGATGAATGCGTTGTCATTGCTGCAGCGGGGCCTCGAATAGCTCCGGCTGATGAACAGCGAATCAAGGAATACAGCCAGTGTCATGCCCCGCATCGGGTGGCCGTTATCGCCGTTTTGTTGAATTCAACAAAACGGCGATTTCAACGATAAATTAGTTTTGCCGAGACCTGTCAGTAATCTTTCTGTTGCCTAGAATTAACACTAGGGATTCGGCAAAATCTTTTCACGCCAATATCTGAAATGACTACATACTGTATTCATCCAAAGGAGAATATTGTATGGAACAATTGTCAGCAGTTTTGAAAGTTCTGCAGGACTATGACCAAACCCGCTATCTTAACAAAGCCACCTTGCGATTATATGAACTTTGCTATCTAAGGGTAGAGAAGGAGTTGCAACAACCGCTTGAAGAAGGAATGGGGTTGCTCGAAGCTGTCAGATACCAGGCAAATGAACTCATCAGGCAGGGAAAAACCAGTATAATTGCTTATCCTACCTATTCTCGCATGCTATGTTATCTGGAAACAGGAACAATTCACGATGAGTATCTCCGATATAACGTTACCAAGACAGTCCTTATCCAGGATACCTTCAAGCCTGTGCTGAAACAATACCTGGCATACCTGCAATCTGAAGGGAAGTCAGTCTTTACTATTGACAGCTACAGGAACGTAGCAACCCAGTTTCTCAATCATCTGGGTGCAAATGATATTCATAACATCGCAGAAATCAATGGATCCTTGGTCATTTCTTTCTTTGAGGTGTTGAGAGGCACATGGGTATCGACTAATATTCGTGTTGCAGCCTCTGCCATGCGAAAGTTTTTCTGGTATTTGGGCTATGAGGGTGCAATATTTCAAGCAATACCAACCAATTGTCCCCGGCATACTCCCATCATCCCCATGCTTGAAATAGAGGAGGATGCAGCCATCTCCAGCTACATTTGCAATGGGAATGGCTCCTGGAAGGATAGGACAATTCTTTCATTGACCTACTATCTCGGTGTCAGGGCCAATGATATCATAAACTTGAAACTGGAAAATATAGACTGGATCAAAGGGACCTTGTCATTAGTTCAGTCAAAGACCCGGAACCTGTTGGTTCTCCCTCTCTTGCCTGTCATAGGCAACTGTATGCAGAAATATCTACTGGAGGAGCGACCTAGAAGCAATATTCGTTATGTATTTTTATCATATCGTGAACCCTATCATAAACTTGGAGGGCATTCTGCCATATATGCAATTATCCGGAGGGTTTTTGCTGAACTTGGGATTCGGGATTCCAAGCGGAAAGGATCACATCTGCTGAGACATCATGCAGCATCGAAACAGCTGCAGAATTGGGTACCTTTGGGAACCATCAGCAACATGCTTGGTCATAAGGATATGGATTCGACCACTATCTATACCACCGTCGAATATGAGAAGATCAGGCCGTGTTGCCTTGCCCCTTACTACAAGGGGGCAACGGTATGAGCTATATCAGCAGCCTGGCTTCAAGGATAGAAAGATTTGATGAACATTATATGTACTCCCACAAGTCTGGCTCCTTGCTGTTCTATACAAAGATGTTCGACACATATTGGGATTCACACCAGTATCCTCCATTGCTTACCAAGGAGAGGCTCTCCGGGTGGATATGCAGGTTGGATGAGGAGTCCGTCCAGCGCCAGGTCTGTAGGATCCTGCTGGTACGCTATCTGGGAAGATACCTACAATCAATCGGGGAAAGCGACCAATACGTCCTTCCCTACGGCATTTGCCCAAAAGTCCCTGATTATGTTCCCTATTTCTTTGCTGAGGATGAGCTAAGAAAACTCTTCTCTGACGAGGTCATGGGTTCCCTCCACCCGGTTTCCCAAGCGATGAGCAGACAGTATGTGCTTCCACAACTGTTCTCAACCATCCATTGCTGCGGGCTCAGGCCTGGAGAAGCTAGGAAACTTCTGGTCGGGGATGTAGATCTGGAACATGGATGGCTCGACATCAAGGGGACAAAGACCTATAGGGACAGGAGATTGCCAATTGGAGAGATGTTGCTGTTGGAATTGAAGCAATATGACCTCATCATGCAGAAACGCTTGCCAGAAAGAAAATATTTCTTTCCTACAAAAGCTAATGACAGTTACAAATGTTCCTCCCTTTCAATTGCATTCAGTCACATCCTAAGGGATGCAGGCATAGGGCAATCCTCCAATGGGAACAATGCCAGGTTGTATGACCTGAGGCATCATTTTGTATTCAGGAACATCAACACATGGATTGAGGATGGAAAGGATGTGTATGCCCTGCTGCCTTACCTCAGGCTGTATCTTGGACATTCTTGCATTGAAAATACCGAGTATTATCTGCATTGGGTACCTGAATTCTTTCCAGTCTTCGAGCGTCTGTATGGAAAGCTTGGGGACAACCTGCCGGAGGTGAGCCATGGCTAAGACTAAAAAGGCTGACCTGTGGCGTCTTGTAACGGATTACTTTGACGTCTACCTGAAGGATGTCAGAAGAATGAGCAAAGGGACGATTGAGACCTACCGGTATGGGTTGTACTCCTTTGTCTCCTACATGAGTAAGCACCGAAATGTTGAGGCCTCGCTTCTTTCCTTGGATCATTTCACCAGGGATAATGTCAAGGAGTTCATAGCACACCTGCATTTGGTAGATGAGCTTGCGGACTCTACATGTAACCTCAGGCTCTCAATCCTGAAAAGTTTTCTCCGCTATTGTGCAGATGAGTATGTACCCCTGTATGCCACCTACCAATCAATCAGGACCATGCCCAAAGCCAGGGAAGAGCAAAAGCCTGTGGAATACCTTTCAGAGAAGGCTCTCAAAGTTTTGCTCTTGGCTCCAGACCCCAATACAAGGCTGGGAAGAAGAGATTGTATGATTATGATCTTCATGTATGATACCGGATGCCGGGTACAGGAGTTGGTTGATGTGCAGTTTGGATCTCTCCATCTGGAAGCCTCTCCATGCTATGTAGTGCTTACGGGAAAGGGGAACAAGACCAGGCTGATACCGTTGATGGAGAAGACGGTAGCCCATCTCAATGCCTACATCCACATGTTTCATCCTACAAGGATCCCAAGAGGCCGTTGTTTTATGCTAGGAAGCGAAATGGGCCTTCGAAGTTGTCTACAGATGCCATTGCCGTATTGCTCAAGAAGCATGGGGAAGAGGCAAGCAAAACTTGCATCGAGGTTCTTTCTGGCATACACCCTCATCTGATGAGGTCGACCCGTGCCATGCACCTGTACCTGAACGGGATGCCGTTGGAGAATGTGGCCAAATTCCTCGGTCATGCTGATTCTTCCAGCATATCGCATTATGCCACAGCCAATCTTGCCATGATCACCGCGGCAGTGGAGAAAGCGAATCCTAACGTGGTAGGAACAAGTAAGGACTGGGAAGACCCCCAAATTCTCAAGCGGCTAATGGGATTATAGATAAATGATTTTGCCGAATCTTTGTTGGTAATTCTAGGCAACGGAAAGATTACTGACAGGTCTCGGCAAAACTAATTTATCGTTGAAATCGCCGTGTATCACAGCTGGTACCACCCTCAGGTCACGGGTTACCCGTGAAAAGAGCCTCTGGGAAAGGATGTCTGACTCATGGTCCTCTATGGTCCAGCCTATGATGCTACGGTCATAGACATCGATGATCGTATAGGCATAGAGAAAGATACCACGCACCTCGGTTTTCAGCCAGGTGATATCCCAGGCCCAAATTTGGTTGGGACCGGTGACAGAAAGCCTTTCCATGACCTGGGCCTTTGCTGGTTTCCTTGACTCCTGCCGGTGACGGAGTGCATCGCGCTTGCGCAGGATCCTGTACAACGAGGATACGCTTGCAATATAAGTTCCTTCCTGGGCAAGCGTTGCAACTATCTGCTCGGGCGTATTGTCCCGGAACCGGGGGCTGGTAGCCAATGAAAAGAAGGCATCCTGCTCATTCTGGGTGAGGCTGTGGGCAACCCTCCGGCTGCTCCCTTTCCTCTTGTCGCAGAGACCTTCATGCCGCCAGTTCTGGATGGTTCTGGCGGCAATTCCAAGAAATTCGCAGGTCTTTCTCTGGGAAACTCCGAGAAGCATTGCCTCATCCACAAAGGCAAGGATCTCGGCTTTCTCTTGCTCCGATATCAGTTGTCCTCGTCCTGACCGAACAGGTTCGGATGATTTTTTTTTAATGTGAGCAACACCGCGACCTCGGCCAGGGCTTTCTCCTTCCGGGCAAGCTCCTTTTCCAGACGCTTGTTCTCTTTCCTCAGTGCCGAGTTCTCGTTGCGTATTTCTCCCTGCTTGTCATTTGCCATACCGGTCAACTCCTGTTCCCACAAGGGGAGGTGCTCGGAGTGCAGACCTTGCCGTCTCAGCCATTCCCCCAGATCTTCTTCTCCGAGGGTTTTGCTTTCAAGCAGAAGTGCAAGCTTCTCTCCGGGACTCCGCTGGGAAACCGTCGGCTCTCCCGCTGTGTCCAGGTCAAGCTTACCAGCTTTGTGCCGTAGCATCCAGCTGTGAATGGTAGTAGAACTGATACCCGTTTCCTTTGAAACCTGATAGACGCTTTTGTCTCCACGCTGCAGTACTTTCCGGACTACCGAAGCCTGGAATCCTGTTGAATATCTCATGATGTTTTGCCCTCCTAGTGGCGAAAACTATCATGACAGCTAGTGACCTTGAAGACCTCAGAAAGGAAGTCCTGGCATGGTCTGCGAGCAAAAATGCCAGACAAAAAGGTGTCTACTAGCAATTCTCTACCGAGCAGGCAAGGATAAAACTGAAAACGCTCTATCTGGTAATCGAATTGAAGAATTAGTGTTTACAAGCTATTAGTGATATTGAAATGAAAGGAGTTTGAACTGTGAAAAAGTTGGCGTCTTTACCCTTAGTTCGTGCATTATTGCGCTTTTTTTTTCTTTCTTCTATGATAAAAAGTATTTGCATGGGAAGTATTTTGATTACAAGGCAATGGGGTGGGTGTGGGCTTGGAAAAGTTTGAGTGCAAGAAGCATTGTGGAAAACTATAAAGTGCCATGGCCGGTAAACCCTAAATCAATAGTTACCGGATATCAGAATATTACTTTTGATATTGATAGTATTCATATATTTCAAACGCCTGGGTGCTATTGGCAGGCACGTGATGGTAAAATTACAATCGGGAAAAATTGCTTTGTTGCGCCGAATGTTGGGATTATAACAACTAATCATGATATTAATGATCCTTCAAAGCATATTACTGGAAAAGATATTATTATCTTAGATAACTGCTGGATCGGTATGAATGCAGTCGTCTTGCCGGGAGTTGTTTTAGGTGAGCATACGGTTGTTGCGGCAGGCGCTATTGTTACGAAAAGTTTTCCTGAAGGCCATTGTGTTGTCGCTGGTGTTCCAGCAGTGAAAATTAAAGATATCCCAAAAGTGCTTTCTTGACAAATTGAAAAAAATGAAAGTTTGAAACGGAGAAAGAAATTGATATAGAAATGAGAAAAATAAAAGCTAAACTACAGTCATCCAAATATTTCCAAGCTTTGGCAATTTTAACTAGCGGTTCATTGATTGGCGCTTTTATTATTGCGTTGCAGCAGATTTTACAGACGAGAATTTTCTCCGCAAATGACATTGGAATTTTTACTTTTCTGTTGGCCATTCCCATGATGTTTATTGGTGTGATGTCTCTGCGCTATGACATTGTTATTGTTACAGAAAAGGAAGAAAGGCAAGTATTTGCTCTTATAAAGTTATCAACAGTGTTAGTTATTTCACTTGGTGTCGTGATTACAGTTTTTTATGTTTTCTATATTGCTTTGTCAAATCCCAAGTATTTTGAATATTTGTATGTAACACCTTTTGTTTTTTTGATTCTTGTGGGGTATGGCCTGAATAACATTTGTAATTCATATAATACTCGATGCAAGGAATATAAATTGATTTCTAGTATGTATATTCTACGCACATTTATTCAGAATTGCGGCGTGTTGCTTCTAGGGCTTTTGTTGGTGAAACTGGCTGGGTTTAAAGAATTAAGCATTCTTGTGATGTTCGTGCCGTATGGTGTTAGTTTGTTTACAGGCCTCATCCTGCAGTCAAAATCGCTGATGAATCATAAGGATGAGCTGAAATCCATTACAATAATAGAGATGTTTGAAATTGCAAAAAGACATAAGCGCCAGCCGTTCCTTTCAACCCCTGCCTTGTTTGTCAATAGTTTTTCGTTTTCAATTGTTCCTATAATTTTGGAGCAACTCTTTAGTACAGAGGTGTTAGGTTACTATTCAGTATCTGATCGTGTATTGGGAATACCCATTTTACTTGTTGCTGGCAATGTTGCTAAAGTGTTTGTTGAGCGGGCATCCAGTGAATATAATGTTACTGGGAAATACATTAATGCTTATAAACAATCGGTAATGTTCTTGGTTCCCATCTCAATAGCGATGTTTTTTGGTATGTTTTTCCTTGCCCCTTCTATTTGTGAAATCCTTTTTGGAAAAGGATGGGGTATATCTGGTGAATATATAAGAATTCTTGCACCTATGTTTTCTTTCCGTCTAGTAGCTACTGCCCTTTCCCAGGGTTTGGTGGTATGTAATAAACAAAAAACAGAACTTATTTTTAATATGATGTTAGCAATTGCTTCATTTGGAAGTGGTATTGTTACTTGGGCTTTTCAGGGCGACATTATAGTATTCCTTATGCTACTTTGCATTACAAGAACGTGTTGTTACATTTTCCTTACTTTGATTGTTTTTCATTATGCAAAAGGAAACATCAGCAATGTAAAAGATAATATATGAAAAGGAGATAAAAACAAATGATTAATGTCATAGGAATTGGCTAGAATTGTCTTCCTTCCGCATTCATGAAGCGGCACTCGAAGTTTAAGTTGTCGGTACTGACTAAAAAAGGATCTTTTCGCAACATAAAATGTGGGAAAGATTACTTTTAAGGAAAATAATCTAGACGAGTTATTCTAGGATTTCTCAGACTCCATCTTTAAATTATTCACCAAATATCAGTAATCTGTATCATGCTCTTGCTTCTACTCGATAATATATTTGGCAAGAAAATGGACACTTGTTCTTGAAGATTATGAAAGCCAGTAGAAGACCCTATCAAAAATGCAAATACCCCATAATTATAAGTTGGGCAAGGAAATTGTACCTATAAGGATTAATATTAATGAAAAAATATAATATGATTAATGTAATTGGCCTTGGATATATTGGCTTACCTACAGCCCTCATGTTTGCTTCCCATGATATTGAAGTCACAGGAACAGACTACAATAAAAAACTTGTTGATGAACTGAATGCAGGTCATTTAACATTTAAGGAAAACAACCTAGATAAATTGTTTGATGAGGCAGTTGCCAAAGGAATTAAATTTACAACAGAATATATTACTACTGATACTTACATCATTGCTGTTCCTACTCCGTATGATAAGAATAGCAAAATGGTTGATGCCTCTTATGTTGTAGCTGCTATTAAGAACGTAATGGAAGTATGCCCCAAGGATGCTATTGTTGTTATTGAATCCACTATTTCTCCAGGGACCATCGATAAGTATGTCCGTCCAATTGTTGAAGCTAACGGATTCGTTATAGGGGAGGATATTCACCTTGTTCATGCACCTGAACGAATCATTCCAGGAAATATGGTGTATGAACTTGAGCACAATTCCCGTACAATTGGTGCTGATAACCCTAAAATTGCTAAAAGAATAAAGGATTTGTATACATCTTTTTGTAAGAACGAGATTATCACAACTACTATTCGCACCGCTGAAATGACTAAGGTCGTTGAGAATACGTTCAGGGACATCAATATTGCATACGCTAATGAACTTGCTAAGATTTGCCGTCGGGATAGTATGGATGTCTATGAAATTATACGTATTGCAAACAAGCATCCTCGCGTTAACATCCTTTCTCCGGGCCCTGGAGTAGGAGGCCATTGCATATCTGTTGATCCTTGGTTCTTGGTAGGTGATTATCCTGACCTAGCCAACCTGATATGGCAAGCACGGAAAATTAATGACTCTATGCCTGAATTTGTACTTGATCGGATTCATGATATCATGAAAAAACATACCATTAATAGTGTGTCTCGTGTTGGTCTGTATGGTCTTACCTATAAAGAAAATGTCGACGATGTTCGAGAAAGTCCAACTTTGCAAATGTTGGAATGTATGCAACGGCATCTTGCTTCAGAAATTAAGGTGTATGACCCATGGGTTCATAAAGACCTTGTGGCAGGTCAATATCATGATTTCGATACTTTCCTTTCAGAGATAGATATTATTGTCATTATGGTCGGACATAGCGAATTACGAGAGAATATGGAAAAGATAAAGAATAAAATCATTTTGGATACACGAAATGTCTGTGAATTCGAAAGCACATATAGGTTATAGAATGAAAACAGTAATGCTCGTATTTGGAACTCGTCCTGAGGCCATTAAGATGTGCCCACTAGTCAATGAACTGAAGACCAGAAAATGTATCAAGACTGTGGTATGTGTTACTGGTCAACACCGTGAAATGTTGGATCAGGTACTGAAAGCTTTTTCTGTAGTACCTGATTATGACCTGTCCATAATGCTTCCTAAACAATCCTTATTTGATATAACAGCCAATATACTCAACAAGATCAAGGCAGTCCTGGAAGAGGTCATCCCTGATATCGTCTTGGTTCATGGTGATACCTCTACGACGTTTATAACAGCTTTAGCCTGTTATTACTTGCAGGTGCCGGTAGGACATGTTGAAGCAGGTCTACGGACTTACGATATCTATTCACCTTACCCAGAAGAATTCAACAGACAAGCAGTAAGTATTATTGCCAGATATAATTTTGCACCAACCGAACTCTCAAAAGGGAATCTCTTAAAAGAAGGTAAGGATCCAAATTCGATTTATATAACAGGTAATACTGCCATTGATGCACTGAAGACTACTGTACGTTCTGGTTATACTCATCCTGAATTGGATTGGGCTTCTGACAGCCGGTTAATTATGATAACTGCACATCGCAGAGAGAATCTTGGCGAACCGATGCACAACATGTTCAGGGCGATTCGAAGAATCATTGAAGAGCACCCTGACGTAAAAGCAATCTATCCAATTCATTTCAACCCTATAGTCAGAGAAGCAGCAAAACAGGAGCTTGGAGGATGTGAACGTATCCGGATCATCGAGCCACTTGATGTACTGGATTTTCATAACTTCCTTGCCCAATCTTACCTCATCATTACTGATAGTGGAGGGATTCAGGAAGAAGCTCCTTCCTTGGGCAAGCCTGTTCTTGTGATGCGAAATACTACAGAACGGCCAGAAGGAATCAAAGCCGGCACCTTGAAGTTAGTGGGAACAAGCGAACAGGTCATTTATGATAATTTCAAGTTGCTTCTAGAAAACGACGAAACTTATGAAGCAATGAGTAAAGCTAGTAATCCCTATGGGGATGGTTTTGCTTGTAAGAAAATAGCTGACATTATAGTAAGCTGATATGATGCCCCGGTATTATCGGTACCGGGAAGGACTTCCACATTTTCCACAAAAACCGATGGAATAGGGCATTCAGAGCGAAGAACCGAATGCTTTAGTTCGGGACAGCCTTGAAAAAATCTCATTGGCAATAGATATTACCTTCCCGTTGCATCTGCAGCGATGTCAGTATGTAGACGTTGTCAATTCCCTGCCTAGCAATGGCCGGCTCCCAAGACTCTGGAAGTAATGGTCCTTCCTTCAGAAAAGAACTGAGTACAGATAATGGTCATTCTCAACCCTACGGTTCCTTTCGGAGTTGCATTAGCATACCAAGATTTTATAATCGGTACCAGGTACAACTTCCACATTTTCCACAGAAACCGATGAAATAGGGCATCCAGAGCGTGATTTCGCCATTTCTGGTACCAGGTAGGATTTCCACAAAATCCACAGCCTTTCGTACATGTCTAACCAAACCCATGGATGACAGAGCTGGAGAGTCTTGACCATACTCATTTCTAGGAGGAATGGGATGGGAAAAATCCAATATCACCAATATACCCACGATCAACGCTTAGCGTATCTCAAAGCATATGATGAAAGTGGTCAGTCAGTTCGTGCGTTCTGCGAAAATATAGAATTGAACCAGTGGACCCTTGGCAAATGGGTTAAACAACGCAGGAATAATAGCGGAGTCTTTGAATCCGAAGAAGTGAATGAGAATGGTTTTGTTAGCCTGACCCTGATGAAACCAATACGGGGAACCTCAACGGCAGAGAATACGAGAAGCAATCCTGCTTCTATTGCCATACATCGTAGCGGCTGGAGCATCACCATTCCCAGAGGTGTGCGAAGCGATGACCTAGAACAGGTATTGAGAGCACTGGAGGCAGTTGATGGAGTTTAGCATACGCAACTGCTATCTACGACCAGGATTCACGGATCTAAGAAATGGCATGAACGGCCTGATGCGGGTTGCCATGAGCGAAATGGAACTGGACCCGCTTGGAGGGGACTTGTTCCTGTTCTGCGGAAGGGACCGCCATACTGTCAAGATGCTGTGGTGGTCAGGTGACGGTTTCTGGCTCCTGCAGAAGCGTCTGAACAACCTGACCTTTGCCTGGCCGAAGTCAGGGCTTGAGGCTTTGGAAATCAGCGAAACACAGCTGAGCATGCTCCTTCAGGGTATAGATTTCTGGCGGTCGCACCCGGTCCTGCTGGCCGAGAAGACCTGCTGAAAGCATGTCGAAAAACATTATAAATTATTGTATTGCATAGACTAAAACCTTCATTTCTGATACAGTCAAGCATATGAAGGACCAAGATTTGTTGCAGCGGATGGCGCAGAAAATCGCCTCGCTGGAAGCAGAGAACACCCAGCTGCGGGAAGCGCTGAACGAAAGCAATGAGCTCATTTCAAAGCTTACTGCACGCCTGGATATCATTGACCAGCGTGCATCGGCGCGTGCCCGCCGCCAGTTCTCCACCAACAGCGAACGGTCCGTCCCCGCTCCCGAATCCACCGAGAGCGAGGCTCCGATTCCCGAAGACAACCAGTTCGACGAGGCCGAAGACAGCGGGCCGAGTGACGATCCGCCAAAGGACCCCCGGAAGAAGCCAATCGGCAGGATGACGTTTCCCGATGACTTGCCCAGGGAGGACATTGTCGTCGATCCGCAGGAATTCGCCCGGCTAAGCGAATCCGATCGCAGCCCGCTTCGCCGCATCGGCGAGGATGTGGTCGAGGTTCTGGACTACCAGCCGGGCGTCCTGAAGGTGAAGCGCTACATCCTGGGCAAATATGTGGATCCTCACAACCCGGATCTCGGGGTCCTCCAGGCATCCCGGCCCAACGACCGCATCATCCGCGGCGGCATGGTCAGCAACGGCCTTCTTGCCGCTTCATTCTCGGACAAGTTCATCTACCATCTCCCGTATGCCCGGCAAAGCATCAGGTTCGAGAGCATCGGCTGTCCGATCGGCAGGCAGAACCTGTCACGGTGGCAGATCCAGACGACCGATCTTCTTAATCCCCTTGTGGAACTCATCGAGAGCCACCTGCTTTCCCAGCATATTCTCCATATGGATGAAACCACCCTGAAAGTGATGAGGGAGGAAGGCAGGGAAAATACACAAACATCGTACATCTGGCTGAGGGTCTACAACGGTCATGAGCCGGCAGCGAGCTACCGGTACTACCCGACCCGGGCGGCCTTGGCTGCCGAGGAGCTGACCGACGGTTTTGAGGGCATTCTCCAGTCTGACGGGTACGGGGCCTACAGGTCATTGGTAAGGCAAAGCGACGGCAGGCTTTCCAGCGCATTCTGCCTTACCCATGTCCGCAGGAAATTCTATGATATCGCCGTGGGCACTAACGGCAGGACTGCCAAGAAGAGTGCCAGCCAGGCAACCAAGGGAATCGGGAGGATTGCACAGCAGTTCGTTCAGGACATCGGTGCAATCTTCGCCCTCGAGAGCCGTCTTCGGGATCAGCTTGTCCGCAACCAGATCGATGAGGAGCAGTTCCTCCGGAAGAGAAGGGAACAGGCAGAAAGGCTGTTCGCAGTCTTCAAGACCCATCTGGACCAGCACAAGAAAACAGCCATGGCTCATACGCCCCTTGCCGGGGCCATCAACTATGCCCTGAATCTCTTCGAAGGGCTCAAGACCTATCTGGATTCACCGGAGCTCGGGCCGGATAATTCTGCCGCCGAAAGGGCTGTGAGACCTGTAGCCCTCGGACGTTCCAGTTGGCATTTCAGCGGTTCCCCGGTAGGGGCAAAGAGCTCCTGTGCCATGTATACGCTGCTGCAGACCGCCAAGATGAATCACCTGGACCCGGGGGCCTACATGAACCACATCCTTGATAAGGCAGCGGTTCTTGTCGACCTTCCTTATGACGCCCAGGCCTGGTCTGCATTGCTGCCTTGGAAATTCAAACCTGAAGACCTGTCTTGGCAGGATCGTGCCGAAGCTTTCACCTCCTTGGAATAGTTTTACTCCAGTTCTATATCCTTGGCTCGCGTTTGTCATCCATGGTATTGGTTAGACATGTACAGCCTTTCTTAGGGCTGTTTTTTTTTGAGTAAAAGAAATCAATATTAATAATAATATTAATAAAACATGGATTGAAAGAGAAAATCCTGAAGATCAGAATCATGTTGCTCCAGATCAGACTGGCTTTTGGGGTTGCTGACGGCTACAAGAGAATGCCCCGGTACGGGTACCGGGGACTCGGGTAGGATTTCCACAAAATCCACATTCCTCAATTGAAAAGTGTCTAAACGATTTTCTCATCTGTAAGGAACTGATGCAACCCAATATGCTGCACTCCCTCTAAGGTGTCATGGAAGTTTTGATCCATCGTTACCACAAACTTTGGGTAGGAGTTATTATCGGTACCGGGAAGAACTTCCACATTTTCCACAAAAACCGTACATGTCTAACCAAACCCATGGATGACAGAGCTGGAGAGTCTTGACCATACTCATTTCTAGGAGGAATGGGATGGGAAAAATCCAATATCACCAATATACCCACGATCAACGCTTAGCGTATCTCAAAGCATATGATGAAAGTGGTCAGTCAGTTCGTGCGTTCTGCGAAAATATAGAATTGAACCAGTGGACCCTTGGCAAATGGGTTAAACAACGCAGGAATAATAGCGGAGTCTTTGAATCCGAAGAAGTGAATGAGAATGGTTTTGTTAGCCTGACCCTGATGAAACCAATACGGGGAACCTCAACGGCAGAGAATACGAGAAGCAATCCTGCTTCTATTGCCATACATCGTAGCGGCTGGAGCATCACCATTCCCAGAGGTGTGCGAAGCGATGACCTAGAACAGGTATTGAGAGCACTGGAGGCAGTTGATGGAGTTTAGCATACGCAACTGCTATCTACGACCAGGATTCACGGATCTAAGAAATGGCATGAACGGCCTGATGCGGGTTGCCATGAGCGAAATGGAACTGGACCCGCTTGGAGGGGACTTGTTCCTGTTCTGCGGAAGGGACCGCCATACTGTCAAGATGCTGTGGTGGTCAGGTGACGGTTTCTGGCTCCTGCAGAAGCGTCTGAACAACCTGACCTTTGCCTGGCCGAAGTCAGGGCTTGAGGCTTTGGAAATCAGCGAAACACAGCTGAGCATGCTCCTTCAGGGTATAGATTTCTGGCGGTCGCACCCGGTCCTGCTGGCCGAGAAGACCTGCTGAAAGCATGTCGAAAAACATTATAAATTATTGTATTGCATAGACTAAAACCTTCATTTCTGATACAGTCAAGCATATGAAGGACCAAGATTTGTTGCAGCGGATGGCGCAGAAAATCGCCTCGCTGGAAGCAGAGAACACCCAGCTGCGGGAAGCGCTGAACGAAAGCAATGAGCTCATTTCAAAGCTTACTGCACGCCTGGATATCATTGACCAGCGTGCATCGGCGCGTGCCCGCCGCCAGTTCTCCACCAACAGCGAACGGTCCGTCCCCGCTCCCGAATCCACCGAGAGCGAGGCTCCGATTCCCGAAGACAACCAGTTCGACGAGGCCGAAGACAGCGGGCCGAGTGACGATCCGCCAAAGGACCCCCGGAAGAAGCCAATCGGCAGGATGACGTTTCCCGATGACTTGCCCAGGGAGGACATTGTCGTCGATCCGCAGGAATTCGCCCGGCTAAGCGAATCCGATCGCAGCCCGCTTCGCCGCATCGGCGAGGATGTGGTCGAGGTTCTGGACTACCAGCCGGGCGTCCTGAAGGTGAAGCGCTACATCCTGGGCAAATATGTGGATCCTCACAACCCGGATCTCGGGGTCCTCCAGGCATCCCGGCCCAACGACCGCATCATCCGCGGCGGCATGGTCAGCAACGGCCTTCTTGCCGCTTCATTCTCGGACAAGTTCATCTACCATCTCCCGTATGCCCGGCAAAGCATCAGGTTCGAGAGCATCGGCTGTCCGATCGGCAGGCAGAACCTGTCACGGTGGCAGATCCAGACGACCGATCTTCTTAATCCCCTTGTGGAACTCATCGAGAGCCACCTGCTTTCCCAGCATATTCTCCATATGGATGAAACCACCCTGAAAGTGATGAGGGAGGAAGGCAGGGAAAATACACAAACATCGTACATCTGGCTGAGGGTCTACAACGGTCATGAGCCGGCAGCGAGCTACCGGTACTACCCGACCCGGGCGGCCTTGGCTGCCGAGGAGCTGACCGACGGTTTTGAGGGCATTCTCCAGTCTGACGGGTACGGGGCCTACAGGTCATTGGTAAGGCAAAGCGACGGCAGGCTTTCCAGCGCATTCTGCCTTACCCATGTCCGCAGGAAATTCTATGATATCGCCGTGGGCACTAACGGCAGGACTGCCAAGAAGAGTGCCAGCCAGGCAACCAAGGGAATCGGGAGGATTGCACAGCAGTTCGTTCAGGACATCGGTGCAATCTTCGCCCTCGAGAGCCGTCTTCGGGATCAGCTTGTCCGCAACCAGATCGATGAGGAGCAGTTCCTCCGGAAGAGAAGGGAACAGGCAGAAAGGCTGTTCGCAGTCTTCAAGACCCATCTGGACCAGCACAAGAAAACAGCCATGGCTCATACGCCCCTTGCCGGGGCCATCAACTATGCCCTGAATCTCTTCGAAGGGCTCAAGACCTATCTGGATTCACCGGAGCTCGGGCCGGATAATTCTGCCGCCGAAAGGGCTGTGAGACCTGTAGCCCTCGGACGTTCCAGTTGGCATTTCAGCGGTTCCCCGGTAGGGGCAAAGAGCTCCTGTGCCATGTATACGCTGCTGCAGACCGCCAAGATGAATCACCTGGACCCGGGGGCCTACATGAACCACATCCTTGATAAGGCAGCGGTTCTTGTCGACCTTCCTTATGACGCCCAGGCCTGGTCTGCATTGCTGCCTTGGAAATTCAAACCTGAAGACCTGTCTTGGCAGGATCGTGCCGAAGCTTTCACCTCCTTGGAATAGTTTTACTCCAGTTCTATATCCTTGGCTCGCGTTTGTCATCCATGGTATTGGTTAGACATGTACCAAAAACCGCTAAAATAGGGCATCCAGAGCGTGATTTGATGATTCGAGGTACCAGGTAAGATTTCCACATTTTCCACATCTGCGGGAATCATGATGTGATATGATGCCTTATAGGCTTACACTTTTTGAATGACAGGAGCTCGTTTTGGAGACACTTTTTCAGTGACAGCGACCCTACATATAGTGTTAGTAGTTAATTTAATGGTTTCTACCGTGAAATTTACTATATTTTGCTATATATAGCGTAAACAGCCATTACCCATGTATTCTTGACAGAATCAAATGTTTAACAACTTATGTTCATAAATTTGTTGACACTTAAAGGTGGTAATACTAATCTTACAGTACGTTTCACAAAGAAAAGGAATTGCCATATGAGGTACAAGACTCAAATGGCTTACTACGATTACTGGACTTGAAATTGATTCTTATTCTTTATGATTAGGGTAGTACAAAATTTCATTGAGAAAGTGGAAACGTATGGGATTATCTGAAAAATCACAAGAGAATCTTGAAATAGTTGATATATGCTTAAGAAGTGGTCATTATAATGCTGGAATCAACCGAGCATATTATGCAGCATTTCAAAAGATAAAAGACTATCTGGAAGGTGTAGGTTTCTCCAATGAAGAATTCGACAATTTTGGAAATCCATACAAACCATTTTCACATGGAGAGATTGCAAGCGTTTTAATTACTTATCTAACGGGTACAGTTGGTGTAAGTTATGTTAAGTTGGCTAATTTATATTGTTATGACGATTTATATCATAAACGAAAAGTAGCTGATTATTATCCTAATATGATGAGTAAAGCGGATTTATTGGACAGACAGAAACAGGTGATAGCCATTTGTAAGCTAATAGATTCTGTAAAAGAAGGTAGATTATGAGTATTCTGGATGAAATTGAAAGTATTATTATCAACGAATTTCCTAACGCAATTATACATGTTGAGACGTTAGATGATGATGTTTTCGTCATGGTAGATCGAGACACTTATCTGGAGCAAAGTTTTAAAATTACCGTTTTACGCATAAAAATAGATCTCTTGCTTAAGCAAAGAATATCCAACATATATATAGTAATGGATAAAGATAATAGAAAATTCAAGAAGGTAACTGTTTCTATCCCTGAAATTTATAAATCAGATATGTCTGGTTACCAGATACTTGATCCAGAATGTGAACTTTCATTGGCGGCATAATTATGACTAAAAGTGGTTTTCAATTGATTAATCATAGGCTGGTTGATGTTAAGTATCATGTCAATAAAGCTTATAAACCAAAGACTGAGAATATCTCCCTCGATATCGGATATCAGACACTGATCAACAGAGAGAAAGATGCAAATAAGGCATTAGTGACTTTTATATTCACTATTTTCAAAGATGAAAAAGATACTTCAAAATATCCATTCAAGATTGAAACTACTCACGAAGGTGAATTTGAATGGCCTGAAGATACTCCAGATGATAGAGTAAATTCACTGCTTAAAATTAATGCTCCAGCAATCATGCTGTCTTATGATAGGTCGATCATATCAATGATTACTACCTATTCTGGTATGGCACCTCTAATCATACCGCTTATAAATTTTAAGGCAGATCCTGTTTCTAGTCCAGGAGAACCAATTGATCAACACTGATTATATTATCGGTACCGGGAAGAACTTCCACATTTTCCACAAAAACCGCTGAAATAGGGCATTGAGAGCGTGATTTGATAGTTTGAGGTACCAGGTAGAAAATCCACATTTTCCACATCTGCAGGAATCATGGTGCTCCAGATTAGACTGGCTTTTGGGGTTGCTGACGGCTACAGGAGAATGCCCCGGTACGGGTATCGGGGACTCGGGTAGGATTTCCACAAAATCCACCGCCTTTCTTAGGGCTGGTTTTTTTTGAGAATATAAAATCAATATTGAAATTGATATTGAAAAGAGAATGTTTGGAGAAGAACATCCTGCATATTTCATCGTCGCTGGTGGCTGCAAGAGAATGCCCCGGTACGGGTACCGGGGACTCGGGAAGAACTTCCACATTTTTCACATCCGCAGGAATCATGTTGATCCAGATCAGACTGGCTTTTGGGGTTTGCTGCTGAATTTCCCAGTCAATGTCAGGGGCTTCCTATAGAGCTTCAAGCGTATCGTCAGGCAGATAATTTCCTTCTGCAAGTGCCCTTTTTGCTGAGTCCAAATCTACTTCCTTGCTGATTGATGCAAGGGTATCACTATCTACAGAATCCCATACTCCTGAAGATCCCTGATTGTCGGTTCCTCCGTCTCTTCCCAGTTCTCCCTCGCTTCCGGGTCTTTGAAGTCCCAAGGAAGTTCCGATTCCATCTCCCCAGTCATTTCTTCCTCGTTGATTCCAGAGTTTGAGAGGTAGCGTTCTCTCGTAAGAGGACTCCCCTTTAGAAGCATGTTCTGAAACTCCATATCCTTCATTAATCTGCTGTCCAACAGTTCTTCCAGCTCCCACTTCCTTGTTGGCGTTGTCTGCGATTTCTCTTCTTGCTTCATCAAAATCCCCTCCGTTCTCAATACAATTTTGCCGCACAGAGCGAGCAGATTCAAGAGTAACCTCATTCTTATAGTCCTTTGTGAATAGTTCCCTTACGGCTTCCCATGTTATTGACTGCAACTCTCTGGGGAGGATTACAAGCTCTTTAGCCAATTCCATATATGCCTGTGCATAGATTGGATATGTACCGTTAAGGCCATTTGATCCATCTCCACTAGGGCTTTTAAGACCTTTTGACAGATCCAAGTGGTATTTGTCAATGTAGTTTTTCACTGGGTAAGGACACTGAAGTCGGATTCGTTGCTGATACAGTAGATTTGGATTCAGCTATGTTGTACTTTTTACCGTACTCTTCATCTGACATCTCAGAGATTTCTTGAATCTCTTGTATAGGACTCAAGGAAGCAAGTATAGAGTTAGGCATATTCTTATTCTTGAAATCTTCATATCTGTTCTGGTTGACAAGCGAATTCAGCGATATTATTTTCCTATCAGGGGAAGATTCCTGTAAATCCATTGCACTCCGGAGTCGAGTGTAGCTGTTTGGAATCTTCTCTGTTTTATTTCTCTCGGTTTCTTCTGAAGAATTTTCATTACCTATTATCGGTACCGGGAAGAACTTCCATATTTTCCACAAAAACCGCTGAAATAGGGCATTGAGAGCGTGATTTGAAGATTTGAGGTACCGGGTAGGATTTTCAAAAAATCCACATCCGCTGGAATCATGTCGCCCACGATCATTCAAATCCCACTTGAAAACATCTAACTTCCCCCTCCTACCGTAGGGTAGCGGATACAGGGAAGCTGAACAGGCGGCAGGCGCGAAGGGAAGACCTTTCATTATACTAAACTTCACATCACCATTTCATTAATGAGTTTCATAGCATCAAGGATGACAGCTTCAAAACTAATGCCTTGAACATAGTTGTTCTTCTTTGTATAAACCTTCCAATGCTTCAGAAAAGAATCGTCCCGCTTTAATCTTTCCAGCAATTCCAGTATTTTTACTACATCGAATTCTGTTTTACGATTATGGAATGTCCGCTCACAGGCTCTTGCCAATGTAGACATATCGATCTCCTTGCTCCTTAACCTGTAAAGGATATGGAGATCATAATAGTCCTTATTCCGGCTATTCAAGAACCCCCTTGCATAGATTGTCTGCAACTTCTCTGCAAGCATTGTTTCAATTGGATATGCCTTAATGAGGATTTCGTCATTCCCAAAGACACTGGCAAATGAATATTGTATCGGGTGTGGAGTTATAACATCTCCCGTTGCAACATCAAGCGGAATGACTTGTCTTATGTTTTCAAATCTGCAAAGAATACTTGCTCGATATCCTCCGTATTGATCTTGTTCTTTGATTGGTGAGATGTTCATAATTTTATACTTTATTTCATCTCCTTCTTTTTCTTTCAATGATTCAGTAAGCAATTCCAAAACCTTCTCTTCCGATACCTGCATGTTTCGTAAAAGAAAATCTATATCCATAGTGCTTCGAGATTCTATTCCTACGACATTGGAAAGTAGAAAGCCACCTTTGAAAACAAGATTCCCTCCATACTTCCCTTGCACAAGCTTCTTCAATATGCTTTCAAGAAAATAATAGAGCATGACCGAGTTAAAGGGTAATCCAGTTTCCTTGCTGATTTTATGGCAAAGTGCAGTCAATCTGGCTTTATTCATAGACCACTTCCATAAGTGCTTTTACCTCTTTATCAATCCCCATTCTTGTTGCTATTTCATAGAGGGCTTGGATATCTCTTTTAGCATATTTTGAATAGGAACGGATAAGCTTGACATACACTTCCCTGTCCATTTTATCTTCGTGGGCGATAAAATCGCAAAGTGTTCGTTCATAAGAATAAACCCTGACAGGATTATTGAACATGGTTCTAGCTTCCACCACTCCAAGTCCATGGATTTCCTTATTCACATAATGGATGTTCACTCCGAAAGGAGCTTTATTGAACTTATAGCTATAATAGACCGTAACATCCATGTCTTGAGGAATCTTGTCCGTTGCCCCCAGCAGATGTAGTGCTGTCTCATAGGAAAACACTGCTTTTTTAAAGCGATATTGAAAATAATAATAGTCATCATACATTCCTTCTTCCGAAATATAGAGACCCTCTGCCACTCTCTGCAGATCACCTTCTCGAACGAGCCTGCTAAGATATACAGTTGGAATCTTTTTGCTCCGGCAGTATGATGCCGTGATTATTCCACCTGAGTTCTCAAGATGCTGCTCTATTTGTTTTTTATAATCCATATGCCCCTTCTGCATGTTGTATCCACACGAACATATTATCATCTATTGCGTGCAGGTGCAACAGGAATGGGCGTTATCGGTACCAGGAAGGGTTCCCATATTTTCCACATCGGCAGGAATCATGTTGCTCCAGATCAGACTGGCTTTTGGGGTTTGCTGCTGACTGCAAGAGAATGCCCCGGTACGGGTACCGGGGACTCGGGAAGAACTTACACATTTTCCACAAAAACCGCTGAAATAGGGCACTGAGAGCAAATCATGTTGCTCCATCAGACTGGCTTTTGGGGTTGCTGACGGCTACAAGAGAATGCCCCGGTACGGGTACCGGGGACTCGGGTAGGATTTCCACAAAATCCACATTCCTCAATTGAAAAGTGTCTAAACGATTTTCTCATCTGTAAGGAACTGATGCAACCCAATATGCTGCACTCCCTCTAAGGTGTCATGGAAGTTTTGATCCATCGTTACCACAAATTTTGGGTAGGAGTCACGGATTGCGAGCAGCGGTGCAAACTCTCTTTGCACTGTCTCCTCACTTTCAAGCTTGAATGCGACCTGTACATACAGTTTCCTCGGAGGTTGCTCTGCAACAAAATCAACCTCTTGGGTGCCCAGCTTTCCGATGTATACTGTATATCCTCGTCTGACCAACTCGTTGTAGACGATGTTCTCCAATATGCCGGAGATGTGCCTATCCTTATACCCAAAGACAGCATGCTGGAGACCGGTGTCCGCAAGATAGTATTTTTCTTGTGTTTTCAGCAGTTCTTTTCCCTGTATGTCATAACGTTGGACTCTGGTGATCAAAAAAGAGCTTACCAATGCGTCAAGATAGGTATAGACCGTGTTCATATCGACTGATCTTGCTTGGCTCTTGAAATAATCTGCAATGCGTTTTGCAGAAATAGTGCTTCCAACTGAATCAGCGATGAAGTTCAAAATCCTGCGCAACAACTCGACATCCCGTATCTTGTACCGCTGGACAACATCACGCAGGACGATTGAATCGAAGATGTCGTTGAGAATCATGTAGGTTGCCTTCTCATCGTAATCAATGGAGAGATGGACGGCAGGAAAACCTCCCCGCCTGATATACAACCAAAGCAGATCCTGTTGTGTTTCCTGCAAAGTGGATCTGAATGTCAACATCTCGGTAAAGGACAATACCTGCATCTGGATATGTATGCATCGACCAGTAAGCAAGGTGGAGAGCTCTGATGAGAGCAACTGTGAGTTTGAACCAGTAATATAGACATCAACCTGAAAATCGAGGAACAGTGAGTTTACCGCTTCTTCCCAATCCTTAACGATTTGTATCTCGTCAAAAAACAAATACGCAGGGGTCTCCATGGTTTTTACAAGTTCTGACACGTATTCGTATAAAGCGATCGAAGAACGCAAGTGGTAGTATTTCATACTTTCGAAATTGATGGAGATGATTTGTTCTCTCTTCACACCCTCATCAGCCATCAGCTGTTGAATCAGCAGCATCATGGTCGATTTCCCACATCGGCGTATCCCTGAAATAATCTTTATAAAGGGTTTCCCGATAAACGGTTTGATTTTCTCATAGTAAAGTGGTCTGTTGAACATGGATGAGTACCCCTTGTTTGGGATTATACCCTGTAAAACTACCTAAGTAAAGAAAGTTCTTATGGGTATAACCCTAAAAACTCCGTAAAAATAATAAGTATGTAAGGGTATACCCTAAAAAAAGACTATCGGGACCAGGTGCAACTTGCACATTTCCCACATCTGCAGGAATCGTGTTGCTCCAGATTAGACTGGCTTTTGGGATTTGCTGATGGCTGCAAGTGATTGCCCCGGTACGGGTACCAGGGACTCGGGTAGGATTTCCACAGAATCCACAGCCTTTCTTAGGTCTGGTTTTTTTTGAGTAGATTATATCAATATTGATATTGATATTTTAAAGAGAATGTTTGGAGAAGAACCTCCTGCATATTTCATCGTCGCTGGTGACCTGAACCCAGAGCCGTTTGAAGCAGATTGCATACTTTCTGTTCATAGGTATTGCAGGAGGAACTCAAAGCAATGGCAACAGTGATCAGGAGCCTGGGCATCAGCGGCATCGGGGGATATCCTTTGGGTGTGGAGGTCGCCATCATCGCCGGATTGGCGACGACCACCATCGTCGGTCTTGGGGACAGCGCCATCAAGGAGGCAAAGGACCGCATGGAAGCCTGCACCGAGGAACTCGGGTATGCCTATCCCACCAAGAAGGTCGTGGCCAACCTCAGTCCCAGCGACATACGCAAACGGGGGGCCTACCTCGATCTTCCCATGCTCATTGGCCTGCTCGTGGAATCGGGGCAGGTAAGGCCGAGCATCGAGGCGTGGGGGGAGACCGCCTTTGTCGGCGGCATCAGCACCACCGGAAACCTCGTCGGATTCGACGGGGTATTGCCCATGGCAATCCAGGCCCGCAAGCTTAGCTGGAAGAAACTGGTCGTCCCCATCGATTGCTCCGATGAAGCCTCCCTGGTCACCGACCTTGATGTCATTGCCTGCGATACCGTCACCCAGGTCATCTCCTACCTCGAAACAAGGCTCCACCTTAGCCCCCACCGGCCGAAACAAGATCCAGGGCAAAGCGAGAAAAGAGGCAAGGAAGGCGATTACTCCGATGTTATCGGGCATGAGGAAATCCTTCCCTACCTTGCAGCGGCCGTCGCAGGGAACCACAACCTTCTGCTGGTAGGTGTGCCCGGTTGTGGTAAATCGATGATGAGCCGGTTGCTGCCTACCATCCTTCCTCCCATGAGTGAGCAGGAAATCCTGGAGGTTTCCTCGATTTACAGCATCGCAGGCGAACTCGACGGCCATGAACTCAAGCATAACAGGCCCTTCCGTTCCCCCCACTACAACATGTCGGCACAGGCCCTCATCGGCGGAGGAGTCAATGCCAAACCCGGGGAAGTGACCCTTGCCCACCGTGGCGTCCTGTTCCCGGATGAACTGCCCGAGTTCGGCAGGAAAACCCTCGAGTCCCTGCGGTTGCCACTCGAGGACCGCCGCGTGACCATAAGCCGTGTCAACCAGACCAACAGGTACCCCTCCGACTTCATGCTCGTCGCAGCCATGAACCCCTGTCCTTGCGGCTATGCTGGCACCAACCGCTGTGAGTGCACCCCCTATGCAATCCGCGCCTATCGGCAACGAATTTCCGGACCGATCCTCGACCGAATCGACATGCAAAAGTATGTGGGGAGGGTCGATTTCAGTGACGGCCACCTCATGAGTGGCTCGATCAGCTCCGAAACGCTGCGGAACACCGTAATGATCGCACGAGAACGCCAGCTTCACCGGTTCAAGAAAGGAGGGGAGTCGATCGCAACCAACTCAGAGATGAACAGTTCCCACCTTCGCCGGTACTGCGCCCTGGACGATGACAGTGCAATCCTTTTGCAAAGGACCTATGAACGTGACAACCTCTCGGTCCGGGCCCGGTACAAGACCCTCAAGCTCGCCAGGACCTTTGCCGATATCGCCGGCAGCGACCAGATCAGGCGCCAGCATCTGCTCAAAGCCCTCTTCTCCCGTGACCTTGAGAGGGAGAGCCGCCATGTCTGATACTATCGTCTATTGGGTGTGGCTGAACGAACTTGCGGGACTCTCGCTGAAAGCGAAACGAAAGCTCTTGGCCGCGTATGGCAACCCGAAAGAAATCTTCCAGGCAACCTTGGATGGCGTTAGGGAAGTGCTGGACAAAGGTTTTCCTTCTTCCCTCTCCGCTTCTTCTGTCGCCGAGAGCCCAAAGGAACTGGCGTTTGTCACCGTCTGGGCAGGGCGCAACCTGAAAACAGCCGAGACGATACTCACGGACAACGAGAAGCATGCCATCCAGGTCCTGCCTGCCTCTGATCAACACTATAGCCCAATCTGCACTGCCGATTTGCAAGCACCTCTGGTCCTCTACTACCGGGGAACCTTGTCAGCTCCCTCCGCTCCCGTCTTCGGTGTCATCGGGTCGCGTTCCTGCACACCCTACGGTGAGATGGTTACCAAGGCCGCAGTAGCAGACTTGGTTGAAAAAGGGAACATCATTGCCTCCGGCCTCTCCTTCGGCATCGATGCCCTTGCCCATAAGACCACACTGGAACACCAGGGCGTAACCTACGCTTTCCTTCCCTGTGGCCTGCACAAAGCCCAACCGGCATCCCATACAGCGCTTATGGAACAAATAGCTGACGCCGGCGCCATGATAACCCCCTATGCCTTTGGCAAAGAAGCCCTGCCTTTCCGCTTCATCGGGAGAAATGCTGTCCTTTCCTCCTGGTGCAGCACCTGCTTGTCATAGAGGCACGCATCGAAAGCGGAAGCATGAACACAGCCAGAACTGCCCTGGCAAAAGGCAAGCGAGTGCTTGCAGTCCCCAACAGCCTTTTCGAACCCAAGAGTTGCGGGACCAATTATCTTTTATCCGTAGGGGCTGTGGCCTATGTCAACGACCGGCTCTCCGATCGTGATCGCACACAGAGACCCTTGGCCTCTGAACCTTCGGTTTGTCCTGGTGAAGGGGCCATTGTCGAGGCCCTTCGCCAGCAAGCCCTCACCACCTCTGAAATTGCTGTTTTGGTAAACGATACGAACCTTTCTGTCATGGAATGCCTTGCCGACCTGGAACTTGCAGAAAAGGTCGTCTTCCGCTCCGATGGCAAGTGGCACTTGGCTGGAAGTCTTTGACCCATGCCCAGGCGAAAAAGGGACGATGTTCCTAATACCATCCACCACGTTATCCAACGGGGCAACAACCGCAACTACATCTATGAGAATACCCGTGACAAGAAAGAATTCCTTTCACTCCTTTCGACTGCGGTTGCCACCTATGATGTCACCTTGCTGCAATATGCCCTCATGGACAACCACTACCACCTGCTTGTCAGGCTGGGAGACCAGCCATTGGCAGATATGATCTGGTTCTTGAACAGGAACTACAGCCTCTACTACAACCAGCGTTACAATCGTATCGGGACCATCTATGGCGGCAGGTACAAAAGCTATCGTATCTCAGAAAAAGAAAAGTTTTTCAGCACGGTCCGCTACATTGTCAGGAACCCCGTAAAGGCAGCTCTCTGTTTGACCCCCGTGCAATACCGTTGGAGCGGACATGCCTCGGTGCTCGACAAGGAATCGGGTATTATCGACAGGGTTGCCTTGTTTGCCTATTTCTCCCCTGATGAGAACCTTGCACTCAGGCAATACAGGGAGTGCACCGAGCATGAAACATGGTCGGCACAGGTCGGGTTCAATGCGATTCTCGATCGTAAGGGCGAGACAGAGGAACGCCTCACCTGCCTTCTTGACCGGTTTCTCTTTGAACGGAATCTTGCAGGACAGCAGAAGATGTTGCTCTCGGGAGCAAGGACACCTCTTTCCCGTGAACTGAGGAAAGATTTCATCCTTCTTGCCATAGCAGATGGCCATGCACTGAAAGATATCGCTGCCTTTCTACATGTCAGCCATGAGACAGTACGCAGGATAGGGAAGAGTTGACTGAAACAGATATCAGTTGGTCATCATCTAATGTCTGTATCTCTACATATTCTATTCTTTCTTTCTTTACTTCTTCTCTTTCAGTCTCCCCGTCTGGGATGGGAGCGTAAGAGGGTAGTTGGTTCTCTACCTTTTTCCTTGAAAACTTGATATTGTGAACAATATTACTATTATGAAGCTAAAGGAATTTTAACATGGATGATGTAGACTCATTATTGAAGACAGCCCTCAGCGAAGCAAAGAACCTGCAGGAAGGGGAAAGCTTTTTACTCAAGGATCTGTTCAAAGGCTACCTTTGGAACAGGATCAGCAGAGGCGACAGGCTTCTCATCGGTTCCCTGTTTCTCCGTTACGTCAGTAGCCATGATTGTCATATCGCTGTGATACACAAAGGGGCCTCAGGGCAACAGCGGTATCAGAAGAATTGATTACTATTTTTTAAAAAAGCTTGAATTGTCAATTTGCTTCATTGCTCTGATTGAATTAACCTTTTTGAAAGTCCAGATTTATTCAGATATGCATCGAGAGCAATAATTGGGAGAAGAGTTTTCGCTCTTGTTCCTAAAGAATCCTTTTCCCTGGGGTATGCCAAAGTATCTGTTGCATTCACAAGCGAACTAAGACGCCAATTCCCTGGTGAAACCTCTGCGTAGTGAGATTATCATCAGTCTTAAAAAGGGAATGGAAAATTGTATTCCAACCTTCTTGATTACGCCAGTAAACGCAGGTCTGTCATGATGCATTTCTGAATAGACGGCTTGTGTGCTTTATCATTGAAGCCTAAATGAATTCTGAGACTTGAGAACAGAGCGTCTGGCCTGTTGCGTTATTTTTCGTTGGTTGTGCATTTTGCCAAAGGCAGCAGAGTATCTACGAGGAACTCTTACTTGAATTTTCCTTGTTACAATAGGTTCTGTAATGCTGGTTGTATTGTACCAATAGCGCCAATGCCCCTGGCAGGAATACAAAGAGAGCTATTCCGATCAATAAGGAGAGAGCAATAAGGCTTACACAGACCATAAGAATAAGGATGTTTGTTTTAATATTGGTAAAGAATTGCAAGAGCCCATCCGAGTAAAGACTGAGAAACGAGCTTTGCGGGATGCTGACCAAGAGGGGATAACGATACATCCCTGATAGCATGAGAACCATATCCATCCAGAGCAGAACAGCATTGAGGAATCTGAAAAAAAGCGTAGTATTGAGAGAAACCAGGGTTTTGGCAGAACCGACGATAGCAAAGACAAGCAAGACGTCAGCCAAACCCATAAAAAAAGAGCGGATACAGGCAGGGGAAGCTAGAAAGGCTTTCAGCCTGGGAAATATTTTGAAACGATTCCCTTGGGCCTGTTCCTCTGCAAGGGAAAGGCAAAACGTCCAAGCACATCCTATGGTCAGCAGGGGCAATGAACAAAGGAGAAAAGCCAGGCTCATGGAAATCCAGACCCCTGGCTCGTAGAATATTGTATTTCCCCACCTCTTGAGGGTAGAAATATAATGCAGATTCATAGTTAACCTTTGATTCCTGTCATAACAACCCCTTCAACAACATATTTCTGGCAGAAAATATAGATAATGATAAGCGGCAGGGACGCAGTGGTAAGCAAGACCATTACCTGGTTCCAAGGAACAGCCGACACCGTTGCCGTATAGATTTGCAACATCAGCGGCCACTTATCCTTGGCAGGGAGTAGCATCAAGGGAACCATGAACTGGCTGTAGACCACGTTGAAAGTATTGAGCACTGCAATGGAGAACACTGGGAGCGACAAAGGAAATACAATCCGGATAAAAATAGTTAAGTTGTTGGCTCCATCAATCTTTGCTGCATCCATCAATGCCTCAGGGAGAGTGTCGAAGAAATTCTTGAACAAGAAAACCATCCAACCCCAGGCTGAGAATGTCAAGATTACCGACCAGAAGCTATTGATGAGCCCCCAGTCGTTCATCATCAGAAAAGTCGGGATGATCGTGGCCTGGTTGCTGATCATCATCGTCCCGATGAAAAATAGCAACAAACCGTTCGAATGTTTTATTTTCAGTTTGGAGAGCCCAAACGCACATAAGGAACTGATACTAACCTGTACGAGGATTGTTCCCCCGCAGATTATGACGGTATTCTTTATATTGTTCCATAGATCAAAAGTCACAAATGTCTCGGAGATATTTCCCCAAAAAAACTGTCGGGGAAAAAGAGAAGGGGGGAAAGTCATCACTTCCAGTTTATCCTTGAACATCCCAAAGAACATCCACAGGTGAGGAAGAACCTGGAAGGGAATACATACCAATAGGATGACAATAATCCCGATATATATCCGCTTTCCTTGTCCTCTGCTTCGTTCCGAATCTTGAATGATTGGCATACTCTATCTCCCTCTTTACTTATTTGCCTTATCTTGGATTTTCATTTGGACCACCGTAAGCAGGAATACGATGAGAAAGGCAATTGTAGTGATGGTAATCGCATAACTATACTCCCCGCTTGTGTACGCCTTGTCAAAAGCATACAGAACAAGGGTCTCCGTAGATTTCGCAGGACCTCCACCGGTCATTATTTTCGGCTCATCGAACAAGTTGAAAATGGCAATGGTATCGGTGATAAGCAGCATGGAAATGGTTGGTCGTATCGTCGGAAGTGTAAGATGACATAATTTTGACCAGAAACCGGCCCCATCTAGTTGTGCCGATTCATACATCTCCTTGGAAACATTATTAAGACTCGCCAGATAGATGATGAAATCCATCCCGGCTGTCAATCCTGCGAAGATAAACAGATAAGGAAATCGCATACACCATTTAACCAAGGGAATGGAATTCAACCATAGTTGGTGGGGAAGATGTACCTTATCCATGAAGAAATTAGCTAAGCCGTAGTCGGGTTGCCAGATATACTTCCAGAGCACAGTCACCACTACCGAAGGAATAATGGCGGGAATATAGTAAAGGGTTCTGATCAAGCCTTTGTATTTCTTGACTTCATTTACCATGATGGCAAGAACGAGAGGCACCCAGAAATTTATCAGCAGCATGATAAACCAGAATTCCAGATTGTTTTTCAAAGCGTTGAGAACGTATGGATCTTTAAATGCCCGTATATAATTGTCCAATCCGATGAAAGTACCGGGAGGACTCATAATCTTATACTTGAAGAAGCTAATTGCAATACCGGATAGAATCGGGTAATACTTGAACAAGATAAAAGCAATCAAAGCGGGGATGATGAACAACCATCCAGGGTTCCATCGGTATTTTTTTTTCATGAAACTTCTCCCAGGTAGAATGAATCGGGGATACTACGCCAAGGGGAGATACTCTCCCCTCGACATATAGCCAAGCCTAACGTTACTTGCGGAATGTATCGGGATACATTTTATAGGCTTCGTTAGCAGCCTGGGTAAGAAGGTCCCTGACTTCGTTACGGGAGATATTCTCAGTAAGAAGAATCTTTTGCAGTACAGGTGCCAATATGTTCTTCAAATTGTTCCAGTTAGGGCACCAAGGTTCCATACGGGCAGTTGCGGAGATAACGCTAAACTCTTCTGCCCAGCCTTCTGGCCAGCTTGTTGCCATGGAGAACTTGGTGTCGATGATATCGACGCGGGGAGGAATCCTGTTGTTTATTCCTCCGATGGAGTTCTCATATTCCCATTTTTTTATCTGGAAATCTTTGTCATAGTCAAAGAGCTGTACAAACTTCCAGGCTGCATCCAACTCTGCAGGGGTAGCAGTAGGACTGAAGATCCATGCATTACCACCGGCAATGGATACCTGTTTCTGGCTTGCATCCTTGGCTGGAATAGGGATGATACCAAAGGTGCTCTGGGGTATCCCGTATTTCTTTTCGGCATCGGAAGCATAATGGTCCATACGGCCGAAAGCGAATACGCCACGACCGGAATGCATGTCGTCACGCAAATCATTCCAGGACTTCAATACGTCTTTCTGAGTCATGTGATATTTCCAGATCATGTCATGCCAGAGCATGGCGGCATCGACTCCGGGTTCCTCGGAGAAACCGACTTTATAGGTCCCGTTTCCGTTGGGAATGACCATCTCCCCTCCTGCAGACCATACCCAAGGGGTAAAGGGCCAGGCATTCCATTCCATGCCCAATAACAGATATCCAAAGCGAGGTGTTTTGAGGTCGGTGATTTTCTGGCCCAGGGAAGTGAATTCATCCCATGTCTTGGGAAGCTTTGAGACATCCCCGCCGCCTGCTTTGAGAGCCGTCTTGTTATATACGGTTCCTGCAAGATATACATAGTCCATTACCCCATACCATTTGCCATTATATTGCAGGGCTTCGTCCATGGCAGGGTTTACAATGCCTTGTTTTTTCAGATCCCAATTGTCGACAAAGTCGGAAATATCCGCAATCATGCCATTGGCGGCACGGGTCTGAACGTCGACATACGGAAGCAAATTGGTAACGGTAGGAGCTTCACCTGCCATCAAGGCCTTATCATACTGTTGGCGATAATCGGTTCCTGCAGGAGAGAAGATACTCTCAATCTCAATATCCGGGTTCCTCTTTTTAAATTCTTCAACACAGAAGTTCCAAGACAGCTTTTCAGCTTCACTATAATTCTCCAGGGGCCCCCAAACCGTGATCTTTACCTTTTGCTGAGGAGCTGCAGTTGTTTCGGCAGTTCCTGCTGCAAAGGCAATCCCTGCACTTGCAAGCAACAGAATCAGTACTACTGTAAACCTGACCTTTTTCATAGTTTCTCCTTTTTATCCTACTTCGGGCTATGCCTTTAGTTCGGTATACTAAGGATAGCAGAGGGATTTTTACCACGGTACCAGCAAATTTCTACAAAACCCCCATGTGAATTTCCTCTATTGACCCTTTTTCCCTATTTTACGTAGGAAGAAGGAGGTACTCCGACAAATTCCTTAAACACCTTTGTGAAGTACTCAGGGTTATGGTACCCTACGAGATCCCCTACCTCATATACTTTATATCTCCCGCTCTCAAGGAATTCCTTTGCCTTCTGCATCCTGAATTTTGTGAGGTAATGGGAATAACTGATCCCTGTGGATTTCGAAAACAGCGTAGATAGATAGTTGGGGGTGAATTGGAGATATTCGGCGATTTCATTGAGCGTGATGCCACTGCGGTAATTCTTGCGGGTAAAAGCCATCATTTTTTGGACTACCTGATAATTCTTTGCCAGTTCGCGGCTCTGGATAGTTTCGATCAACTTTTTAAAATAGTCTGTCACTTTTGTCTGTGCTTCGTGGATTGTACTGTTTTTCTGCAAGAGTGTT
This sequence comes from Sphaerochaeta pleomorpha str. Grapes, assembly GCF_000236685.1. Classification (NCBI taxonomy): domain Bacteria; kingdom Pseudomonadati; phylum Spirochaetota; class Spirochaetia; order Spirochaetales; family Sphaerochaetaceae; genus Sphaerochaeta; species Sphaerochaeta pleomorpha. The sequence continues at coordinate 1,771,745 of NC_016633.1, read as the reverse complement.
ATATAGGCTCCCGGATCGGATTCTATCCCATGTTGCAGCAACGTGACCGTAGTTGATCCTACCAGTTCGCAAAGCAAAGGGGTAAGGTATATGTCCTGGGGCGGTGGCAATTGGGATATCTTTTTGAAGAACTGATCCAGCAGATTTAAGGCCAAAGGTTCGTTTCCCAAAAGAATGGCATCTATGAAGGCTTCCTTGTCAAAGGCCCAGGAAAGGGGGGAATAGGAAAACTCCTGTGGGTTTTCCCTGCATGAGATGACCTGATTGCCTGAGCTTTCCCGTATATATTCCTTGGCTTGCCGATACGCTGTGGCAATAGAGTCAAATACATGGACTGTCTCGCTGATGCTTATCCGGACTGAAAGATTCAAATTCCCAACTTGGTTGCAGAAGTTCAGGATTCTGGTGGAGATTCCTATCAGCTTGTCTGTATCGATGGTATCGGTCTGGACCGCACATAAAAAATAAGCTGTGTTACTCATAAATCCCGTAGACCATGTTTTTCCCGGCAATAGGGAGCTTGCAAAGGATGAGATATGGTAGAGCGTATACAACTGGTCCTCGATCTTTTCGTTGATAAAGACCTCATAGGCGTTATCAAGATGAATTCCTACGACCACATAGTCCTTACCCTGCAATGCAGAATGAAAAAACTGGTCTTTCTGGGCGAACTCCTCATAGGTAAGCAGTCTTCCTTCCAGAAGATCAGACAGAAATGGCAAGAACAATTGTTGTTTGCTATCCTCAAAATCCTTTCTCAATTGAGCATGTTCCTGGCTGCGGTTGGTTTCATCCTGGATACGGGCAACAATGAGAGCCAATGAAGCCTCTATTTCTTCAGGGAGTGCAGGTTTGAGGATATAATCGCAGACTCCGAATTTTATGGCCCGTTTTGCATATTCAAAATCATTGTATCCGGTATAAATAAGAAAATAGGGATGAAAGCCAAGTAGGTACAACTGTTCGATCATAGAGATTCCATCCATGGAGGGCATACTGATATCGGTAAGGACACAATCTGGTTTCAATTGCAAAGCTTTCTCGATGCCCTCTTTCCCACCATAGGCTTCCCCAACTACTTCAATTCCCAGTTTATCCCAGGACAGATGACGTTTAAGGGCACTGACGACGTATTCTTCATCATCTACAATAAGTAGCTTTATGACCTTACCCATGGCTTTTCCCCGTACGTTGTAGTGCAAAATGAATATGGGTCCCTCTCTGGGATGGGACCAACTGGATACCGCTAAAAAGTGAGGGAGAGATGGCATACCGGATACGGTCATTGATATTCTTCATGCCATGCTCTGATGAACCCTCATGAGAGCCGGAAAGTACTTCCTCCAATTTCTTCTGGTCCATCCCGATTCCATTGTCAATAATATCGAAAACTATCCAGCCTTCCTGTTTTTGTATGGATATTTTGATGTGGGCCCGACCGAAGTGTTTTCCAAACCCATGAATCATGGAATTCTCAACCAAGGGTTGCAGGATGAATTGCGGTACCGATACTTCACATAACTCAGGGGCTACTGCAATCTCGTAGGTGAAGGCTCCTTTATAGCGGACAATGAATATTTCCAGATAGGTTTTAACATGCTCCACTTCGGAGGAAAGTGGACAAGTAAGGTTGCTTTCCGTAAGACTGATTCTCATAAACCTGCTGAGATTGGTTAGCATCCTGGATATCTCAGGTACATGCTCATCCTGAGCCATCCAGTTAATATAATCGAGGCAATTATACATGAAATGAGGGTTTATCTGAGCTCTCAATGCACTTATTTCCAGTTTCTTCTGATTTTCCATAGAATTTTGCAGCTGGGTGAAGAGTTCATTGATTCGAACGGTCATCTCTCCATAGCTTCTGTAGAGGTTTCCTATTTCGTTTTGGCGTTCCAAAAATTTTTTAGAAAGTGTCGCTTGCAGAGGTTTGGTCGATCCCATTGCCTGGGAAAGCATAGTTAGGGGTTTTGTGAGTCTCTCCGAGAGTAGAAAGATCATTCCCGCAGACAGGGCAATTGCCGCTAAGGTGAGCAACACGAATGAATAGAGCAGGGGCTTGAACTGAAACACATCGTCCAGGGGAATCAACTGCACAATGCTCCAGCGCAGCTTACTTGGTTTGCTGATAATCTGTATGTATTGCTTGCCCTTGAAGCGGATGGGTTTTAAGGCCGGTTGCCCGTTTGGGTTGTAATGAGGATACAGAGAAGCTACCGATTCCCCGATTAAATCCAAGTTTGCATGATTGACAATAACCTGGTCATCGTTGATTGCAAATAATATAGAATTCTTGGAGGCAAGGGCTGGCTCAAGGCATTGGGAAAATACTTTCTTTGCAGAGATTTCAAACGAGAGATATCCCAGCGGAAGCAAATTGTCGTCCAGTATCTTGACGAGCGAAAGGGAATTGAAAACTACATTCCCCCGTGTTACGGGATTGGGCAGGTTGATGATGATCCCCCGGTTGTTTCCCAGTGTTTCAAGCCAGTCATATTTTTGGGCAAAGGACAGTGAACTTACCCCGACAGTACTATGGTTGACCTCGGAAATTCCTTCCAGATAAATACTAATCCCAACGATTTCGGGCCTGTTCATCCATAATTGGGTAAGGTAATAACGTACCTCGTTTTGCAGGGGAATCTGGCTGAGTTGGTCTTCAGGGAATTGTTTGAGCATTTGCTTGAGCCTGGAATCTCCTGCCACATAGAAGGAGACAGAGGTGATTATGTCGTTGAGGGTATCAATTTTCCCCACGGATTCATTCATTATTTTGGTATTGCTTTCAAATACCGATTGGATAAGGGATTTTCTTACGGAAAGGGAAATCATAAGGGTAGATATTGCTAAGACAATCGAAAAGAGAAAACAAAAGGAAACGACCATGATGGTGGACATAGATTGGTTTTCCCACCAAGTTCTCAGGTTTTTTCTATTCGGCCTCATCGATTTTCCCTTCCCATTTCTTTACGATTATAACACAACCTTACAACAACGGAATCAGTTCCTTAACCAAGTAGGCTTTGCAATGATTGGGATCTTTTATAAGCAATGTATCCAACACCTTTGTTGCCTCCTCGGTCTTTCTCTGTCCAAGAAGACAGAGGGCAAGCAGATAGGCGAAGTGAATATATCTTGCTTTTTCAGGGGTCTCGTTGAACACTTCGAAAAATGGGGTTGCAGCAAAATATCCAAAGTCCTTGGCTGCGAGACATTGTCGGTACTCTTTTTCCAGGTTTTCAAGAATAGTGGTTGCTTCGTCTTTTTGCCCGAGCTCTCCAAGGGCCAGCGCTCTTAACAATCTGAAGGTAGGCAAGTACATCGAGGTAAAATAGTTCACGGGAAATTGAGCTATCTCTTCAAAGGCCTGCATTGCCTGGCTTTCCCTTCCCCTTTGCTTGTAGCATATTCCTACCAAAAACCGATAGGGAACCAGCATGACAGAGTGCCACACCCCTCCCCCGAGGTTTGAGGGAAGCATTGTATTTGCTATGAAATGTATAGCTGCCTGGTCCCAATCTTTCTTGTAGAGATCCTCAAATCCCAAGCCCAGATTAGCTAGCAGGTATTCATTTGCGATAGCGTGCTCGCCCCCTTCGCAGGGGATGAAATCATGAGCTTTGAGAAGTTCAAGTGCTTCACCCCATTGCTTTGCTTGGTTTGCTGCACGGATTCCTTGCAAATATATATCATCCCTGAGGGTCACAAGATTGCCCATTGATTTCCACGTTTCCAGGCGAAATTGGCATTCACTTCCTTGTAATTCCAAAACCCGTAGATATTCATAGAGGAGTTGCAGATGTTCAGGATCTTTTTTCCTTGCCTGCAATAGCAGCTGGGGAACCGTGGGGTCATCTGATTTCTTCTTGAACCGTGTAATGGCTAGGTTACGCAGTGCTTGGACTCCCGTTTTTGCATGTTCCCAGCAATATTCAGCTTGATTGCTCTCCCTGCAAATGCCATACAGCAGGTTTCCGAGATAGAGCCAGTTTTTTTCTTCTTTTGGGAATTGTTTGGTAGCCTCAGTTAGGGCAAGCAATTCCCATCGTCTGCTGGGAAAACAGAAATTCTCCGGTTTTTTTGCAGCTTCAGCAAACAAGCCAGGATTGGAAGAGAAATAACCACGCAGATAGGTTGCCATGGGGTAGGAGCTGTCTAGAGTTTCGAGCAGGACTACTGCCTCAGCAAACAAGCCTATATCTGCATAGTCTGAGGCAACATCAAGTGCTATCTGGTCAATGTGCACACTTTCAAAAGGTTTCTTTTCAGTTTTTCCCTTACCTGTAAGCAGGGAAAGCTCGTTGAGGGTGAAGAAGTCCAAAGGATCTTCTGCAAGGAGGGCCTTTGCACAGGCCAAGGCTTTTTCATTTTCCCCGGATTTTCGTAATAGAGCTACCCGTAAGCCTTTTGCTTTCTGATTGTATCCTCCCCATTTCTCACAATAATCCAAATGCTCGAGGGCTGTTTTATAGTTTCCCCTGCAAGCATCGATTTGGGCGATAATAATGCCACAGGTAGCAATGCCGCTTCGATTCCACAATCCTTTGTTGAGCAGTTCATAGGCTTGGTCTGCTTTCCCCTGGTACTTCAAAGAAAGTGCTAGCAGATAAAGGCATTGCGATGAAGGGGGATTCGGATTGAGCGAGCATTGGCTACTATAAGCTTGTTCTAGGTATCCTTGGGCTTCTTTGAACCGCAGGTGGGAAAGATAATACCAACCCAGGCCTGTAAGACAACCACTGTGAGTAGGATCGAATGTTAAACCTTGTTTCCAGAATACCTCAGGTTCCCTAATAGGGTCCCTGTATTGGGCAACGTGGAGCCCTGTAGAAAAGCAGGTCTCTGCTGAGCTCAATTGGTCGGGTTGTAGATAATCCTGACGGGGTGCAGGAACTTCAGCAAGGTCTTTTTTGCAAATTGGCTTATGGTTGAGCAAGATTTCTTTCGAGGAGGAAACAATCGTTAGCTCTGTATAGCCTGTAAGATTTTCAACAGTGAACTGTTGTGGCTCAGTTGCTTTTAGGGTCATTATTCCTGAATAGAGGACTTCCTTTTCCCTGAAAATAGTACAGACTACTTTGCCAAGATTTTCAACTGGATAGATTCCGACTGTGTTTTTTTCCACAGCCAGGGCCAGTTTTCCATTGGCATTCTGTATTTCTCCGATTTCTTTGTAAGGATACCAACTTTGTGAAAACTCTTTGACTTCGAAAGGTTCGATCCAGGAAAAATCGGGTTGGTTGTCCGTGTACGAACCTGCCATGAGTTCTGCATAAGCCCCGTCGGTATCGGTCAAAGCTTTTTCCCAGGCTTTGGACAATCGGTTATAGCCCCAGGTAAACATTTTTTTCCCGACAGAGGTATGATGGGAAGCATAGTGGATTACCCCTGTCTTTTTTCGCTCGTCAAAGCCACCGAAGAAATCGAAGGAGGTAGGGCCACAGAAATAGGAGGTTGCTTGTTCCGTGTTCTTGTGAAATCGGATATCGACGCCTCCTCTGTTATCCTGAGTGTTGAAGTATTCGTCCATGACGGGGAATCCCCCGGTGGCTTTTTTGTAGTGATAGTGCACATATGAAACATCGGGGGGAAAGAAAATCCTATAGTCTTTATGTACCGGGACAGCTGCATTTTCCCACCAGAGAAAGGAATGGGGAAGGTCTGTTCTGTTGTAAAGTCTGACTTTTGTTTCGAATAGTGCTTTTTCCGGAGAGACTTGGATTCCTACCATTCCTTTCATACGGTCCAAGGGCTCGTGTTCTGAGAGCCAGACGGTCACTGATCCGTCCTCTTGTCGTTCAATCGAAGTGTCCACGGGAAGATAGGTAGAGGGGCGATGGTGGATGGGCCAGTTGAATTCCAGACCACCTGAGACCCAGAGGCCAAGCATTCCTATCAAAGCCGGTTTTATGACATGCTGGTGGTAGAAGAAATCATAGCCGTTAGTCTTGTCTCTTGCCGTATATATGCGGCCTCCGAGTTCAGGGAGGATTTCCAAATAGAGGTAGTCGTTTTCCATTGAGATTATCTGGTATTGCTTATCGACAAGTGTGTCCTGATGAATTTCATTTACAATAGGGTTTGGGTAGGGGTTTCCACTTGACCGCTGGTGAACACGATTTTCTGCAAACATTGGCAGTGTTTCATACGCTGCAGGAATATACGTCGGGATTGTTATGGTCTTAGTCGTTACTTGTACTTCTTTCATGTTGTTGATCCCCTGTTCTCTTTTGTAGTAGTCTAAGGGGTTTTTTTATCGGGGTGCACCATGAAAAATCTTTAATTATCCCCATTGATTGTATTCTAGGTTTCTTTTCCTTCTAGGTTCACATAGAGGGAAACCAATTTTATTAGTTCCTCTCTTGTTGTTCTGGCAACGAGACCCATCATCCGTTTTGTTCGGTATTTGATACTGTTTTCACTCATGTGCAATTCCTCGGCAAGGTCGATGTATCGCTTTTTGTTATAGATTCCTTGCAGGATCTGGAAATCAACCGGAAGGATATTGGAAAACAACCTATCTAAGGCAGAGAGTTCCTGGAATAGGGGATCGTCATAAAATTTTTGCCCCGATTCAAAACGCCTGAAAGGTTTTGTATCATTTCTTCTTTGGGAAACAGGAGTGTTATCGGTTGTCCCTTTGCTCTCAATGCTGGCTTGCACGGTGCCCGAGAGGGTGGAAAGAGAATGATTTTTGATAAGCAACTGGGCAAGCTTTACCATTTGTCTCCCGAGCAATTCGTAGTCGCAGCGCACACAGGTTATTGAAGGTGTGCAATAGTCGGCCAAGGGGGAGTGTCCGAAGGCAACCAGCCAGAGCTCCTGGGGGACGATACTCTTTTGTTGTTGTAAGAAACGGAGTAAAGCGAGGGCAACCAGGTCACTGCAGCAAATGACGGAATCGAATTGTTCATGGGCAGTGAGGAAGTTGATACAGCTTTCCTTGATTTCCCCTGTATGGGAAAAGATATGGCCATCGGGAAATGTCCGTGAAAATGCCGCAGCTTTGATAGAGTCTGTTGAGGAATGGGTGTTTACCCCAAAAAGAGCTGTTTTATTTTTTCCATAGGTCTGGAAATAGGACTGCAGGGCCGTCATAGCCTGGGAGTAGTTGATGCTTATCTCGCTGGTTCCTGCTGCAAGGAACAATCCTTCCTGAATTGTCGAGATTCCCTGTATCCTTCGTTCCTTTAGGCGGAGGGCAATATCGGAAAGCCAAGCTTGGGTGGACCCGATGAATATGCAGCAGGTTCTCATCCCCTGTTCTGGGCTTGCGATGTCCTCTGGTTTTGCGCAGTACACGAGCTGTATAGCATTTCGTCCAGCTTCATAATGGAGACCTTGCAAGTATTGGATGCACCAGGGTGATTTCTGGTATAGGGGTTCAATGATGGCATACAACTTCATTCTGAGCAGAGTATAGCATGTGACTTGAATTGTCAGGTACAAAAAAGCTCTTGGTTTTTCGCAATTTGCTTGTATTGAGGGGAGAACGGAGGTCCCCTATAGTAGGAAGGGAAAGGAGCATTACCCATCATGGAACAAACAGTACAAGCCTCGTTCATAGAGCAAACCATTCCCACCTATAAGACCGGGGAACCTATGGACCTTCCTTTTTTCTTTGAGAAGAAGCCATATCAAGGGGCTAGTGGAAAACTCTATCCCCTTGCCTTTACCGATACGTTAACAGGAGAGAAGGTTGACAAGCAGTATCAGGTAGGAGTCTTGGAAAACCGATACATTCGGATTGAGGTCTTGCCCGAAATAGGAGGCAAGATTTCCAGGGGTTTTGATAAATTGGGAAACACGGATTTTATCTACCATAACTCTGTGGTAAAACCTGCCTTAATCGGTCTTTCTGGCCCGTGGGTTTCTGGTGGGATAGAGTTCAATTGGCCACAACATCATCGACCAACTACCTTTTCACCTTTACCTGCCACCTTGGAATGGAATGAAGATGGATCGGCTACCATTTGGACAGGCGAGATTGACCCTATGTTGCATATGAAGGGCATGGCAGGGATTACTGTATGCCCCGGGCATTCCTATTGCAAGGTCAAAGCAAAGATTTTCAATAGTACGGAATTCATCCAACCATTTATGTGGTGGGCAAACCTTGCAGTTCCAGGCAAGAAACAGTATCGGATTGTGTTTCCCCCAGATGTGGAATATGTCAATGATCACGACCGTAGGGCAGTGATTGGATGGCCTATAGCCAAGGGAGTGTATGAGACTGCACGTCCTTTTGATTATGGAACGGGAACGGATCTGTCACGGTATGAATCCATCAAGGTTCCTTCTTCCTATATGGTAAGCGAAGGGCAGTCGGAGATGGATTTTGTCTGCGGTTATGATGAAAATACGCAAAAAGGCATCGTTGCGTGGGCCGACCACAGAATTGCACCAGGAAAGAAATTGTTCCATTGGGGAGATGGAGATTTTGGAAGGATGTGGTGCTCGAATCTTACCGATACCGATGGACCCTATGTAGAATTGATGACTGGATGTTATACCGATAACCAACCTGATTTCAGTTGGATTCTACCTGGGGAAACCAAGGAGTTCGAGCAGTATTGGTATCCTATACGTGCCATAGGGGCGGTCAAGAACGCTACGAGGGATGCAGCAGTCAACATGGAGATTCGTGATGGGGCTTTATTTTTAGGGATACATGCTACGTCCTGTTTCCCCGGTTCTTCTGTAGAGGTTTTTCATAGGAGTGAACTCATATTGAAAACCACAGTGGATTTGGACCCTGAGACGCCTTGGACGTTTTCTTTGCAATGGAAGGAGCAATTGTCCTATGAAGATCTATCAATAGTGGCTAGAGACGTACAGAAGCGTACCATTGTTGCTTTCACCGTGCCTGTCCGCGGGCAAAAGGAGCCAATAAAACCAAGGAATCCTGTAAAAAGACCTGCTGAAATTACCTCGATCGAAGAGCTTTATCTGACAGGTATCCATTTGGAACAGTATAAGCAACATAGCTATGACCCAAGCGATTACTATCTGGAAGCATTGAAACGGAGTCCTGAGGATATCAGGTGCAATACTTCTATGGGGCGGCTATGTTTGAAACAGGGTTTGTATGAGGCGTGCCTTTCCTATTGTACAAAGGCAATCGACAAATTGCTTTCATTGAATGGTCACCCTGTTTCCGTTGAGGCTTTGTATCTGAAGGCTCTGGCTTTGGTGCGGCTGCAAAAAGATGGGGAAGCAAAGGTTTTGTTTTCCAAGGTAATCTGGAATTTCGAATATAAAGGGGCTGCCTATTATGAATTGGCCTGTCTTTCTTGCCGCCAGGGTTTGTTTGATGAGGCCTTGGAGAATGTAGAGGCTTGTTTTGCGAACAATCAAAAGGCAAGGAATCTGAAAGCTGTACTGTTGAGACATCTGGGAAGGACTGAGGAGAGTAGGAAGCTAGGCGATTCCAATATAACCTCAGATTTGTTGGATCTGTTCTCACGGTTTGAGAAATATCTCCTTTGTAAGGATCAAATGCTGGTAAAGGAGATTCAGCAAGTATTTGGCTCCAATATACAGGGAGCTTTTGAGGTAGTCTGCGAATATTTGCATGCCGGTTTCTTCGAAGATGCCTTACTTGTACTGGACTGTCTGGACGAAACATACCCTCTGGTTCCCTATTATAAGGCGTATATTTCATGGTGTCTTTCTCGTCCCTATTCAGTGTTTTTCCAACAGCTCACCGAGGGTATTTGTTTTCCATCGCGTTTGGAAGACTATGCTGTGTTGCAATGGGTTGTAACAGAAGCCCCGGACTCTGCAAAGGCAAACTATCTCCTTGGTTGTTTGCTGTATGACAAGGAACGGTATACCGAGGCTATGACCTGCTGGGAAGCGACTATAGAGAGTAATCCTTCCCATGTGCAGGCTTTGAGGAATCTTTCAATAGGGTACTATGATAAGTGTGGTGATGCCAAAGGGGCCAGGCTTTGTATGGAAAAAGCCTTCCACCTTTCCAAAAACCCTAGGATTTTATTTGAATACCAGCAATTGTTGAAACAGAGCTGCATTGAAGATACGGTCAGGCTGTCAATTTACGAACAATATCCTCAGCTGGTAGACCAACGGGACGACTGTTATCTGGATAGAATCATGTTGCTTACTGCCCAAAAACGATATTTTGAAGCAATAAAGCTCATTACTTCGCGTACATTCCATATATATGAGGGAGGGGAAGGAAAGCTTACCAAGCATCATAGTTGGCTGTATGTCCTCTATGCCTTGTCGTTGGAAGAGAAGGGGGAATTTGACAAAGCCCAACAGGCCTATGCAAAAGCCTTGGTTATTCCCAAGGAGTATGGCGAAGCGAAGAGCTGGTTTGCCCAAGAAGGGCACATATATTATTTCTTGGGTAATATGCTTGCTTTGATGAAAGTTCCTTCCCAAGAAGTGGAAAAGGCTTACGAGCAAGCGAGCATTCCCAAGTCAGCGGTCTCGGAGATATCTCTTTTCAGGGCTCTTTCGTTGCAGAAGTTGGGACGATTTCCTGAAGCCAGGAAAGTTTTACAGGAGATGTTGGAACAGGGACAAAATCTGATTGACAATGCCGACCGATATCCTTATTTCGGAGTAGGTGCCGTGACACCCATGCCGTTCGGGTATGATATTGAGAAAACCAATAGGATTGAGGGAAATATCTTGAAGGCGTATGCTTTACTTGGCCTTGGAAACCGGCAACAGGCCCTTGTTTCTCTATCGAAGGTAAAGATTGATAGTCCCTATGAATTCAGGGCATTTATCTTTGAGACGATCCTTGGTCTGGTTTAGTTAGGATGAATGCTATTACGATACGTCATTTCTGAAGAACCAAAACGATGCGGGAAGATGCTTACGCTTCCCGTGTCGGCTGGTTAAAACCTTTTCTTGCTAAAGGTCCGGTGAATAGGAAACTGTGGGGTGTCGCACTGAATCAGTTTTCTATAATGTTTGAAGGAAGAGTAAAACTGTAGAAAATCATTTACACAAACTTATTGACAACCCTAGAAATAGCTCTACATAATCTACCATATTGTAGATTTAGGTACCGGGAAGGATTTCCAGTCAGGGGCCCTCTCTCTATTGGAGCAGAAGGATCGACGATTGTAGCCGGATTGCCCACGGGGTTCTCATTGCAGCGATGAAAGTACTTCCCTATTGTTTGGTTGCATTATCCAGAACAGCTTCTTTTTTGCTGTATGTTCTCAATAATCTTCCAAACCAGAGTGTTTGTCTTTTGTATATCGTTTTCTGCTTTTGCGGTCAGTGCTTTACCATGAGTGATAGCATTCTTTAGCGATGGAAGCAATTCCCTGTAAAGACTATGCCTCTTATGCCAATCGATTTCCTTTGCATAGCCGGGAATATGTCTCTTCAGTTGGTCTTCTACCTGCTCTTGAGTATGGTAATAAGCCTGCGGCAGACAAAAATGTGCAAGGATCCAGATTTCAAAACAAGGCATCGAATCGGCAAACAATATTCCTTTTCGCTTTGCCTTTGCAATCAGGGTTCTCGTTTTTTCAGAGTAATGCGATTGTGTGTCCCGGTCAAATACGACCCAGACCGATTCGTATGCATCCTCATCATAGGATGCCAGGGCATTCTTAAGGATATCGTTAAGCGAGCTATGCTTCGCTTCCCGGGGAACGATAGTGAGGCCAGGTATGCGCAGGCACTCGCGCAGAGAATCGAAATACAATTTCTCTGTGCTTCCTTCTGTGATTATGAGCATGGTTCGGACAAGTTCGATTTTTTTACTTCTGCGTCCCAATCAGATCCTCCTTCTCAAAGAGTACGTGTGAAATAATCGGCTTTGCCCCGAATCGGTCAGCCTCATATAGCTTTTTACGGGATGCTCCCTTTCGTACTCCCTCATAGTCTGAAATAGAGTCATAGAGTGAAGATCCATCAGCTTGTTTTTTTGCGAACCAGACCTCGTCATCCCTAAGAAGCTCAGAATCCATCAGATCCGTGATATGGGTGGTGAATATGAGCTGGGATTCCTTGCCGTTGTCCAGAAAAGTATCCAGGAAAAACTCCAGTAGGTCCTTGTGTAAGGAGCATTCAATCTCATCTATGAGCAAAACCCCAGAATTCAGAATTGAAATAAGCAAGGGATATGCAAGTTCAAGGAAACGCCGTGTACCCGAAGATTCCTGAGAGAGAGGGAGCAGGTATTCTTTCTTGTCAAATTCATGGACAACAATGCCTTGTCGCTCCTTAAAGTCATACCCACTGGTTTTCAAATGCTCGACGGTCTCTGGATTAAGTCCTTTCAGAAATTCCTGGGGAATGTCTTTCGTCTCGACTCGGATGTCCTTGATGTTGTTGAAGTATGCTGCAGAGAGGAGTTTGATATAATCCTTTTTATATGTCGCATTTTCTTCAATCAGTCTCAAGCTATTATTCAAAAGACCGCCTGTTTCTGGTGAAACTACAGGCAACAACGTCGAGACCATATCCTGATAGATAGGAGAAATAACAGGATGGCCCAATTTGGCTGCAACATTCAAGAACGTAACATTCTTGGTCGTCATGCTGGCAATCTGTTTCTTGGCACCTTTGATTCCAGTACCCCATTTAACATCTCCTGTTTCATCTCTGGAATAGATTAATTTCTTCTGGGTTGTCTGGTACCATTGCAAGGATTCTTGGAGGACCTGTGTCTTGTTTACTGATAGCCGATATATGTATCGGTGATTTTCATGGTAAAACTGAAGTTCAAAGATACTGACTTCATTTTTTTCCTGGGTGAAGGCGAACGGTACGATGTCGATTGGGTCAGTCGGACTCAAATCATTGAAACCATTGAGTATGTAATCGAGAAAGAAGCCATAGGCTAATAGCAGGTTGGTTTTTCCTGAAGCGTTTGCGCCGTAGATGCAAGCAAGGCGAAGTATTTTTTTCCCATCTTCCATCTCAACATAATGCCTGTCAGGGATATTGTCTTTGGATGCGGATTCAAAGCTCAGTGTCTGCTTGTTTTTTATGGAGAGGAAGTTTTCTACTGAGAATTCCAAGATCATGTTTTTTCCTTTGGCATGTCGCCACATTGTGTTACGTATGAATGTCCCTATTAGTGCTGTGACTATCTGTAGCGTACAGGATATAAGCAAAGATGGCAAGAATTGAGTAGTGTTTTATTGCTATTCTACTTAAAAATAACAAAAAGATGCAAATATATTGAAAATAAATAAATTAATTTACAATAAACTTGCCTTCTAGCGTTTTCGTTAGTACCTTTTATTTGTAGCCGTATGGCTATAAAAAAGCGTTGGTGGATCAGACCAACGCAGAATAATTAAGTAGCCCCACAGAAGGGCTAGGGAATCAACCTACAAAGAGGCTAGCCTGTTTCTGGAAGGCTTGTCAATGAAAAGTTCCGTTTTTCCTTCTGGTGGGCGAGGAGAGCCTAATGGCGAAACAACAACATGTCGTTCCTAGACAAGATGGTGGTTGGGGTGTCAAAGGATCCAACTCAGCAAAGGCTTCGCATGTAACTGCGACCAAAGCTGACGCGGTGAAAATTGCACGGGAAATCAGCAAGAATCAAGGAGCGGAGATGCTTGTCCACAACAAGGACGGAAAAATCGCATATCGTAATTCCTACGGTAACGATCCTTTCCCCCCTAAAGGTTGATAAGGTCTCACAGGGTGCTACTGCACCCTGTGCCTTGCTCTGTTGTCGTCATTTTGACTTTTCCAGAGGAGAAGGGCTTGGAAAATTTTTCAAATCATTTTGGTATTCCTGAGAAAATTCTTAGGGAGTATGGAGCCGTGGACATCCCGCTGACAAGCGATTTGCCTCTATTCATTGATCCAATGCTGTTGTATTCAAGCCATAAGCCTGAATATGAAGCATTGCATGATAAGATCATACAAAGGTTTGAGTATCTGGTCATACTTGCAGAAATGGGTTCTGTTTACGAAAATGTGAAGAGAATTTTCAATTTCCAGGAAATCCCGTACAATTGGCTTGGTTTTTCAAGGGAAGGGAACAAAGGAAAGGGAGTTAAAGATACCTTCGGTAGGCAACTTTTGAATAACCTGAAGAAAGCCTTGGAGAACAATGGTGTCTCAGACAGTTCGCACATTGAGAAACTCTTTCTTATGGATGATAAAAGCGGACAAGATCGTATTAGCGATTTGTGCGTAAATATCATCCAAGATTATTTGTATTCATATACAGAGTCATTCGCAAAGAACTCTATCGATCCTGCGAAGTTGAAGGAATTCACGGTAGTTAAAGCTGATTTAAACTGCGAAACAGGTGAATTTATCTCGAAAACCTATACCCTTCCATTCATCATGTACAAAGGCAAACCAGAAAGAGTGATTCTTACCCCTTTGGATATGGTTAGGGAAACCAGGATGGCTATCAACCGTAGGGATTTTGTAAACAACTATTCCAAGATATTGGCAACAATTGATAACGATGCGTTGCGAGTATATGTAAATAGTATGCTCGAAGAGGCAGTGAAACGTTTTCTGGAAAAAAGGACGGCAAAGAAAAAACCAACAGAACGGACCTTGGAAAAAATTCGAATGAATGAGTTCTCCTCCCTTGCCTACTCGAGTAAACCTATTCTCTATGATTACTATATCAGAATGCAGGAGAATAACGGTACTGAAATACTGCAGCAGGGTATGTCTGAATTTCAAAAGGCTGATGAGCTATATCTGCAAAATGCAGGAAAGCTTACTAGTGGGTTGCAAGCTATTGAAGGGTTGTGTGGAAAAACTGGGTATGCACGATCGTCGGGGATATCGTTTCTCAAGAGTCTCAAAGGCTTGATTGAGCGCGATGGCTATAAGGATTGTCTTGAAAAAGGTGGGGAGCCTATACAGAAACAATCTGAGATTAACCAGTTTTTCAATATGGTTTTTTGGAATGTGTTTGGAAGAAGTCTTTTTGCAAAAATCGAACCAGAAATCGAGATCAAGAAGGCTAAACTTTTTGAAGGATCACACTATCTCAAGAATAATGGAGCGAACAGTTTGATTGCTTTGCTCTGTTTGCAACCGGAGGATGAGAAATCTGTTCTTGCTACTATCGAATCAAAGGGACTTAATGGGAAAATCGGGGACTCCATTTTTTTGATTACCTGTTATTAGAGATTTTAAAAGACGGTGCAGTAATCTGCGATCATTGCAGATTGCTGCCCTGTATATACATATTGATTGTGGCTACATCCATCAAGGTCAGGTTTCCCTTCTTATGAGTATTGCAGTGGTTATGCAAGGGTTCTTAACCTGCAGCCCCCTATTTTTTTGTATCAATAATGGCATAGGAGACCCGAAAAGGTCATTACAGAGCAAATTGATCAGTAATCCTGAATAGTATTGAAAACCCTTCCTTAACCTAGCTCTAATCATCGTTATATACTCATGATATCCTATTGTAAGTGGTTGTTGATAAAAAGGTAAAATGTTATGCAAAAACAGGATGAATATGTTTCACAGTTCAAGAACTTCTGTGGCAAGGTATTACAGAACAAACCCTTGACTGAGGAACTCCTGAAGAAAACAGGAATCTTTACCCCTACCGGGAGAATATCCAAGAATTATAATCATACGTTGAGTAATGTATCAAAAGCAAAATGACTTGATTTTTGGTTTTCATGGTTGCGATGAAAAATTGCGTGATGAAATAGTCAACAACCAGAAAAAGCTTCATCGAAGTACAAATTCATACGATTGGTTAGGTCTTGGGATGTATTTCTGGGAGAATAATCCATTGAGGGCCTTGCAATGGGCCGAAACAATGCAGAAGCATCCTCAAAACGGAAAACGGAAAACGGAAAACGGAAAACAGAAAATTGACAAACCGTCTGTGCTGGGCGCTGTAATATGTCCTGGGCAATGTCTAGATTTTCTCAGTTCTGAAAATATAAAATTACTTAGTCATGCCTATGCTTTTCTTTCTGAATCTAGCAACGGGCAAACTCTGCCAGCAAATAAGGGCAATGGTTTAATACGTGATTTGGATTGTGCCGTTATTCAAATGTTGATTACATTACAGGAAGAGCAACAAAATAAGAAAAATCTTTATGATAGTGTTCGTGGTGTATTTTTGAAGGTAAGGAAATCTATCCCACTGCAGGATTCAGAGAACAGAATCATATTCAAATATGTGTAAGAAATCCCAATTGTATAAAGGCCTACTTTGTTCCCCGAGATATTGATACCATCTATGCGCAGGTTTAATGGTGTAATTAAATATATCTAGAAGTCAATTCTGATGTAGGTTTTTACTTCCTTAACCCTTCTCAGGAACCCTATTTCCGCATCATGGTACTCGCAATTTTTTCTGTCTTGCTCTCAGTTGTTCTCTTTTGCTATCATCAATGGCTAGAATCCTTGAGGAGGGAAGGTGCAATGGCCTATCCAGAGCAACAATGGAAAGAAGCAAAGAGCCGGTGCAAGCTGAGCACGGAGGATATCCGTATCGCAAAGGAAATGGGGCTCAATCCAAAAAGCCTGATAAAGAATATTCCAAACAAGCAACAGGCATGGAAACTGCCCGTGAACGAATGGCTGCAATGCATGTGGGAAGACCGCCAGGAAAAGGCCAGAAAAAAACAACTGAGAAAGCAAGCAGCCTTGGAACAAGGATCTGAGTAAGAGGATTTGTTGCCAATAAGAGCTCCACAGAATCTACCGGCATGCTGTAGAACCAATGCCGGAAAGAGTAGAAACTTCTATCGCTTTCCTCCAGAATTCACAAAGATAGCTTACCCCTTCTTGGAGAGATAGATGCCTGATAATCGTAAACAGAAACTGATGGATCTTGGCCTCGAGACCCTTGCCGATACCCTGTTGGAGCTAGCAGACCATATTGCCCTGGTTGATGACAAGATCAACACCCTGGTAGCCCCTGAGAAAGAAAATATCAAACGATACAAACGAAAGTTGGCTGCATTGAGAAATTCCACCAAATACATTGGTGCTGAGATGACCGATTCCTTAGCCAATCTTCTGGAGAGGATGCTTGCAGACCTGGAAGCCGGGATAACAGACCCCGGCACCGGCTTGGACCTGGTCGCCGAGTTTATTGAGACCGATGCATTTGTCTTCGAGACGTGCGACGATTCCTATGGCACAGTCGCTGAAGTTTATCTCCATGCGGCTAGGGACCTGTTTTTCCGGTATGCCTCTTCCTGTCAGGACAAAGAGAAGGTGGCAACCCTGTTTCTGCAAGTGGCCACCAAGGATGACTATGGTGCACGTTCTTCCCTTGTGGAGAACCTTCCCAATTCCCTTGGGGAGCCGGTGTTGGCCCTCATGCTGGAGAAACTGCAGGCATTGCAAGCAAACGAGAAAGAAGAGAAGAAAAAGAAGACCTATGCCTTTATGACGGCATTCATTTGCCGTCAGCAGGAAGAAGCAAAGCTCTTTGCAGCTACCCTGCAAGGCAAGCAGGTAGAGCTGCCGACGCCTAAGATGCTTGCAGTAGCCCGTGTTTTCCTGGAAAGGAAAGATGCCGGATCGGCACTTGCCTGGGTCAAGAGAATCCCTGCAAACAATTCTTCCAATCGCTATGACATTGAGAAAATCCTGAAGGAAATCTATGCAATGCAAGGCGACCGGGAAAGCCTTGTCGCCCTGCAGTACGAAAACTTCAAGTCCTATCGTACGCTCGATACCTTCCAGGAACTGTTGCTTGTCATGGGGCAAGAAAAAAGGGAGGAATTTTTGGCTAGCGAGGTAAACGCTATCTTCCAAAACCCATCTTTCAATGACCACGACGCACAGTTTTTGGCAGACGTGGGAATGCTGGATGAATTGGAATCCTATGTATTTGCCAGGGTGGAGACATTGGATGGAAGAGATTACTATACCTTGCCTGAAATAGCCCATACGCTTGCAAAGCAAAAGCGCTATCTCGCCTCCTCTTTGCTCTATCGCAGCCTGTTGGATTCCATAATGGAACGTGCCTATGTAAAAAGCTACCACCATGGGGTAGACTATCTCAGAGCATTGGATGCTTTTGCTCCCCTAGTCAAAGATTGGAAGACCTTTCCAACGCATAACACGTATAAAACAAATCTCTTGCTGGAAAACAAGAGGAAAACCAGTTTCTGGAACCAATACCTGAAAAGCAAAGGCTGAGATACCTGCTTTCATACCAGCAAGTACAATACCCTCTCGATTCCATCAGAGGGGAAGATGATTCCCTTGAGGGACTTGGTGAGGTTTCCTGTTTCGCCAGCTTCCCCGTTTCTCATAATCCACAACTAACTTTCTTTACCGTAGTCAGGCTATTTTTTGAGGTAGTGCGCTCATGGTTATGTATAAAATTTTCGTAGAGAATAAAAAAAATATACTTTACAAATTAAATAGTACATGCGTGAATGATTGTATAGATTGCTAATGCCATCTAGTTGATGGTTTGTTTCCATCGCCAAGGAGGATTGGTTATGCCGGAATCGAGTAAAGCAAACGTGCCGAATTATCAAGAAGTCGGTGGCAGAATCAAGGAATTGAGGATAGCGCATAGCTTAAGCCAGGAAGTCTTCGCAGAAAAGCTGAATATGTCCCAGGGCCATCTCTCCAGGGTGGAGAAGGGTGCAATCATTTCCACTGCTCTCTGTGACCTGATTGCCGAGAAATTCAACACCACCAAGGAGTATCTTCTCTTTGGGGTGAAAGAAAAACCCTTGGGGGTAACCTCTTGTCCTGTTCCCGTGACAAAGAATACTGATGCCGGTTTTCCCAAGTTTTCGTTGGACCAGACTGATTTCATAGCCAGATCAAATATACAGATCAAGAAACTCCTTGAAGACTGCAAGTATGAGTACTCCTTCCTGGTACATGAAATAAGGGATGTTGACAGTATCCTGCATACTGATGACCAGCTCTATCCAACCACATCGTATTCCTTTTCCCTTACGGTTGAATGTTTGCCGTCTGGGTATGAATGGGTGGCAAGTGAAACGAAACGTAGTGAAGTCAACCTTGATCGGATAAAAGACCCGTATAATGAAATTGAACTTAAGAGACAGATGGAAGGAAAAGGGAGAAACTATACTTCTCGGAAGACGGCGAAGGATACTTGTCTGTTTGAGCCTTATTCTTTCAGGATGTTCTCCCCGTATGATTTTCTGGATACCGAATATGGAAGACTCAGTGATATCGGACGTTACCGGGAAGCAAAGGATATTGCTCTCTATGAAGGCTTGGAGTATCCCAAGGACTGCAACGATCCAATAGTCGATAAATTATCGCCCGATAGTAATGTCTATTTAGCCGATGGTACAATAGACCGGGGTGCGGAATTTGAACGCTTCAAGAAAATCATCCGCTCTGGTGTTGGTAGCAAATCCTTGATCCCAAGTCCGGTCCGAGCTCTTGAAGGTGAGTATTTCACCAGCGGCGGCGGGGTAATCTACAAGGGGCGCCGATATGGATTGGGTTTCAGGGGGCGTCTCGGGATTACGGTTGATTCTCATGAATTTGGTGAAAATGAGGTCCAGTTCACCATCGATGACAAACTCATCAGTGCATCGCAATTCATTGATATGCTTACCACATATCAAGGCTGGCAGATGAGCTTCAAGTTTGAATCTGTCTGAATATAGTTACCAAAAAGGAATTTCGCATTTTCGGCAGAAACCGTTGGGGATTTTCACTGCATTCCTGTAAAAGATTGAAGGAATTGTTTCCTGTACGTATTTCTGTGATTTCCTTCTCTCTATTGAAAACATCGAATATGACCAAAAGCATAGGGAAAATAGTAAAACGTTTTCGATATAACGAACATTGTTCACAACAGGATTCTGGTTCATTCCCAAGGCAGCCTTCACAACAACACTTCCGCTGTGCCCTGTTACCAACAATCGGACTATCTTGCCAGGTGCATCAGGGCTCCTGATCCTGTCTCATCTAGTCAGTGAAGGTTTGCCTTTGCAATTCCTTACATTGGCTATCTTGAGATAACAGCCAAGAAATGGCTTCTTTATTTCAATTTAACTATTTAAAATGAAATTACTATGCTATCATTGAGTATGTTGTTTTAGTTTACTTCAAGGAGAATTCATTAGAATGGGAAACAGGGCAGGTACTTGGAAAACACAGCTTTCAGACCAAGCGACATACCATTCGTTTGTCCCTTCACCCCTTCCTCCTCAACCTCCTATCGAAATTGATGGCGAGATGATGGAATTGCTCATACAAGCCAACAGGGGTATTTCCCGGTTAGAGAGCATTTCCTCCTTAATCCCGCATGTAGCGCTTTTTGTGTCGATGTATGTCCGCAAGGAGGCGTTGATGTCATCCCAGATTGAAGGGAATCAGTGTACGCTGGAGGATGTGCTCGACCCGATGCTGGAAGCAAATACAAATCGGGATGTCTCGGATGTTCTCAACTATATCAAGGCTACTGAGTTTGCAATCCAGCATCTGAAGGAACTGCCACTGTGCAATCGTCTGATCAGGGAGACACATGCAGTCCTGATGGAGGGCGTTCGTGGCCAGGAGAAAAGTCCTGGAGAATTTCGCACCTCGCAGAACTGGATTGGAGGGGAGGGGATTTCCCTGCAGCATGCGCGGTTCATTCCTCCTCATCCTGATGATATGGTCGTGGCGATGTCGGATCTTGAGAAGTATATCAATGGTACTGACAAACTGGATGTATTGGTTCGAGCCTCTTTAATTCATTATCAGTTTGAGACAATCCATCCTTTCCTTGACGGCAATGGCCGCATAGGGCGCTTGCTGATTACGCTGTTTCTTATGGGAAACGGAATTCTGACGACACCTGCATTGTACATCTCCTATTTCCTGAAGAGGAACAGGGTCGAGTACTACGACCGGTTGACCGAAGTTCGTACCAAGGGCGACTATGAGCAGTGGATCAAGTTCTTCCTCAGGGCCGTCGGTGAGTCCGCCGAGGATGCTCATGAGAATATCATACGCCTAAAAAGACTTCACGATGCCCATGAGACTCGTATCAACACGCTCGGGCGTGCCAGACTTACTGCGCTTCAACTGTTTGCCTATCTAGAGCGCAATCCCATTATAGAAATCAATAAGACAGCCCAAGCTTTGCAACTTTCGTACAATACGGTCGCAAGTGCAGTCAAGCGCTTGATCGATGCCAACATACTGGTCCCATCGAGTGGAAGGCTGAGGGGAAGGACCTTTGCCTATAAAGCGTATCTGGATATCCTGAAAGAAGGGACTTGAGCTATAAGGCAATTTCGTCACTATTTGGGTGGGATGGAACAACTGTGGTACGGGAAAACTTGGCATATGGTCAGTCAACCAGGAACAAGTCATACAGTCCAAGCTTAACAACCTTTTGCCAAAGAGCGTGAATTTCTTCTGGGAAACAAGAAAATACCCCAAGGCTTATTAGCCTGCCTGTCTCTTTTTAAACATGCATGGGAGCCATTTCCTTCTCAATTGCCTCTGTTGTGGTTTGCAACCATCGGCAACTACACTGTCTTTCTATTATATCGTACCTTCAAATCCTTGCTATATCGTGAACTGAAACTCATTCTGGCTGCGTATCAGGTTGCTGTTCTCTGACAGTACCAGGGTATGGACTATCTCGATATCGGGGATCTTCTTTGGCTTCTTTTCCTCAAGGATCTGCTCAAGGGCCTTTACCGTGTAATAGCCTTGGAGTATTGGGCTCTGGTAGACCACAGCCGAAAGCATCCTTGTTTCCAGGTCAAATACTGCAGAACCATCCAGGTCATGGAGAACCGTAATGACATTCTGTCTTGGCAGGGTCTTCAAGGCTGAGAGAAAATCGGTATTGAAGGCAGGTATCAGGTAGATTGCCTGGACCTTGTTCTCATACTTTTTAAGCACATCCAGGATCTGGTTGTCCCTGTAGCCTGGTTGCAGTTTGGTGTTGATGTACTCCACGTGGCAAGTAATGTTCGGGTACCGGGTGCTGAGCAACGCTTGAAATCCTTCCAGCCGCATGGCATTGATATCAGGGGAGTCTGTAACCTTTACATCTTCCTCATTGCATTGGATTACCAAGACCTCCTGCTTTTGTGACAACTGCAGGGCCCTCCCGATGTAGTCGGCGGCAAGTCTCCCCCCGGCAGCGTAATCGCTTCCGATATAGCAGAGCCTCTCGCTTTGGGGGGCATCGGTATTGAACGTGACAAATGGAATCCCTGCTTGTTCCAGTTCCCCAAAGATTGCAGGCATATCGTATTTATGCTGGTTTACCAGGGCAACAGCATCAATGCCTTTTTCAATATCCTCTCGCAAGAGCTTTAGGTACGTTTCTGAGTCGTGTTCCGGGATCCTGTGATACGTAACCTCATAATTGAAGGGGTGGATCTGCTGGGCTGCAATCTCCACTCCTTTGTCAATATCATTCCAGAAGTACTCGGGAAGGGAAGATGAGAACAGGGAAATTCGTTTGGTGGTATTGCGTACCAATACCTGGGAGGCCTTGTGCGGTACATAGGCCATCTTTTCGGCATACTCGAAAATTCTTTGCTTGAGCTCTTCCGATACATATCCCGTTCCATTAAATGCCCGGTTGACAGTAATAAACGATATCCCTAAATCCCGAGCTATATCTTTCTGTGTAATTCCCATGCAATTCCTTCTTTCCTGTCGATACTACAACATTTTGTTAAGATACGTCAGCTATTTTTAGTACCCTTATATATCTATCTTCTTTTATTTGACAACTGAACTTTGCTATGTTATACGTATAACATAGATAGTTGCTTCATTCAAGGAAAAGCGAAAAAAGGAGATTCTCATGAAAAAGACTTTGACCGTAGTAATGCTTCTGCTCTTGCTCTTCAGTCCTGTCTTTGCAGCAGGGCAAAAAGAAATGGCAAAAGGCCCCGTAACTCTCAGTGTATTGTTCTACAGCCCTGAACTCGCTGACCAATACAACGATATGATCGCCGCCTATAAAGCGGAAACCGGGGTTACTCTGGACATCACTGTTTTGCAGACCGATTATCGGTCTGTCCTTACCAGTAGGCTGAACTCCGGGGATATCCCCGATATCTTCATGAGCAGTGCCTATAGTGACAACTCAACCTACAAGGATTATGTCTACGACCTTACTGACGAGGATTTTATGAAACAAATCCAACCCTCGGCTCTCCAGGGCGTAACTGTCAACGGTAGGGTATTGGGCTATCCCTTCCTGGTCCAGTCCCATTCTTTCATCTACAACAAGAAAGTATTCAAGGACAATGGGATTACTACGCTTCCCCGTACACTCGGTGAATTCGAGGCAGTAGCTAAAAAACTACAGGCAAATGGCGTGCAGCCGTTTGCAACCGGTTTTAAGGAATTCTGGGTACTCCCCCAGACTGCCTGGCAGGCTTTAGCTGCAATCCCGGTAAAAAATTACGGCGGATATGAGAACTTTGTGTCCATGCTCAATGCCGGTACCTTGAAATTCAAGGATATCCCTGAAATGAGTCAGGTATTTGACCTTCTGGACCTTATCGGAACGTATGGTGGGCCGAAACCCAATGAATCGGATTTCAGTGACCAGACTTCTTCGCTTGCAACCGGAAAAGTTGCAATGATCCACCAAGGCAACTGGGCCGAGGATTCGATTCGAAAAACCAACCCTGAAGTAGAACTGGGGTTCTTGGTCGGACCGACCGGAAATGACGCCTTGACAGCCGGGATTATGTTTGACTCAAACCAGACCATCCGTATTGCCAAGGATAGCAAGAACCTCCAGGCAGCCATTGACTGGCTTAGATGGCTTACTACCTCCGATTACGGGAAGAATTGGATACCTGGCAAGGTAAAACAACTTTCCCCAATTATCGGAGCCCCCTCTCCTGATTCCCAGATTGCCAAGGCAACATCGGACCTGTTGGCCTCGGGGGTGGCAGGTTATCCTTGGTTCTACCAGATGTTCCCCACCGGAACCGAGCAACAGCTGGGTTCAATCCTCCAAGGCTATTGCGCCGGGCAAACCAACCGCGCCCAGACCTTGGACGCACTTGATGCTACGTATGCAAAGATTGCCAAAGCAGCTTTGTAGTTCGTTTCTCATCTTTTGATTAGGGCCGGGGAGTTCTTTACTCCCGGCCCTGCTGGATATACCAAATGACCCAATTGAAAAAAAAGCAACTCAACCGAGTCCTGGTGTTTTGTGGATTTACCATCCCTGCATTCCTGGCAATTCTCCTGTCTGTTGAAATACCGTTTCTGATGAGTGTCATTTCTTCCTTTACCAAATGGAATGGCCTTGACCGGGTACAGACATTCATCGGTCTCGAGAATTACAAAGAACTGTTTCTTGATGACAGTGACATGTGGAAATCCATGTGGTTCACACTCAGACTGACCTTGTGTTCGGTGGTGGTCATCAACCTTGTGGCCTTGTTCCTCGCCGTCCTGCTGGACAGTGACATCAAGGGTAAGAATACATTGAGGGCTGCCTTCTATGTCCCCAATATTATCAGCTTGATCATCATTGGCTACATTTGGAGATTCATATTCTCTGCTGGTTTTGAATCCTTTTTCCAGAAAACCGGGTGGAGCGTCTTTATGTCCAGCTGGCTTGGGGATACCCACCTGGTGTTCTTCAGTGTCTTGCTGGTTTCTGTCTGGAATGCGCTCGGTTTTTACCTGGTTGTCTACATAGCCGGGCTCCAGTCGGTACCCCACGATCTGATAGAAGCCTCGATGATAGACGGGGCTTCGAGACCGTTGCGGTTTTTCCGTATTACGCTGCCTATGATCATGCCCTCGATTACGGTATGCGTGTTTTATTCCCTTTCCAACGGGTTGAAGGCCTTCGATGTTATTTTGAGTCTCACCAATGGAGGCCCTGGCAATGCGACGACCACCGTTGCCTTGGATATTTATAGGACTGCCTTTGTCATTAACCGCTTTGGCTATGGAACTGCCAAGTCAGTCATCTTGTTCCTCATGATCCTGTTGCTTTCCATTTTACAGGTACGTTCTTTCAAGCAGAAGGAGGTGGAGGTATGAAACGACGTCCTGTTTCTTCTTTCCTGACAACAGGAATCCTTAGCTTGGTAGCGTTAGTATATCTGTATCCCTTGTTTCTGGTGGTGATCAATTCTTTCAAGTCATTTTCGGAAATCACGACAAACGTATTGGCGCTTCCCACTTCCTTTTCCTTTGATAATTTTCTCCAAGCGTTTGCCATCATGCAGTACCCAAGGTATTTTCTCAACACTTTGATCGCTACCTCTCTCGGGGTAAGCGGGGTGGTTGTGGTAAGTTCCCTTGCCGGGTTCAAGCTTTCAAGGACCAAGACCCGGTACAGTTGGGTTATGTTCCTTGTTTTGATAGCCCCCATGATGATTCCCTTTCATTCGTTCATGATTGCCTTGGTGAAGGTAGCCAAGGAACTGCACCTTATTGGGTCCCCCTGGGGGCTTGGCGTGCTCTATTGGGGGCTTGGATCATCCCTTGCCCTGTTTATGTACCATGGAGCGGTGAAGGGTATACCCCATGAATTGGATGATTGCGCTGAGATAGACGGGGCTTCGCCCCTTAGGGCATTCTTCCAGATAATCTTCCCGTTGCTGCAACCGGTTACCGTTTCGGTAATCGTGATCAACACCATGTGGATGTGGAATGATTTCCTGCTTCCCCTGCTGGTACTCAGTGGCTCAAAGAAATCGCTCACCTTGCAACTGGCAGCCTACAATTTCTTTGGCCTCTATAAAGTGGAGTGGAACTATGCGATGGCAGGGGTGTTGCTGACTATTCTTCCTGCAGTCATTTTCTACCTTTGCCTGCAACGGTACATCATAAAGGGAATGGTTGCAGGTTCGGTTAAGACATGATCGTTGCAAATATAGTGAGGATGGCAATATGAAATTTAGAGATGGGTATTGGGGAATCCAGAAAAACGTAAAAATGATCAATAAAGTGGAGATCCAGGATAGCAAGGCCGAAAACGGTTGCCTTACGGTCTATGCTTCACCCAAACGTATCGTCGGCCGTGGCGATACGTTAAACACTCCCTTGCATACCTTGGAATTTTCTTCCCCCCTTGAGAACGTGATCCATGTCCGTTCCTATCATTTCAAGGGAGCCTTACATACGGGCCCTCAATTCGAGCTTGCCCCAGACAAACCCGAACAGTTGCAATTTTCCCAGTCAGAGGAAGGCTGGGAGGCAATCAGTGACCAGCTAAGCGTCAGCGTGGGGAAAAAAGGACCCTGCTCGGTTGCTTTTTCCTATGCGGGGAGAGAACTTACTGCCAGTATCGGGTCACTCAGCGGGCACGCCACAGTCGATGGGGACCAAGCCTACCAATGCGAATACCTCTCCCTTGGGGTGGGTGAGACAATCTATGGTTTAGGCGAACGGTTTACTCCCTTCGTCAAGAATGGACAAGTCGTGGACATTTGGAATGAGGATGGGGGGACCAGTAGCGAGCAAGCTTACAAGAATATTCCGTTCTACCTTTCTTCCAAAGGGTATGGGGTGTTGGTGTCCGATCCTGGAAAAGTTTCTTTTGAAGTGGGCTCTGAAGTGGTAACCGCTGTCCAGTTCTCCGTTAAGGGGGAATGTTTGGATTACTACCTTATTGGAGGGGAGACCCTCAAGCAGGTACTTGCTTCCTATTCCTTGCTTTGCGGTAAACCAGCGCTTCCTCCTCCCTGGTCGTTTGGGTTATGGTTGTCTACTTCCTTTACAACGGATTACGACGAGACAACGGTCAATGGATTCCTTGACGGTATGACAAAACGCAACATTCCACTCCAGGTCTTCCACTTTGACTGTTTCTGGATGAAGGAATTCCAATGGGTTGATTTTGTCTGGGATGAACGGCAATTCCCGGATCCTGTTGCCATGATAAAGCGTATGCATGCAAAAGGACTCCATGTCTGCGTATGGATAAACCCCTATATTGCCCAGAAGTCAGTGTTGTTCGATGAAGGGATGGCCAAAGGGTACCTGGTCAAGAAACAGGATGGCAGTGTCTGGCAATGGGACCGATGGCAGGCAGGAATGGCTTTGGTTGACTTTACCAACAGGGAGGCCGTCTCTTGGTTCCAGTCAAAACTGCAGAAACTTCTGGATATGGGGGTGGATACGTTCAAGACCGATTTTGGTGAACGCATCCCTACTGAAGTTGTGTACCATGACCAGAGTGACCCTCTTAAAATGCATAACTTTTATACCTACCTGTACAATAAAGCAGTCTTTGAACTGGTGGAAAAGAACAGGGGAGTCCATGAGGCCCTGGTGTTTGCCCGCAGTGCTACAGTCGGGGGGCAGAAGTTCCCTGTTCACTGGGGTGGCGATTGCTCTGCAACCTATGCCTCGATGGCAGAAAGCCTTCGTGGGGGTCTTTCCCTTTCCCTTTCGGGTTTTGGGTTCTGGAGTCACGATATCGGGGGCTTCGAAAAGACGGCCACCCCCGATTTGTTCAAACGATGGGTTGCCTTTGGTCTCTTGTCTTCCCATAGCAGGCTACATGGCAGTGAGTCCTATCGGGTGCCTTGGAATTATGATGACCAGGCAAGTGAAGTCTTGCGTCATTTCGTGGAACTGAAATGTTCCTTGATGCCCTATCTGTTCGGCCAAGCGGTCAAGACGCATCAAACAGGGGTTCCGATGATGCGTTCAATGGTCTTGGAGTATCCTGAAGACCCTTGCTGTGCCTATCTTGACCGGCAATATCTGTTGGGGGATTCGCTTCTTGTTGCCCCTGTTTTCAGTTCGGATGGCATTGTTTCCTACTACCTTCCCCAAGGTGTCTGGACGAATTTCCTCAATGGAAGACAGGTCGAGGGAGGAAGATGGTATAACGAACACCATGACTATTTCAGCTTGCCTTTGATGGTTCGCCCCAATAGCCTGCTGGCCGTTGGCAATGATATAACCAGAACCGATTATGATTTTTCCGATGGGGTTTGTTTCCATGTATTCGCATTGGATGATGGCAACAGTATTTCCGTCGGTGTGAGTGACCACGAAGGGAAGGAGGTAGTGACCTGCACGGTATCGAGAAGCGGGTCTACCTATGAGGTGGTAAAGACAGGAAAGAAAACTCCCTGGAGTGTTTGCCTAAGGGGAATCGAGAAGATAGGCTCAAATAGTGCAGGGGTAGTGGCTGAAGGGAATCTGGGTTGTACCGTGACGTTGGGGCCGCAGGAAGAAACGGTGGTGGTTATTGATTTGAACGGTACTTCTTTGCAGCGATAGTGATTGCAACAGGTACGAAGAGATTGGAAAACAGGAACACCTTTCTGCCAAAGGGCAGAAGGGTGTCTGCCGTGAAAGATTGAAAAGACAGTTCAGGCAAACGGCAGGCAGGGAACCTGCCAGCAAAAAACAGTTGGAAGAGCAGAGGCCTTGGCTTTTCAGCATCTCAGACTGATTTCACGTGTCCAGGAGAAATTCTATGATATTCCTTTGTTTGATTCCGTTGCGATTGAAACCTGTCAGGGAGTCCGTGGAGATTACAACCTTCTCATAATTATCGTCAATCGCCTCCAATGGTTCGAATTCGCGTTGTGTATTGTCCTTCGTCAGAATGTAACATACCTGGGCATAGAGTCTTTCATCGGTATGGGTAGCAATGAAGTCAATTTCATAAGAACCCTGTTTTCCGATGTTGACAGTCCATCCCCTCCGAAGCAGTTCGAGGAACACTACATTTTCCAGCATTCCCCCGATATCATTGTCACGATACCCCCTTGTTGCATGGCGCAGACCCAAGTCCGAGACAAAATATTTCTCCTGGGTCTCGAGAAGTCGTTTTCCCTTGATATCGAAGCGTGGCACCTTATGGATCAAAAATGCACTCTCCAAGGCCTTGATGTAGGTGTACACCGTCTCGGTGCTGAGTTTTCTCCCTTGGTTTTTTAAAAAATCTGAGATGGTCTTTGCAGAGAACGTGTTCCCGATATTGTCCATCAGGTATAGAACGACCTTTTCAAGCAAATCTATATCGCGAATTTTGTTTCGCTTTATTACATCTTTTAAAAGTACGGTATTGAACATGTCAAGCAGATACCGTAAAAGGACCGCATCGTCCCATTTCATTTCATGGATTCCCGGAAGACCACCATATCGAAGGAAGTTGGAGAAGTGTTGCTCCGTACTCAAGCCGGCTTCATCGTCGTTGGTTTTGGCAAACTCAAGATATTCGCAAAATGAGAGTGGGTAGACACTGATTTCAACGTAACGTCCGGAAAGCAAGGTTGCCAATTCGCCTGAGAGCAACCTCGCGTTGGAACCGGTTATATAGATGTCGCAGTCACAATCGACACGGACTGAGTTGATCACCCGCTCCCAGGATGGAACTTCCTGGATTTCGTCGATGAACAGGTATACCTTGCCCTTTGCGGCTTTGGATGCAGTGATAATTGCCTGGTACAATGTCTTGTAGTCTTTTAGGTCCTCGTACTGCAATGATTCGAAGTTGGCGAAGAATATTTGGGGTTCCTCTGCCCCGCGTCTTTAATGACAGCCTCCCCGATGGTTGTAGGAAGGGGGCAGGTAACCGTACTGGTCACCGTGAGGTAACCAAAAATCCAGTGATAATTCCATTGCTTCAATTAACAGAAAACTTACTATATAACATATAATAAGTTAGAACGACATAATACTGTTAGAATTAAGTGTTGGAATATAATGGATTATATCTGCAACACATTGGGAATATCCCTGAGACCTCAAGTGAAGGATTCCTATACAACAAGGGAGGCCTGAATTCTAAGGGAAACATGTTTGATGGCGAGTATAGCTGCTTTATATTAGTGGAATCGTTACCCCTTGGAGCTTTGATTCCAGCTGGATTGATTGGCCAGGCTCAAGTACCATGAATCCTGTTTGGTCTGGCGCAAGTGGTGAATTAGGTGCATCAACCATCCAGGTTTGTGGCTCTACACAGATGAAGCCCTGATTTCCTCCTCCATTGAAGAGCATCCAGAATGTATACTGGGATTCTGTCGTGTATCGAAGGGCCCTGCCGGAAGGTACATGGAACAGCAACGACTCATGAAGGTTCTTGTCACAGGTAAAATGATTCGAGATAGCCTTATCTGAAAATTGGAGTCCTTTTTTGCCAAGCTCATGCAGCAACGGGCTGTCAGGCAGATAGTTTCCCGTAGGAATGATTGTAGTTCGGTCTAATTCGATTTCCTCGCCAACCGATACCTTGATTTTGTA
Organism: Sphaerochaeta pleomorpha str. Grapes; assembly: GCF_000236685.1. Lineage (NCBI taxonomy): Bacteria > Pseudomonadati > Spirochaetota > Spirochaetia > Spirochaetales > Sphaerochaetaceae > Sphaerochaeta > Sphaerochaeta pleomorpha. The sequence continues at coordinate 1,741,619 of NC_016633.1, read as the reverse complement.
ATCCGATGGTTCTGTATGGGGAAGAAAACAAGCATTGAAGGTAGTATGAAATCCCAGACCTGCAGGCATGGATCTGTTGCTCCTGTTTTCCAGCTGGACAAGCTGGTGGAGCCCTGATTGATCAAGCAGATAGCGCAGGCTTATTTTGAACGCATGGGGAAATGAAAGGTAGGGTTCCTTTATAGTGGCTTCATAGCAAAAAGAAAGAGAGGCCTTTTGAGTATCACACTCCATGGAGTCAAGGGCGAATGGTGTAGAACTTAAAAATCCATGGATGTGATGGCCCCTAGCTGGCTCGTTGATCGGAAACCGATACAAGTTGCCACCAAAAAAGAACATGCCGTTGCAAATCCTATTTGGAGGGAAAAGGAGTGGCATCCCATAGAGGTTCGGATTTTCTCCCAATTCGGAAAAAGAATTCGGCGTTCGTAAGAAATTGGCCTCGTGTTCGGCAAAGGAAATACAATTTGCCCCCCTAGCTGCACAAATAAAAGCAGTATAAGGCCCTGCTTCCATTCGATATCCTGGGATATCTTTGTAGTGGGTGAATAGAATGGTTGCCATCTTGCTAGATTTGATGAAATTCAAACCGCATGATCGTTGCGATATCTTCCAGTTCTTTCAGATAATTCCCTTCTGCGATGGCAAAGTGCTGGGTAATCCCGATGTCCATAAGTTCCTGGAAGAATGTAATGCAAGGTTTCTTTGGCTTGAAGAGTCCATGGGTGTAGCCTGCAAGGTGGTGTGTTGTCGGAAGGGCATCAATAAGAGAACATACAAGCTTATACGTTCCGTTACATTCCGAAATGTGGAGCATGGTTTTCTGGCCTTCTGCAATTACATGCCACGCAAAGGGTGCCCCGGCGAATGTATAATCGGTTTTAGCAAACCGTTCATCGCGGGAAATCAAGGTTTTCCCCATCGGGTCAGTATAATCATTGGGGCCGGCATGGCCAGCTTCAAATACATCACGTTCTTGGTCGATGTGAAACGGTTCAATAAACTGGACAGGCTTGCGTGAGAGTAATTTCAGGATGTAGGTAGCCAAGGCCCCACCCACATCGCCTTCCGGTACGATGACAATATCATCGGTACCTGGACACGGCGTGAACCCCGGACGTAATCCGATGGTACGCAGAAGAACTTCATCTACATCATTGAGAACCAAAACCTCTACCCCGGCTTTTCTGCCTAGATGTTCCAGAGCCAGAGATGCTGCAACGGAAGCTTTCAACATATCCGTTGCCACCGTATTGTCTGAATCGTATTGATTCAGTAAAGCTTCCATGGCCTGTGCAACTTCTTGGGCAGGTAACGCTTCGATTTCCTGTTGCAACCCCAGCACAGAAAGGAACCTGATTTCTGGGCCTACCTGCATAAAGAAAGCATATATATCAACATAGGTAGACCACATTACCTTGTTGAAGGAAGGCAACAACCCAAAATTGGTATTCTTTAGTTTGCTGCGAATGGCACTGGCCAGGGCAAACGTACGGCAGGTTTCCATAATGTCGGAAAGTGTCCCTATGGCCCGTTTCATCATGGGACGATCGAAACGACTGGCAGAACCTGAGGCTTCAAGCATCCCGACCAACGAGCCGGCAGAGAGAAATTCAACAAAACGGTCCTCATTCAGAGAATCGGAAAACCCCAGGGAATCCCGTACCAAAGAGGCAAAAAGGATAGGAATCGGTTTCATGTCACGCAAAAAGCGAATCCAGGCAAAGTCATCGGACCAAGAAAGGAAACAGGCAAAGACCATATCGACTTTTCTTGATTCGAATACATCCATTGCTTCTTGGAGGTCTTCCCTGGAATAGACAATCCGCTCGAACACCGGATTCGAAAAAGCAGAGAGATCCGAAAGAATACGCTTTGCTTCAGCTTCCTTGCGTTCAAAATATATCCCATGTTCAGTACCTTTCCCCAGATCATGGAAGCGGGGAGTAGTAATGAATAAAACACCTACTGTAGGAACAAGCTCTGGCCTCATGGTTTCCTTCTTTTAGTTTTTCCCGGAATGTTTTCGTTGTGCTGCCAACCGGGTCTTGTCAAGATACGGTTTGATTTCATCATACAGACGACTCGATACTGCGGTGTACAGAATATCGACCATCGTCAATTGTCCGATTCGGGATCCCATGGGGCCACTTCTGATCATGGCTTCGGAAGAGGAGGTGAATAGCTTGATGTCAGCCATTTCGCTAAGTTGTGACTTTCCGAATTTTGTAATGGTTATAAGGGTTGCTTCTGTTGCTTTCACTACTTCTGCAGTTTCTATGGTATCCCTCGTTTCGCCCGAATATGAGAGGAGAACGGCAACATCGTCTTTGCGCAAACTCGTGGCTGCAAGGATTTGTTCATGGGGGTCTGGGTTGGAAAGTGTTATCTTGTTGATTCTGAGAAACTTGTTACTTGCATCTTTTGCAACAAGGCCGGAAGAGCCCGCACCGTAAAAATCTATACGGGGTGCTTTGCACAGAGCATCTACGGCTCGATCGAGTGTCTGCATATCGAGTAATGATAGGGTGCTCTCGATTGCTTTCATGTTGCTCATGCATACATTCTTTACGATGGCATCTATGCTGTCCCCTGGATGGATTTCTTCATACACAATGGAACTTTGTTGGTTAAGCTCTTCAGTCAGGACCCTGCATAATTCCTTGAACCCTGAATACCCGACACTTTTGCATAGGCGAACAACCGATGCATTGCTCGTCGCACACGTCTGTGCGAGTTCCCCGATCGACATATGCATAGCTTCTTCAGGAAACTCAAGAATAAATTCAGCAACTTTTTGTTCTTTTGGGGCAAGCGATTTCAATGAATCCTTTATTCGAATATAACAACCGGTCATTGTCTACTTCCTTTTAGAAGAGTTGTGCTGCGCCTACTAAAGGTGCTGTGTCAATAGTTTGTGCCTTACAGACAAAACAATCAATTGAGTATGTTTGCAAAGTCTCAGATAGTGGCGTAATGAGCAGCCTGTCCGCTTTTGCAATCTGTCCCCCGAGGATAAGGCAATCGATGCCTTGTTCCTGTATCAAGGGAGCCACAATATGGCCTACGTGCATTCCGGTTTGCACGAACACCTTTTTGCAGAGTTCATCTCCCTTTCTCGCTTCAAGGTCTATTTCCCTGACAGTTTTACAAAGACTTCCTCCCAGTTCGGTGTACAGGTTCATGATTCCCCGTTTCGAAACGAAATCCTCTGCGGTTTTTCCTTTATAAGGCCGCCTGAAAATACTAATCCCGGGTCCTTGGGACGCATTCAACAGAAGCTTTCCTTGTTTGATGATAGCGAATCCCAAACCGGTTCCGATTATAATTGCAGCGGGAGTATGGAAAGAGCGGTACCGAGGGTCAAGTATCTCCCCAAGGAGGAAAGCCGAAGAATCATGCATGAAACGGACAGGGATATCCTTGGTTGTCTGCTCTATGATTTTCTTCACAGATTGCCCGTATATAGCTGCATACTTATGGGTCATGCGGCTGATTCCCGTTTCGTAGTCGAAAGGTCCGGGAGTGCTCACCGCAATCCCGGAAAGTTTCAGGTGATGCCGGGACGCGAGGCTCAGCCCAGTTTCGATGGCTTTTGCATACCCTTCTTCGATTTCGCCTATCGAACCAGAGGACTGTATCGGAGTTTCTTGAAAATCAACAAGTTCTGAACAGCCCCCGGATTTCAATACTACCCCTAGCTTGATTGTTGTCCCTCCGGCATCCAGTGCCAAAATACAGCTATCGTTCGATGTGTTCATATCCATCTCTCAGCATCGTCTTGTGGATGATAATCTTCCCGACCCCTTGGTTGATCAATTCGTATTTCCCAAAAGAGGAGGGGACGACAATCATATCCATATAGTTTTGAACATAGAACTTATCAGGGTTCTCAAGTGACCGTATCAATACTTTCTCTCCCTCTACAAGGACAAGTACATGGAAGCGATCTTTTGTATCGTCGGTCATCCTTGAGGAAAAACAAAGGTTTCTCAAGGTGAAATACAGTAAGTCATGTTCGCCTACGGTAATTTCTTTGCCTTCTGGGGATTCTCTGACAATTCGGGGTTCCTGGATAAGATTCTTGCGTACCCAGGCGGCTTTCCTTTCTCGCTTCAGTACGGCATCCCCCTGTATCGAATGGATTGGCCTTGGATTTCCGTCAAGGTCTTTCCTGACATAATCGTACATTTTATATGTATAGGACCCAATCGTAAGGCTCCCGATTTCAAGGATTACCTGATTCCTTCCTGAGGCATGTATCGTGCCTGCAGGGATGAGAAACTGCATACCTGGCTTTGAGGCCTCTGAATGAACATAGGCGTCATGGTCGAAGGGGAGTCCGTTTTTCTCTGATTTTTTACATTCGTCGATAAATTCTTCTACATCGCAGGTTTCGGTAAATCCGCAATAGGTTTTTGCTTCCTGCCCGGCAACTACAATGTAGTAACTCTCGTCCTGCCTTCCCAATTCATTGTTATGTTCTTTTACATACTTGCTGTCTGGATGACACTGGATAGACATATTTCCGCTCGCATGGAACGTATCATCGTAATTAAACCGTATGGGGAAGTATCCATCGAATTTTTCACAGCAGGTTCTTCCCATCAGAAGCTCGCCTACGGTCTGGACAAACCCGAAGAATGGGAATTCAATTTCTTTGTCCTGCAGTTTCGCCACTATCGACACTTCCATGGGAATAAGGTCAAACACCCATGCGCAATTTTTCATGGTATCGGGGAGGTTTCGAAGATGTTTGACATAAAAGCCACCCCATACCCCTTCCAGATAAACGGGTCTGCATCGAAACGGATACCTGACCAGAGTCTCGCAAATTGCAATATAACTGGCAAGAGGCAACAATTGGATGGAATTGATGTCGTCAGCTGCCAGATAGTAATCCAGCTGGCGGGATGCAATGAGTTTTCCCCTCAGTGCGGCGGCAACTTCAAAATCCACATAGTAAGCATGGCGAAGTGTCTCTTTATAAGGTTTTGGACTGGTATATCCCAGATTCTTTGTCTTTGCCTGTTTGATGTTCAATACGGTTCTTTTCTGGGTCAGGTCAAGGTAACAGCGAATATCGGATAGTTCCACCAATGCATCACAGAGGGCGCCATTTCCCGAAAGTATATACACTCCTTCTCCTGAATCCTTGAATGCAAGTATCCTCTGGATTTTTGCTGTGACTTTGGCTGTGTCCATCAGCCCTTCGTACCCATTTGCATAGAGTTTGCCGTACAGCAGCGGAGGATCCATCGTCCTGTCTTGTGGCAAATTGTCAGAAAGCCTGGCATCCAATTCCGATTCTTCCAAATACAGATTGTTTGTTTCACTATTGGTGATGGCAATATTTTCCTGTAGGAGCAATCGCGCGACTTGGAGAGCCAGCACTCCAAAGGGTGCACTGGTATAACCATCCAGCGATAAAACACAGGTTCTTTTCTCTGCAAGTGTCTCTTGTATGCGTTTGGCAAGCATAGCGGAACAATCTTGCAGGCCAAAGCATATGGTGTCCGATATATCTTTTCCTACGGCAATTTCATTTATGGCGTTTGGGTCATCATAGGGAAACGGGTTATACATAAAGCTCATAGCATTCACCTCACTTGTTTTACCCTAAGAAGGGTTTTTGAATTCTTTTTTATCATAGACTTCCACCTGTAAAATGTCAATTAAAAAGTACAATGATGAAAATAACTAAAGAAAAAATACTTGTATAAAAATAATAAAAATAGATAATATATAAAGTTAATATTTTTAATTTAAAAAAATATTAGCAAAAAATTTCATTAAAACAAATAAATATTGAAAAAATTAATTGACAATAGAATCAACTGAGTTATACTAAACCATGTCTTGTGGAGAATTAAATGAAGTACGGAAAAAAGCAGTTCGGCACAAAAGCTACACAGTCTATATGTCCTTTGAAGAAAAAGCTTATGACAGATATAAGACGGGATACCTTGCTCTATGTGATGCTTGTACCTGGGATAGTGTATGTCTTGATGTTTAAATACGCCCCTATGTTTGGCGTTTCCATCGCTTTCAGAGACTATAGTATTTTTCGTGGTTTCTCAGATGCTCCTTTTGTGGGAATGGCAAACTTCCAGAAATTGTTTTCCCGTTCTGCATTCATCAGGGCCCTCCGTAACAATGTCCTTATCAGTGTCCTTAAGCTTATCCTGGGGTTCCCTTTCCCTATTATATTGTCGCTTATGATCAGTGAGATTTATTTCAGCGGGGCGAAGAAATTCGTACAGACTGCCGTAATCCTTCCCAATTTTGTTTCGTGGATTGTTATAAACGGCATACTTTTCGCAATGTTCAATACCTCAAGCGGGGCGATACCTGGATTGATGAGATCGTTGGGCTATACCGGCGATATCACGAATATCATGAATCAGAAGGAAACCTTTGTCTGGGTTATTGTCTTTTCGCATATCTGGAAAGGGGCAGGCATGGGTACTATTGTATATCTTGCTTCTATAGCAGGAATTGACAGGAACCTGTACGAGGCTGCCTCTATAGACGGTGCCGGCCGATTCAGAAAAATGTGGCATATTACCCTGTCTTCGATTCGTCCTACCATCGTTGTGCTGCTCATCTTCAGAGTTGGGGAAATGATGTACGCCGGTTTTGACCAGATTTTTGCCATATCGAATTATCTGGTTGTTTCCAATGCCGATATTATCGATACCTTTGTCTATAGGTTGGGCCTGGAGCAGCAGAAGTTTTCCGAGGCTGCGGCTGCAGGGTTGTTCCAGTCTGCCATTGGATTGACGCTGGTGCTTATAACCAATGCAATTGCAAAAAAAATAGATGCTGATAGCGGCATAATGTAAAAGAGGGTTGCTGCAATGGGAAGTAAACGTTCAAGACGAGTGAAGGAATCTTTTTCCGATCGAATATTCTTGCTTTTAATCTATGCTTTTCTTGGGGTTTTCTGTTTTACCACGGTTTATCCTTTTTGGCATGTGATGATGTATTCATTCAGCAATTCAAAGGCTGCTATGTCAGGGGGGCTGTTTTTTAGACCGAGAAATTTTGATTTGCTTGCCTATAAGATGATTTTTAGAACCAGCCAAATATTCGTAGCGTATAGGAATACAATTCTCAGAACCCTTGTAGGGACCAGCTTGAGTATGGTTCTCAGTGTTCTTACAGCTTATCCTCTTTCGAAAAAACGCCTAAGAGGGCGTTCCTGGATTTCCATGCTTGTCTTTTTCACCATGCTATTCAATGGCGGTATGATCCCCACCTATCTGATTGTGCAAGCCTACGGGCTTATCGACACGTTCTGGGCCCTGGTCCTTCCCTTGGCAATGAATGCCTATAACATGTTTATTCTAAGGAATTATTTCAAGACCATTCCCGATTCCCTGGAAGAAAGCGCATTCATCGATGGTGCCGATTCTTTCACTATCCTCTGGAAAATTATCATTCCCGTCTCTACACCAGCCTTGGCTGCGGTGACTATGTTCTATGGCGTAAACAATTGGAATGCCTATCTTGATGGTATCCTGTATATCAATTCTACCAGCTTGGAAATACTCCAGGTATATTTGAGAAAACTGTTGGCTTCAACAGGTACGCTGAATTCACTTTCTGGTATTACCGGCTTGGCTGAAGCAGCCAGTCTTTCTGAAGAGAGTATGAAAATGGCTACTATAGCTGTGTCTATATTTCCTGTATTGGTCGTATACCCATTTATCCAACGCTATTACACCAGTGGCATCACAGCTGGTGCTGTAAAGGAATAGTATTTTTCAAAAAAGGAGATTTGGAAATGAAGAAAAAATTGGTTCTATTGGTTTTGTTGACTTTGTTTTGTGTGTCGGTTTTTGCAAACGGAAAAACAGAAACCCCTGCAGGGAATGAAGGACCGGTTTCTTTGACTTGGATGCTATATGGAGACAATACCCCTACTGAGGAGAATTCTGTAATCAAGGCATTAGAGGAAAAGCTAGGGATTGATTTGACTGTTATCTATGTTCCTGAGGCCGACTATATGTCAAAACTCAATACCTTGATCGCAGCAAGGAATCTCCCAGATGTTTTCTGGATGGACGGAAAGAAGCTTGATGTAGTGGAATTCAGGGATCAAGGGATGTTGATGAAACTGGATTCCCTTTTGGATACATATGGTCAGACTGTCTTATCAGAAGTCAGTGACAATCTTTTGAAATCACCGGTAAATCAAAAAGATGGTATTTATGCTTTGACCCCTGCTTCCCTGAACTATACCTCGAATCTTTCAATTAGAACTGATTGGCTGAAGAATCTAGGGATGACTATGCCAACGAACCTGGATGAACTCTATATGGTTCTCGATGCCTTCTCAAATAAGGACCCGGATGGAAACGGCATAGATGATACCGTTGGATATATCGGTACAATGGCTTCCATGAGGACGTTCGAGCATATCTTCGGGGCTTTTGGCATTTGCGTTGATATGCCGTACCTGATGGATAATGGAACGGTCACCACCTATATGAAAGCTCCTTTATATCTTGATGCCATTAAGTATCTGAGAAAACTCTACCAGAATGGCCTTTTGGATTCTGATTTTGCCACGATGCCATTGATGAGTGCCTTCGAGAAGCTCTGGACTGGAAGAACCGGGGTGTTTGATTTCCAGAATGTCGGAACCACCAATAACTGGATGCCTGGGCGGTATACCGAACCTATTCCCCCTACTTTTGGGTTTGCTGTCCTTGCTGGCCCTGGAGGGAAGGGTGGGGCAATCAAGCAATATCCTAGATACCAATATTATAACGCAATTGCTTCAACCTGCAAAAATCCGGAAAAGGCAATGGAACTGATAAATTATCTGTACGGACAAGAAGGGGACGAACTTACATACCTAGGTATTGAGGGCGTTCATTATAGCTGGGTCGATAAGGAAAATGGCAAATTCAAATTGCTGAATGAATTTGTTGATCCTGCGACCTACCGTGCCGATGGGGCCTTTGTTTATAACCATATGTGGCCATTGGTAAATACAGAGGTACGTACGTTGAATAAACAGACACAGGAAGGACAAGCCTTTGCAAGGGAACATAGTATCGGGTATCCGAATATTATACAGTCCTTGGATTCTCTCGGTGAGTATGGTTCAACACTAAGGGATATAACCAAAGAGGCTTTTGCGCAACTCATCGTGACAAAAGGAAACCTCGAGGCCGAATACAAAGGGTTTGTTGAACGTTGGAACAATGAAGGTGGTTTGGAATTTGAAAAAGAGGCGACTGCTGCCTATGCTGCCCAGCTTGCGGCAGAGAAACTCTCAAATTAAAGCATAAAAGAATTCTCTTTTAGAAGTATGTCTATGGGGAAAGACTCAGGTATCCCCATAGATTTTTTCATAATGAGAAGAGGAGCCTGTGTTGGATACTTCGATTGCATTGACTGACCTTTCGATAGTCTCAGGAGAAAAAGATGAAACATCCCAAACTCTTAGGATATTGCCTAACGATAAGGATTTTTTCTGTCTGACATATAAAAAACCTAGCAACAGGGACATCTGGAATCCCGATAGGTACCTGTGCATTGACCTTATCATCGATACCGATCGAATGCCGACTGTATATTTTGACTTTGTAAGCCATAGTGATGGTACAGAACATATACTTTCGGTCTATTACTTCCTTATTCCTACGGCACGGGTGAAAATGGTGGTAAAGCTTTCAGAATTGGATTCGCACCGATATTTTACCCCAACGTACCCAGGGTCTTTCAAAGGGCATGTCCGCGGAGAACCGACATGTATCGATTCGATTGATGAGATTCGGATTCGCATGGGAACGGCTGTAGGGTTTCAGAGCGTAGAAATCTTTTCGCTATGCCTGAAAGACACTCTTGGCGATATGCAGGTACTAGGGCATCCGTTGGTTGATGAAATGGGGCAACGGAAGGGATATCAATGGCCAGGAAAGATGGAATCAGTCAATGAGATGGTTTCCTATCTGAGAACAGAGCTTGCGAATGCAAAGGGTGCGTCTTCGTATCCTTCCGGATGGAGTCGGTATGGCGGATACAGGAAACTGAAATTCGATGCTACCGGATATTTCCATTCACACCACGACGGAAAACGTTGGTGGCTGGTAGACCCCGATGGCTATGCATTTCTCAGCAACGGTATCTGTTATGGGGCCAGGATGGGGGTGCATGGGTTTGTAGACCAGATGGAAGACCTATTTGATTGGCTGCCGGACCCTGATGATGCAATGTGGAAGGACTGTTGGACAGAAGCTTCAAAAATTCCTGAATTTGTAAAAAGGAATGGAAAAGAAAGCGGAAAAGGCCGGCGGATGTTCAATTTTGCACGGGCAAACATGATCAGGGCTTTTGGCCCAGATGCTTGGTGGGATGCCTGGGTAACCATAAATGCGGCAAGGATTCGTCGTTGGGGATTTAATACGATTGGTGTTGGGGTGAACACCTATACGGATGAGCATGTGGAGGCCTTCCTTGAAAAGGCCAACATCCCTTTCGTTTTGACGCTGAAAGATTTTCCATTGACCAAGAAAACAATTTACCGGGATTTTCCCGATGTGTTCAGTGAGGAATATAGGCTTGCATCCAAAACATTTGCCGAGCAACAGCTTGCAGCCTATCGGGGAAATCCCCTGCTCATCGGGTATTTTATTACCAACGAGCCGGAATGGCTATTCCAGCAAACTACCAATCCTGCCGAGAGACTGTTGGCCCAAGACGGGGATTCTGCGAGTAAGAATGCCCTCATCGATTTTCTGCAAAAAAGATATGGGGATATCATGTACCTGAATGAAGCCTGGAATCTGGATTTGCAGAGTTTTTCTGATTTGAAAAAACCCATGGAACATGCTGATATGTATAGCGAACAATCCAAAAAGGATCTACTGGATTTCAGGGACATCCTCATTCAGAAATATTGTGAGGTCCCTTCAGTGGCCGCCAGAGAGGTTGACCCTGAACATTTGAATCTAGGTATGCGTTATAGCCAGCTTACCCCTATGGAATTTGCAGGTAATGATGCATTCGATGTGTGTTCGTTCAATTGTTATCGCCCAAGCCCTCGTCCTATGCTGGACATTCTCAAAGAGAAGGCAAATTGTCCTGGCCTTATCGGTGAGTGGCATATTGCTGCCAGGGAAATGAGGAACTTTGCAACGGGTCTGGTATCTTCCCCTACCCAAGAAGAGAGGACAAAAGCAATCCGGTATTATTTTGAACAGGCTGTTTCCCACGTATCCTGCGTAGGTTTACACTATTTTGAAATGAATGATCAGCCTGTTCTTGGGAGATTTGATGGAGAATGCATGCAGCATGGACTGATTAGCATTGCTAATGTTCCCTATGCCAGTCTTTCCAAGGCAATGGAAGAATTTGCTCAAACTATGTACGAATTAGCAAATGGGGATTTGGAACCCATACAAGAAAAGGGAGCTATTTATGGAATTCATGCATGAGGTCGGTACGTTCGAAGAAACCATTCAAAATGAATGGTATACGGTATCGGTGGATAATCATGGACGACTGATTCATTTGGAACGTAGGGGAAGCGGGTATGGAAATATTGTCTGTGATCCAGGACCTGGTTTGTTCCGCGCGGTGTTGAAAAACAAAGAGAACTGGGAAGATGTCGCAGGTAGTGAAAACCAGCGATATGCAATCAGGGTAGAAGGAAACACAATATTTTTGACAACAGGGTTTCTTCAGACAAGAGACAGGAAGGCCTCGGTAGAGGTGACTTTGGTTATCAGTCTGGATGGGAAAAAGATTGTCTTTGAAGCCGATATCAAAAATAACGAGGATGGCTTGGTCACTGATGTGTATTATCCTTGTGTCGGAGGTATTTCCACACTGAAAGGAGGGAAACCGAGTCTTTTGTGGCCGGATTGTGCGGGACAGAAAATAGACAATATTGCGGAATCTCTCGGGTCCCAAGGAGAGTGGGGAGGGCCCCAGGTTTTGAAAGCTTCCTATCCGGGTTCCTTGAGCATGCAATGGATGAGCCTCGTTGATGATGATGAGGTTTTGTATTATGCAGGCCATGATAGTCTATTCCATACAAGCTCGCTACGTGTGGTCAGCATAGAAGCTCTGAAGGGGCGGCAGGTACTACTGGAGACAGACAAAATGGCTTTTGTACGTCAGGGCGAAACTTGGCATTGCCCTTCCTGCATCCTGTCGCTGTACAAAGGTACTTGGAGGGAAGGTGCCGATGAATACGTTTCCTGGTGCAAGACTTGGAGAAAACCAGTAAAAAAGATCAAATGGGCACAGGATATGAATGGGTATTTTCTGGTAATCGCCAAGCAGCAATATGGTGACGAGCTCTGGGATTATGCATCGCTTCCTTCCTTGTATGACTATGCAAAGACGTACGGCTGTGATGTCCTCGGCCTGTTTGGCTGGTTTGATTCAGGGCATGACAACCAATATCCTGATCTCACTGTTTCTCTGACGCTCGGGGGAGCAGAGGTGTTAAAACAGAAAATACGCGAAATCCAGGCCGATGGGGGCCGTATTACGTTGTATTATCAAGGACATCTGATGGATGTGAAGTCGAAGTTTTATGAAGAGAAGGGAAAGGAGCTTGAAGGAAGGAACATCTGGGATACTCCCTACTATGAAGATTACTCGAAATCTCACGCTAGTGATTTCCTCTCATTTTTTTCCAAAAAGAAATTTTCCACGGTTTGCCCATCTTGTACCGAATGGCATGATTTAATGGTTGAAAAAGCAAAATGGGTAGCTTCCTTTGGTCCCGACGGAATCCTCTACGACCAGATCGGAGGTATGCCCTCTTATCCCTGTTTCAATGAAAAGCACCAGCATATGCATAATCGTCCTTCTCTTTCCTATACACAGGGAAGGCTCGCGTTGCTTAAAAAGATTCATGACCAAGCCAGAACCCTTGGGGATGAGTTCATATTTATGACTGAGCATGAAACGGATGTGTATTCCCAGTTCCCTGATATTCTGCATGGAATAGGGATTTGTCCTCCTTCTCGTAATAAAATGAAGAAAGCAGGGGATTCCTGGACTTCTCTTTCCAGTTCTGCCCCCCAGATGTTCAGGTACTGTTTTCCAGAGATCATCATGACCCTCCGTAATCCTAATCCGTTTCTTGACCGTAGATATGTCAATTATGCGATTGCCTTTGGTTTCCGGTTTGAGATGGAAATACGATACCTGGGTGACAGGCAGGTCTTGGTTGACAATGAGCAGTCCGAAATGGCGCTGTACGCAAGAAAGGCAGGCGCGCTGCGTAGGAAATACAAGGATATGTTGCTTGAAGGTTTGTTCAGGGACCAAGAGAATATTCAAAACGAGAATCCCCAAGTCTATTGTTCCTTGTTTGAAGGGAAGGCTCGGTCCTGTCTGGTTCTCTGGAATGACACGGTAACTACCCAAACGGTTTCACTTTCCTATAAAAACAAGACCATTACGGGTTGGGAAACAATAGATGCAAACGGTGAGGGGATTCCCAAAGAAATTGACGGGGATACGTTCATGATTCTTTTATTGGCGTAATTCTGGTTTTTCGCTTTTGCAGAAAATGAAGTCCCTCGATCGGACTGGGTGAAAATCGTGTTCATCGGTCAGACGGTCGAGGGCTTGGTGCAATCTTTCCCAAGCAACTGGCATGCTTGCCCGTTTTCTCTTCTTGTTCACCTCCGACTTTGATACAAGTCTTTGTGATAGCAGTACAAGCCTCCTTGGGGAGGTTTTTTGTGTCTAAAAATTGAGTGGATCAACTGCATCCTAAAACACTTTGCATGAAAGTGAAAATTCACCTTTTTATGTGAATATTCACAAATAAGTGAATATTCACTTGGAAAAAGTGAATATTCGTTCTGCCATGGAAGCGTATGGTTACGGGAGGTTGAAATCAGTGAAATATAAGACCGAGAGAATCGAATTCAAGAGCCAATGGAGTGAGGCCTTCTGTAAGGAAGTCATTGCCTTTGCGAATTCAGATGGAGGATATCTATACATCGGAGTTGATGATACTGGCACCCAAGTAGGCGTGGCAGATGTTGATGAAACCTATAATCTGATCACCAACGTAATCAGGGACAGTATTCTTCCGGATATTACCATGTTCATCAAGTATACGCTTCAAGAAAATCATGTGATTTGCCTTGAAATCAGTGAAGGTGCCAACAAACCGTATTATTTACATAGGAAGGGCTTAAAACCTTCTGGGGTGTATGTGAGGCAAGGCTCTTCTTCAGTGCCTGCTTCGCCAGAACAGATACGGCAGATGATCAGGAATGCGGATGGAGATGCGTATGAGGATATGCGTTCATTGGTACAGGACCTCACTTTTAAGCAAGCCAAGGAAACGTTTGCCCAAAAGTCTGTAGCTTTTCAAAAAGAACAGTTCCCAAGGCTTGGAATGTGTGACCTCTCTGGATTATTTACAAACGTGGGTCTGTTGCTTTCCGATCAGTGTGAGCATTCGATAATGGTCGCTGTATATGCTGATGAAGCGAAAACCCTATTCAAAGATACCAGAGAATTCAAAGGGTCAGTGCTCAAGCAACTGGAAAGTACGTATTCCTATCTCATGCTGTGCAACCAGAACCAAGCAAAGATTACTGGCTTGGATCGTGTTGACCGTTTCGACTATCCAGCGGAGGCTATTCGTGAAGCGCTCTTGAATGCAATCGTACATCGAGACTATGCCTATAGTGGGAGCATTATTATCAATATCATAGGGAGTCAGATGGAATTTATTTCAATCGGTGGACTTGTTTCAGGTTTGACTATCGCAGATATCGGAACTGGTATCTCCCAGCCTCGAAATCGTCATCTTGCCGATATTTTCCATCGGCTTGGTTTTGTAGAATCCTATGGGACGGGGGTTCGCAAGATACACGAGCTCTATAAAGACTTCAAAGAGCCTGTTCGAATCGAAGTCACCCCAAACACATTTAAGATGATTCTTCCAAACCAGAATAAAACCATGGGAAAAGAAAGCGACGTTGTTTCTGCAAAGGAACCTCTGGTCAATCGAGAGCTTTCACCCCAAACAAGGCAGATTTTTGACCAGATTATACGTAATGGTTTTACAACCGATGAAGAGGTTCAGAAATTGCTCGGTATTAAGAAGACACGAGCCTATATTTTGGTCAAGCAGATGATTGATGCTGGATTGCTTGAAGTGCGTGGGCGGGGGATTGGCAAAAAGTATTTGATAAAGGCTCCTTCTTTAGACGTCAAATAGGAATACTTCTTTTTGTGCTGAAAGATCACCCCTTGTATGGGTTTGTTTTGGAATGGTAGAACCTTGGTACCAGGGCTGGAAATAAGGACAGAGCAATTCGTTTCTCCCGTTTCCTCTTCCTGTTCACTTCCGACTTTGATACAAGTCTTTGTGATAGCGGTGCAAGCCTCATTAAGG
This sequence comes from Sphaerochaeta pleomorpha str. Grapes, assembly GCF_000236685.1. NCBI lineage: Bacteria > Pseudomonadati > Spirochaetota > Spirochaetia > Spirochaetales > Sphaerochaetaceae > Sphaerochaeta > Sphaerochaeta pleomorpha. The sequence goes on along the minus strand of NC_016633.1, from coordinate 1,726,219 downwards.
AAGGCTTGTACCAATGGACATGATGACTGCTTGGTCGGGCATTGCTTTCTGCTTTCTTTGAGCCTGTGCTATACTATTGCTATCCATGGAGGGTTTTCTATGTCAGAACAAACCATCATCCTAGGCGACAAGCATTGCCAGAAACTCAAATCCATCTTGCACCAACACAGTGCAAAGCGCTTCTTGTTAGTCTGTGGTTCATCCTTCCAGACTCTGCCCATTGCGCACGCTTTTGAGTCTTTGGGAATTCCCTATTCTATATTCAATTCCTTTGGTTCCAATCCCAAGTATGAGGATATCGTCAAGGGAGTTGATTTTTTCCGCTCAGAATCCTGTGATTTCATCGTAGCGGTTGGGGGTGGCAGCTGCCTGGATGTAGCAAAATGCATCAAGCTCTTTAGCTCCCTGGAACCAGGTTCGATGTACTTGAAACAGGAATATAAGGAAAACTCAATTCCCCTGTTAGCCATACCTACCACAGCGGGGACAGGGAGTGAATCGACACGGTATGCCATTATCTATTACCGTGGGGAGAAACACTCGGTGGTGCATGAAAGCCTGGTACCTGCCTATGCAATCTTGGAGCCAAGCGTACTGGAAGGACTGCCGCTCTACCAAAAGAAATGCACTATGCTCGATGCCTTTTGCCAGGCAGTAGAGTCGTGGTGGTCGCTCAGTGCCACCGATGAGAGCAAAGCCTATGCCAAAAAGGCAGTGGTTTTGTTCCTGAACCACTACGCTGAGTTCTTGGCCAACTATTCTGAGGGCAATGAAGGAATGCTCCTTGCTTCCAACTGGGCAGGACAAGCGATCAATATCACACAGACTACAGCCCCCCATGCAATGAGCTATAAGCTTTCCTCACTGTTTTCTTTGCCCCATGGGCATGCGGTAGCTCTGTGTTTCCCGGTAGTCTGGCAGTACATGCTGGAAAACCTAGAGGCAAGTAACAAAGACAGGGGCGAGAAGTATTTCGAACATCTGTTCAACGAGATAGCCAGTACCATGGGGTTTTCGTATCCCTTGCAGGCCATCACGTGGTTTGAGAAGTTATTGGAGAACCTTGGCATTACGCCTCCGATTGACCCTGATAGCAGCGTACTTCCCAAGCTGGTAAAATCAGTGAACTTGGACCGGTTGAAGAATTCCCCGGTGGGAATGGATAGCGAAACTTTGGAAAGGTTGTATAGGCAAGTGTTGAAAATGCAAGATTCCTGATTCGGGAAGCAATAAAAATTTTATAAAAGGTAAAAAATAAAGAAGAATAAAGAAAAATAAAAAAATAGAGAAAAAGAAACTAAGAAAACAAAATAATCACTGTTGGAAAACCCAAGCCTAGGTTGCTTGGGTTTTCCTGTTTTGTAAACATTGCTTATTTTTTTGTTCCAGAAAGTGCCAATTTAGTATGCCGATATTTCTTCAAAACAGGTTGGTTTTCTCGGTTTTCCTTTCTAAGGGGCTTTGTATCAGTGTTGTTGGTAGGTTTTTTTATACTGAAATTCCCTCTCTTTTAGTGATGTTTAATCTCTGGTTTTACTCTATGTCCATTAGTTAGAATTCTTTTTGGTATAATAAATTATAAAAACCCACAGAGTTTTTTTGCATGCGAATTTTGTTTACAGAATATTCTTTTGGTGATAACCTAAGGATATCAAATTGGATTGTATACATAATGATATACAGTCTAATCGCCTAGTCTTTTATACTACCGGTCCGCCCTGGTATGAAAGCTTCAGGGACTGCTTCCTTCCAGATTTTCTGGGTTGGGGGTGTTTTATTCTTTTTTCTGAAAAACTTATTCCCTGAGGCAAAAATTCTCGCTATTTCGGTTAGGTCTTTTCCCCTTTTCTGGTTTTTTACTCTTTTTATGTGTGTTTTTGCTACTCTTCCCATCCCAAACCAGATATAAACCGAGGCTATGCACAATGCTATCACGGAGAACATGTCAGCTTCTGCTCATCTTGCTCGATATCCTAATTCTTTTGGGGTGTGGCTATCTCGCCCTATGGATTGTATTTCATACTTTTATACCAAGTAATTTTTACATAGTTTCATTGGTAAATGCCATTTCGATAGTCCTGCTGCTTTTTGTCGTCAAGTTCTACAGGGTTTATATCGGTGAGAGTTCTGTAGACTTGCTCGGTCGTGGGCTTGCAGGTTTTCTCCCGATGTTTTTTATAGCAGTGTTATCCATAGCCCTCTTCGATTCTTTAACCTCTCTATGGATTCCTTTCATATTGGTCGCTGACGGGTCGGCATTTCTCTGCATCCTGGGAGTGAGGGAGTTGTACCGCAGTGTTTTGAACAAGAAAAACATAATCCATGCCAATGGATTTCCCCGGGCCCTTGTCTATGGGGCAGGGGAAATAGGGATAACAATTGTCCGTCAGTTCCAGAAAGGCAACGTGCCCTATCATGTCGTAGGGTTTGTCGATGATGAACCAACGCTTCTTGGTTCATATATTGTAGGAATGAAGGTTCTTGGTGCAATCGATACGCTCGGGGTACTCCTGTCCTCCTATACGTGTTCTGTTTTGATCATAGCTATTTCCCAGATCGACCAAGAACATGTATTCAAGGCAATTGATGCGGCCAAGGAACACGGTTGTGAGGTCAAGATAATTCCCCGGCTCTTTGAAATGCAGCAGGGAGCCAGGGAATTTGACCTTCGCAATCTTGATTATGCAGATCTTTTGGGCAGACCGCTTACCTACATCGACCGGGAACCGACACAGCGGATGGTGAAGGGCAAGCGGGTGCTGGTCACCGGAGCTGGTGGTAGTATCGGGAGCGAAATATGCCGCCAGCTCCTTTCCTTTGGTCCTACGCAGTTGGTCTTGCTCGATAATGATGAGACGGAATTACACGACCTGTCGTTGAGGCTTCACAACTACCAGAAGGAGTGGAGCGACTTCATTGTTCCTGTTATCTGCGATATCAAGAACGCGGCGAAAATAGATAGGATTTATGAGAAATTCCATCCACAGATTGTATTCCATGCTGCTGCCTACAAGCATGTGCCACTTCAGGAACTCTATCCTGAGGAAGCTATTACCACCAATATAGGTGGGTCGTACAACGTGCTCAAGGGGGCTAGGGACCACAGTGTGGAAAAGGTGGTGGTTATCTCAACCGACAAGGCGGTAAACCCGACTTCCATCATGGGAGCTACCAAACGGGTGGTCGAACAGATTGCGAGCATGCTGACCACTGATGCGACTGAGATGGTCTGTGTCCGCTTTGGCAACGTCCTGGGAAGCCGTGGTTCGATGCTCCCCCTCTTCATGGACCAGATCAAGGCCGGCGTACCGATAACCGTGACGCATAAAGATATCATTAGGTACTTCATGGCCATCCCCGAGGCTGTAGGCCTCGTCTTCAAGGCCGCCTCGATGGCCAAGGGCGGGGAGGTCATGGTCCTGGATATGGGCCAACCGGTAAATATCTATGACTTTGCCCAGAAGCTCATCCGCTACTACGGGAATTCCCAAAGCAAGATAGTGATCACCTCCCTTCGGCCTGGTGAGAAACTCTATGAAGAATTGTTGGCCAACAAGGATGTGACTCTTCCCACAGAAGACAAACTGGTCTTCAAGGCGATTGTCGATAACCATGTCTTGACCTTGGAAGCTTTCCAAAAGATCTACGAATCCTTGGAAACGGACCCGATAGAAAAGCTACTGGAGGAACTCCAGATGCTGGTGCCGGAATTTGTAGTACAACAGCGTAGTTCTCCTTTAGCCCATTAGCCTTTTTTGTCTGCTGGGAGTTACCCTCTCTTTTTTTGTTTGCCTTGAGGTGCTCAGGAAACCTACCTGGCAATGCATGAACATCAGAGGAACCAAATTGCGATAAAACGTATCCTGCCGGTTCTCTTGCAGGGTGAGGTGGTACTTTCACCATTGCTATTCCGGAATAACCAGGGAGGGCGGGATTAATAGGGGGAATACAATGCACAAACGTATCTATCTTTCTTCCCCTACCATGCATGGGGAGGAGATGCAGTTCATCCAAGAGGCTTTCGATACCAATTGGATAGCGCCGCTGGGAGCCAATGTTGACGGCTTTGAAAAGGAAATGGCTTCTTTTCTCGGTATTGCCGATGCCGCTGCTCTCTCCTCAGGGACAGCAGCCCTGCATCTTGCAATGAAACTCTGCAGAATAGCAAAAGATGATCTTGTATTCTGTTCGGATTTTACCTTTGCCGCAACCGTAAACCCAGTCTCCTATGAGAGCGGAAGACAGGTCTTCATCGATAGTGAACGTGATACCTGGAATATGGACCCTGTTGCCTTGGAGAAAGCCTTTTTTATCTACCCCAATGCCAAAGCTGTGGTCGTAGCCAACCTATACGGGACCCCAGCCAAACTTGATGAGCTTTCAAGCATTTGTGCAAAGCATGGCGTTCCCTTGATTGAAGATGCCGCGGAAAGCCTTGGGGCAACCTACAAGGGCAAACAGACCGGGACGTTTGGCAGGTATGCAGCCCTTTCCTACAACGGGAACAAGATTATTACAACCTCGGGGGGAGGCATGTTTCTCTCCAACGATACGGAATCGGTAAAGAAAGTCAGGTTCCTGGCAACGCAGGCTCGTGACCCAGCACCGTGGTACCAGCATAGCGAGCTTGGTTACAACTACCGCATGAGCAATGTAGTGGCTGGAATCGGGAGAGGTCAGTTACTCCACCTCAATGAACATATCGCCTTGAAAAAAAGGATTTATGAAACCTACCAAAAGGCTTTTTCAGATCTTCCTGTGATGATGAACCCGCACCTTGCAGAGAGTAGTCCCAATTATTGGTTGTCGTGTCTCCTCCTTGATAAGGGCTGTCCGGTAAAACCCTCTCAGGTCATAGAAGCGCTTTCCAAGGAGAATATTGAAAGCAGGCCGATTTGGAAACCTATGCATCTACAACCGATCTTTGCAGAAAACGATTTCGTTTTTTTAGGGGATAAAGATGTCGGAGGAGACATTTTCGAACGGGGGCTTTGCCTGCCCAGTGATATCAAGAATACCGATGAGGACCTCTCTAGGGTAATTGAAATTGTAAGGAGTTGTTTTACATGATGTATGAAAAACATGTGAAAAGAATTCTGGACATCCTCTGTTCCTTGTCAGCTCTTATTGTATTTTTCCCTGTGCTTGTGTTCCTTGTTCTTCTGGTTCGAATAAAACTGGGGAGTCCTGTTTTTTTCAGGCAGCTTCGGCCGGGGTTGCATGAACAGTTGTTTACACTCTACAAGTTCAGGACAATGACCGATAAAAAAGATGCCCAGGGTGCTCTTCTCCCCGATTCTGAACGGTTGACTACGTTTGGGAAAAAACTTAGGGCCACAAGCCTGGATGAACTCCCAGAGCTTCTCAATATCCTTTTGGGAGATATGAGTCTGGTAGGACCCCGTCCTCTGTTGGTTAGGGACATGGCTTTCATGTCAGACGATCAACGAAGGCGCCATGGAGTCAAGCCAGGACTTACAGGCCTTGCCCAGATCAATGGGAGAAACGCAATATCCTGGGATTTGAAACTCCAGTTTGACCTTGCCTATCTGGAGCATATTTCATTTTATCGAGATTTCTCCATACTTTGCAAAACATTTGGAAACGTCCTAAAGGAAGCTGACATCACCGAAGAGGGGATGGTAACCGCCCAGGATTTTGGGGATTACCTCAGAGAACAGGGAAGGATAGACCCCACTCAGTATGGGCAGAAAATGTTACAAGCCAAGATTATCTTGATGAACCACCCTTTGCCAGAGCAAAAGCATGGTTCGGTCCGGACCCTTCCCCCTCAGATATCTTGAAAGGAGGTTTTGAAAAAAAAAGAACCCAGAGGAACCTTGTCCTGTGGGCTTAGGCAGTCAGCACCATTTTTCCTTTTACTAGGTTGTCCCTTGTGTGTACCCCCTTTTCCCATTTGGAAAGGATTTGTGGGAAATGCTTTGTTGCCAAAGCGTATCCTCAGACGATGAACTGGCTTCCTTGGTGGTACTAAGAATTGAATTTGAGGAGAAAGTGTATGAAAAAGGCTCTGTTTGTAGCTAATGTCTTTAACTTTATCCATCAGTTTGAGCGTGATGATATTAAGATATTGATAAAAAAAGGCTACGAGATCCATGTTGCGTCAAATATGACTATTCCAGGATATTGGGGTGATCATGGGCAACTCGATGATTTGCCAATAATCAAACATAACATTCCGTTTCACCGAAGTCCCTTTTCGATTGATAATATCAAGGCCTATACCATACTGAAGAAGCATATCGATGAAAACCAATATTCGATAATACATTGCCACACCCCCATCGGGGGCTTTGTAACCCGACTTGCCGCAAGAAAATCCCGAATCCTCTATGGGTCCAAGGTTATCTACACAGCCCATGGTTTTCATTTCTTCCAAGGGGCTTCAATTAAAAACTGGATTCGTTGTTTTCCGGCTGAATGGCTTTGCTCCTTTTTTACAGACATTCTTATTTGTATCAATACTGAGGATTACAGCTTTGCAAAAGAACATCTGCATCCTCAGTCGGTCCAGTATATACCAGGAGTCGGAATACATCTGGAAGCACTGAAAAAGAAGCAACTTCAGGAAAATATCAGGGAGAAATACCATATTGATGAAGATACCATTGTGCTCTTATCGGTAGGTGAGTTGATCCCCAGAAAGAACCACTTGCTTGTTATCGATGCGCTGCAGAAGCTCGGGCGAAAGGATGTGAAATACATTATCTGCGGAGATGGTGTGCTACGCGATCATATAGAAAAGCGAATTGCACAACAAGAAATGCAAGGGGAAATACTGTTGGCAGGATTCTGCAACAATGTCTTTGACTACTATTCCATTGCTGATATATTTGTTTTTCCTTCCTTGCAAGAAGGGTTGCCGGTTGCCTTGATGGAAGCGATGGCCTGCCATTTGCCTTGCCTGGTGTCGCATATCAGAGGTAACACAGATCTCCTTTCCCAGAAGGAAGTGTTTTTCTCCCCAAAAAAGGATGCATCCCTGATACAAGTACTAAAACCGCTTCTTGCAAATAAAGAACTGAGGGTGATGCTTGGCAATACCAATTCGGAACTGATCAAGAAATTTGATTCCCAGATAGTTAAAAGGGGAATGCGAGCCATTTATGCAAAAACAGAACAGAAAGGAAGCCCTTTATCGGTCAAGCTTCCCCAACTGGACAGAAATGTCAGGCATCCCCTTCCTTCTCGATAAATTCTCGGGATTGCTTTGTGCTGGGAAGCTGGAAAGGCTGTCATTCACGGTTTGCGATTGCCGTCAATTCATACTATCTGTGTCAATGATAGGTCAATGGGAGAATTTCCATGAGAGTAATGCATGTATTGTCACAAAGAGTTTTTTCTGGTGCCGAAAATGTGGTATGTCAAATTATAGCTTCTTTTTCTTCTTATCCGGATATCGAGATGGTATATGTGAGTCCCGATGGCCCGATTTCCGAGTCCTTGCGTCTTCGCAATGTGCGGTTTTATCCGATGGAAAAAATGTCAGTGTCTGAAGTGAGGAGAGTCATCAGGTTGGTGCACCCCGATATCATCCATGCACATGACAGACGGGCAAGTGTCCTGGCTGCTTTATCAACCACGTTGCCTATAATTTCGCACATGCATGTGAATGATAAGAGAAGAAAAGGATTAAAATTCAAATCCCTAGTGTATTTGCTTTCAGCCCCTTCGTATCGGCACATTTTCTGGGTTTCAAAGTCTGCGTTTGAAGAATTTCCTTTTTCCCGGTTACTTGCAAATAAAAGTTCAATTCTCATAAATACCATGAACAAGGACGAAGTAAGAAGAAGGACTCTCTTGGACAAGCAGGAGTATGCCATCGATGTCCTGTTCATTGGGCGCATTACCTACCAGAAAAACCCCCAGAGACTAATCCATGTATTGCACGAATTGACTTTGCTCAATCCAACGGTAAAGGCCTGTATTGTAGGTACGGGAACTATGCAAAATGAATTGGAGAACGAAATACGTGCTAACACTCTGCAAGACAATGTCAGCTATCTTGGATATGTGGAAAACCCCATGAAAATGCTCTCACAGTCCAAGATATTGCTTTTGACCTCACGGTACGAAGGGACTCCCATGGTTGCCCTGGAAGCCATGATCCTGGGTATCCCGATAGTCTCCACACCTGTCGATGGAATGCTTGACCTGGTTGCAAACGGTGTGACTGGGTTTTTATCAGATGATGACCATGAAATGGCTGTCAAAATGAATGAGATAATTACTAATCCCCTTTTACTGGCAAGTCTTTCGAAGGCCACTTTGGAAGGTGCTGATCATTTATTCGATTTGCAAGCATATCAAGATGTGTTACTGTCCCATTATCGAAAATGTTATCAGTTGGCACACAAAAAAGCCAAAGGCATGATCTATAACGTACGTTCCTGACCCAGGGGAAAGACTAAGCGTCTCGGATCCGGACTACAATACATTGCAAGGAATCAGGGAATCGGTAGGCCTTTTTGGGGTTTTTCAGTATGCAAAACGGGTGCATGAGAATGGTTTAAAATACATTATAGGGAAGAAAGCATGATGGCATACAGTGTTTCGAGTTGAAAATAGGACACCCTGATAGTTGGTTGGGAGGACTATGCAAAACCTTATGCAACATACTACAAAAAAAATACTATGCTCATAGTGATAGCATGTCTAGTGACAATACTTCTTTTCTGCGTATTAGTGATCGCCAATAATAAGATGTTTGGCAACCCGATCACCGATTACTTCAATCTCTTCCTGGTTTGCATAGTGGGCTATATGGTTGTATTTTTTCCTTTGCATATTGCCTATTTTTCCTTGGCTGTACGCAATCTGTTGACTATATATTTCAGTGTCTGGGTCTTGCTTATATCTTCTTTTATTGGCAGAAACCTAAAGCCAAGGAAACAGAAGCTTGAAGTTATCAATATATCGTTATTGGAAAAAATCATTTGGCCTTATCTGATTCTGGGCATTCTTGCCAATGTTATCTATCTCTGGCCGTATGGTTCCTATCAACGATATCTGGACTATTCTTTGGATTTGCGGGTAGGAAATTTTCTCATTTACAACAGGTTTAGTTTTCTGCAGCCTTTTGGCGATATCTTTTATGTCTCCTCATTGTTTTTTCTTGGGTTGGAATTTCACAAGCATTCAAAAAAGAATCTTTTTGGGTTGTTGCTGTCTGTTTACCTTGAAATTCTCATACTGATTGCCAATAGAGGCCGTATGTCATTCATATCCTTTTTAGCTGTCATGTTGATTTCAACGGTAAATATCGTATTTGCCAGAAAGAAAATATTCAAAGTGATTCTTGTGTTTGTTATATTTCTGACGTTTATCAGCTTGACTGAAGAAATTTCGAATGCCATGGGAAGAGGAGCCCCAACTGACCCTGTTGCGATTATCGTCGAGGGGACGTATTTTATCACGAATAATATCATCAACGTATTCCGACTCCCCAAGGAATTGTTCCGTAGGGGGTTAGATGTTTTTTTCCCCTTTGTCTTTTTGTTACCCTCTCGAATCTGGGAAGGCAAACTGGGCATGAAAACAGTATCGGAACAAAACACCTTTTTTCTGGAGGGAGCCTATAAAGGTCAGAGTGGGGTAACCGGTGAGCTTCCCGTTGACCTGATATCGTTTTGTTATTACGAATTTGGCATTCTTGGGTTTATGATAGTCGGGATTATCGCGGGGATGATTATTGGCTATTTCATCAGAAAAATCCGACATTTACCCACCAAGGCCTTCCAAGCCATTTTCAAGATGTATTTCTTTATCCAGTTCATTCTCAGAAGTTTTTTGGTTGCTGATCCTGCAAACCTGATTACTCGTTTTTTCGGTATCATTGTGTTTTTTGTCGTATATAAGGGATTCAAAGTTTTATATCTTCTCAAACAAAGATCTCACTCACGTACCAAATATTATCGGGGGGCTCCTTTCTAGGGCAATGTCGTTTTGTTGGAAATACTGGTAGTTTCCCTCGTTTTTTGATACATGGTATTTTTATAAATTTATATGTTTATATATTAGCATGATTTATAAGAAAATTGGGAGTTGCTCATGCGTATAGGGCTATACGTAAATGCTTTTGAACACGGGGGGGCTGAACGAGTTGTCAGCAGGCTGTCCTCTATTTTACAGCAACAGGGACATGCCGTATTTGTGATTATCAGCGATGCGAGCTTAGTCTCGTATTCTGTTTCCGGGAAGTTGATTGATTTTCAGATCCCCTCGGCCAGAGGTCTTTTAGGAAAACTTGTTACCCTCTTGAAACGAAGAAACAAACTGGGCAAAACCAAACATGAGCATCACCTGGATTGTGTGATTAGTTTTATGGATGGAGCAAATATCGTTAATATCCTTGCAAAAACAAAGCAAACGAAGACGATAGTATCTATCAGGAATCATCTGTCTTCGGAATTAAAAGCAGCTTCATTTGGAAGCGTTCAGAAGTGGATATTTACCACTATGTATAAACATGCCGATTCGGTTATCTGTGTCTCGAAGCTCATTGCCAGGGATGTCGAGCAATCGTTCTGTGTCCCCTTGGAAAAGATACGAGTCCTCTACAATCCCTACGATGCCGAGTCGATTCGTAAGGATGCCTCTCTGGTTGAGTCTGTTGACCCGAAGATAGCCGATTTTATCCGGGGAAAGGAGTTCTGTTTTGTAAGTATGGGACGTTTGTCCTACCAAAAGGGATTATGGCATCTTTTGAAGGCGTTTAGCTTGGTAAAACCTTCGGAAAATCATCTTGGACTGGTACTGATCGGAGATGGGGAACAGGGCTCCAAGTTAAAAGAATTAGCTTCCTTGTTGCATATTGAAAACAGTGTTTGTTTCTGTGGTTACCGAGAAAATCCCTATGCAATAATGGCACTCTGCTCAGTGTATGTTTTGCCATCGCTTTTTGAAGGTTTTCCCAACGCTTTGGTTGAGGCAATGTGCCTGGGATTGCCTGTAATCGCTGCGGATTGCAAAAGTGGCCCGCGGGAAATCCTGGCTCCCGAATTGGACATATATGGCACTCCTATGGAAAAGGCCTACGCCGCACAATATGGGTATCTGTTCCCCCCGTTTTCAGGCAGGGAGGATTGGACAGTGAATTGCGGGGAGGAAAGAACCTGGGCGGATGCACTTGAAAGTATCTGTATCAAAACGAATGAGTTTGCCCATTACTCGAAGATTAGCGTTGATCGTTCCAAATATTTCTCAGAGGAATCCTGTTATTCAACACTTTACCCGATTTTATTGGAGGGCTGAGGCAAAAAATTCGTCCGGCATGTGTGTTGGTAGGCTCGTTTTGCCACTCGGTTTTACAGCAGGTGCCCGTTTCTTTTATCCGCTTACGGGCAATTATGCATAATTGCCGGAGGGGTTGTATGCCTCCGGTTATTGCATTTGGTTTGGGGGGAAGGAAGATGTATAATCAGATGTTTAGATTTCTTGAATGGATTAATAGGTATTTGCCTAAAAGAGACATCGTATTGATTTATTCAGGCGTGGAATATAAAGATAATGCAAAAGCTATGTGCGACTACCTGTTTGCAAGGGGATTCGATAAAAAATGTAGTATTTATTATGCTGAGTATCAGAGAATCAATAAGGAGATATGGGTCAATGGAAATCAGCATTTGACTGTCCATTCAAAGATATTCGCCTATTTCATGTTCTTGTTTTCCCGCTATGCCCTGTATGCTTTCAATCCCATTAAAATAATGCCCAGTAGTAGCCAGAGAGTGATTCAAATGTGGCACGGATCTCCGTTGAAAAAGATATTCAATGACGGGATTGAGAAAAAATACAAATCCGACTATTTTACCTATTTCTTATCTTGTTCAAAATTCTTCAACGAATATTATCAAAAATCAATTCCCTGTGAGGAAGAGCGTATCCTACTGTGTGGGCAACCAAGAAACGATTTGCTGTTTGAGTCCATCGATAAGCCTGCATTCTTGAATGATGCCAAGTTGATTTTTTGGGCTCCAACCTTCAGGAAAGCAAAGTACTGGGAACAAAGGGACAGTGATTTTTCAGGAATGATTCCTTTCTATGACGGTTCTTTTGACGAGTTGAATGCAGATTTGGAATCGAAGGGTGTTCAGATGGTTATCAAGCTACATCCAATGGAGCTGTGTGCGGATGTAATTGAAAGGCACTTTCCCTGTTTACATATATTTTCCCATAAAGCCTTTACAAGGCTGCATATTGATTTCTATTCCTTTGTAGGGTTTTCAGATGCTCTGATTACCGATTACTCCTCAATTGCCTTTGATTTTTTATTGTTGGATCGTCCTATAGGATATGCTTTTACTGATTTTGCATCGTACAAAACCCATCGGGGATTTGTTCTGGACGATCCAATTTCTTTGATGCCGGGCAACATCATTACCGACAAGGAAAAGCTTTTGGCGTTTTTCCAGGAGATCAGCATCGGAAAAGATGGATATAGGGACAAAAGAAAACAAGTAAATGATATGGTCAATTATTACCAGGATGCAAATAATCGATCAAGAGTATCCTCAATCCTCTTTGGCTGACAACCTACCTTTCCTTACGGGTTCTCCTTGTTTGCTTTGATAATTATAAAAAAAGGTATTGTTAAGGATTGCGATGCTCTTTTGCCAGTAGGTCGGTAGGGTGGGTACCCTTGTTGAATCTCGTAGTTACTGTCTGGTTCTTGTTGATTTATTTTCATTCCCTGGTCTTTTTACCAGACTACCTGCATTTTCTCCCTGAAGGTATGCATGAGAAATAAAACCAATAAAATCAGTGAATTGCCTGAAGGGGTAAAAGCTTCCGGCGCATTATTCCTTGCCACTATCCTTACCACTGGGATTGCCTATATTACCACACCGGTCTTTACAAGATTGCTATCCCCCAATGATTTTGGCAAGGTATCGCTCTTTATAGCCTATCAGATGACTTTCGGGATACTTGCGATGTTTTGTTTATCCTATGGGGTTTTCAATAATGGAATGCTCGATTTTCAAGGTGATCGAGACGGCTATTCTTTTTCCATGCTTATCCTCTCCAATGGTATCACCATACTCTTTTCAGCTTTGGTAATACCCTTTCTCCCTGCAATCAAGCGTTTTACGGGTTTCGATATACCTTTGTTACTCTTGATGGTTGGTATATTTCTATTGCAACCTGCTTATAACTTTTGGACTGCCAGACAACGATATGAGTTAAAATATAAGGTTTCAGCGGTTTTCATGATTTTATGTGCAATACTCTCTCCCGTGGTTTCTATTCTCTGTATTATCTATCTAACGGGAAACCCCTTATATGCGAGGTTGTTTGGAGCCCAGGTCCCATTGCTCATCCTATACCTGGGTTTTTACCTGTTACTGGCGATAAGAGCTAAAGGCAAGGTCCAGACAAGGTATTGGAAATATGCAATAGGTTTCAATTTACCTTTACTGCCACATTATTTGTCTACGTATATGTTGAACAGTTCAGATAAGATAATGATTTCCTACCTGATCAATGATTCTTCGACAGCGTATTATAGCGTTGCCTATGCAGTTGCTTCCCTGGTGCTTTTGATCTGGACGGCAGCAAATTCATCGTTGCTTCCCTTTACGTATGAACATTGCAAGGCGAAGGACTATTTGCCAATTGCCAAGGTGACGAACAAGGTTCTGTCGGTCTTTTTTGTCGGATGTATTTTTATCATTTTCTTGGCTCCTGAAGTTATCGCGGTGATGGCAACCACTGAATACCGACAGGCAATATATGTCATTCCCCCCATAGTTGGTGGTGTTTTTTTCCAAGCCCAATACTATATGTATGCGAACATCATATACTTTTATAAAAAACCAAAATATCTGATGTATGTGAGTGTGACAACCATGTTGCTGAATGTAATGCTGAATTATTTCTACATCAGGAGATACGGATATCTTGCTGCAGGATATACCACCCTTGCTTGTTATATGTTTCAAGCTCTTTTTGATTATTTTGCTCTTTTAAAAGTAGTTAAGGAAAAAATATATGATATGCGTTATCTGGCATACCTATCTGCTGCAATGTTCGTATTTGCCATTTTTGGCAATAGGCTGTATGCATTGTTTGTTGTGAGATATGCACTGCTTGCAATCCTGTCAATCGGAATTCTGGTAAAACGAAAACTCATATTGGATTGGATGTTTTTCAATAAAAAGGGTTAAGGCGCTGCATGGGTAGCCAGGCAATCGGCAGGAACTCCGGTAAAGATAAAAATTATAAAAACTTTTAGAGGCAGTGGCCTTCTTGGTAAAGGTTTCTTGCAACAAGGGGAAAAGTCTCTGCCTTTACAGGTAAATAGGTGAAGGGCTGCAAATCCTTTCCATGGGATTACCGTGGGATTTTTCTGGTGTGCCCTGATTACACCAAGAGTGAGGGAAAATGGATTTATTTGCTGATGACTATTTTCGAAAGACTGGGAAACAGTGGAAAAATACATTTGGTATCAAGGCATTTTTTCTCCCTGTTGATTTAAAATTTCTCTACCATTTTAGAAAATCCCAAATAAAAAAAAGGACTTATTCGTATCATTGGATACTACAGACCCGAATACGGAGAAAGTTGGGTTTGGATATTTTTCCAGAGATGGAAATTGGCGGGGGGTTGTACCTGGGACATCCTTGGGGCATCACGATCAACCCAGAGGCAAAAATGGGACGTAACATAAATATCCATAAAGGGGTTACCATCGGTAAAGAAAATAGGGGTGCGCGCAAAGGAGCCCCTTTGATCAGGGATTCTGTTTGGATTGGTACGAATGCAACGATTGTCGGAAATGTTGAAATTGGGACGGATGTAATGATAGCGGCAAATGCGTTCGTGAACTGCTCTGTCCCTGATCATTCCGTTGTGATGGGAAATCCCTGCATAATAATTCCAAAAGAGAATGCTACCCTTGGATATATCAATTTAGTAAGGCAAATCCCTGATTAACATGTATTTGGCCCAAGAAGCGGGTTTGCTTTGTTCCTGCAGGAATATCCTAAGGATCCTATGAAGCAGCCTTCAGGGCAATACCTTACTTTTCTGTCAGGTGAAGGTATTCGTTTTCTTCTTTACATCTTTTGATGCTGAACAAAGGAGGAGTGGCTTGTGAGATTACTAATTCTTGCAGCGGGGAAAGGGTCACGGATTAGCAAGCATCTGCCTGGGATCCCGAAAAGTCTTGTGGAGATAGGAGGATCCTCGCTCCTTGAATATACTGTCTCGACCTTTTTCAAGAAAGGCATTGATTCAATTGGGATCGCTCTCGGATATCAACAAGAGATGATTCGGGAAAACCTTAAAGCCTATCCCGTACAATATTTTTATAATCCTTTCTTCGATGTTACAAACAGTATCGCCTCTGCCTGGTTTGCTTTGGATTTCATTTTTGTGGACGATGATGTTTTGATAATGAATGGTGATGTGTTCATGGAAGAAGCGTTGATTGATGAAGTCATCAAAACCAAAACGAGTCCCGTTTTATTTGCCGATGGGTCCAGGAAAGAAGAAGCAGATTATAAGTTCTTATATAAGAACAATCTATTGGTTAAATACGGGAAAGATTTGAAAGATAGTGATGTTACTGGCGAATATGTCGGGATTGCCAAGTTGGGAAAAGCCTTTATACCGATTTTCTGTAAAAAACTTGTGGAGATGATTTATTCCCAGCAACATCCCCTCTGGTGGGAGAATGTCCTGTACCAGAGTCTGCCAGAGATCGAGGTTTTTGTGCAGGAGACGAATGGTTTGTTCTGGGCGGAAGTTGACTATATTGAAGACTATGAAAGGATACTGAAATTCAGGAAATGTTTAGGATACTTTACGCTGTCTGACTCTTGTATTGGAGGTTAAACCCGCAAGGAACAATCGAGGCATGAGATGCGGCACTATACGTTAAAAAACTTATACATACTATTAGGAGAATCAGGATACTTACGATGGATCCCTGATAAGCTGTATCTTAAACTTTTGTATAAAGCCATGACAAATAAGTCTTTGAGGTTTAGCTTGTTAAAGACCTATAATGAAAAATTGCAATGGCTGAAATTATATTACCATAATCCAAGGCACACGATGTATGTTGATAAATATGCAGTACGCACAATTATAAAGGAACAAATCGGCGAGCAGTATCTGGTTCCTTTGCTTTTCTTGTATACCTCTGTTGAGGAAATCAAATGGGAAAAGCTTCCCAATCAATTTGTAATGAAATGTACCCATGGGTCTGGCTATAATATTATCTGTAAAGACAAAAGAAAACTGAATATACAGGATACAAGCAAGAAACTCCGGAAGTGGTTGAAATGCAACTGGCAATGGGTTGGAAAAGAATGGCCTTACAAACATGTAGTGCCTAGGATAATCGTTGAAAAATACATGGCCGAGGATTCCCTTACCCCGCTGATAGACTACAAGGTTCTCTGTTTCAATGGAATTCCGAAATTAATCGAAATGCATAGAAACCGGTTTCAGGATAATTGGTGCCAAGATTTTTACGATGTCGCATGGAATAAACTCTCAATATCCCAGAAAATAAATGGATTGCCGAATTCAGAACTGGTTTCCCCAAAACCTGCAAATTTACCTGAGATGTTGGACCTTTCGGGCAAATTGGCAAAAGGAGAACCACATGTCAGGGTCGATTGGTATATGGTTGGGGAAAAGCTGTATTTCGGGGAACTAACCTTTTTCAATGGTTCCGGGTTTTATTTGTTTGATAACTCGGAAGATGATTTACTGCTTGGAAGCTGGATACATCTAGGATAAGGGTAATAAGGTGAGCGTTTGTCGCTTTTCATTTCCCTAGCCTTAAAAAATAGAGGATACAACCATGAAATTTCTCATTGGGGGTGATTTGGTTCCAACGGAAAAAAATGTGCAGGCATTTTGTACGGGTGATGCGTCTGCAATCCTGGACAAAGCTTTATTGAAAGAATGGGAATCGGCAGATATTAGAATTGTAAACCTTGAGGCTCCTGTAACAGATATATCTATGCCAATAATGAAAAACGGTCCCAATTTAGTTGTTCCCATTTCCGTAAGGAAAGGGTTGAAATCTTTGCATCTTGATTATGTAGGCTTGGCAAATAATCACATCCTTGACCAAGGGCCCCTTGGTTTTCACTCAACGTTAAAAATTCTCAAGGAAAACAGATCTCATTATTTTGGTGCTGGACCCAACCTTTCGGAAGCGGAAAAAATCTCGGTCATTGAATTATCCGAGCTGAGAATCGGCCTCTTTGCTTGCACTGAGCACGAATTCTCCATTGCAAGTGATAATTCTCCCGGGGCAAATCCTTTCGATCCCTTGCATACTGGAGATTATATCAAAGAAAAAATACAAGCATTAAAATTGGATATCCTCATCGTGCTCTATCATGGTGGGAAGGAATACTTTCAATTCCCTTCACCAAATCTCCAGAAGGCATGTAGATATCTTGTGGATAAAGGGGCTTCCCTGGTTGTTTGCCAGCATAGCCATTGTATTGGCGCCTATGAGAAGTACAAAGGGAAAGATATCGTGTATGGGCAGGGGAATTTTATCTTTGATCTGGATAATCCTCTTTCTTTCGATAGCTTGCTTCTTGCCTATGAGATTGACAAAGATTTCCCTCCAAAAATTACTTATATCCCGATTAAAAAGAAATTAGATGGGACAGGTTCTGTGTATCTGGCTATGGGGGAAGAGAGGGAAGCTATTCTCTCTTCTTTGAACGAAAGGTCCAAAGCAATCATATCCCAGAGGTTCTTGGAAGAAACCTATCGTGATTTTTCCAAAAAATCCCTGTCTACCTATCTGTATGAATTTTCAGGGCTCGGTTCATGGTTTAATCGATTCGACCGGATGATCTTTAGAGGAAGATTGTTACAAACAATGTTTTCTGAGAAAAAAATGCTGCAATTGTCAAATTTCCTTACCTGTGAGGCTCATCAGGAACTAGTTGGCGAAGGGTTGAGAGCCGAGATTTCAAATTTCCCAGAGAATGAGATCGGGTAGATGGATATTCCAAATCTTGAGGCAAAGGAGCTCACTGTACATTCCTTTGAAAGAAAGGTATCCAGTGCGACAAAATGGTCTGTAGTCACTGAGGTTTCGATAACGCTTGTGCAACCTATTGTGAGCATTATCCTCGCAAGGTTGCTATTGCCACAAGCTTTTGGAATCATTGCCAATATTACCATGATAACCAGTTTTGCATCGATGTTTGCCGATGCTGGTTTCTCCAAATACATTATCCAGCATGAGTTTCGAACCAATGATGAGTTGGAAGAAAATGCCTGCGTTGCTTTCTGGACCAATTTTGCAATATCTCTGCTTTTACTGGCAATTTTAATTCTATTTAGAAAACCTTTTGCACTCTTTCTCGGTAACGAGGGATATGAGAAACCTTTGGTTGTTTCTTGTTTTTCTCTCCCTCTCATTGCCTTAACCAGCATTCAAACGGCAATCTACAAGAGAAAATTCCAGTTCAAGGCTTTGTTTTGGGCCAGGCTGATTGCTGCCTGCATACCCTTTGCAGTTACTGTGCCTTTGGCTTTGCAGGGGTTTGGTTATTGGGCTTTGTTATTTGGCACTCTTTCTTCAAGTGCAATGCATGTACTTGTCTTGACGTTCCTTTCAGATTGGAAGCCCAGGTTTTTTTATTCTCTTACGATTTTGAAACAAATGTTCTCATTTAGTTATTGGTCTTTGATTGAATCGATTTCAATTTGGCTTACCAGTTGGATTGATGTGTTTTTGATACATACATTCTTGTCCCCGTATTACATTGGGCTTTATAAGAATTCAATATCCCTGGTTAATTCCATTACCGTAATTGTCACGGCATCTTTTACTTCTGTTCTTTTCCCGGCCTTATCCAGATGTCAGCAAAATGAAGCACAATTCAATGCGACTTACCAACGAACCCAAAAAATTGTAGCCTATCTGTTAATACCCCTTGGCATGGGTATTTTCATATTTAGGGACTTTATTACAGTTTTTTTACTGGGTGAAAACTGGGTTGAAGCAGCCCCCCTGATTGGTGCCTGGGCTTTGTCTTCTGGTTTTGTTGTCGTTTTCTCTGCTTTTGCCAGTGAGGTGTATCGTTCCAAGGGAAAACCAAAAATATCGGTGCTTCACCAAATTCTATGGTTATCAATTATTATACCTTTAGTGATGATTTCTCTAAAGAATGGTTTCCAATCCTTTGTGATATGGAGGATTGTAGCTCGAATAACCGGAATACCGATAGCGTTTCTTTTGTTACGATTTTTTTTCGGCATTTCTCATCTCGCAACAATACAAAATACTATAAGGCCTCTAGCAGCCTCATTATTGATGAGTCTGTTTGCTCTCGTTCTTAGGAACTTTTCTACTTCAAATCTTTGGTATATTGCTTCGATACTCATTTGTATTGTTGAGTATTTCCTTTCTGTTCGCTTTTTTTGTAAAGCCGATTACTTTGAGATTGTTGCATCTTTAAGGAACCGTGAAAGGGAGGGGAATCAAAAAGGCAAAGAGGGGAAAACACGCGTCTAAGGCGATTAGCTAGTAATTACAGGAGTATGTGGTCTTTGGAATGATTCTTTCTTCATATTGTATTTGACAAAAGCGGTTGATAAATCTGAGTAATCGAAAAGGATAATAAAAGCAGGTCTCTTACCGATGAAAAGCTCTTTCTTTGATTCTCTTCACAATTGAAGCTGACTTATTACTGTTTTTCATGTATCCTAGATATCTGAAAGCCACGCTTGTCTTACCTGGTTTCCAAGTTGAATTTCGGGAGCATGAAATGAACCTAACCATTGCCGGTACCGGCTATGTCGGCCTAGTCGCTGGTGTCTGTTTTGCCCATGTCGGGCATACTGTAACGTGTGTTGATATTGATCAGAAGAAAGTGGAACTGCTACGTAGCGGGGTAAGCCCAATCTATGAGGAAAACCTTGAGGCATTCCTGAAAGAAGGGATTGCTTCCGATTTACTGCATTTCACAACCGATTACCGGTCAGCCTACGCTTCTGCAGAAGCCATTTTCATCGGAGTTGGGACTCCTGAACAGAGCGACGGGTCTGCCAATCTGAAATATGTTGCTACTGTAGCCAGGCAGATAGCCGAGAGCGTCACCCATGACTGTCTGGTTGTGGTAAAGTCCACTGTCCCGGTGGGGACCAACGACAAGGTGGAACAGTTCATAAAAGATTCTTTGATCAACGATGTCTGTGTTGAGGT
The DNA here is from genome assembly GCF_000236685.1 of Sphaerochaeta pleomorpha str. Grapes. Classification (NCBI taxonomy): domain Bacteria; kingdom Pseudomonadati; phylum Spirochaetota; class Spirochaetia; order Spirochaetales; family Sphaerochaetaceae; genus Sphaerochaeta; species Sphaerochaeta pleomorpha. Next base: position 1,706,001 of record NC_016633.1, on the reverse strand, counting down.
AGCTTCCAATCCCGAGTTCCTAGCCCAGGGTACTGCAGTCCATGACATGATGCATGCCGCGCGCATTATCATCGGGGTGGAGAGCAAGAACGCGGAGTCTGTCTTGCGTTCTATCTATGCCCCCTTCAATTTGCCCATCGTCGCAGTAAAGCGACGCAGTGCAGAAATGAGCAAGTATGCTGCCAATGACTTCTTGGCCTTGAAAATCTCTTATATGAATGACCTTGCCAATCTCTGTGAGCTGGTAGGGGCTGACATTGAAGATGTTGCCAAGGGAATGGCCTATGATGAACGAATAGGTTCAAGGTTTTTGCAAGCCGGTATCGGATACGGGGGCAGCTGTTTCCCCAAGGATACCAAGGCTCTGGAATACCTTGCCAAGCAACATGGGTACAACCTCAAGACTGTAGGGGCGGCTGTGGCTGTCAATACTTCGCAGAGAACCGTTTTGTTCAAGAAGGCCTGCAACCGTATGATTACCTTCAATGGTATCAAGGTGGCAGTGCTCGGTCTTGCCTTCAAGGCAGGGACAGATGATCTTCGTGAGTCACCGGCTTTGTACAACATCCCCTTGCTCCTTGAGCAAGGAGCTGATATTACCGCCTTCGATCCTGTGGCCGAGGAAAACTGTAAAAAGCAGTTTAACTTTTCTATGACGTATAGCCCGACGGTAGCAGAGACTTTGCAAGGTGCCCAGATTTGCTTCATCTTCACCGACTGGAAAGAGATCAAGGAAACTGCTCCCGAGGAATTCAAACGCCTCATGCGCACTCCCTTGGTCTATGATGGGAGAAATCTTTTCGACCCAGCTGCGATGAAAGCTGCCGGGGTTGAATATTATTCGATAGGGCGATAAAACTACATCCATAGTGATTTTTACCAGGGGAAGAATATATATGTCTTCCCCTTTTTTATAAGAAGGAACCACACCCATGAGACCAGATTTCCAGATGCTCGACCGTTCGAAAACCTATCTGATTACCGGAAGTGCAGGCTTTGTAGGGTTTCACCTCTCTAAGCGCTTGCTTGACCTTGGGTGTACGGTCATCGGGTTTGACAATCTCAACGACTATTATGATGTTTCACTCAAGCAAGCCAGGCTTGATATCCTTTTGTCTGCATCGTCCTCCTTCACCTTTGTAAAGGGAGACTTGGCCGACAAGGTTGCCGTCGATGGTTTGTTTGCTACCTATTCTCCCTCTGTGGTAGTGAACCTCGCAGCCCAGGCAGGGGTGCGCTACAGCATAGACAACCCCTATGCTTATCTGCAGTCGAATCTGGTGGGGTTTTTGAACATCCTGGAAGCGTGCAGGCATAATCCTGTTTCCCATCTTGTCTACGCCTCTTCAAGCAGTGTATATGGCATGAATGACAAGATACCGTTTTCAACTGCAGACAAGGTGGACAGCCCGGTAAGTCTGTATGCGGCGACCAAGAAGTCGAACGAGCTCATGGCTCATTGCTACACCCACCTCTATGGCATCCCTTCTACCGGATTGCGGTTCTTCACGGTCTATGGTCCTTATGGCAGACCCGATATGGCCTACTTTTCCTTTAGCAAAAAAATCATGGAAGGGGAGGCTATCAAGGTATTCAACAACGGGGATATGTACCGCGACTTTACCTACATAGATGACATCGTGAAGGGAATGGAGAACATGTTGTGCAACCCTCCACTTGAAAACGAGCACGGAGACAGATACAAGATCTACAACATAGGGAATAACAAGCCGGAGAAACTGATGTACTTTATCGAGACTCTGGAACAGTGTCTGGGAAAGAAAGCGGTCAAGGAGTATCTCCCCATGCAAATGGGAGATGTGTACCAGACCTATGCAGATGTATCCGACCTTGAAGCTGATTTTGACTTCAAACCGAATACTCCGCTTTCTGATGGGTTGGGTTCCTTTGTCTCTTGGTTCAAGGAATACTACACGCATTAGAAAGCTTTTAAAACATCGTTTTTGCATGAATGCTGACCTGGGTTTACTGAGAACTTGGGTCAGTTTTTTTTGCCTATAAGGTATTGCTGTACAGAGGATACTATTCGTTGATGCATAGGCATGGTGAAATTTCACAAAATATTTCCTATAATTATTAGGTAAAATACATAGCCTGTGATACAACGAAAGGATTGAAATGCCTTTCTTATTGGCTTGATGTATTATTACTTCCCTATGAAAAAAGGGGGGGGAAGGCACTTTGGTTACTGGTTCCCCTCTGTTATGGAATTTTGTATACTTGCGTGATTATAATCTTTGGCAGTTGTTGTTATTGCTTTTGATTTCATTACAAGGAGTTGTATCCCCATGAAAGAACTCGATGCTGGACAGATGAAAGAAATCCAGCTGTCTATACTTAGAGCCCTTGATGCCTTCTGCAAAGAACATGGTATCCAGTATTTTCTCTCAGGGGGAACTTTGCTCGGGGCAATTCGCCATAAAGGGTTCATTCCTTGGGATGATGATATCGATCTGGCTATGCCCCGTCCTGACTATGAGCGATTTCTTGCAGAATTTTCAGATCCTCGCTACAAGGTGTATTCTCTAAAGACTTCGAAAAAATGCCGTTTCCCCTTTGCAAAGGTTTGTGACATTAAGACTTCTGTTATCGAAGGGTCTTATAAAAAGAAAACTGAATTTGGACTGAATATCGACATATTTCCCCTTGATGTTGCACCTGATGATGCTATCATTTTACGAAAAATGATCAAACATTCCCGTTTTTACCAACAACTGTTGAAAGTGAAGTTGTCCAGGCTTTCCTCTCAATGGACCATCCCCCAGAATCTAGTAATAGCCGTTGGACGGGTATTCCTAGCTCCCTTCGGTACAGCTTTCTTTTCCTCCAAGATCGATACTATTGCAAAATCCTATGCTTCTAAAAAGACCCCCTATATGGGCTGTATGGTATGGGGCTACAAGGAACGGGAAATATTGGATACCTCCGTGTTCGCTTCTTCTGTCCCTGTAGAATTCGAGAAGCTTGTTTTCCCCGCTCCTGTGGGCTATCATACATATCTGTCCTCCTTGTATGGGGATTATATGCTATTGCCTCCCGAGGAAAAGAGGATAACCCACCACGACTTTGTCGCGTACTGGAACGAAGAACTATAAGGAACATGGAATGAATATTGCCTTGATTTTTGCTGGTGGAACTGGTACCCGTATGAACAGTAAAACCACCCCTAAACAATTTCTCCCAGTGTTCGGGAAAACCATTATCCAATACACCCTCGAATGTTTTGAGAATCATGAAAAGATAGATGCAATCTGCATTATCTGCATCAAGGAATGGTGCAATTTTGTAGAAGAATTGGTTAAGAAAGAAGGCTTTTCAAAGGTCAGATGGATAGTCCCCGGCGGAAAGACCGCAATGGAATCACAATATATCGGTTTACAGACCGTTTCTTCTTCTTGCGCTGATGATTCTATCGTGTTGTTACACGATGGGGTTCGGCCTCTTTTAGGCCCAGATCTTATCTCTTCTTGTATTCAAAGCACACAAGAGTATGGTTCTGCAATTACCGTTGCCCCGGCAATCGAAACTATCATTGAGACCAATGATAAACAGGAAGTGACCAGAACAATCGATAGGAATCTCTGTTCACTGGCACGGGCACCCCAGTGTTTTTATCTGCACGATATACTCTCTGCCCACAACAATGCCCTTGCTTCGGGAAATTATACCTTCATTGACTCCGCCTCTTTGATGTTGAGCCAAGGCAAGGTATTGCATACTGTCCAAGGTCCTGCCGACAACATAAAGATTACCACTCCCATCGATTACTATATTTTCAGGGCAATCCTGGAAGCCAAGGAGTCTTCCTTGGTCTTCGGGGTGAACTGATATGCCCTCTTTTATATCTACCCAGGAAAAGGCTGACCTTGCTTCGATTGCCGGTTATGCAGATCTTTCTCGCTTGTCTGGTAAAACAATCTTGGTTACCGGTGCAACCGGTTTGATAGGTTCTGCTTTTATCAAGGCCGTAGTGACGTATAACCGGGGGCCTGGGCAACCCATCACGATCATCGGTCTTGTCAGGGACAAGGAAAAAGCCAAGGATCTTTTTGGATCCTTTTATGATGATCCTTTTCTGACTTTTTTACGTCATGATATTCTCACCCCTTTGCATCTTGAAGTGCCGGTACACTTTATTGTCCATGCAGCGTCGATAACTACCTCCTCTTTGTTTGTCTCCCATCCTGTAGAGACAATTGAAACCACAGTCCTTGGTTCTCGAAATCTCTTGGAATTTGCCAAACAACAACAAGTACTTGCTATGGTCTATCTCTCCTCCATGGAAGTGTATGGAAGGGTGGAGGAGTCTGAGCAGCGCACCACCGAGAAGGACCTTGGCTCCATCGACATCCTCAATGTCCGTAGCAGTTACTCGGAAAGCAAGCGGTTGGTTGAATGTATGTGCCATTCCTATTACATAGAATATGGGGTTCCTGTCACTATTGCCCGGCTTGCCCAGACCTTTGGCCCTGGAATCGGGAAACAGGAAAACAGGGTATTTGCCCAGTTTGCCAGAAGTGCCCTTACTGGCAAAGACATCGTACTCCATACTACAGGTCAGTCGGTAGGAAACTACTGTTACCTTAGTGATGCGATCAAGGCAATTGTGACACTTCTATTCCATGGGGCTCCCGGTGACGCTTACACCATCGTGAACGAAGAGACGAGCATGACCATTGCAGAAATGGCTTCGCTTGTAGCCTGTTCTATTGCAAACAATACTATTAAAGTCATCTTCGATATTCCTCCCCAGGATAAAAACCTTGGCTATGCCCCTGATACCAAGCTAAGGCTGAGTTCAGGGAAAATGAATGCCCTGGGATGGCATGCCGAGGTAAACCTTGAACAAGCTTACCAGAGACTGGTGGCCAGTTTGCGAGAGGAAAAGGATTTTATGCAATAGAAGGGCTTGTTGACATTTACTTTGAGGGACTAGAGAATAGTGAAACTTGAGAGGGGGACTGATGAAGGCCCTGCACTCGGAACCTGATAATTATGGTTCCAAGCCTTTTTCAGTCTTTTTTTCGTTAGGGGTGAGTAATTAAAGAAAATGAATGAAAACAACAAAATAGCCATTGTCATTACCGGTATGTCTTTTGGCGGAGCTGAGAGGGTGACCGCCTATTTGTCAAATTACTTTGTTTCCTGTAACAAGGATATCTATCTGATATCTCTGACCAAGACAGAACCGGCCTACCCGCTTGCAGGTTTGGTGCATTATATCCAACTGGACCCCTCTGAGAGCAAAAACCCCTTGGTACGATATCGTGCCCTGATCAAGCAAATAAGAAATACTATCAAGAAAATCCAACCGAGCCTTGTTTTGGGTATGATGTCCTATAGCGGTTCATTGACCGCTTTTGCTTGTGCTGGTTTGAAAATACCGATTCTCTTGTCAGAACGGAATGATCCAAACACCACTCAATCGTTCAGTAATCTGGAAAAGAAAGTTATCAGGTTTGCCTATCATAAGTTTGCTTATCGCGCTGTGTTCCAGACGGAAAGTGCGAAGACCTATTATTACCGGAGAGACAGCTTTCGAGGGGTGGTTATTCCTAACCCGCTGTATTTGGAAGATCTTCCTTCCCCGAACACAGGAATCAACAACACAATGGAGATTATGTCTGCGGGAAGACTTTCAAAACAGAAAAACCAGCAATTGTTGATAAAAGCGTTTTTTTTGGTCCATGAAAAACATCCACAGTGTACTTTGACGATCTACGGTGAGGGCGATCAACGTATGCAGCTGGAACAGTTAATTTCCTCATTGCATCTGGAATCTTCTGTATCCTTGCCAGGAATTGAGTCCTCAATTTTTCCCAAGCTTCAGAAAGCCCATATGTTTGTAATGTCCTCCAATTTCGAAGGGATGCCCAATGCCTTGATTGAAGCTATGGCGATGGGGCTTCCTGTCGTTACTACCGATTACAGTGAAGGTCGGGGGACTTTGGTGATTAACAACAAGAATGGTCTTGTAGTTCCCCGCTTTAATGAGAAAGCCTTGGCTGAAGCCATGCTTTTCATAATTGAGAATCCAAAACTTGCTTTCGAAATGAGTCGCAATGCTCTTTGTGTACGGAATGAATTGGATAGCAGACAGATATGTAAAAAATGGTTGGATACCATAGAGGAAACAATTACCGCCTACAAGTAGGAAGAAGGAAAGATGAGTAAATAAAATGATTCTTCCTTGAAGCAATACTGGAATATTGCGATAATGAACAAATTATTGGGGCCTGTTCACATCGAAGCAGAATGTGGGAGAGATTAATGAATTCAATTTACAATCACAAAGTATTTGATACTTTTTGTGATATATCCCTTTTGGTTTTTCTCAGTATCCTTATGGCTTTTGGTCTTAACAACCACAAGGTATTTCTACCTGTAGAGATATTGTTTATCCTGGTTTTTGGAATCAGATTTCTAGTTTTAAAATCTAAACTCACCACCTTCGCTTTTTGGAGCCTGGGGTTTATTGCTCTTTCTTTCTGTTCCCTATTGTACGCAACTAGCAGTTCTCTTGCATTGGATGGGGCAATTTCCATACTTCAGGTAATGATTTTTGCCAATTTGCTTATTGCCTATATACTCGAGTCAGAGAGAAACTATAGATTTTTTCTGAATTGTTTATTTTTTGCAACTTTTGTGGTAGTTGTCCGCTTGGTTATAAAAACTCCATTTCAGGATTTTGTAACAAGACGCTTGGGTGAGACTATAGCTATTAATGCAAATACTGTTGGCTATTTGTTCTCTATGACTGGCTTGGTAGCGCTATATCGTTTTCTTGATGCCAAAAAATGGTATTTTGGAATCATCTTCATTGCCTTCAGTTTTCTGAGTCTTTTCTCAGGTTCCGGGAAAATGATAGCAATACTTATCATTGGCAGTGTGCTTCTGTTTTTTCTTACCCGAAAAAATCTCCAGCGTTCCTTTTTATCGTTTGGAATTGTAGCTTTTCTAATCATTTCTGTATTGTACCTATCCATGAAATGGGAACCCCTATACAGAATTTGCGGACGTCAGATAGAAACCTTTTTCGTCTATCCTACTGAGGGGCAATCGGGCAGTAGCACTTCGATCAGGATGGAGATGATGGTTCGCGGCTGGGAAATGTTTAAAGAGAAACCTTTCTTTGGTTGGGGATATGGGGCTTTTACCAATGTCGGTGGCTTCAGTGTCTATGCCCATAATAATTACATCGAATTGCTTGTTTCCTTGGGTATTGTTGGCACCCTCTGGTATTATTTGCTTCCTCTTTTGCTTTTGGCGAAAGGCTTGAAAATGTTTTTTATGAGAAGGATGCAGAATGGAACGATTCTATCTGTAACGCTTCTTCTTGTCATGTTAGTCGACAACCTAGGAAGGGTTACATTCAATGAGGAGTTGCCAACAATACTGCTTGCATTATGTTATGTTGGTGTAGCCAGAAGGGATGCAAACTCAGGTAAAAGCCTCGAGCATATTTTCAGAAAGGCGAAGGAATGGGTCAGTAGTCCGCGTCTTTTGGTATTGCATATGCTAAAATGGAAAGTTGCCCGGCTACTTTCTGATAAAACCTTTGTAACCATAAAATATCGTATGTCGCTTAAAAAGAAGCTGGACCTTAAAAATCCAAAGACGTATAACGAGAAACTCCAGTGGCTGAAGCTCTATGATAGAAAAGAGATGTATACAAAGCTTGTCGACAAATATGAGGTAAGGGAACATATAGCCAATACGATTGGCTCTGAATACCTTATCCCTCTTATTGGGGTCTATGACAAAGTTGACGATATTGATTTTGATTCACTTCCCGATGCTTTTGTGTTGAAACCTACCCAGACTTCTGGGGATGTAATCATCTGTAGGGACAAAGCAAAGTTGAACAGGGATGCTGCCATAGGTGAGATGCATGCTTGGATGGGGAAAAACTACTATTGGTATGATAGGGAATGGCCTTATAAAGATGTGAAGCCAAGAATTGTATGTGAACAGCTAATCGAAACTTCTGATGGAAACCCTCCTAGGGATTATAAAATATTTTGTTTTGACGGGATACCCAAATTTGCTTTTGTAGCTTCGGATAGAGGGAAAACCACAAAATTTGACTATTTTGACGTTGATTGGAACAGAATTCCCCTTATTCAGCATTATCCAAATAGCACCTATGATATTCCCAAACCTCAACAGTGGGAAAAAATGCTTTCCCTTGCAAGGGTTTTGTCTGCAGGGATGCCCCACGTACGTGTCGATTTCTATATTGATGCAAATGACACGATCCTTTTTGGTGAATTGACATTTTTCCATTTTTCAGGGTTTGTAGAATTTGAACCTGAACAATACGACTTGCTTCTTGGAAGTTGGTTGGCATTGCCAGAAAGAATGACCAATAAATGAATTCCTTGAGAGTCTGTCTTGCTAAAGAGAGCTTTTCGATTGAACTGAGGGATACTATTGCATGACAAATAAAAAGGTTCTTAAAAACTCACTCATCTATACATTTAACAATATTTTGTTGAAAGCCTTCAACTTCTTATTGTTGCCTCTGTATACCGTTTTTCTCACTACGACTGACTATGGTGTTATTAACCTGCTGTCGAGTTTTTCTGCGGTTTCCACCTATATCATTGCCTTTAGCCTATACTCGGCAGTTATAAGGTTTTATGCGGATTATAAGCATGACCTTGAAAAAGTCAGGACTTTTTTCGGAACGGTGATTTGCTTTGTGTTCCTGTCGGGCTGTGTGTTTTTTATCCTGGCTCTATTGCTTAAGAATGTATTGGCAAAATTCTTGTTCCAGGGAGTTGATTTCTACCCTTCAGTGCTCATGGCGCTGATAGCCTTGGTCTTCACCAGTCTTTATACGATTTATCAAGACATTTTGAAGGGAATGCAGGAAGCAAGGAAATCTGCAATGGTCAGTATTTCCTATTTCTTTCTGCAGGTAATATTAAATATCTTGTTCGTCGCTTTCTTTAGCTGGGGGGCAAACGGAGTATTGCTCTCTTTGGTAATAAGCAGCTCCCTTGCATGTATCTGGATGCTTTTTGATTTGAAGCGGCTTCATCTCATTCGGTTTTGCCTCGACAAGACAATTTTAAAAGAAACTCTCAGTTATTCCATTCCGATAATTCCCCATAACCTATCGACCCAGATTGCCCAGTTTGTTTCCAAGGTCTTTATCAATGGAACTTCGTCTTTGGCTTCTGTCGGTTTGTTTAGCCTTGCAAGCCGTTTTGGTTCCTTGGCCGATTTGGTGCAAAGCTCTGTCAACGCGGCTTTTCAACCATGGTTCTACGACCAGATGAATAAAAAAGGTTTCGACAGAAAACAAATAGTTGATTTATCCAGTGTCTTGGTTTGGTTTTATAGTTTCTTATTCCTTTGCGTAGGTCTTTTTTGTCAGGAGTTGATTGTGCTCATGGCAAGCTCACAATATGAAGAATCCTGGAAACTGGTTCCGCTGATTGTTATCACGTTTTCCCTGAAGACCCCTTATTATTTTTATATAAATATTCTCTTTTATTATAAAAAGGCATCAAAATATATATTCACGGCAACGGTAACCAGTAGCCTGGTTAATGTAGCCTTATCATACTTTTTAATTCAAAAATATGGGATGTACGGGTCCGTTGCAGCTGATGCCATTGCGATGGTTATCAGGGTTGGTATTGTTGTCTGGATTTCCAATAAGTTTGATAAAATAGGGTACAATATTGGCCATTTTATTGGATTGTCATTGCTTACGGTGTTGTTTCTTGTAACTGGTCTCTATTTTAGTTATACACGGTATGCAAATGTAATTTCATTTGGCAATATTGTCTACAAGGCTGTTGTTCTTTTGGTTTTTCTCAGCATTGTCTATCTGGCAAACCGAGGATCGATACAAGATGCATTTGCAGTACTTCGTAAGAAGAAAGCGAGAAAAGGCAATGTTTAATTCAATAAAATTAAAACTTGGTTTAATGCATCTCGTTCATGCAATGCTTCCCCTAAATCCCCGTAAAGTGGTGTTTTGCAGTTTTTCTGGCGGTTCCTATTCTGACAACCCAAAGGCAATATCGGAACACTTGCATGTCATGGATCCTTCCATAGAACAAATTTGGCTATTCAACAACCCTGAACAGAAACGAACGTTGGTTCCTTCCTATCTAAAGATTGCAAAACGATGGAGTTTACGTGCTGTCTATGAGCTTGCTACGGCACGGATCTGGGTATTTAACGATACTCAGCCCTATTGGGCCTATAAAGGGAAGAACCAGATATATATCCAGACGTGGCACGGTGACAGAGGCTTCAAGAAGATTTTGAATGACTGTAATCCCCGTTCAAAGAAGAATCAATTACCCGAAACAACTACGTGTGATTTAACTTTGGCCGGGTCTGATTTTGCTGAGTCTGTTTTCCGATCGGCATTCAGGTATACTGGTGAGATATTAAAGACTGGTACTCCACGGAATGACAAATTAGTCCACATTGATAAGGAATCAGTGAACCAGACAAAACGTATGCTTTCATTCGATCCAGAGGTAAAATATATTCTCTATGCTCCTACCTTGAGGCGAAAGGCCACCCATTCAAAGGAGAATCAAGAAGTCCAAGAATTTGATATGATTGCAGTTCTCGATGCTCTTGAACATTCCACAGGAGTGAAATGGAACATGTTGGTTCGTGCCCATAACAAAGTAATTGGTTTGGGTGGAATACCGGAATCTACGAGAATCATCAATGTATCTTCCCATGAGGATATGGCAGACCTGTTGCAAATTGCTGATATCCTTATAACTGATTATTCTTCAAGTGCCGGGGATTTTGCCCTCACCAAGCGTCCTCTGATTCTCTTTCAAGATGACAGGGAAAGCTACCTTGCACATGACAGGGCTTTCTATTTCGATTTGGATAATTCACCCTTTTGGATTGCCCAGACGCAAGCAGAACTAATTTCAATTCTTAAGGATCTTCCGCATCGTGATAGCAAGGAAAATTGTGAACAGATACTCGATTTCTATAAAACTCGGGAAACAGGACAGGCAAGTGAAGATGTCTGTAGGTTTATTGTGAGAAAATTAGACTACTATAGCATTGGAAGTTCCCAGGTTAGTAATTAACTCACCCTAGAAATTTGAACTATGTTATAGTGTTGTTAAAGTTTAAGTTATGGTTTCCGAAAATATTTTTATATGGGCCTTTGGAGTGATTTTTAAATGGGTGCTTTTATTTATAATATAGTAGTTTATCCTTTAGAGTTATTGGTTGAATTAATTTATGTTTTCTTTTTAAAAAGCTTTGATAATAGCGGGATTGCGATAGCTGGGATTAGTATCGTTATTAGTCTTCTTGCCTTACCTCTGTATAATATTGCCGATTCCCTCCAGAGGAGAGAACGGGATATCCGTATAAAGCTGAAACCTGGTATTGATCGGATCAAGGCTGTATTCAAAGGTGATGAGCAGTACATGATTCTCTCTACCTACTATAGGCAGAATCATTATCATCCTGCATATGCTCTCCGAAGCTCCATCAGTTTGATGATTCAGGTCCCTTTTTTTATTGCAGCCTATCATTTCCTATCCAATCTTTCCCAGTTGCAAGGCCAGAGCTTCTTTTTTCTTTCAGACTTAGGACAACCAGACAGACTTCTTACTATCGGTGGCATTTCTTTCAATGTCCTGCCGATATTGATGACCGCTATCAATGTAATTGCCGGAATTATTTATAGCAAAGGATTTCCCCTGCGGGATAAAGTACAGCTGTATGGTATGGCTGGCTTGTTTATGATCCTGCTCTATAATTCCCCTGCAGGGTTGGTCTATTACTGGACTTTGAATAATATTTTCTCGCTGGTAAAGAATTGTTTCTATAGGTTGAAGAGTCCTCTCAAGGCCTTATATGGTTGTGCTGTTTTTGCATCTATTGGAATAACTGTCGCAATTAGTATTGCACACCCCTCCTTATCTTTTGCCAATAGAATAGTACTTATCGGAGGGTGTATCGCAATACTTATTATCCCTTTGTTTCTCCGTTTCATTGATTTTATGTATATTACGTTTCTTGCTAGCCTTGCAGAGAATCGTAAAGGAAGGAATCTCCTGTTTGTTCTTTCTTGTCTTATTCTTTGGGCCCTTTGTGGGCTTTTAATTCCTTCCAACCTTATTTCATCTTCAACTATTGAATTCTCATTTCTCGGTAATGTGGAAAACCCTTTGTCCTATGTGTATTCAACTGCTATCATTTTCTTTGGAATCTGTTGTGTTTGGCCTTCAGCCATCTATGCGTTAGCTTCGAAGAAAGCAAAAGCCATAATTGCATATCTGTTTGCGTGCTTATCCCTCGTATCGCTTTTCAATGTGTTTTTGTTCAGAGGGAATTATGGGACTGTAAGTACTCATCTTGAGTTTGAGAATCCTACAGTATTGACCCCGTCTCTCTCTCTTATAGTAATTCCTTTTTTGGTGGGAGTGATATGTTTTATCATATGTGGGGTGCTTGTAAAGCAACGACGGTATAAAATCCTCTCTGGTTTGTTCCTCATTCTTTCCATCACCACTTTAGCTGCAAGTATGTTGAATACTATGACCATTCAGAAGGAATTTACGGAACACAAACAGAATGTGTTGGAAAATCAAGCAAAAGGAAGTGATGTAGAGGGATTGAAACCTGTTTTTCATCTTTCAAAAGAAGGAAAGAACGTAGTAGTTCTCTTCCTTGATCGCGCTATTAATGCTTATTTCCCCTATGCCCTTGAACAAATTCCAGAATTGAGAGAACAGCTGGATGGATTTGTTTATTACCCGAATACTGTATCCTTTGGTACTGATACTTTATATGGGGCCCCTGCAATGATGGGAGGCTATGAGTATACCCCAGGAGAAATCAATAAACGGGATAACGAAAAACTTGTAGATAAACATAATGAGGCTACCCTCGTTTTGCCTAAGCTTTTTCTCGATGCAGGATATTCTGTCACCGTAACTGATCCTCCATTCTGTAATTATAAGTGGGAAGGTGATTATACTCCTTTCAAGCCATATCCTGAAATTAAGGTAATGAATATTCAAGGAAAATATGCTGTCCAATATAAGAAAGATTTCAGTGACGTCTTGGATTGGAATACAAATGCTGAAAGCAAAATCATAAAAAAGCGTCTTCCTATGTTTTCCCTGATGAAGGCCCTGGCACCTTTGCTTAGAAAAACGATATATGATACTGGCAGATATTTCTTAGTGGATGAAAATTCGCAAGATATTGATATTTTTTTAAATTCATATTCGACTCTTTATTATCTGGATTCCATTACTGATTATACAGCCGAAGGAAACACCTATACATTTATAGATAATCAAACAGCTCATAGCCCGGTCTTCTTACAGGCTCCGGAGTATGAACCACGAAGTAGGGTAACAGATATCTCTACTCCTTTTGATGAAATGACTAGGCTTAGTGAAAAAGATATTGCCACCTACCATGTCTATGTTGCTGCCCTCAAGCGTATTGGCATATGGCTTGAAAAATTAAAAAAAGACGGGATGTATGATAATACTCGTATTTTTATCGTTGCGGACCACGGCAAGGATTTATTCAACCCGCTATTTAAAGATTTCGATAATGCCATGAACGACTATAGTAGGTATAACCCCTTGCTTCTCGTTAAGGATTTCAATTCAAAAGATAGACTAAGGACAGATTCCACTTTTATGACCAATGCTGACCTTCCTCAGCTCGCCATTGAAAATCTAGAAGTTTCGAAAGTGAACCCATTTACGGGAAAGAACCTTCTAGAAAGTGTCCAGAAGCAAAAGGTCCAGGTTTATACCGGTTCCTGGGATCCCAAGAAAAACCTTGGAACCCAATTTTCCTTTGATTATTCAAGAAGTTTTACGGTTCATGATGACATCTCCATTGAAACTAATTGGAGTCCTATTATCGTTAAGTAAGGTGGTTTTTACATATGTTGCTGTTGTATATAGATCCCGGAACGGGAAGTATGTTGTTCTCTATCATCATTGGTTTAGTTACCATGCTCTATTTTGTTGCCAAGGCAGCGCTGATAAAGGTCAAATTTTTTCTCACCGGAGGAAAGGCTGTTGCTTCAAATAAGAATAGGTATCCTTTTGTTATCTACTCTGAGAGTGAGCGATACTGGAGTGTTTTCAAACCTATCCTTGACGCCTTCGAGAAGAGACAAATTTCTGTCATGTATTTTACATCAGCTGAGAAAGACCCGTTCTTTTCGAACCCATATTCCTATATAAACGGTGAATTTATCGGGGAAGGGAATAAGGCTTTCACTCGTCTGAACTTTCTTGAGGCTGATATCTGCCTTATGACCACCCCAGGCCTTGATGTCTACCAGCTTAAGAGATCAAGGGGGGTCAAACATTATGCCCATGTTCTCCATTCTGTGGCCGATGCTACTTCATATAGACTCTTCGGATTGGATTATTTTGATTCAGTATTTCTTTCAGGTACATATCAAGAAGCCCATATTCGCATTTTAGAAGAGCAACGGGGAATAGCGAAAAAAGAACTTGTTGTGGTCGGATGCACGTATTTGGATATGCTCAATCAACAACTTTCTACCTTTGAGCCAGATGAGAACCACTTATTTACCGTTCTTGTAGCTCCTTCTTGGGGAAGTAATGGGATTCTGAGTAAATATGGAGAGCGTTTGCTTGATCCACTTGTGGAGACCGGTTTCCAAATTATTGTACGTCCTCATCCTCAATCTATACAATCAGAGAAAGCTGTTTTAGAGAGATTGCAGAGACGGTATGCGTCAAGTAGTAATCTTGAGTGGAATTATTCTAGGGAAAATATTGGAACACTTTTTCGATCTGATATCATGATTTCAGATTTCTCAGGGGTCATTTTTGATTACTCTTTCTTATTAGATCGTCCATTTTTGTATGTCAATGCGAATTTTGATGATCGGCCTTATGATGGGGGAAGTATAGATGAAGAGCCTTGGAAGTTTAAGATTTTGCCAGAGATTGGCGTTGAGCTGATAGAGAGCAGTTTTCCTACTATCAAAGAGGTGTTACTTGATACTGTGCAAAATGAGACTCTTACCAAAAACCGACTGCAAGCAAAGGAAACTGCTTGGCAGTTTCGCGGACATAGTGGAGAAAAGATTGTTGACTATCTAGCAGCAAAACAAAAAGAACTGGGGTTGTGAATGCGAATCGAAAATGAATTTTTCAATGGGGGTGTCTTTTAGCAATGCAAGCAATTATATTGAATTCAGGCAAAGGCTCGCGCCTGAAGGAACTGACAACCAGCAATCCAAAATGCCTTGTTGCCTTGGACTCTGGGAACACCCTCCTGTCAAGGCAGATTGACCGCCTGGCTGAGTGCGGGATAACCGATATTATCATCACGACAGGATATCTCGAAGGCAAGATAAAGCAATACCTGCAGGACAAGTATCCTTCAATGGCCATCAGGTTTGTCTATAACGAGGAATACGATACCACGAATTACATAGTATCACTGGATAAGCTTTGTAGCATGGTTTTCCCATCAGATATCCTTCTGATGCACGGGGACCTGTTGTTCTCGGGTGAGGTTCTTCAGTCTGTCATGGAGGCTCCCAAGAGTACGGTGGTCGTCGATTCCCTTGCCCCTATTCCCGAGAAGGATTTCAAGGCCAGGATAGGTGACGATGGGCTGGTGAAGCAGATAGGCATCGATGTGTTCGGGGATGGTTGCCTTGCATGCCAGCCTCTGTATAAGCTTCTCGGTACCGATTGGGCTGCCTGGCAGGGGGCGATACATTCTTTCTGCCTTGGGGGACAGACCAATGTATATGCAGAGAATGCCCTCAATTCGATACTGGGAAGGGTTCAGTTGGGAACCTATGATGCAAAAGGTTTGCTGTGCATGGAAGTGGACAACCAGGAGGACCTGGCCAGGGCCAGGGGACTTCTTGGGTTCAAGGTATAGGATATAAAGATGAAGAAAGTATATGTAGCGATGAGTGCCGACATCATCCATGTTGGACATGTCAACTTGCTGAACAAGGCAAGCGAACTCGGGGAACTGTATGTGGGGGTCCTTACCGACGAAGCTATCGCCGAATACAAACGCTATCCGCTGATGCCCTTAGAGCAGCGTATGGGGATTATAGGGTCTCTTAAGGGTGTTGACCATGTCCTGGTCCAGGAAACGCTGGACTATGAGAAGAACCTGAGGGAGGTCAAACCCGACTACGTGGTGCACGGGGATGACTGGAGGACCGGGGTCCAGAGCACGATGCGGGAAAAAGTCATCGCCCTGCTCGGTGAATGGGGCGGGGAACTGGTGGAATACCCCTATACTGCAGGGGTGAGTATTGAGCAGCTGAGGGGCAAGATTGACTCCCAAGGTGTCCTGCCCGAAACCAGGCGGAGCCGTCTTTCCAACCTGTTGAGGATCAAGAAGGTTGTCAGAGTGCTTGAGGCCCACAACGGGCTTTCCGGCCTCATCGTGGAGAATACGCGGGTTGTCAAGGGAGACAGGCTGGAAGGGTTCGATGCCATGTGGGTTTCCTCTCTCTGCGACTCAACGGCCAAGGGTAAGCCGGACATCGAGCTAGTCGACATGTCCTCCCGCCTCGATACCATCAACCAGATCATGGAAGTGACGACCAAGCCCATCATCCTTGACGGCGATACCGGCGGATTGCTCGAGCATTTCGTGTTCAACGTGAAGACGCTGGAGCGCATCGGGGTGTCCGCTGTCATTATTGAGGACAAGATAGGGCTCAAGAGGAATTCCCTGTTCGGTAACGAGGTTGCCCAGCAACAGGATTCCATAGAGAATTTCTGCCGGAAGATAACCGCGGGCAAACAGGCCCAGCAGACGAAGGATTTCATGATCATTGCCCGTATCGAGAGCCTGATCCTCGAACAGGGGATGGAGGACGCCTTGAAACGGGCGGGTGCCTACGTCCGTGCAGGTGCCGACGCGGTTATGATCCATAGCCGGAAGAAAGACCCTGCGGAGATATTCGAGTTCTGCGATACCTTTGGGATGCAATTCCCCCATGTCCCCATAGTGGTTGTTCCCTCTTCTTTCAATAGCGTCTACGAGGAAGAGCTGGCCAAACATAACGTACGCGTGGTCATCTATGCCAACCATCTCATCCGTAGTGCCTTTCCTGCAATGCAGCGTACCGCCCAGTTGATACTGGAAAACGGAAGGTGCAAGGAAGCGAGCGAGAACTGTATGTCGATCAAGGATATCATCACATTGATACCCGGTGCAGAATAGGAGCATTTGTCATGTTGGACCCATCCCTTTTTTTGGATTATCTTGAAACAATCAATGTAGGTTTCGTTACGGGAGTCCCCGATTCCCTCTTGAAGAGCTTCTGTGAGGAAGTCTATGGGCGCTATGGGGTGAACTCGAAGCGGCACATCGTCTCCGTGAACGAAGGCAATGCCGTGGGCCTGGCAGCCGGCTACCACCTGGCAACCGGTAAGGTTCCCCTTGTCTACCTGCAGAACAGCGGGCTTGGCAATGCGGTGAACCCTGCCACCTCCCTCACAGACCCAGCCGTGTACGGGATCCCTGTCATATACCTGGTGGGATGGAGGGGTGAGCCTGGGGTTCATGACGAGCCCCAGCATGTAAAGCAGGGGGAGATAACCGAGCAGTTGCTGTCTGTCCTGGGTATAGAACATATGGTCGTAAGCAAGGAAACCACCCTTGAAGATATCATAAACCAGTTCTCAAAAACATTTTCCTCTTCCCTGTCACAAGGGAAAAGCGTAGCTTTGGTAGTCCGTAAGGGTGCATTCCAGAAAGGAAGCGGTACCTTTGAGGGGCATGACGAGGAACTTGGGAGGGAGGAAGCCATCGGGCTGCTGGCCGAGAGGATGGGGACTGACGATTTTGTCATCTCCACCACCGGTAAGATATCGCGGGAGCTGTTCGAGTATTGCAAGAAAAACAAACCGGAAAACTCCTCGCATAATTTTTTGACCGTAGGGTCCATGGGTCATGCAAGTGCCATTGCGCTTTCAGTTGCCCTGCAGGAAAGTGAAAAGACCGTGTGGTGCCTTGACGGGGACGGGGCTGCACTCATGCATATGGGTGGGCTGGCTACCATCGGGACGATGAAACCGGAAAACCTCATCCACGTGGTGCTGAACAACGAGGCCCACGAATCGGTCGGGGGAATGCCCACCGTTGCAGGAAAGGTTGACCTCGAAACCATTGCGAAAGCCTGTGGATATGCAAGTGCCGTAACCTTGAAAACGAGGGCAGACCTGGAAGTCCTGCTAGCCTCAGGTCTCGGCGCCATTGCGAAACCTGCCCTCATTCAGGTACTCGTGAGCACCGGTGCCCGGGAGGACCTTATGCGCCCCGATACCACACCCCTGCAGAACAAGGAAGCTTTCATGGGAGCCTTGAGGGTATGAGCGCCCAGACTATCCTTGTAGGCGACCCTTCTTGCCTGAAACTCAAAACCGTATTGGAAGGATACCGTTGCAAGCATTTTTTGCTGGTATGCGGTTCCTCGTTCAATTCCCTGGCAATTGCCAGGCACTTTGGGGACCTGGGAATCCCTTATTCGGTATTCAGTTCCTTCGGGCCGAACCCGCGTTATGAGGATGTCTGCAAGGGAGTCGATTTCTTTTGCAAGGAAGGATGCGACTGTATCGTTGCCGTGGGAGGGGGGAGCAGTATCGATGTGGCCAAGTGCATCAAGCTTTTCAGTTCCATGGAGTCAGGTTCGCTGTATCTGAGGCAGGAGTACAAGGAAAACAAGGTTCCCCTGATTGCCTTGCCAACAACAGCGGGGACGGGGAGCGAATCAACCAGGTACGCGGTAATCTATTACAAGGGTGAGAAACAGTCGGTCACCCATGACAGCCTGGTTCCCTCCTATGCAATCCTTGAACCGAGCGTTTTGGATGGATTGCCACCTTACCAGAAGAAATGTACTATGCTCGACGCCCTCTGCCAGGCAATCGAATCGTGGTGGTCGGTGAATTCCACGCCCGTGAGCAGGGAATATTCCCAACAGGCCGTAGCCTTGTTCCTAGAACACTACAACCAGTACCTGCTCAATACGCCGCAAGCCAACGAAGGGATGTTGCTTGCCTCCAACTGGGCGGGGAGGGCGATAAACATAACGCAGACTACGGCCCCCCATGCGATGAGCTACAAGCTGACGTCGGTTTTCAAGATCCCCCACGGGCATGCTGTTGCAATCTGTTTGCCTTTGGTCTGGGGGTATATGGTTAATAATCTGGACAAATGCGTCGACAAAAGGGGACAGGAATATCTCAATGCGATATTCGAAGATATTTCCCGGATGCTTTGCAATGGGACTCCCCACGAGGCAATTTCCTGGTTCCAATCCCTATTGGAGAAGCTGGATATCCAATGCCCTCAGTCGAAGGACAGCAAGGTCCTTGAAATGTTGGTGGATTCGGTAAACCTGGAACGCTTGAAAAACTCCCCGGTCTTACTCGATTCTGTTGGGTTGGCGCATATATATGGCAAAATTATCATTCAGGAAAAATACGAAACCTAACCAGCTTTGTGTAAGAATAGAGAAACTGGACATGAAAAAAGATTCCGGCTTTGCTACTGGAATCTTTTTTTGCGCTTGGGTTTCCCTTTTATTCACTTTCCTTGGTACGTGTAGTTCTCCACATCGACTTTATCTACTTCTTTATACGGGGCAAGGGTGGAAATCATCTTTACTACATCAGGCCCGTTGTTGATGACATAGTGGACTTCTTCCGGCTCAATATGAATGAGTTCCCCAGGGGAAAGCGTGTAGACCTTACCATCTACCACGATATCGACAGTACCCTCAAGGATATAGAAGTTTTCCTCCATCACATGATGCAGATGTGCCTTGAAATCCAGGCCAGGCTGGAACTGAACAATGGCGAAATTCATCCTCGGACCCTTCATCAGATATTTGGAACCACTGTCACCAAACCTGTATTGCTTCTCATTCTCATGAACAATGAATATCTATTTCTCCTTCCATATTCGGTCACCATACCGGGTGCAGCCCTCATATGGCGGATAACATGCCGTACATTCTGCGTCATAAACGGGACGCAAGTCTACGATTAACGGGACATTGTTCCGTCGGGACGGGACAGTCTCTTTCTAAGCAAAATGAATATTCTGTGCGCTTAAAGAGCCTGCACCATGCAGAGGAAATCACAAATCCAGTTCAAGAAAATCAATCAGCATCGTTGTGGGTAACTATAGTGGAACAGCCTGAAAGGGGTAGCATCAGCCATCTCGAAACAGTCGGAGCCGAAGCAAAACGGCCTGTACTGCGATTCCTCAGTTTCAATCCATAGAGCTCACGTATTGACCTGTTATGGTTTTCATCAACCGCACAGCTCTGATGTTTATCTTGTAGGCGTTGTACTTTGATCCTGTCTAGCAGGGAATGCCAGCAGGTTTTCGGCTCTGCCATGTCGGGTATACCAGCTTCCGTCCAGGAACTGGGAGCAGAAGATTGTTGATGATTTCTTTCTCACAACTTGGCTCAAGGGTATTGGGAGATGCCATTACTAGAGAGATAGTGGACAACGGATATTTGCTTTTTATTGCTGTAGGTCAAAACGGTAAATAATTCTGATAAAACAACCCTGTCGGATGTAATGTCTAGTGGGCTTTGTCCCGCACTAACGGAATCTGTCCCGTAAATCGCAGACTGATGGTCCGTTTCAGCCGTAGAATGCATGCCGTATTCAAGGCCAATAGGTACCGATTACTCATCAGATTCCTCCAGTAATCTTTCTGCAGTCGCAATATCAGTGATCAATACATCAAGGTAGTTTCCTCTCAGCACTGCTTTGATTGCTTCGACCTTGGGAATTCCCGCTGCAACCCCTATGATATTGTCAAGGGACTTAGGTGTTTCCAAAGAGAGTCCTATGAGGCGGTCTTCCAGTGGATTGCCGAGGATGGGTTTCTCAACTCTTTTACCTGGTTCTATCTGATTATCCTCCTTGCCGTTGTGTTTGTTCCCAAACTTACCGGTAACGCTTTCTTCGAATCAGCAAATGTCGGTGCCCAAGAATACGCAGCCAACCATGGATATACCGTAAAGTATGACGGTAGCCCCGAGGCTTTTGTAGCCAAACAGGTCACAGTCATTGACAATGCAATCAACAGCGGTGCAGATGCTATCTGTGTATCCTCTGTCGATGCCACAGGTCTTGATGACATCATGCGTGATGCAAAGAAAGCCGGTTTACAGGTTGTGACTTGGGATTCTGATGTTTCTGGCGATGCCCGAACTGTCATGGTATCACAGGGAACTCCTGAAATCCTTGGCAAGATACAATCAAATATACATGGCACTATTCACAGGCTAACGTAGCCGACCAGAATTCCTGGCAGATTGCCAGTGAAGCAATCCTGATGGCGCTTCCTGGTCAAGCTCAGGCTGCACAGAATCTGAAAAAGGATGCCAATGACGTTTCCATCACTGGTTTCGCCAGTCCTAATTCCATGAAAGACTATTGCAACGCCGGTGTACTCACCCGTTGGGGTCTCTGGGATTGTAAGGTACAGGGTTCTTTGGGTTGTTACCTCGCTTACTACCTTGCAAGCGGAAACACCCTCAAGGTCGGAGACAAGATCGACGTACCAGACATCGGTATGGTAGAAGAATTCACCAAAGCCAACATGAACAATTACAATTTCTAAGAGTATGTATTACAGGGATGGCTATCGCCTTGCGATGGCCATTCCTTCATTGAAGGAGAATAAGCAAAATGGCTGATAAAGATGGATTGAAAGTTGCCAAGGATTACCAGATCGATACCGCATTTGGTAACCAGAAGGCATTCTATGTGAAGGGTTGTAATAATCTGGATTGGGGAGTGAAGAAACATTTGTCCAATATCTTTGATCCTAAGAGCGGGAATACAGTCATGTTTGCCTTCAATCATGGATATTTCATGGGATCGACTGCAGGGCTGGAACGCCTGGACCTGGTTATTCCCAAACTCTTGCCCGCTGTTGATGTATTGATGGGAACACGCGGTGCGCTTCGCACCTGCATTTCCCCCGATTGCAAGAACGCAATCGCCTTGAGGGTTTCGTCCTGTTCGTCCATAATCAATGAGGACTTGAGCCCTGAAGTGATGCTGTCGATATGGGAGACTCTATCCGCATGAACGCAGATTGCGTTGCTGTGCAGACGTTCATCGGTGCCGTGGCCGTAGGCAAAGCCATGGAACGGACCGACCGTTTCTTCAAGCTTGCCACGCGTATTGTCGCCGAAATGGGTGTCAATATCATCAAGACCTATTATTGTGAGAATTTTGAGGAAGTAGTTGCTGGTGAGAAGAAACTCCCTGAACCCGAGGCTTTGTCCTTGGCCTACAATGCAATTAGGGGTGGAGTCCGCGGACTTGATATGGGTCGCAACATCTTCCAGAGCGAACATAGCCTGGAAATGGTCCTTTCTATCGGCAAGATCGTACATGAAGGCTTTACGGACAAGGAAGCCTACCAATATTACCTGGATTCTATCAATAGCTAGCATATTGATGGGAAGTTTTTCGATGCGGCAGATAGGGAATCTTCCTACTCTACTAAAAGGTTCTGCTTGTATCTGACAATGATGACTTACAACAATTGGCTCTCCCTGAAAGGGGGGAGCCAATTTCCCAGTGAAAGATTTTCATAAAAAAAAAGCGTCTAGTTCCTTTGTCCCTTCTTTGGGTGTATCAAAGCCAATTGCTGAACTATAGAGGTGATTTTGAATTGGCATTATCTGGACAATTATGCTGATCCAGCAGGGAAGTACGGCAAGGGATTATGAATGAAAGAAAAGCCGGGCTCTTTCAAAACCCATGCAGACTACGGTAAAGAAGGGCAAAAGGGGGGTAAGGATTAAACAGTATCCCGAACTGCAAAATTATCTGTTTTAAGGCTCTCTTGATTCTCCAGCGAAATAATAGGGAAAGTATGATATAATTTCAAAAGTATCAAAGAAAGGGTAGTGGTGAAGGATGTGTCAGGATCTCATTTCTGTGATACCTTGAGCAATGCCAGCAGTCCACGTAGAGATGCAGCGGCAAGAAAATCAAATGCCTACAATGAGGGAGTGGAAAATTGGAACTGCTGAACCAACAGGTAATGAAAGCAAAAAACATGAAAGCAGTTTTTTCTCTCATATGGGACGAAGCAGGCATTTCGCGTGCAGAAATTGCCAAACGGCTTTCCTTGAGCAAAACAACCATATCGAGTTTGGTTGAAGAACTTATAGCGCAGTCGTTTATTGAGGATACCGGTAAACAGGTAACCAAAACGGTTGGAAGGCGTCCTTCGTCCCTGTTTGTCAAAGAGAGAAGCCATTTTGTCCCTGTAATTACCTGGAGCAGAAATACCATAGTTTTCCATGTCGTTGATCTCAATGGAGATATAGTATTCTCCCAAATTGAGCATATTCAAGACAAAGACCAGTTTATTCCGGAAACGATAAAGAATCTTAGGGCAATTTGCATCAGAAAAGCATTCAAGGATAAAATCCTGGGTTGTTGTTTGGTGTTGCCTGGAATGATAGACTCCTTCCATAATGTGCTTTACTCCACTACCTTGGGGCTGTATGACACGAATGCCAAAGTAATCTATGAAAAAATACATAACGCCTGTAAGCAATATCCGCTGGCAATCCTTCAGGACACCGCATGTTATGCGTACGCAGAGAAAATCTACACCGATATCCAGGTGCAGGATTATGCTTTCATTAATTTCAATCTCGGTATCGGGGCTACGCTGTTTGTCCAAGGTAAAATGCTAGGTAAGGCCAATGGTGCCTTTACGCAATTTGGACATTATTCAATCGATCCTGATGGTGCTCCCTGTGCCTGTGGAAACAAAGGTTGCCTGGAAAACGAAATCGGGGAATGCAATTTATCGAAACGGTTTAAACAATTCTCTGAAAATACACAGGAAGAAATTCCGGAATATCTGACCTATGAGGATTTGGGTTCTGCCATGGAAAAGAGAAGTGAAACTGCAAAAAAAGTAATCATTTCCTTGGCTACGGATTTTGCACAGGCCTTACGGAACGTAGTCTGCATCATAAATCCCCGTCTAATAGTTCTTGGAGGCAAGTGCCAGCATCTGGGCGATTTGTTTCTTTCCCAGGTTCAAACCTCATTGCATGAACAAGGATTCAGCCAGATGTCCGACTATACTCTTATCCGCTATACCAATCTTGATAGCAGTTCCTACCTCAAGGGTGCAATGCGTTATTTCTTTGATGCCTATTACGATTTTTCTGACACATCAAACAATGCTTTATTCATAGGTTAAATCAGAAAGACTGTTCATTGCGATAAAAGAATTTTTAATAAAAACGCAGTATTGCTGGCCATAATATTGGGTGATTCATTTTTTCGACTTTCTGTAAAAATATAAAGGTTGACAAATCAAAAACATAGCCATACAATTATTTTAATTAGTAAAGACAATGGACTTATTAATTAAAGGAGAATACTGTGTTGAAGATAGGACTTATCGGATGTGGCGGCATGGGAAGCACGCACAACAAAGCCTTGAAGGCTTTATCCCAAGACCATGCCGTTGCAGTTGTTGCACTAGCTGACTGCAGGAAGGATTTCCTGGACAAAGCCAAGGAGCTGTGGCCTGAGGCTACTACGTATTCGATGGGTTTTGATCTAATTGATAAAGAAGAAATAGATGCCGTACACATCTGTCTTCCCAGTTACTTGCATACTGACCATGCCATCCAGGCAATGGAAAAAGGACTTGGCGTTTTAATTGAGAAACCTGTCTGTATAACCGAAGAGGATTGCTCAAGGTTGTTGGATGCTCAAAAGCGAACAGGTGCAAAGGTAATGATTGGACAAGTCTTAAGATTCTTTGAGGAATATAAGTATCTCAAACAAATCACTGAAACCGATTTCTATGGAAAATTACAATCTATTGAAATGGGACGAAAGGGCGGTGACGTTCTTTGGGGTTTCGAGGATTGGTTCCATGATGAAAAGAAGAGTGGTTCTGTGATGCTCGACTTGCATGTGCATGACGTAGATTTTCTTCAATACCTTTTGGGTATTCCTTCCTCGATTTCGGTCAAGGCGGAAAAACTTTCTACGGGTTTGGTAAACCATGTGATAACCAGCTATCAATTCGGTTCTGTTCATGCAACTGCTGAAGCCCTTTGGGATGTTTCCCCCGATGTCCCGTTCGAAGCCTATTTCAAGGCCTCTTTTGAACGTGGGACGCTTCAATTCAGTAGTAAGAAAAAACCCACGGTTATGTTTGAATCTTTAGAAGGAGAGACCAGCTTTCCTTTACCCTTACAGGAAAATAGATCTTCTAAAGGATCGACAGAGATCAATATCGAAAGTATCGGCCCTTATTATTCGGAAATCAAATATTTTATTGAATGTTTATCCGAGGGAAAACCTATTGGACAGGCTACCCTTGCCGATGGAATTGAAGCAGTAAGACTGGTATTCAAGGAGCAAAAGTTCATAGAGAAACAATGATATCCAATCTCTTGAGGAGATTGAAAGGGAGGAAGGAATGAAAAAAGGCTTTGTGTTTTTATTGGTATTGGTTTGTGTTCTGGTGGGAGTTTCTGCAAATGGACAGAAAGAAACAGGTTCGGAACAAACCACTAACGTAGCAGGTCCTGAGGCTGTTGTTCTTCAGGTATTTGATGCCCATGCTTATGGCTTGGAGCAATATGCCGAAATGGTAAAGAAGTTTGAGGCAAGTCATCCGGGGGTAAAGATTGAAGTACAACATGCTGCCAATGATTCCCAGGCTCTCCTGCAGTCAAGGGTCAACTCGAATGATATACCGGATGTATTCGATGTTGAATCGGGAACCCAAGCCAGGAATTACTACGAATACGCCTATAACTGGTCAAATGATGGCACTGTACTTGCCAAATTCAAACAGTCGGCATTGGATACGGGCCTCGATGCACAAGGCAACGTTATGTCACTCCCTTGGACTTTTGAGAATATGGGTCTGATTTATAATAAGGATTTGTTTGCACAGGCTGGTATTACCCAGTTGCCCCAAACTATGGATGAACTGGAACAGGCTTGTATTAAATTGAATGCGAAAGGAATTCCTGCTTTTGCGCTTGCTTCTAAGGAAACCTGGGTTCTTGGGCAGGTTGCCACCCATTTCATGATGGATAAGAGCATTGGTGCAAAAGGTGTAGTTGAGAAAATCAATAATGGGCAATTGAAGTTTGCAGATATGAAAAATATCCACAACCTTTTTAGGTTCCTGGACCTTGTAATGAAATATGGAGTCAAGAAACCACTGGAAGTAGATTGGGAGACCTCGGAAAATAAGATTGCAAACAACCAGGCTGCCATCATCCATATGGGCGATTGGTGCCAGTCGACCTTGGATTCCTTCAATCCAGCAGCTAACCTTGCGTTCTTGCCGTTCCCTGTAAGTGATAAGAGCGAAGATGCCACCCTTTTATCCTCCTGTAACTGGACCTATATTGTGAACAAGGATTCCAAGCATTTGGAACTTGCCAAGGAATATGAAGAATTTATTCTTTCTTCTCCTGAAGGTCAGAAATGGATGAGTGAAGGTGTCGGGGCTGTCCCTGGGGCAAAGACCGATATGAAGATAAAAGGATATCTGGCTAACGATGCAAGTGCCTACCTGAGTGACGGGAAAACCAATAGCTGGATACATACCAGTACTCCCTTGGGGTATTATGATCTTCTTGGTGGAAACCTCCAGGCCTATATGATTGGGCAAATGTCAGAGAAAGAAGTCATCAAGAATCTTCAGCAGTTTTGGGATGGGGCCAAATAATTAGATTTTCGATGGTTGTATCCCATGAATGGGGTGCAGCCATCGTACATAAAAAAAGAGAACAATGAAACAAACTAAAATATCCGACAAATTTATATTTGGTCTATTCGTTTTCCCAGCTTTGGCATTTGTATTGTTTGCAACCGATATTCCGTTTTTCATGAACTTGTACTACTCCTTTTTTGACTGGAATGGTATAGGCAAGTCGATAACGTTTGTAGGTTTTGATAATTTCATCAATATTTTTACAGGCGATACGCTTTTTTGGAAATCAGGCTTGTTTACTCTCAGATTCTCCGTATTTTATGTGATTATCGTAAACATTGCTTCTTTGGCTGTCGCGCTAGCCCTGCAACAGAATAAGACCACTTCCAATCTTGGCAGGGCCTTGTACTACATCCCTTATATCATCAGCCTCACGGCTATTGGTCTTATCTGGAAATTTATCCTTGGCCCTGGCTTTGATTCCCTTTATGAATTGACGGGAATAGAGTTGTTTGGTATGAGCTGGCTGGGAGACCCTGGAAATTCATTCATTGTCATTGTTGTCATGACAGTCTGGCAGACCTTGGGTTTTTATATGATCAATTATATCGCAGGGTTAATGTCTGTGCCCCAGGAATTGATCGAGGCCGCTACGATCGACGGGGCAAATGTATTGCAACGATTCAGGCATGTAACGTTGCCGATGATTATGCCCGCGATTAGTATCTGCTTGCTCACCTCCCTTACGTTTGCCTTCAAGCTGTTTGATATTATTCTGGTTTTTACTAAAGGGGGACCGGCAAATTCAACGGTAACCGTTGCGTATAATATTTACAAAGAAGCTTTTACAAAGAGCAATTATGGAATGGCCACCTCAAAGTCCTTGATATTTGTCGTATTCGTTCTTTTGGTTACGCTTATACAGATGAAGATTACCAAAAGCAAGGAGGTTGAGGCATGATCAGACGTCGTAAAAAAGTATCTGTTGGAAAAATACTTATACTTTTAGCCTCTATTTTTTGGTTACTACCATTACTGTTGATATTCATAAATTCCTTCAAACCCTATAATGATATGTTGCAGCATTTTCTCTCCCTGCCCAAGCAATGGTCGCTGAAAATGTACGTAGAGACTTGGGTGAAGTTTCAATTTACCCCTTTGATGGGAAATACTGTTTTATATACGGTTTCTACAGTGGTCTTGATTTTGCTGGTTGCCCCGATGAGTGCCTACAAACTCTCGCGGACGAAGACTGCTTTCAGCAGGGTTTGTTTTCTCGCAATCATCATGCCAATGATGGTGCCCTTCCAATCTTATATGATTTCCCTAACCAGAATTGTCAGTTCCGTTGGTCTCTCTGGTACTAGAATCGGGTATATTCTTGTTTCTACTGGATTGTGTGTCCCTTTGGCTGTATTCATGATCCATGGTTTTGTAAAAACCGTTCCCCTTGAACTGGAGGAAGCGGCTTGCATTGATGGAGCAGGAAAACTGAGGACCTATGTCCAGATAGTCCTTCCTCTATTGCAACCGATTCTGGTAACGGTTGTAGTTCTGGATGCATTGGCAACTTGGAACGATATAATAACCAACCAATTGATCGTCGGGGGAAAAGTAGCGGCGATGAATATTCAGAATTCCCTGTATATGAGGTTTTCTGCACAGACAGCCGACTGGGAGCATGCACTTCCCGGTATTGTCATGTCCATGGTCCCTAGTCTTTTATTCTTCGCATTGATGCAAAGAAAAATTATCAGTGGTGTAACAGCAGGTTCTGTAAAGGGCTAATTATCAGGAGGAAATCATATGAAAATCGGTGTAATCGTAACCATGGAAAGTGGTACAGATATTGAAGCAAAATTTGTAGAGGTCAAGGAAATGGGAATGGATAATTGCCAGCTGGTATGTTGGGACCATCTCGCCTTCACCGATGCTATGGCGGATAAAATCAACAAGGCCGTTGTTTCTCAGCAAATGGAAATAACTGCTTTCTGGTGCGGATGGGACGGTCCCAAAGTATGGGATTTCTACGATGGCCCCCTTACTTTAGGCCTTGTACCGACAGCTTATCGGGCACAAAGGCTGGAAATCTTATTGCAGGGTTGTGATTTTGCAAAGAAAATCCAAGTCAGGGATGTCGTTACCCATGTAGGATTCCTGAGTGAGAATCCTAATGATGCTGTCTATGCTGAAGTACTAGCTGCTTTAAGGCCTTTAGTCGAAAAATGTAAAACCAACGGTCAATATTTTCTTTTTGAAACTGGACAAGAGACACCTGTGACTCTGAAACGGGTCCTACAGGATCTGGGCAGTGAGAATGTAGGGGTCAACCTTGATCCGGCTAATTTGTTAATGTATGGGAAAGCGAATCCCATTGATGCCTTGGATGTGTTTGGGAAGTATGTCAGGGGCGTCCATGGAAAAGATGGCGAGTATCCGACTGATGGCCATCGATTGGGAGCAGAGGTTCCCCTTGGCAAAGGCAAAGTCGACTATCCGCGATTTATTGCCAAATTGAAAGAAGTCGGGTACGACGGTTCTATTACTATTGAACGGGAAATTTCTGGAGAAGAACAGATTAAGGATATCCTTGAGGCAAAAAAGTTGCTTGAACAGTTACTATAGTTCTTGAGAATCAGTAGTGATGGGATATTGGGAAAAATCGAAAACCTTTGCTACGGTTTTTTCAAATTGAACCAGCTTTGTATCATAAAATGGTTGCCTGCAGATATTTCCTGTCTCTAGGCAAGATTTTCAAGGGAGCCGCCTCTTTTCTGGCAGAACGGGAATGCACAATAGCTATCTCAGCTTTTCAAAGTATGCCACAGGGTAATAGGAAATGGGTTTCGATCAAAAAGGGAGCGTCCGTTCCTGGGTAAAATATATACCTTGGAAGGAACGGTTTCCTGGCATTTATTGTAAAATCATCAGTCATCTTTTGTTTTGAAGACCTTTCTGGTTTTATATTATTCCCTTCAGCACATGACCACAATATAAATGCTAGCACAGCATTGTTTTCTGTACGTCAAAAACCTGTAAGGAAGGTTATCCCCTGGTACTCTTCCTGGGTATCAGCTTCGATTGCAGTACCCGTTTCTCTTGAATGTACGTGCCGGTATCTATGCAGTTTCTCAGCAAGCTCATACCCAGCATACCCATCTCCTGCAGGGGAAGCTCAAAGGTTGTTATGGGAATGTTCCAGAATGATGAGAAGTCACGGTTGTCAAACCCCAAAACCCGCACTTGCCTGGGAACTTCAATATTCATTTGTTGTAACCTGGCAATAACCCCTGCGGCAATGTAATCATTTGCGCAGAAAATGCCATCGGTGAGGGGATGCGAGTCCATCAGGTCCTTTGCTGCCGTAAAACCATGGTCGTAGTCATAGGGACCGAAATATAAGGCAGTCTCATCGAACGGCAACCCCTGTTCCCGTACCCGGTTCTTGAACCCAGACAAACGGTCTTTGACCGATAGCCTGTCCTCAGGTCCGCAAATCATGGCAGGGTGGCGCATACCGCAGCCAAATAGATGATCTGCAGCCTGATAACCACCGTTGCAGTTATCGGGAATCACTGAAATCATATTCGGGGTGTCCATGTTTACCGATACTATCGGAATGTCAGCATTCTTCGTATCGATGGAAAAATCCTGCCAGAGGGGAATGTGATGACAGAACAGGATCCCATCGACCTTGTGGCTCTTGAGGAACTCATATGCTCGCTTCAAGTCATGTCCAAACTCAATGCCCGAGACAAAGAACAGGGAATATTCACCACCGCTCAGTCCATGCTCAATGCCACGGACAATCTGGTTGACGAATGTTTCGGTGATATCGGCTGCAAGGCAGCCGATTATTCCCGATTTCCCTTGTTTCATCCTTGAGGCGTTCCAGGAAGGCACATATCCCAAGGAATCAATTGCCTTGAGCACTTTTGCTTTGGTCTCTTCTCCGACAGGACGCTTCCCATTGAGTGTATGGGTAACCGTAGCAGGGGAGACCTTTGCCCGTTTCGCGACATCCATGATGGTGACAGGTGAACTCATCTCCCCCTCCTTGATTTGGTAAATTTAGTGTAAAGCCTATACAGGGCTTTGTCACCTCTCGATTGTTCTGAAAAAATGAATCGTTACTGATTCCGAAGTCATAACTCTCTCTGGGGCAAAGTTTTTGTTTTCAATGGTGTAGCCTTCCGGCACAACAAATCGAAAAATCCTTCCCGTACCGCTTATCCCCGATTTCTTTTTGGTCATAACCAAGGAAGAATCCCCTACCGTACAATCCCATTCATTGAAGGCCCCTAGATCCAGACTTGTCTGCCCATCATCTTCCCTGTATGTAGTTGTCCTTGTTATTCCCTTTTTAGTCATCGGGAAAATAAGGAACTCTACAACGTCGAACAGACCCTTGTCCAGATGCTTGAGAAAAGGAGACGTAGCAATGGCAGATCCTTCTTGTGCAAACCATCTGACCTTGCCATCACAAGGATACGGAATCGTAAGCTCCACACCGCCTTCAGTTCGTTTCCCGCTTTCGGCATTGAACCAGGCAACTCCCTTCGGTAGGTATATTGTTGCAGTTTCTTTGCCTTTGTCTGTAACCAAAACTTTCAGGATAGAAGGCCCAAACATCGAGTTGACCTCATTCCCCTTGATAGCCTCATCCTGGGGGAACTCCAAGTGCAACGACCGTTCCAAAGGCTTACCCTCCAAGGCTGCCTCAAAGGCGCAGCTGTAGATGTAGGGCATGAACCGGTAATGCTCCTCGATAAGGGAACGGATCGGGTCCAGGGCGGTAGCATAAGACCAAGGTTCAGTCGGATTGCCATCCTCCCTCCAAGAATGGATGACAAACCGCCCCTGGAACACTGCAGACTGGCAGGAACGCACCAGCAACTCTTCCTCAGGGAAAGAGCCGAAAAACCCTCCCAGGTCATGGCCGAAATAGGGAAGGCCTGAAAGACCGAACCCGATTCCCATATACTGGTTGTACTTCAGTGTTTTCCAGTCGCTTACATTGTCTCCCGACCACGTACGGGCAAATCGTTGGATTCCGCAACTACCGCTTCGCGAATAGACCCAAGGCCTTTTATCGGGATGTTTTTCCTTGAATACCTCAAAGGAAGCCTCAGCCATCCTCACCGCATAGACAGCCTTGCTCTTATAGGCATCGAGCTCCATATCCTCAAGTTCGAGCTCGTTGTTGTCATTCCAGATGCCCGTACAACCATGGTCGAGATATTGTTCTTTCAACTGCGACTTCCACCATTCTTTTGCTTCAGGGTTGTTGAAGTCTATGAACGAAGCCTCTCCACCCCAGAAAAACTCGCGATACGCTTGTCCGTTACTGTCTTGGATGAAATAGCCCTTTTCTTCCAATTGGCCATACCAGGGGTGGGTAGTGAGAATGCCCGGTTTAATATTCATGCACAGGTTGTAACCCCTCTTTGAGAGAGAAGTAAGAAACTGGCGGTAGTCGGGAAACTTCTTACGGTTCCATAAAAAGGCATAGCGCTTCCCTTGCGGTGATTTCAAATAGCCTGAAGACACATACATCCCTTCGCAGGGAATATGATGTTTCTCGATCGTGGCAAAATAGTCCAGGATTCTCTGCTGGGCATCATCAGGTTCTGCATAGTTCATCGAGGAACCGAAAAACCCAAAACTGAACAGGGGAGGCAGGGAAGGAAATCCTGTCATGCAGTAGTAATTGAACAAAACCCTCTGGTAGCCCTGGCCGAGGAAAGTAACAAAGGAATACGGACCGCCATCGCTTTCTACAGAGAAGTAATAGGGACTTTCCATACCTAGGTCAATATTTCTCACCAGAGTCTGGTCGAACAGCAACCCGCAGAGAACCTGCTCTTTGGTATTTACCTTCAGGAAAAAAGGTATCGACTTGTACAGGGGGTCGGAATTGGAGGCATCATAGCCCAAAGAGTCACGGTTGAACATTGCAAATCGACGGCCCCGACGGTTGGGAAACCCGCTTTTGTCTCCGAGGCCATAGAACTCATCGTCCCCGGAAAGGGGAAAATTGAACCGGGAAAACGAACCCGTTTCCCCTCCCTTGGTAAAACACCGCACCTGGTAGGAGGGTACGACCGTATCGGCATTGCCAAGTCTTCCCCCATGTTGGAGCACCCCTTTATGGTAAATACTGACCAAAGCGTGTGATTTCTCAATTTCTACCGTAGTCTCTTCACAGGTTATACGAAAGAGTGTAGGTTCTTCTTCCAAAAAGAGATTTTCGTGAAACACTAGGCTTTGTGAGGGTTCTGTCATGTAAGCACTTGAGCAGGCAAGCGTAGGGTCGATAGAAATGCCTTCAAACAGATAGGAAACCTTCACGATTTCGCTGGAATAGAACCGAATGCTGAGCATACCGCCTGAGCCAGTCGCCAATACGGTATGATCTTTATCCAGGGTGCAAGAAGTAAGTGAGTAAATGATATGTTTCATAGGTTAACCTTTTACCGATCCCGCCGTAATACCTGAGAAGAAGAACCTCTGGAAGGCCAGGAACACAATGATGACCGGAATGATAGCAATGGTAGTCATGGCCAGAAGGCTCGACCAATTAATCTGGAGCTGACCGACAAAATTTGCCAAGGCCTGCTGGATAGTCTGTTTGCGGTTATCGGTTATGACCACCAACGGCCAGAGATAGTCATTCCATCTCCACATGAAGGAGAAAATGGCAATGGTGGCAATAACCGGTTTGCTCATAGGAAGGATGATTTTCTGAAAAATATACCATTCCTTCGCTCCGTCTATACGGGCTGCCTCAATGAGGGAATCAGGGAGTGTCACCAGGTACTGGCGGGCAAGGAACACCCCTGTAGGGGTCGCTGCCGGGGGAATTATAATGCCCCACAGGCTGTTGAGCATCCCTAGCCGTTTGAGCTGGAGAAAAATTGGGATCATGATGACTTGAAGCGGAATCATGAGCGTTGAAATCATAACGGTGAAAATGAGGCTGCGGCCTGGGAATATATATTTCGCCAGGGCATAGCCTGCCATCACATTGATTAAAACCGTGATAATGGTGGAGACCACTGAGACAAAGACGGTATTGGTAAAATAGACCAAAAAGTTCCCCTGCCTGAAAGCCTCGCTATAGTTTTCCAGTGTCCAGGTCTCGGGTATCAGTGTCAAAGGCACAGTAAATAGTTCATTTTGTGGTTTGAATGAAGAGGAGGCAACCCAAATGACCGGAAACAACGTACCGCAAGCCATCAGGACCAGCAACCCATACCAGAGGATGTTTGAACCTTTGTTTCTATTCATAGTCCTGCTCCTTTCCGCTGATGCTGAACTGCAACACGGTAAAAATGCTGATTAGTAACATCAGGACAATGCTCATAGCACTTGCATAGCCCATGCGGTCTTCCATAAAAGCGACCTGGTAAACCTGTTGCACAATGAGTTTTGTGGCATACCCCGGTCCCCCCTTGGTCATAACAAAGATAAGTTCATAGGCTTTGAAAGAACTGATAGTTGCCAAAACCAAGACAACCAGAAGTGTACTCTTGAGCATAGGCAGGGTAATGTACCAGAACGTCTTTGGAGCAGACGAGCCATCTATCTTTGCAGCCTCATAGAGCTCGGTGGGAATAGATTGCAGACCGGC
This sequence comes from Sphaerochaeta pleomorpha str. Grapes, assembly GCF_000236685.1. Classification (NCBI taxonomy): domain Bacteria; kingdom Pseudomonadati; phylum Spirochaetota; class Spirochaetia; order Spirochaetales; family Sphaerochaetaceae; genus Sphaerochaeta; species Sphaerochaeta pleomorpha. The sequence goes on along the minus strand of NC_016633.1, from coordinate 1,671,575 downwards.
AATGAGAATGACCATGTAATAGCCTGCCCCAGCCCAGACTGAAACGAGTATGACACTTGCCATGGAAAGGGTACTGTCTGTCAGCCAGTGGATGCTCTGCTGTCCGAAGGCTTTGAGCAGGTAGTTGATAATGCCCATCTCATCCCCAAGGATAAAGCGCCATGCGATACCAACGGTGATCATGCTCAAAAGCGAAGGAATGTAAAACAAAGAGCGGAATACCTTTTCCCCTTTGTGGGCATTCCTGTTGAGTAACAGGGCCAAAACCATGGAATAGACGATAAGCAAGGCAACGACAAAAACCGAGAATGTCAGCGTGTTGAAAAAGGTTGTCCAGAAAACCTCGTCGTGGGTAAGCTCCTTGAAGTTTGCAAATCCGATAAAGGTAGGCTCGGTAAATACACCCCATTCGGTGAAGGACATCCTCAATCCCTGAACAGCCGGGATGATGATGAAAACTACAAAGATAAGCATATTGGGAAGCAGGAAAAGCAACGGGGTCAAAGTTTGGTGGAAATTTCCGTTTACGTGTTTTTTCATAGGTATTCCGCTACTGCAAAAGGGTATCTGCAGGGAATGAAAGGGAGAATTGCCCTCCCTTTATAAAAGAAAGGGAAGGCAATATGGGAGGTTATTTGAAGTAGGTATTGCCCTTTGCATTTACATTTTCTGCAGCCTGCTCAGGGGTTAGGTTGCCAAGCAACACTTGGGCGATCTGTTCCTTGATATAGGAATTCGCCTTGCTGAAGCTTGTGTTTTTCCATTCGTTTGCAGTGAAAGCAGGGGTGGTTTTCAACTCTGCGAGGAACGTTTCGAAATCAGCACTGTTGGAAGGATAGGTAATCTGGGTGTCGACACGGGAAGAGAGGTTGAAGGTGTCACGACAATATTTTGCAGTATGTTCTTTGTCTGCAAATGCTGCCATGAGCTTCTGTGCTTCGACCTTGTTGGCGCTTCCTTTAAAGGATGCGACGAACTTACCGCCGGGAACAGATGAATTGATTTTGCCCTTGGGCATCGGAACGACTTTCCACTCAAAATCCTTGACATTCTTATTGTATGTGTTGATGTTCCAGCTTCCTCCGATATGACAGGCTACCAACCCAGCCTGGAAGAGTTCAGCAGGATTTTCCGAGCCAAGCCAGACGCTCTTGGGAACAAGATTAGTGTCCTGCAGGTGTTTGACCAGATTAAGTGCGTCGATAGTACCGGGATTATTGAAATCCATGGCAGTTTGGTCGGCATTGAGGAAATGGCCGTTCTGCTGATACAGCAACGTGGAGAAGCGATGGGCGGAGAAGTCAAGGGCAAGGCCATAGTTCATCTTGGGATTGGCTGCTACGACTTTCTTGGCGATGGTCTCCCATTCGGCCCAGTCCCAGGTTTTGCTAACCGCATCGACATCGATTCCTGCATTGTCAAAGGCTGTCTTGTTGACCAGCATGCCGTTTGCCGTTGCCTCAGTGGGGTAGGCTGCAAGTTTTCCGTCTTTATTGAGGGCAAAGGCAACCATGGAAGGCAGGTAACTATTCTTTACAGCCTCGATGTCAGAAACATATCCATCGATGGGTTCGAGACTGTCTACGACGACAGAAAGTGTATTGGTGGTGATACGGGCGACGTCCGGGGGATTGCCTCCGCTGATCATCATTTTAAGCTTCTGGTCATAATCACTGTAGGCAACTACCTGCAGGTCAACCTTTACATTCGGGTTTGCAGCAAGGTAGTCGGCAATGGTGTTCATGAACACTTCCGACTCATTGGCATCGTTGAACCACATCACCGAAAGGGTGACGTCTTTTTTCGCCGCTGTCTCCTGGGCTCCTGCTGCAAAAAGCTGGGTAGAAGCGAGAATCAGGGCACACAATAGCAAAGAAATCTTTTTCATAAGAATCCTCCTTTAGGATCATAAAACAAGACATTGCAAATTTAACGCAAAACGATTTGCTAATAAGTACTATAAACCCTTTCTCTTTTCTGTCAAGCATATAATCAGATAATAGTTGAACTCCTTACTGTCTGATTTTTAGGTATTTTGCTAGACAAGATTTGAACCTGTGGTACCATAAGGGACAAAAGAGAAACATGAAATGGATACTATAACACTTTCAGACAGACTTCTTCCCCCTTTGTTTTCCCAGGGTATAACCAAAGAAGAGTGGGAAAGCAAAAGAAGAAGAGAACTGCTTTCTTTGTTCCGTGATGCAGTCTATGGCAATGTACCTGATGAGCAATCATTACAGGTTTCCTACAGGGTGGCCGACCAACAGGAAGGAAGCTCCATCATGTCAGGCAATGCTCTACGCAAGAGTATTGAGGTTACGGTAAGCCGCAATGGCCTGTCCCATAGCTTTGCCTTTGTCCTGTTCATCCCTCTTGGGAAAAAGCATCCCGTTCCTACAATGTTGACCCTCTGCAACCGGGGTATAGCCGATGCAGATCCTTCCCGATCCTTTCTCAGTTCTTTCTGGCCGGCAGAGACAATCGTAAGCCAAGGATTTGCTGCAGCTGTGGTTCTTACCAGTGACATTGCCCCCGATTATGACGAAGGATTTTCTTTGGGACTCCATAAACTGTTTCCCGAATATAAAAAAGAAAGGCCTTCCAACCTTTGGGGAGCCCTCGGTGCATGGGCTTGGGCTTTGAGTAGGATACTTGATTATCTACTGGCCGATCCGTTGCTTGATCCCGAGAAGATAGGGGTGGTCGGGCATTCACGCGGTGGTAAGGCTGCCTTATGGTGCGCAGCCCAGGACACGCGCTTCGCCTTGGCTGTCAGCAGTTGTTCCGGATGTACTGGGGCAGCACTTTCAAGGGGAAAGGGCGGGGAGCATATCAAGGATATTACCGAAAGGTTTCCCTATTGGTTCTGCAAGAACTATAGGCACTATGCGGATAACGAAGGGAAACTACCGGTAGACCAGCATATGTTGCTGGCCCTGCTGGCTCCGCGCCTTGTCTATGTTTCCTCCAAGACAAATGATGCTTGGGCTGACCCACAGAGCGAATTCGCCTCCTGCGTTGCGGCAAGCGAAGCCTATCGCTTGTTCGGGACTATGGGAATCGAGGAAGAAAGCATGCCAAGGCCTGAGCATCCTTTGCTTGGAGGACGAATCGGGTATCACTTGAAGACCGGGTACCACGACATGGATGCATATGACTGGGAACGCTATTTACAATTTGCCAAGAGGCATCTGGAGTAACGAGACTGAAGTTTTTTCCAAAAAAAAGTCGGTAAGGTTGTTCTTCCTTACCGCTTGATTGTGCATCCGTTTGTTTATTTCAGGGCAAATTCAATCATGTGTTGCTTTGCCGTTGCGACATTACCGCTTTCCATGGCTTTACGGACCGAGGAAAGGATCTGTTTCCCTTCATCGGTACTGTAACTCCTCTTTTCGAGGGTTTCTGCGATATTGATACTGAGGTCCATTACACTGTACGCCGCCTGTATATTGCCTGCTTGGATGTTCTCAATGAGGGCAGAGTCGAGCAGGTCCAATAAAAACGGGGTGGTGACTATGGTTTTTTCTTCCGTGAGGAAGCTGAATTCTTGTTGTTTTTTCATAGGCTGATATCCTTGTTACAAACAATAGAAGAATAATCCGAGAAGGGTCAAGGACTCTTTCTCTTGCTTGCATAGTACCAATATCGCTATAGATCCCTATTTTTTCAAGTAGTAGCAGTATATGTTGCTTTGTTCCCCCATGAGGGTAACTGTCTCAGTCTTGCCGTCCTTACTCTGGGCATAGGTTACTTTCACTGGAATATCCTCTCCGTTGGTTCTCAGATAAAACCCATAGTCTTCTTTGAAACCCAGTTGGGCAGTCAAGGGAGGGATATCGGCAAACTCCAGGATCGTAGAAACAAAACCATCCTCATTTTTGCTGTTCCCGAAGGCAATGGCAGAAAGTTCCATATCATTGAATTCCTCCAGGTTTGTCGTTATCCCAGCTGTATCGAGCTGCCAGGAAGTTGCATAGAGCTTCTTGAAACTATCTTGGGCCTCTTGCGCATCAGGTGGGTTGATCGGCTGGTAACTACACCCATAGCAGCTGAAAGCCATGATGCAGACCATTGCTGCCGCTGCCATGATGAGCATTGCGGCTTTTGGTTTTGTAATTTTGCTGGTCTCTTTTTTTTCTCCAGCTTTTGTCTCCTGTTTTGTTTCCGTTCCTTCCATGTGCTTCTCCTCATAGTTGTTTTTTGGAAGTTTCCACCCAAAAACAGGTTTCGCCTACTTACATAAGAAATCCATTCTTTTGCCAGGGACCTTATTCTCCTTGTGTTCGAACGCTTGCTACCGTACAATTTTGTGAAAGAAGGGGAGATTGTACTATGAAACCATTATCCAGAAAGATTGCAGCCAGTATGGCTGTTCTATTGCTTATAATCGTGCTTGGCACCGGATGCCAGTCGGTTCCTAAAACAACAATACAACAAGACGATACGCTCTATCAGGTATCCTTGCTCAATGCCTTGATGCTCGGCGAATACGATGGCTTCATTCCTGTCTCGACACTGCAACAAAAAGGCGATATCGGCATCGGGACATTCGATACCCTTGATGGGGAAATGATTATGCTCGATACCGTGGTGTACAAAGCCAAGGCAACAGGTGAAGTATTTGTCGTGGACCCAGATGTGACTGTGCCCTTTGCCGTAGTCACTACCTTCGATGCCGATATGCCAGTTCTGCAGGTCAAAAATGTAGGCGACCTTGACGCACTGAAGAAGCTGTTAGATGGGATGATTGCCCAGAATGGCAATGACTTCAATTGCTTTTACGTTGCCAGGATAGGCGGTACTTTTTCCCTTGCCCATGTCAGAAGCGTTCCGGCCCAGGAAAAACCATACAAACGACTCTCTGAAATCGCCGCAACCCAGAAAGAATTCATCTATGAAAACCTCGAGGGAACTATCGTTGCCTTCCGTTGCCCTGACTATGTCGAAGGAATAAACCTACCGAAATGGCACCTCCATTTCCTTTCCGCAGATATGGCAAAGGGCGGGCATCTGCTCGATGCCAACCTCTCGCAAGGAAACGTGCAGATTGACACCATAAGGGAATTCAATCTGGTCTTACCGGAAAACAATTCATTTGCCCAGATGGATATTGCCAATGACCTGAGCAGGGAGACCTCGAAAGTAGAGGGTAAGAAATGAAATGAACAAGCAACGTATTAGTCCTCTGGCAATGCTTCTTTTCTGTTTGCCTTTGCTGTTTTGGGGATGCAGTACGACAAAGGCTCTGCCGCCTTCAGCCTATGCGAATCCTGACAACTGGCTTTCCCTGCCTACAGACGGGAAAAAGGAGGTAGATGTTTTTTATCTCTATCCCACCGTATGGGCCAAGGCTCATCAGGATGAGCCAATATTTCCCAGTATCGACAATGAGATGATGCACAGCGGGGCAAAGATGGCATTTTTGCTTCAGGCTTCAGCCTTTGAGTCAGTCGGGAATATCTATGCTCCCTACTACCGACAGCTCGATGCTGCGTACGTGCTGGCCCTTCCCCCGGAAGAACGCCATTCGGCTTTGGAAACTGTCCCTGTTACCGACGCTGTTGCTGCCTTCGATTATTACATCCAACACTACAGCAAAGGAAAACCCTTTATCCTTGCAGGCCATTCCCAAGGGTCTGATGTTCTGCTCTTGCTGCTTTCCTCCTATATGAAGGACCATCCTGAAGTCGCTGCCCGGATGGTTGCCGCCTATTGTATCGGGTGTTCTGTTACCGAAGATTTCCTGCAGGAGAATCCCCATCTTACCTTTGCCCAGGGAAGTGATGACCTTGGAGTCATCATCTCCTACAACACTGAGGGACCGAGTATCGAAGGACCCAATCCAGTTGTGCTGCCAGGTGCATTGGCTATCAACCCGATTACCTGGACACGGGGTGAGCAGCACGCCCCTGCTGATGAAAACCAGGGGTCCCTGATGTTGGGTAAGGATGGGAAACCCGTGACCTTACCTTCTTTTGCCGATGCCCAGGTATCGAAGCAGAGAGGAGTGGTTGTCTGCACGACTGTCAGCCAGGCACTTCCCACGCTAGCCTCTTCTGCATTGTTCCCGAAAGGAGTCTATCATTCCTTTGACTATTCGTTGTATTATTTCAATATACAAAAGAATGCCGAGAATAGGGCCAAATTGTTTCTTCAGAGATAACCCTATGCTCAAAAATGTACGAGGAGTGGGATGAAAAAGAAACTAGGGTATGAGAGTCTGTACAGGGTAAACCCATTAACCAATCACGTAATAATCGATATTGCTTTGGATTATTACCTGGAATTTTTCCATGAATGGGACAATGCAGCCTTCAAAAAAAGGGATATGCACCCTGATTTGGCCAAATTTCTTGACATCTGCTCTTCCGATATTCCCTTGAGAAGATCTTTAGACATTATGTTCTGCATCAAGGACGGGTCGATAGATACCGAAAAAGAGACGCTTATCATCGAAAGTTTCAAGAACTATTTTAAATCCCAGGAACGCGCAGAGGCAAAAAAACTGAAACGGACGCTGCTGTTTGGCTCCTCCTTGTTCTTGATAGCCATCCTGTTGTTGCTCGTCTATGTCATCGATAAAGCGCAGCGGCAGTCAGGGGTGCTGCCTGCCTTGTTCCTCGAAGGGTTGTTGATCGGGGGCTGGGTTTTTATGTGGGAGGCCCTACATATGTTTTTCTTTGAAAGTCTTGAACCTTTCTTGCGGCGAAAGGAGATCAGACGCTTCTTGCAAGCTTCTCTTTTGTTCAGAATGAGCAACGTATAAGTTTCCAGTTTTAAAAACCTCCTCTTGCATTTTTCTTGACAGTACCATGGTTTTCAAGGGAAAGTAGTGAGATATCTGGAGGGGGAAACATGAGGGGTGAGGAACTCTATTCTGTAATTTTGGGCAATATCCATGAAGGGGTGTATTTCGTTGACACCGAAAGAAAAATAACATTCTGGAACAAAGGGGCTGAAAGGATTACGGGATACCTGGAAACAGAAGTCCTGGGAAAATTCTGTTATGAGAACATCCTCAAGCATGTAAATCAACAAGGTATCCATCTCTGCCTCCAGGGATGTCCTCTCCACCAGACTCTAATCGACGGGCAAGACAGGGAGGCTTTGGTGTATCTGCACCACAAAAACGGCCATAGGGTGTCTGTGAAGGTCAAAACCATTCCGATGTGTGAAGGTGATACCATTGTAGGCGCGGTTGAATTGTTCAATGACAACTCAGAAAGGGAAGAGTTGGAGAACAATCTTGAAAATCTCAAGGTGCTGGCAATGAAGGATCAACTTACCAATCTCGCGAATCGCCGTTATACCGAAATATTTCTTAATTCGAAAATGCAGGAACTGGACAAGCTTGGCATTCCTTTTGGCATAGTCTTCATGGATATCGACAGGTTCAAGGTTTTCAATGACACATATGGACATGAGATAGGGGATGCTGTCTTGAAAATGGTTTCCAAGACTATCGGGGGAAGCCTCAGATCTACAGATCTGATCGGGCGTTGGGGAGGCGAAGAGTTTATCGCCATATTCAGCGGGGTCGATGAAAAGCAATTGTGGGACCTTAGTGAGAAAATGCGGATGCTCGTAGAGAATTCTACCCTCGATGTTGAAGGTGAAAGCCTGTATGTTTCCATTTCCCTGGGAGCTACCGTTGTCGTTGAACCTTCCGACCTTGATTCTGTAGTAAAGCGGGCCGATGATCTCATGTATGAGAGTAAAGCCAAGGGAAGGAACCGGACAAGTATTGGCTGATGGCAACAGCCAAAATATATCGTTCCCTTTTGAAAACAAGGTCCTGGCAAGGATGTGATTCCTTGCGGGCCTTTTTCTTCAGTGTAGACACCCCAATTTTTTTATTGACGCCTTTCTCTCCATCGTGTACGATATGTCTGATGATTAAATGATTAATCAGTCTTTAAGGAGGACATATGAAACAAAAAGCTACCCTAGGTATGAAACGTGCCCTGATTCTTTTGATGGTCTTGGCAACGGTGAGTTCACTTTCTTTTGCCCAAGGTGCAAAGGAAAGTACAAGTGTTGCAACCGGACCTGTCTCGATGACCATCGCGACTTGGACAAGCAACGCCGACCAGATTGCTCTGCTTGGTTCCTTCGTACAGGGTTTCGCCAAGGAAAAAGGCATTGAGATCAATGCCAACTTCGAATCAATTCCGTTTGCAGAATACAACACCAAGCTTCCCCTCGAATTGCAGGGCAGTGATGGTCCCGATGTGTTCTGGATATTGGAAACCGCTGCCCCTGCGTATATCCAGTCTGGTTTGCTTGCCAAACTTAACGATGCCATGACACCCTATGATCCATCTGACCTTTCCTCCGATGCCATGGCCCTCTGGACCAAGGGCGGAAACGTCTATGCCATTCCGTTCTCGACTTCACCTTTCTTTATGCTCTATAACGCCGACTTGTTTGCAAAAGCCGGGGCAAAGAATCCTGACCAGTTGATCGCAGAAGGCAATTGGACTTGGGATGCTTTCAGGGCCGCCTCAAAGCAGATCAAGGACAACACCGGGGTCTGGGCCTTCCAGACTGTCGATGGACAGGGCTATGATGCCCGTATCCTCCACAACCTCAGTCCTATCGTTCGTTCTTTCGGTGGCGATTTCTGGACCGAAGACGGAAAAATCATGGTCAATGCACCGCAAACCGTCAAGGCTGTCCAGTTCTTCCACGATATGGTCTATGTAGACCAGTCAGTAGTACCTCCAGGGAACCAGAGTGATTTCTATGCCGGTAATGCTGCCATGACAGTTGGCCAGATCTCCCGTGTTTCGAAACTGAATGATGCTTCGTTCGCATGGGGTCTTGCCCCGATGCCTTCAGGTCCCAATGGCAACGCCCCGGTTATCGGCCAAGCCGCCATCGGTGCAAGTGCCAGAAGCAAGAATGCGAAACTTGCAAGCGAATTGGTTGCCTATATGACCAACAAGGCAAGCGTTACTGCAATGTCCGGGATCTGGCCGCCAGCAAGAAAGTCTGTACTTGATAGTGAGGCTTTCCTCAGTTCCAATGCCAAGGTTACCCCAATGCAGATGAAGACTGCCGTTGCAGATTCAATCAAGACCGGCCGTGTCCTTCCTTCCCATGTCAAATACCCACAGATCGAAGTCGAATCGAAAATGAGTTTTGACAAGCTTTGGAACAGTGATGCCAATGTTCAGGCTATCATGGATGAAGTAGCTGTCGTCTACGCCAAGTACATCAAATAGTTTTTAGCTACATAAGGAGTAGGAACAGATATGAAGCATCAGAAAGTAGATTCCTTGCGCTCGATGCACCAAAGGGAAGCGTTGGTAGGGTGGGCCTTTGTCACCCCGCAGATGGCCGGATTTATCATATTTGTCCTGCTCCCGTTGTTCTCGGTATTTGCATATGGCATGCAGGACAAGAACCTCTTGTTCGGTACCAGTACCTTTATCGGGTTTGAGAACTTCACCAGGCTCTTTAAGGATCCCTTGTTTACCAAATCGATGGTAAACACCCTGGTCTTCAGTGCCGGCGTAGTTCCCTTGAACCTCATTTTTTCCCTGTTGCTTGCCCTTTATCTGGGCAAGGGGAAGAACGGGGCCCTGTTTGTACGGGGCATCATATTCCTCCCTGTCGTTACCTCAGGCGTTGCATGGGCAATTGTCTGGAAATACCTGCTGCAAGGCGGTACTGCAGGCCCGCTCAACTGGTTGCTCGACCAGATAGGAATTGCCGGTCCGAACTGGCTCTTCGAAAAAGGGTGGGCAATGACCAGTGTCATCGTAACCAGGGTAATGAAGAACCTGGGCATGAACGTACTCATTTTTATGGGTGCTGTGATGAATATGCCCGAGGATGTCATCGAGGCTGCGAGAATCGACGGGGCCAAAGGCTGGAAATTGTTTCACAAGATCAAGCTTCCCTTGCTTATGCCCACGGTCATGATGGTTACCATTGTGACAGTTATCGGTTCTATGCGTGTATTCGATACGATCAAGCTCATGACCGACGGTGGACCCGAAGGGTCGACCATGGTTTTGGTCTATTACATCTACCATCAGGCTTTCAAGATGTTCGACACGGGTTATGCCTCGGCAATTGCTGTTGTGCTCTTTCTTGTCGTTCTGCTTTTGACCGCATTGCAATGGGTTATGCGTAAGAGGATTTCCTACTATGAAGCATAATACTATTACCAGAAACCTTCCGTATGCCCTATTGCTGGCTATATTGACCCTGTTATTTGTCTATCCTTTCTGGTGGATGCTGGTCAATTCGCTCAACACCAGTGCAGAAATATTCGGTGACCCTTCGTTTCTGCCTAAATCGTGGGCTTTTGCCAATTACACGGAAATCTTTATCGTACAACCCTTTGCCCGCCATTATGCAAACACGTTGCTTGTTGCCCTTGTCGGTACTTTGGGGAATGTGTTTATCTCTGCAATGTCTGGCTATGCGTTTGCCAGGATGAGATTTCCCGGTCGCAACCTTGCGTTTGTATTGTTGCTTACCGCCCTTATGATGCCTATCGAGGTCACCATTATTCCCTTGTTCTTCCAGATGAAAGGCTGGGGAGCTCTCGATACCCTTTTCCCTTTGATGCTGCTTCCGATCTTCGGGAGCCAAGGTGCTTTCTCGGCCTTCATGCTGAGGCAGTTCTACGTGACGGTTCCCATTGAGCTCGAGGAAGCGGCAAGGATTGACGGGTTGAACCCTTTCAAGATTTTTATAAAGATCATGTTTCCTATTGCCCTTCCCGTATTGAGCTCGGTGGCAATCCTTGCTTTCATAGGAGTCTGGAACTCCTATCTGGAGCCGTTGGTATTTATCAATAGCCTGCAGAATTTCACCTTGCCCCTGTCGTTGACTAATTTCAATGACACCTATGGGCTTCCCCAGTGGCATTTGCAACTTGCAGCCACGACCCTGTCTATTATGCCTGTCATGGTGGTCTATTTGGTTTTCCAGAAGAAGATCTCCAATGCTATGGTCAATTCAGGACTGAAGTAGTTAAAACCTTAGGGCGAGTGTTACCGTGTGAAGGTAGAAGTCTCTCCCTGATAAAACCTTGCCAGGATGAATGAAGATTCTGGCATTCGAAGGAGTGTACCTTGCAATGCATACAAATAATTTTGACATAATCGTAGTAGGGGGCGGTATCGCCGGTTCCCTTGCAGCCGTAAGTGCTGCTCGTAACAGGGCCTCTGTATTGCTCATCGAGGAAGAAGGCTATCTCGGGGGTAGCATGACTGCCAGTGGAACCGGTCCTATGATGACCTTCCATGCAGGGGAAACACAGGTAATCCGAGGCCTTTGTGATGAACTCATCCAGCGACTGGTGGCCAAAGGCCTTTCGGTTGGTCATATCCCTGACTCGACCGGGTATACCTATACGGTAACCCCGTTCGATAGCGAAGGTATGAAACGGGAATTGGACTTGATGGTCCAACAAGCGGGGGTTACTGTTTTATTCCACACTTCTGTTGCTTCCGTTTCAGTTGAGAATGGACTGCTCGCTTCGGTAACCTGTCTTTCCTGTGGTACGTTGTTTACCGTTTCTGCCCGTTATTTTATCGATGCCACCGGCGATGCCGATTTGATTGCCATGGCGGGGGTCCCCTTTGAACAGGGGCGGGCAACTGACGGCCGCGACCAGCCCATGACTACCAATTTCAAGCTGGTCGATGTCGACTTACAGGTGATCAGGGAATTGATGGCGAGTAAGGTGGAGCTATTTCCCCTTTTGTCTAAGAAACCTGGGCTTGAGAAAACGGCTTCGCGTCTTTCCTTTTCCGGATTTGAAGACATAATGCGACAAGGATGTAACACGGGAGAGCTTTCTTTCGACCGTGATATTGTCCTGTGTTTTGAAACCAATGCATCCAATGAGGTTATCGTCAATATGACGAGAATTAACGGCAAGAACCCTGTTGACCCATTTTCACTTTCGGAAGCGGAGATAGAGGGCAGGCGTCAGGTTTGGGAACTGTATGCTTTCATGAAAAAGAACCTGCCCGGGTTTTCCCAGGCCAGAATGATTTCCACAGGACCAAGGATTGGAATTCGCAGTTCCAGGAGACTGAAGGGCCTGTACCGCATGTCCATCGAGGATATGTTTGCGCAACGAATATTCGAGGATGCAATCTCTGCAAATGGGTATCCGCTGGATATTCATTCGCCGGACGGTGCTGCTACCGATTCGAGGTTTTTCCCCTATGGGGCGTTCTATACGATTCCTCTCAGGTGTCTACTCAACGATACGATTCCCAATATTATAGCAGCCGGGAGAAATATCAGTAGTGAATTCGAGGCCCATTCCAGTCTTCGGTTGAGTCCGTCCTGCGGTGCCATTGGGCATGCTGCGGGAACTGCTGTAGCCTTGGCTTTGCAAAGCGGGAAGGATGTGCGATATTTGGATATCGTTGCTTTGCATGAAAAGCTATTGCAAGAAGGGGCATTCTTAGGATGAGTGAGTATAAACGGGTAACACTGCAAGATGTTGCGAAAGAGGCTAATGTTTCCTATGCATCGGTATCGGCAGTCCTGAACGGAAAGGACGGGAAAAGTATAAGAGTGGGGAAACTTACCAAGGCAAAGATTCTTGAATGTGCTTCCCGTTTGGGCTATGTGCCCAATATGGCAGCAAGAAAGCTGAAGAATGGGCGAAATTCACTTATTGCTGTTTTTACCTATGAGCAGATTTTCCCTGTTGATGCCCAGAATGAGTTCTACCGGTTTTTCCTGGGTATCCAGGAAACGGCAGAAAAGAATGGATATGACCTTCTGATTCTCAACAACCGGCCCACGGTGGGAAACCCTTCCTCCCGTATTGCCCTTGCCGATGGTGCTGTCATGATCGGGGTAAACCGCGATGACCAGGATATTGTGAGGCTTGTACAGAACAACTACCCATTGGTTTTTGTGGGAAGAAGGGAAGTGAGTGGGGCCTCTACCCATTGGGTTACCTTCGATTATAAGAAAGTGATTGCCGAAATGGTTGCCCATCTGCTTCCCTGTTGCAAAGAGGGTATGTTGGTCTATGTTGAGGCCAAAGCGGTAGAACGGGAACCAAGGCGCGACAAGCGCAACTATCTTATCGAGGTTGCTCAAAAACAGGGGCTTGGGGTTGTGGTTGTCGAGGCCGATGAAAATCACCTGATAACGAAAACGGAAATGGAAACCATTGCCAAGGCAAAGGTCGCTATCTTCGATCGGCTTTCCTTGTTGCACCCGTTTGAATCACTTTGTAAGGAGCATGGGCTTGTATTGGGAAGAGACCTTGCAACGGCGGTGCTTGAAGATGATTGGCAGGGGACTTTTTCCAATTGGACCCGCTGGACCAATGAACGTTTTTCCTTGGGTGCCTTGGCTGTGGAATATCTTTCCGCAATGCTGGATGGCAAGGACAGGGAGTCGCTTGACCGCTACACACCCCTTACGCTCATTGTCTCTCAGACTTCTGAGAACGCTACCGGTTTGCTTTCTTGTAAAGAGCCTGGAGCCCGTTAAACGCAGTAGAGTTTCAGGTTTTCCAAGGCCTGTATTTGGCTGACAATTTTTTCGCTAACCTTATTGTCGGTGATTACGATGTCGAAATCACTGAGGTCGGCGAAATGGCCTGATTTGATTAAATCGAATTTTGAGGAATCCGCAACCAGTATTTTAGTATTGGCGGCTTTTAAAGAAGCTTGTTTTGTTGTCCGTTCAAAGAAATTGGAACAGGTTACCCCGAGATTTACACTCACCCCGCTCGCGGTGATGAAGGTTTTGTTAGCCCTGTTCTGTTTGAGAAGGTTCAATCCTTCGGTGCTTTCCAGAACCAACGAACTATGATGAAAGAACCCGCCGGTCACAATCAGTGAACAATTTGGCTTGCTTGCAACAATGGTAGCAATGTTCAGAGCAAAGCAGATGACGGTCAGGGGGATGTTTTCTGGTAGGTAGGAAGCGATGAGTTCCCCTGTAGATCCAGCATCGATGATGATGATATCCCCTTTCTCAATCAAAGAGACAGCTTTCAAGGCAATTCTTTTCTTTTCCTCCTGCATGTGGATTCTTGCAAGACTGATGGTATATTTGTCCTTGTGTTCTTCTTCCTCATGAAAGATTACACCTCCATGAATCAGTTTCAACTTATCATCCTGTGCGAGCATCGCAAGGTCTCGACGGATGGTCATGTGGGAGACATCGAGCATAGTTGCCAGCTCCTGTATGGTGGCAGATTTGTTCTGTTTGAGGTATTCCCTCACTTTTTCCAACCTAGCATTCTTTGTCATGGTTTCCTCTGTTATCTAACTATACCTAATAGTGTAAAAAAAAGGAAGCTAAATTGTTAAAAATATAACAGATATATTGTTAATTCACAATTTTATATATTAAATTTTGGCAAAATAATAGAAAATTTTATATAGAAAAGTATATAAAATATTTAAATATATAAAATTAACAAATTACAAAAAAAATTGACATATGTTAGAAAGTGATATAATATTCACAAGAAAGTAAAATAAATAACACTAATAATGAAGCTATGCAAGGAGACAAAATGGAAACCAAAGGAATAAAGCAAGAATACAAACAACGTATCGTCGATACGGGAAACAAAATGGTATCTCTTGGGTTGACCGTCGGGACTTGGGGTAATGTCAGCGTACGTGACCCAGAAACCGACCTCATATACATTAAGCCCAGTGGTATGCCTTACCACGAAATTACTGCAGATGATGTTGTAGTGATGAATAGCAAGATGGAAATTGTCGAGGGACATCGCAAGCCTTCTATCGAATTCCATTTTCATATTGCCATTATGAATGCCCGCAAAGACGTGAATGCGATAATCCATACCCACCCGATCTATTCCAGTGCTTTCTCTGTTACCCGTCAGGATATCCCCGGAATAAGTGAGGACTTTGTTCAGATTGTCGGGGACAAGGTTACCAATTGCAAATATTCACTGCCAGGGACTCCTGAGCTTGCTGTGAATGTAGTGGAAGGGTTGGGAGATAGGAATGCAGTCATGATTCCCAACCATGGAACCGTATGTGTTGGTTCTGATATCGAGGGTGCCTTGAAAATCTGTCACGTAGTCGAAAAATCAGCGCATATTTATATATTGGCTAAAATCCTCGGGACTCCAGAGGTTATTTCCGATTCTGACATGGATGCAATGCAGTTCTTTGCCCGCAACTATTATGGACAGGGAAAATAGCGTGCGACTGGGATTTGTTGTTCTATGATTCGCAGGTAATGCGGATTTTGATACAAATAAAAGGAGAGACTAATGCGAAAAGGAATGAGAAATGGACCTTTGGTGTTCCTCATGATTGTTCTGTTTGCAATCCCGCCATTGTTTGCCCAAGGCCAGAAAGCCACAAGCAGCGATATGTATGAGATTGCTACTGTTGTGAAAATCACCGGCATACCTTGGTTCAACAGGCTTGAGGAAGGGGTTGTCGCAGCAGGAAAGGAATTGGGGGTCAACGCATATCAGATAGGACCCGCCGACGCTGATCCTGCCCAACAGGTAAAGATGGTTGAAGATTTGATCAGCAAAAAGGTGGATGCAATCTGTATTACTCCCAATGATGCCACAGCCTTGGAGCCGGTGTTCAAGAAAGCCCGTGAACAAGGGATCCTGATTATAACCCATGAATCACCGGACCAAAAAGGCAAGGACGTTGATATTGAATTGATAGACAATGTCGCCTTTGCAAAGCATACCTGGGATATGCTGGTTGAGGGAATGGGGACTTCTGGCAAATATGCAGTGTTCGTTGGTGGTTTGACCGTTCCCTTGCATAACCTGTGGGTAGATGAAGGACTCAAGTATGCTAAAGAAAAATATCCTGATCTCCTGTTAGTGACTTCAAGGATACCCTGCGGTGAAGACCAGGAACTTTCAAAACAGAAGACATTAGAATTGCTCAAGACCTATCCAGATCTTGATGGTATCGTCGGATTTGGAAGTCTTGGACCTCCGGGAGCAGCACAGGCTCTGAAAGAAAAAGGGTTGGCAGGAAAGGTTACCGTTGTAGGTACCGTAATTCCTGGCCATGCCGCACCGTATCTGAAGGAAGGTTCTTTGACCAAGGGTATCCTCTGGGATCCAAAGGATGCAGGCTTTGCCATGAACTGGGTTGCTAAATATCTGCTTGATGGCGGATTGCTCAAGGACCTGAAGGAAATACCTGGAGTAGGGGCTGTTACGCTTATCGGTGACGTGATCAAAGTCGATGCAATGGTCGATATCACCAAGGAAAATGTCGATAGTTTTGGTTTTTGATTGAATCATAAGCAATGAGCCTCCACAAGGGGAACACAACCATGCGGAGGCTTTTATTTGGTACTGACTTTAAGCACTACGTCTGCATTCTTGCGAGGTTGTATGGAAAATCTGTTTTTATCAATGCATCATATCAGTAAACAGTATGCTGGGGTAAGGGCACTGGACAACGTGGACTTTACCATCAGAGAAGGAGAAATCCACTGTCTCGTTGGGACCAACGGGTCGGGCAAATCCACATTGGTGAAGATTATATCAGGGGTGATTAAGCCTAGTCCTTCCTCAGAGATCGAAATCTATGGGAAAAAAGTTTCTCGCCTAACATCTGCGGAGGCAAAAAAACATGGGATTGAAGTTATTTATCAGGACCTTTCCCTGTTTCCCAATCTGACTGTACAGGAAAATATTTCGCTGAGTGGACTATTCTCAGGAAAGAAGAAAACCGTATCATGGAAACAATGCCACGAGACAGCCTTGACTGCAATGGGTAAGATAGGGATAGCCCTTCCCTTGGATTGCTTGGTTTCCGAACTATCAATGGCTGATCAGCAACTGGTTGCCATCTGTCGGGCACTGACAAGGGATATACACCTTCTGATAATGGATGAACCCACCACGGCCCTTACTACGAAAGAAATAGAAGCGTTGCTCAATGTGGTTGTGGACTTGAAAAGCAAAGGTATTGCAACACTGTTCATCAGTCATAAACTCAATGAAATCATGGAAGTAGCCGAACGAGTTTCGGTGATTAGGGATGGAAAGATGATAGGTTGTTTCAGTTCTAGTGAACTGGACGATAAAAAGATAGAATTCTACATGACAGGAGAAAATATTTCCTATTGTCCCTATCATATAAAACCAGATAGGTCTCAGATTCCTCTTTTGGAGATGAAAAAGGTTTCTCGCAGGAATAGCTTCAAGGATATTGATTTTCGGCTCTATCGGGGTGAAATCGTAGGCATCACGGGGCTGTTGGGCTCTGGAAGGACTGAACTTGCTTTGTCTTTGTTTGGTTTGAACCCGTTCGAGGAGGGCGAAATTCTCATAGATGGGAAAATGGTAACTATTGATTCAGTCCAGAAAGCCCTTGCGCAGCATATTGCCTATGTTCCTGAAAACAGGTTGGCTGAGGGGGTAATCCTGGACCAGTCCATCGGGAAGAATATTGTCATTACTGTTCTTGACCGGATGATGGATTCTCTGCACCTGCTTGCTCCCCAAAAAATGAGGGAGACCATTAACCATTGGGTAAATGAGTTGCATATCAAGATTCCTTCTGAGGATTCTTCTGTAAAAACCCTTTCGGGAGGGAATCAGCAACGAGTGGTAATTGCAAAATGGATAGCTACCGATCCGAGGATCTTTATCTTGGACAATCCTACAGTAGGTATCGATATTGCCGCTAAAGCAAGCATCCATTCGGTTATCAAATCGCTGGCTGTGAAGGGATTGGGTATTATCATCATCTCTGATGAGATACCGGAGGTCTTGTATAACTGTAATCGTGTTCTGGTTATGAACCGGGGCCGTATCATAAAGGAATTCGATTCGGCCAGTACGACCGAGGACGATATTCAGTCTTTCATTGCTTCACGAGTAGTGTAGCGGGGTGTGTAAATGAAAAAATTCTTGAAATGCCATGAAGCCTATGTGCTGATGATCATTGTTGTATTTTCGATTGTCATTTCCCTTGTAAATCCCAATTTCTTCTCACTGGAAAACCTGTTTGATCTTCTCAAGAGCAATGCCTTTTTGGGTATAATGGCTATAGGCGTCTTACTGGTTCTAATTTCCGGGGGAATCGACATGTCGTTTGCTGCAATAGCTACTATTGCAGAATATGTGAGTGTAAGTATCTGTATCAAACTTGGTGGATCGATGCTCAGTGCTTTTTTACTGGCCATTGCTATCGGTATATTGCTCGGTAGTATCAATGGTTTTCTGATACATGTGTTTTCCATTCCTCCGATCATTGCCACCATTGCGACGATGAATGTCTACTATGGTTTGTTGATTGTCGTGACCAGAGGGCGATGGATCTATGCTCTGCCTGATTTTTTTCGTTCATTTGCAGAGGTTCGGATGCTTACCCTAGTCTCGCCCACTAATACGCCCTATGGGATTTCTGTCATCACGGTTATCTGGTTCCTGCTCATGGCTGCGACCGCCTTGCTTCTGAAATATACTCGATTGGGAAGGAGTGTATATGCTGTTGGAGGGGATCTTATCTCTGCTGGAAGGATTGGGATAAATGTACGCTGGGTTCAGGTATTTGTATATGCCTTCATGGGTGTGATGGCTGCAATAGCGGGTATTGTGCAGGCTTTGCTTGTACAAACCGTAGCGCCAAATTCAATAGTAGGAAAGGAATTGAGTGTTATCGCAGCTGTCGTTCTTGGTGGTGCCAGCCTTTCTGGTGGAAGGGGGTCCGTGCTTGGTACCTTCTTTGGGGTCATGCTTTTGGCGATTGTGCAGAATGGGATGACCCTCATGAAGGTATCGGCAGTATGGTATGATGTATTTGTCGGGATTGTCATTATCGTGAGCGTTGGTTTTAGCTCCTACAGGCAGAAAAATAAGAAATCTGGGGCACATATAGATATCAGGGAGGAAGATTCTGCCTTGGTAGATTCAACCTACGTAATGAGTCAGGGGGCCCGATAATGAAAATCAAAAAAGATGAATTGACAGTATTGAGTATGATTATGGTCGCTGTTTTGGTTGTCATGGGTGTCTTTACAGGTGGATCGTTTTTTTCTTTGGGAAACCTTCAGGGGATGGCTTTTCAGCTTCCCGAGCTGGGAATCCTTGCCTTTTCGATGATGGTTGTCTTGATTACAGGGGGTATTAATCTCTCGATAATAGCAAGTGCAAATATGACAGGCATAACCACTGCCCTTATATTGAAAAACTTTGAGGGATCAACTCCCTCGCTAGTATTGTTTTCTGCAATTTTTGCAGGCCTTGCTGTAGCTGCCTTGGTGGGGTTGTTCAATGGTTTTTTGATTGCCTATATTGGGATTACCCCCATCTTGGCGACGCTCGGGACTATGACCTTGCTCAATGGCATTGCCATCGTGGTGACTAAAGGCTATGTGATTTCCGGTTTTCCTGATTCTGTACTTTTTCTAGGGAATGGGACGGTTTTTGGGATACCTTTCCCTCTTCTGATATTTGCCCTCATGGCCATGCTTCTGTCCATGTTTCTCAACAAGACAAAAACAGGATTCTGCCTATATATGATTGGTTCCAACGATGCTGTGACACGGTTTTCTGGAATAGATAATGCCAAGGTACTTATGAAAGCCTATCTGGTTTCTGGGATATATTCCGGGGTAGCTGCTTTGGTTATGATAAGCCGTTTCAATTCAGCAAAGTCAGGATATGGCAATTCCTATCTCCTTGTCTCGATTCTTGCCTGTGTCCTTGGAGGTGTGAGTAGTGCCGGTGGCTTTGGAAGGGTTCTGGGTGTTGTTTTATCCCTAATTACCTTGCAGATGTTATCTAGTGGTTTCAACCTGCTGCGTGTCAATTCCTTTCTCACTACCGCCATCTGGGGTTTCGTCATGATTTTGGTCATGGTAATCAATTACCTGATCGATCACAGGAAAAGAGGGTACGTAAAGTGAAGGGAACAAGCAATTATATTGGTTTCGACTGTGGTAATTCTTCCATACGGACGGTTCTTGGGACGTTTGATGGTTCCCACATAAAGACAGAGGTGGTTCAGCAGACTCCTAACCAGGCTTTGCAAGGATATGCCTACGACTATTGGGATATCTTATCCATTTTCCATACAATGCAATTAGCAATGAAAAAAACCTGTTCGGAGGTTTCAAGTATCTCTTCCTTTGGAATTTCTACCTGGGGAATCGATTTTGGACTTCTGGGAAGGTCGGGAGAATTGCTTGGAAATCCGTTATGCTACCGCAACCTTTTAGGGACAGTGGGCTTGAATACCCTGAGTGATAGCGATTTACATGCGATGTTTGGGTATACCGGAATACAGAATCATCCGATGAACTCACTGTATCAGATCCTAGGGATCAGGGAAAAATTGCCGGAATATCCTTTGGCTGTAAAATCCTTGCTGACTATCCCTGATTTGCTAAATTATCTTTTTACGGGGGAAAGGAACAGTGAGGTTTCCATTGCGAGTACCACCCAATTGCTTGATATGAGAAAGCGCACCTATTGTGATTCTGTCTTTTCCAAGACCGGCATTTGCAAGAACTGGTTCCCTCCTTTGGTCGGACACGGCCAGATTCGGGGAATGCTCAGAAGTGAGCTTGCCTCGAAACTGGGGATTCCGGCTTTCCCCTCGATTTCGGTTCCTTCCCATGACACCGCCTCTGCAATAGTATCGGTACCGACGGGTGAAAAGGATTTTGCTTATATCAGTTCTGGTACCTGGTCTTTGATTGGTACGGAATTACATGAACCAATAATAAATTCGATTGTGGAGAAACAGGGGTTTTCGAATGAAGGAGGCCTTCATGGTTCAATAACCTTGCTGAAGAATTCCTGCGGGATGCATATCCTGCAGAATATCAAGCGTGAGTTGGAGTTTACAGAAAACCGAACGTATAGCTGGGATGAGATTGTCGCACTTGCCATGCCCTGTCTTGAGGCGAAGACCTGTAAGTCCTTCGATCCCAATGATACCTCACTCTATAATCCTCTCTCGATGATCGGGGCAATCCGGGACTTGACCGGATTGGAGGGGATAGGCGATGTCGTTGCCTCTGCTTATATGGCTCTTGCGGTCAGTTATGCGAAGGGTATCGAGGACCTGCAAGTGATTACCGGAAAGGAATATCCTACAATTCATATCATTGGCGGAGGGTCGAGAAATGCTCATCTAAATCAAATGACTGCGGATATCTCAGGCAAAAGGGTGCTTGCCGGTCCCTATGAAGCAACTTCCCTAGGAACCATAGCGGTGCAGGTAATGCATGATAATCCTCATCTTACGATACAGGATATTCGAAAGATAATCGGGGATTCTGTTGGTATTCAGGAATATCTACCTGCAGCAACCCTAGGAAAATAGGGCTGGGTTCTTCTCAAGTAGTGGCTCCAGAGCATCATACAGTTCTTGCGTGCTGTGGTAGAGTACCTTTGCATCACCAAAAGTTCCGTTATGGAGAATATGCTTTTCAAAAAGGTAATCCTGTACTTTCGGGAAGTTTTCCGAGGGGTGCCCGATATGCCTTCTTGAAGGGACCGTTACTGCTGTTCCATCAGCGAGTATGCTGGTAAGCATTTCTTTTTCTTTGGTCAGCCGTTCGGGCAGGTCGAGCCATTCTTCAATTCCATGGATAAAGGTGTCGCGGTTCAAGCCAACCCCCACTAACAGGATTGTGGCATCGCGGTCGAGCAGTTTTCCCCAGGCAGAGGCTCGGGCACACGGGGTGTCGAAGTGTTCATCGTCCTGGACAAAGGTTTTTGCATCCTTGCCAAAGGCCACTACCGAATGGGTGGGATGGCCGGAGCGGAAACCACCTGGCTTCTTTCTTGCCAATTCCGGGATGATACCGATGCAGGCAGGAGATTCGTTTACCGAATAGACTGGGTTGTTTGCGTCTACGGTTGCCCAGGTATGGGAAGGGAATACCAATAGTCCTTCATGCATATAGTCGATAAGGGCTTCGATGACGGTATCAGCGCCGTTTTCCACTTCCCCGATGCTCTTATAGGAGGCATGGACCAGAATGGTCCCTTTTGGGTTGATGCCCAGCTGTCGCAAGTTTTCAAGCAAATTCTCTTTGGTGTACATAGGATTATCATCCAGAACAAAAGGCTAAGAGTCAACAAAAATGGGATGAATCCTTGAGACTAAGGAAATGTTCTCAGTTGTTTCAATGTATTTATTCGTCCTTTCTTTCCTCTTTTCTGTGATGCTGGTTCCACCAGTAATTTTCATGGTTTTGGTGACATACACAGGAAGTGGGGGAGAGCAAGCGTGGTTTTATTTGTTTTGTCTCTCTAAGCAATATAATTGTACTATAATCGCAGAAATTTTACTCCCCAGTGTATTTTATTTTCAGTAGAATTTTCTTCTTGACAAGGAGCTTAAGTATGTTAGTCTTGATATATCACAAGATATTTAAGGGAGGCCTATATGAAGAAATTCTTAGTGACTGTGCTCGTGATACTAGTATCGCTCTCCTGCGTGTTTGCAGGCGGGGCAAAAGAAACACCGGTAACGACAACCGAAACCGATATGGTTGCCACACCCAAGGGGGGAGTTCCCCTGGCTGATGTACGTGTTAGACAGGCAATTGCCTATGCGATCGACATGAAAGCAATTGTCGATAGCCTGATGGATGGCAAGGCAGTCGTAGCAAACAGCTTGACCCCCAATGGAGATTGGAAGGTAGCAGGGTTGAACGACTATGCCTATAACCCCACCAAAGCCAAACAATTGCTCAAGGAAGCTGGATGGGACTCAAATCAGACTCTCGATGTAGTCTACTATTATGGGGATCAGATGACGGTCGACCTCATGACTGCGGTTCAGGCGTACCTCGGTGATGTTGGCATCAAGATGACATTCAGGAAACTGGAAGGCGACCTTGGTTCCCAGCTCTGGGTTCCCCCAACAGACCCCGTAAATGGACCATCGGCAGTTAAATGGGATCTTGCCTATGCTGCAATCGGTGCCCTGTCAATG
Organism: Sphaerochaeta pleomorpha str. Grapes; assembly: GCF_000236685.1. Classification (NCBI taxonomy): domain Bacteria; kingdom Pseudomonadati; phylum Spirochaetota; class Spirochaetia; order Spirochaetales; family Sphaerochaetaceae; genus Sphaerochaeta; species Sphaerochaeta pleomorpha. Next base: position 1,648,632 of record NC_016633.1, on the reverse strand, counting down.
AACGAATATTACGATCGGTTTATTACCGGTGGCGGAAGCAATTCCCATACCCCTTCAGACCCAACCTATGACAAATTGATAGATGCGACCCATGTTGTTGATGTTGCTTCCCAGAAGGCGGCTTTCAAGGCGGTACAGAAGTATGAGAATGATAACCTTCCTGCAATCCCCTTGTATTACCAGCAGGTATTTGTAGCCCAGAGCACTCGACTCGACCGTGCAGGTGCCGGTTATGGCAATGAGCAGTTCAACTATGACTGGAATATTATCAACTGGACTGTCCCCGCAGATGCAAACGGCAAAAAGGTATTAAAGACCAATGGCGGCCCTGTCCAATTTGTTGAGACACCATTTCTCAATCCTGGTCTATACATGAGCCAGAAAGTCTTATTCGATCATCTTGTGGTTGCCGATACCAGTTTGACCCCTTCTAAGGGTGAGCTTGCTGAAAGTTACACTGTGAGCCCGGACGGAAAAACCATCACTTTTGTATTGCGCGATGATATTTTCTGGCATGACGGTGAACCGATTACTGCTTCTGATGTCAAATGGACGTATGAGTTTGCTTCAAAGGTTCCTGCCCTCAATGCAGTATTCTCTTCCATGCTCAAACACCTGCAAGGGTACGATGCTTTCGTTAATGGCAGCGCAACTGAGATAACGGGAATTACCACCGATGGCCGCAACGTAACCTTTACCTATAGTGTTGCAGACCCCAATGCACTCCTTTGTTTCACCCAGTTCCCGCCGCTTCCTAAAAAGTATTTTGCAAATGTCGATCCATTGCAGTTCCAGCAAGCTTCCTTCTGGCAGAATCCTGTTGGTTCCGGTCCGTACATGGTCAAGGAAATCCAGATGAATAACTACGCAACCTTTGTGCCTTTTGCTAAGTATTATAAAGGCAAGGCAAAGATTGATGAGATTCAGATGTATCCTAGCGGAGAGAGTGATCCTAACCTCGTAAAGAATGCAGCAGCCGGACAATTGGATTATGCCTATACCAAGAGCGTCCAGGATGTCCTTGCCCTTGAGCAGATGCCTAATGTAAAGGTGACTCCTGTTGATATCCGTTACACCCGTCTGTTCTTCGTAAACAAGTTCCCTAAACCGTGATCACTGCATACTAATTGGTATTGTCTGTCCGGGATGGGTTTTCCCTCCCGGACAATCTTCCCTTTCTGATTACCCAAGGAGGCAAAGGAACCATGTTTTCCTATACAATTCGTAGATTCCTTACCCTTATCCCGATGCTTCTTATTATGACGTTTCTTATTTTCCTAGGCATGGAACTGACCCCTGGGGATGCGGTCTCCTTTATGGCCGGTCCTGAAGCCATGGCAAATATCTCCCAGGCTCAGCTTTCAGCCCTTCGTGACTCCTTGGGGCTGAATGATCCGTTCATCATTCGTTACTTCCACTGGATCGGAGGAGTCTTGCATGGTGATTTTGGGTATAGCCTGACTAGCGGCGTTCCGATCAAGGACATAGTACTGAACAGGATTCCTGCTACCCTGGAATTATCTTTGGCAGCTTTGTGTATCTCAACTTTGCTTGGGACCATCCTTGGACTGGTCAGCGCTGTTCGCAAAGACCGGCCTATCGACCGGGTTTTTACCGTCGCCGGTATGGTGGGTGTCTCTATCCCTGAATTCTTTCTGGGACTGGTAGCCCTTCTTGTGTTTGCCATCGACCTGGGTTGGTTGCCTATTGGTGGCAGATTGCGGCCTGAATATACCGTTTACTGGGACCATATGAAGAATCTATTGTTACCTGCGCTCGTATTGGGGGTAACCATGACTGCTGGGGTAATGCGTTATACGCGTAGCAGTATGCTTGATACTATTAACAAAGACTATATCAAGACGGCCCGTAGCAAAGGCTTGCCTGAGTGGAGAATAAACCTTGTCCATGGTTTTCGCGTTGCCTTGACTCCTGTTGTCGTACTGATCGGGTTCCGTCTTCCCATGCTCATCGGGGGATCTGTGGTCATTGAACAGATTTTCCAATGGCCAGGGGTTGGCAACGAATTCTTAGGTGCAGTGAGAAGCCAGAATTATCCGTTGGTAATGATGATTGCCCTATTTTCTGTTTTTGCGGTGCTTATTGCCAGTTTCATCATAGATCTGCTCACTGCAGCGTTGGACCCCAGGGTCCAGTTGGATTAGGAGAGAATATGTACGTTGTATTTAATCACCAGAGAAAACTTGACAGGACGATGGATAGAATTCGGCATGCCGAGGAAAACCAGACCTACCGGATAAGGAAAGGAAGTCGTGGGATGCAGAAACTACTCCATAACCGGCTTTCGGTCGTGGGCCTTGCAATCTTTCTGGTTATCGTATTCTGCTCGATATTTGCACCTTTGCTGACCCGTTTCGATCCCTTATCCATTAATTTGAAAGCAGTTTTGCAGCATCCCTCTTTCGAACACCTGTTTGGTACCGATAAACTGGGAAGGGATGTGTTTTCCCGTGTTTTATTTGGAGGACGTATTTCCATCCTTGTGGGTTTTGGAAGTGCGCTGGGAGCAGCTTTCATCGGTGTTTTGCTTGGAGCCTATGGCGGCTATAGAGGTGGGTTGATCGACAAAGTTTTTATGAGAATTTCTGAGATTTTCATGTCGTTCCCCCAGATAATCCTGGTTTTACTATTGGTGTCGATAGTAGGGCAGAGCATACGCAACCTGATTTTTATCTTCATCGTTACCGGTTGGGGAAGTCTCTACCGCATGACCCGTGCAAAGATGCTTTCCATCAGGGAAGAAGAGTACATCCAGGCTTTGAAAGCGTTTGGGATACACCCTCTTATCATCTGTTACAAGCATATGTTGCCCAATGCCCTAGGTCCTATTATGGTCAATATCACCCTAACTACTGCCATGTTCATCTTGCAGGAGGCTGCCTTGAGTTTTCTTGGCCTTGGAGTTCCCCTTCAAATCGCAACCTGGGGGAATATCCTCAATGCTGCAAATGACTTGACGGTTCTCCAGTCCTATTGGTGGCTCTGGCTTCCTGTAGGTGTCGTTATCTCGCTGTTTGTGTTGGGTATCAACTTCATCGGCGATGGGCTCAGGGATGCCTCGGATCCCTCGCAACAAGGTTGAGGAGGAAACAATGGAAGATGACGTATTGGTACGGGTGAAAAACCTCCAGACCTTTTTCTATCAGAATGGACGATGCAACAAGGCCGTAAACGGCGTTTCCTTCGATATCAAAAGGGGAAAGACCCTCTGTGTAGTAGGCGAGTCTGGGTGTGGGAAAAGTGTGACTGCTTCCTCGATTATGCAGTTGCTTCCTGAATTATCAAGAATTGAGAAGGGAAGTGAAATTTCCTATTTTAATAATGGAAAAGAAATTAGAATTGATCAGCAGAAACGGAATGGCAAAGTCATGCGCTCATTGCGTGGTTCTGATTTTGCCATGGTATTCCAAGATCCTATGACAAGCCTCAATCCTGTCTATACCATTGGGTACCAGATCGGTGAGAATCTTCTGTATCATACAAAGCTCAATCGGAAACAGAGAAAGCAGCGGTCAGTCGACTTGCTTCGCGATATGGGAATTCCTCTTCCCGAGCAACGGGCAGGGGAATATCCCCACCAATTCTCGGGAGGAATGAGGCAGCGTTCCATGATTGCCATGGCCATGTCCTGCAATCCAAAGGTACTCATTGCCGATGAACCGACAACAGCCCTTGATGTGACCATCCAAGCCCAGGTTTTTGATCTCATCATGAAGCTCAAGACCGAGCGAAATACAGCAATCATGTTGATAACCCACGATATGGGGGTTGTCTCTGAACTTGCCGATGATGTTGTGGTCATGTATATGGGTAACGTTGTCGAACAAGGGACCCTTGAAGATGTTTTCAAACGGCCCAGTCATCCGTACACGGTTGCGCTCCTACGTTCAATCCCTGTCCTTGGCCGGGGCCGGGACCAGGATCTGCAACCGATCAGGGGGGTTACCCCTGATCCCTATGACAGGCCGCCAGGGTGTCAGTTTGCTCCCCGATGTGATTTCTTTAAGCGAGGTGTATGTGATTCCTGTATGCCAAACGAGACGAAAATCTCCGAATCCCATTCGGTTCGTTGCTGGAAATACGAGGAGGAGGTAAACCATGCCTGAAGAAAAAGAAGTCTTATTGAGTGTCCGTGATGTAAAGACTTGGTTTCCTGTCAAAAAAGGGGTTTTTAAACGTGTTGTCGGGCATGTAAAAGCCGTTGATGGGGTTACCCTCGATATTTATAAGGGAGAAACCCTTGGGTTGGTGGGAGAATCTGGGTGTGGGAAATCTACACTGGGGAAAACATTATTGAAGCTGGTTCATGCCAAAGAAGGTGAGGTTTGTTTCCAAAATGGCACAGAGCAAACAGATATTCTCAAGCTTAATGAGAAACAGATGTCTGAATATAGGAAAAAGATGCAGATAGTCTTTCAGGATCCGTATTCTTCACTTAACCCGTCGTTTACGATTTTTACCTCACTCAAGGATCCTTTGAATAGGTTTGGTGTTCGAAAACGTGAAGAGCAGCGAAAAATTATCGGAGATTTGCTTGAGGCAGTTAATATGCGTCCAGAATATATGGACAGATATCCCCATGAGTTTTCCGGTGGCCAGCGTCAACGTATCGGTATTGCCAGAGCTTTAAGCGTGAATCCCGAACTGGTCATCTGCGATGAAGCAGTAAGCGCACTGGATGTTTCGATCAGGGCACAGGTTTTGAATTTGCTATTGGACCTCAAAAAGGAACGCAACCTAACCTATGTTTTCATTACGCACGATTTGAGCGTCGTTGAGTACATCAGCGACCGGATAGCAGTGATGTATCTTGGGAAGATTGTAGAACTGGCTTCTACCAAGAGGCTGTATGCAAATACGATGCATCCTTATACCCAAGCTTTGTTCTCTGCGATTCCTGTTGTTGATCTTGATACGAAACGGAAGCGTATTGTGTTGGAAGGAGATGTCCCTAGCCCGGTCAATCCTCCCTCTGGATGTCCGTTTCATCCTAGGTGCAAGCATTGTCACGAACGGTGCAAGACGGAGGCACCACAGTTAAAGCCGTATGAGATAGATGGAGAGATACATTTTGTATCCTGCCACCTTATGGAAGAAAACCATTACATAGAGCAGGGGGAATAGTGATATGAGTAGTATAAATTTACAGGGGATTAAGGGCGTTATTCCAGCAATGATGACATGTTTTGACGAGAGTGGGGCATTTGATGAAAAAAGGCAGCGTGACCTTACCAGATTTCTCTTGTCAAAGAATATCGATGGCTTGTATTTGACCGGAAGCACGGGGGAAACCTTCCTAATGTCTTCGGATGAACGCAAGAAAGTCGTTGAAGTTGTCATTGACGAGGTAGCACATAAAATCCCCGTCATTGTCCATGTAGGGGATATCGGCACCGATAAGTCGATTGATTTGGCTCGGCATGCATATAAAATGGGTGCAGATGCAATTTCATCTGTTCCCCCATTTTACTTCAAGTTTTCCAGTGATGAGATTGTGAGCTATTACCAGGATATAAGCGAGAGCGTACCGCTTCCTATGATTGTCTACAATATCGCCCTTGCCGGACTGGTCGATTTCAATACGATCAAACGTCTGGCAAAGATCGAGAATGTGAAAGGTATCAAGTACACGGCAACCTCCCATTATGAGATACTACGGATCAAGGAAGAAATAGGAAAAGATTTCATGGTCTATTCTGGGTGTGACGAAATGGCAATGTCGGGGCTTGCTTTCGGGTCAGATGGAATCATCGGTTCCTTTTACAATGTAATTCCTGAACTTTTCATTCAGATTGTACAAGCCGAAAGGGAAAATGATATCAAGAAAGCCAGGTCTTTGCAGATCAGTGCCGATGCAATCATTTTCTTTGTCCTTGAACATTCATTCTTTGCCAGCATGAAGAAAATGCTTTCTTGGATTGGCCATGATGCAGGATTTGCCAGAAAACCTTTTGCTCCGCTCACAGCTGAAGCAGAAGAAGATCTGAGAAGAGGTTTGAAGGAAATCAGGGACAGATATCATATTACCGGTGTTGAGGTTCTCGAAAATCTCTAGGGAGTTTTGGGAGGCTGGGCGTAAGCCTTAGCCTCCTTATATATTGACAGGAGTAGGCTTGGAAGCTACTGTGAATAATCCAGTTCTATGGATACCCGCAACAAGGAGCTATTATTTTGATTTCTCATGAGAAAGCTGTAGAGAACCTTCGTGATGGCCTTGCAGAGTCAACACTACATCATAGCAAGAAAAAAAAATCCCTTGCAAATGAAGTGTATTCAATTCTGTTGGCAATGCTGATCAACAAGGAATTGCCACCCGGTACGGTTCTTAACCGTCGGGATATTGCAAAACAGTTGGGGGTTAGCGTGGCGCCTGTCCTTGAAGCCGTAATCCAATTGGAGCTGGAAGGATATTTTGTCACCATCCCCCGTAAGGGTACTATCGTGGCTCCTTTCGGGCTTCGGGAAATCTATGAGCATCTGATTGTCCGTGAGGCTTTGGAATGCCAGGCTGCAAGAATTTATTGCGGAAAACCCATCAGGGATAATTACGAAACCTTATTGGTCAAAGCTGCCATGCTCGATTCTACTTTCGTGAATGGACAGGGGAACTGGAATCTGGAATATGATTTCCATGAAAGCCTGGTAAAATTATCTGAAAGCAAGATGCTCATCAACGAATTTTCCCGGATGATCAGGTTGGGGACGTTCTATAGCATGTATCATATCTACTCGACTCCTGGCAAAGAACGAATTTTGAAAAACCATCATGAGTTGCTTGCCCAGCTATCCCAGGATGATCCTGATCGAGCAGCAAAAGCTGTCAGGGAGCATTTATGGACAACCAAGGTGATGTTGATACAAGAATTCAAAACAAGCGGGCTAGCTGTTCCTGGGATGGATGTTTGCTAGAGAGTAAACAAGAGGGAACGTGTATACTTACCAAGGGCGAAAACGCCCTTTGAGGAGGTTGTTTGATGGATAAAACGTTTAATTCATTAGCGAAAGAATACAAGGACATGCTTGTCGATAACGTGCTTCCTTTTTGGATGGAACATGGATTCGACCCGATTCATGGTGGCATGTATACTGGGCTCGACCGGGATGGTTCCATCCTCGAGAGTGATAAATCCGTATGGTTTCAAGGCCGTGCCCTGTGGGTATTTGCCTCCACCTATCTGACAATCGAAAAGAGAGAAGCCTTTAAAGAGGTCTGTGATTCCCTTGTTGCCTTCATCGAAGACCATTGCTTCGATCCGCAAGACGGAAGAATGTATTTCAGGGTGACCAAGGATGGAAAGCCGGTAATTAAGCGCTCTCGCTATATTTTCAGCGAGACCTTCGCCATTATCGGGTTTGCCGCATATAGCAGGGCCTTTGGCAAGAAAGACTATGCAGATAAAGCCTATGCTTTGTTCCAGAAGGTGCTGAAGTCACTGGAAACCCCTGGCTTGCTCATACCCAAATTCAACCAGGAAAATGCACCATCGAAGGGTTTCGGCGTCCCTATGATCCTGCTCAACACTGCACAGGAACTGCGTGAGGCCTGCCCTGAGCACAAAGAAGATCTTACAAAATTCATCGATGGATTGCTCAAAGAAATAACCACGTATTTTGTGCGCCCTGAAAGGAAACTGGTAGTTGAGCAGTGTGCCCCTGACGGGACGCTGCAACTGGATCATATAGAAGGAAGGATGCTTAACCCTGGGCATGCCATCGAGGGTTCCTGGTTTATCATGCGTGAGGCAAAGTACAGGGACAATGATCCAAAACTTATAGAGCTTGGCACTACGATGCTCGATTGGATGTGGGATATCGGCTGGGACAAAGAGTATGGCGGGATAATCTACTTCCGAGATGCCTTGGGAAAAAGTGGAAGCGAGTACTGGCATGACATGAAATTCTGGTGGCCCCAGTGCGAAGCGTCCATTGCAAATCTGATGGCCTATTCCCTCACAGGGGAAGAAACCTACCTTGAGCATTTCAAAATAGTCGATGCATATGAGAAGAACCACTTCCTTGATGAGGAACTGGGTGAATGGTACGGCTATTTCCACCGCGACGGTACGCTTTCCACCCCCCTGAAGGGTAATATGTACAAAGGCCCATTCCATATTCCCCGCATGTATATGGTCTGTTCCCAGTTACTGGAAGAATTGGGAAAGTTGCAGCAGAAGGTGTGATGAAAAAGAGGTAAACTAAGCATGTACAACAGAAAATTCCTTCCTTGGCAGTCAAGGGAGGAATTTTTGTAAAAACAGTACAAGAAGAGGTAAAGAGGGGAAAGGGCTTTCCTAGGGTGAAGCACAAATAGCAAGGGATAACGTATTTACATCACCATATTGAAGTCGAACTTTTGCGGAAGTGTCAGCTCGTTCATGATTTTCTCCCTGATCGAGTCGTCAAGAATCTGGTTATGCTCTTTGCTGTAAAGAATCGCTTTCCATTCAAACCAGAGTTCTTTGAACGGTGTCTCACCTTCCCTTACTGCATGCCAGGGACGCAAAAGGATTTCCCCCAGCGTTTGTGCATCCTGTTCATGACAAGCAATCCACGCCTGGTCGATTGCAAGGGAGTCGCTTTCTGTTTTCCATGCTTCTGGAAGCTGTTCGTATGCCAGCTTTGCTTCTTGGAAAAACTGCTCTTTGACCAGCAGTCTGATGAATTCTTCGGCTATTGCACGGTCTAGGTTGTATTCCTTGCTTTTACTGGCTAAGCGGTACAGTTGCAATGCCTCTTTACTATTCCCTCTCCTTACCTCGAGAATAGCAAGGTTTCTTAAGGAAAATCCATCCGATTTGTTTTTCCAATATTTCTCGGCTTCATCCTCTTGTTCCAGTTCAAGGGCAAGGATTCCTGCATAATATGCTGCAGAAGGGCTGTCTTTGAGCAATGGATACCACGTGAGGGGAGGACAGGAAAAGGGAAGGCTTGGTTTTGCCTTGGTTTCTAAGATCCCTGTATGGATGAAATTCTCCCAGACCTGTAGGTCGGCTTCAGGGATGAAGCGCATGCCTTTGGGCAAAGGTGTTTGTGCCCTGAGGTTTTCGAGGTACCCCCAACCGCTTCCGATACAGAGCAACTCTCCTGTAGCTTTTTCGCTTTCCTTTTCAAAGATGCTCTCATACTGCTTGAGTTTGTTTCTGTCTACTAGGGATGTAAGGACTGTCTGGATAGTATCCCTGGCTTCTTTCCACGATTCGATAGCCTTGACCTGTTCGATCTTGGCTTTGTTGCCGAGTGAACCGAAACACTGGGTCCATGTATAGGTAGTTTGTTTTGGCAAGGTCAAGCCATGGAGCTGGCTGGGAGCCAATCCCGCCTGGGCCTCGAAATATTCTCCACCCTCGGGGGAAAGATATTCCTGCCAGTGTTTGCCTCCCCAGCCATTACCCCAGCAGAACATCTTCCTGAATGCAAGGTTTGCAGTGGAGGCATCGAAGAAGGAAGAACCATCTTCTTGGATGGTTGCCTCCCAGGGAACCTGGCTATGGTCACAGGTGAAGAAATATTCATTGGAGTAGGGGAAGTTTGCAGGGTAGGATACATCAGTGTCCGAAAGGATTTCCAGATAAGGAAGTTCTCCGAAACCATAGCCTTTCATCCCTTTGGGTACGAAGGGGTCGATATAGATGACTTCTCCCTCGCTTGCAAAGACGCGGGTCTTTTTTGTTTGTTTCAATGCTACGTTAGTCCAGTAATAGAGAGAGGTGTCGCTTGTGGATAGGTTGTGGACAGCCATGTGGGCGTAGAGAAACCTGTCCTTAAGGTGCAAATCTATCTTCCAATAGACACCTATGCATCGTTCAAATTCATAGAGACGCAAGAACTCATTGCCTTCTGCATCTACCTGCTTTGCACAGTAGACAGGACTGTTACTCGAAAAAGCATGCCCATACTGTCCAAAGTTCCACTCAATTCCACCGGCAAACCAAGCATCACGATTGGCAAGGTTTGCCGTCTGTATGGTAGAGGTGTTGAACAACAGTTCCTTTTGTTCTGTTTTGTCATACAAGCTGATCAATCGTCCACCCAAGGTGGGAAGAACCGTTGCCTTCAGGTATTGGTTTTCCAGTAGGATAGAGGGGATATCTGTTATCGTTAGGGTTCTGTCGTAACGGTCCTGGATATAATAGGGCAGAACTCGTTTCCCGCAATTCTGACCAAGATTCTTGGCATACTCTTTGGGAAAGGGGGCTCTGGTGATAACGGTGAGGTCGTGATTCTTATCCCTGAAATGGGGCAAAGGGTTTTCTCCCTTGTTGAGTGCCGCCTTGACTGTATAGAAACCCTTGGTGATCATCCTTTGATTGCTCCTCCGGTAACCCCGGCTATAATTTTTTCCGAGAGGAAAAGGTAAATAATAAAGGTAGGCAGGAAAACTATGACAACTGCTGCGAACATTCCTGCCCAGTCCCCGATATAGCGCATCGACTGAACCATGGAATAGAGTCCGACCGCTACCGGTCTGAGTTCGGTTTTGTTTGCAAAGATCAAGGCAATGAAGTATTCGTTCCATACGGTAATGAAATTGAAGATGCTTACCGTAATGATTCCGCTCTGGGCCAAGGGAAAAATGATTGACCAGAACGTACGCATAGGACCACATCCATCGATTGCAGCTGCTTCTTCAAATGATGTTGAGATATTCTTGAAGAAACTGATTAGAAAGAAGATTGTGAATGGCACGTTGAGGCAGATATACAGGACAACCAAAGAGGTCCTTGAATTGGTTAACTGCAGCTTTGTGAACATGCCAAACAAGGGGAGGATGATCATGATGGCTGGGATTCCCAAGGCCGTCATGAACATGTTTTGCAAAGGCATGTTTGCTTTGAACCGGAATCTAGCCAGCACATACGCCGCTGGGGCTGCAACCAGAATGATCCCTACGATGGAAAACCCGGTATAGATGATGGAGTTGATGAAATATCTTCCAACCTTGTGCTTTACCAAGGCAGTAAGATAGTTCTGGGGGTGAAAACCGCTAGAGAAGATCTTATTGGAAAAGATCCCTTTAGTGGTGGACAGTGATGCTGCGACAATCCAACCTACCAAAACAAACGTAAAAATACACCAAAGGATAATGAGTACCATGCCGACTTTCGTAAAGTGCTTGTTTGCGTTTTTCATGTTTTCCTCCTAGTACTCAAGGTCATCATTCTTGAAAATGACATTCGTACAGATAAACGAGATGATAACCATAGCGGCCAAAATTACGCCAACAGCAGCACCTGCGCCGACATTGCGGCTTGTTACCACCGTATTTGCCCCGAAAACACTCTGGTACATGTAAACCATCGGAGTAACTGTTCCCATGTCAGGGGTCAAGGGGCTGAAAACCTGTGACCATACGAAGAATCCTACGATGCTGATGGTCCAGAGCACGATGTTCGTCCTGAGTACATCCTTGAGCAAGGGATAGGTAATATTGGAGAATTTTTTCCAGGTGTTTGCCCCTTCGATGGTAGCCGCCTCATAATAGTCGGCAGGAATCTTCTCTATGCCAGCCATGAAAATCAAGACGAAATACCCGACCATCCCAAAGCTATAGGCCAAGGTAAGGGCTGCGAAAATATTATCAGGGGCTGTCCATTGGAAAGCTGCCAGTTTATTCATATGCAAGAATGCGAAAAATGTCTTGAAAAGACCATAGCGGGCATTGAATACATAGTGGATCCACATCGTGCCCATGGCTACTGCGGAAATGACGTTCGGAAGATAAATCACTGCCCTGTAGAAAGACTTATGTTTTACTCCGGACGTAAGGGTTACAGAAAAGAAAATAGCTATCAGGAACACCCCGATACCACCATAAAGCCAGATTCCCCCGATGTTCCTCAAAGATGCCTTGAACAGGCTTTCCCCAAAGAGTGTCTTATAGTTCTCTATCCCTACAAATTGCCATTTCGCTATGGCATCGGTTATATTGCCTACGTCAAAGAGGCTCATGAATACCGTCCTGAGGGTAGGATAGAGAAACACGATTAGGTAAGAGAGGATCGCAGGGGCCAAGAAGACCGCAAGCATGGTTTTGCTTCGTTTCATCTTCGATTTCCTTTTCTACAAAAAATAGGCAGGAGCCCTGAAAACAGGGCTCCTGTTTCAAGGGGAAACTTATTTTTTTACTGCTGTGACAAACTGTTCGGCAGTGTATTGGCCACTGATCAGCTTGGTGAAAGCTTCGATAATAAGAGGAGTCTTGTTTGTCTCGGTCTCAATACCTGCTGCCCAAGGATAGCATGTTGTGAGGTTGGTGAACAAATCTTTGGCTTCAGAAAGTTGCACAGGCCAATCGGTGGTTCCCCCTACAGGCACTCCATATGACTGCTGGGCAAGCTGTTTGTCCCATTCGCCTGTAGTCAGATGGGTGATAAGGGCAAAGACAACATCAGGATACTTGCTGTTCTTGCTGATCTGGAAAGCCTGGCCGCCATAGTTTGCGCAGGTAATATTGTCGGTTCCATTTGGAACTGTAGGGAAACTGAAGGTTCCCCAAGGGAAGTCAGGACCGGTAGTGCCCATGATTTCATTGACAAGCCAGGTTCCGTTGAGATACATCGAAACGGTACCGTTTGCAATATCCTGCTGACCTGAAGGCCATTTATTGGCGCCAACGGTCTCTGAGAAATAGCCTTTCTTGGCTAAATCCTCGAATGCCTTTGCCATCTGCAATACTACAGGGTCATCCCACATGGCACCAGTTTTATCTGTGACCAAAGCCTGTACCCACTGGTAGCCCTTTGCACGTGCAAGGTAGTATCCCATAAGGGTGTCGACATAGGCATCATCGGTGGTGAGCGGTACAAAACCTGCTTTTTTCAGTTTTGCACAAGCCTCGGTGAATTCTGCCCAGGTTTGGGGGGCTGTTGTGATTCCTGCCTTTGCAAAATGGTCCTTATTGTACATGAACGCAAATACAAATGGCTGGTAGGTTACTGCCATCAAAGTCTTGCCGTCTTTGCTATAGGCGCGAGCCTGGGTAAGCAAAGATTTCATGACTGCATCCTCATACGGCTTGCCGTCGGTTCCCGGCCATGCCTTGGTTACATAATCGTCCAAGGAAATTGCATAATCTCCCCAGGTTTTCACGACACGTTCGGTATCCTCGTCCCAGAGGTCGATTGCCTGTCCATTATCAAGGGCTGGTTGCAACGTTTTCCGGATTTCCCTTCCACACCAGTTGATCTCGACTTTTACCCCAGGGTTCTTTACCTCGAAATCTTTGATAGCCTCTTCAATTACCATGCCCTGTGGCTCTGTCTGGTTCCACATCGACCAATATACAATTTTCTTTTGTTCCTGTGTCGACGTCTCCTCTTTGGCGCCTCCGGCAAAAATGTTTCCGGCACAGAAGGACATGAGCAACAACGCAGTCAGAGCAATTTTCACTGTTTTTCGCATTCGTAACCTCCTAGAAATATCCCTGGCTATACGGTCAGGTCTTTGATGAATGTAGTAATGGCACCCCATTGTCTGTCCATGTCCTGCATGAGCGCAATCTGGGTGCGGGCGCGCTCAAGGTTGTGACTTGGCCTGTCAATGTGATAATAGATGTCGCCGTTGAGATAGTCGGTCAAAAACCTTACTGCCATAATCTGGGTAATGTTCCTGCCCGACTCTGCAATGAGACTTGTTTCCTTTGGAGTGAGAAACTTCTCTGCTTTCTCGAAATAACCTTGGACCATAGACTGGAACAGCGTGATATTGAAGCGAACTTTTGCCAGGTCCGTTTCATCTTCCTTTGCCGTGCAGGCTCCGGTCCTGATCATGTCGCCGGTATCGAACAGACAGGTACCACTCATAACCGTATCGAGATCGATGACACACAAAGCCTCGCCGTTCTGTTCGCTGAACAGGACATTGTTCATTTTGGTATCATTGTGGGTCACCCTCAGGGGAAGTTCCCCGTTTTTCAGCGCATCGATGAGAACCATGCCGCGTTCCCTGTTTTCCATGAGGAAGGCAATCTCTTTGGAAACCGAATGCATTCTGCCTGCTTTGTTCTCTTCAATAGCTGTATCGAGTTGTTTGTAACGCACTCCCATATCATGGAAATCGGGAATAGTGACATGGAGTTTTCCGCCATCAAAATCAGAAAGCTGGAGAGCAAAAGTACCAATGGCACCACCGAGTAGATATGCATCAACCGCATCAGACAGAACACTGAAGGTCCGAACCCCATCGATATAGCGATAGGTTCGCCATAGCCTTCCCTCACGGTCTTTTGTAAAGAAAGCACCTGACTTGGTAGGGATGAGCTGGAGACAGCGCTTATCTATTTGGTCGGCTTTTTGTTCTTCCAGTTTGTTTCTTATATGGCTGGTAATAGCCTGAATATTTTCCATTACTTGTTCTGGGTGCGGGAATACTACACCATTCACCATCTGATGGGTATATTTTTCCAGTTTATCTCCATTTTTAAATGTCGAGATAAAGGTACTATTGATATGCCCTTCGGTGTTGCTCTTGAGATTGAGGATAACTCCATCGATAGCAAATTGTCCAATGATTTCCAGTACTCTTTCGTTTGCTTGCATGCAGATTCCTTTCGTGACTTAAGCGTATGATGGAAGCGGGTGGGTGTATAGGTTAAAAAAAGGAATCGATATGGACAAATCTGCAATTTATGCAATACTAATTCTATGCAGGAAACCCAACAGATATTCTTTGACCCAGAGGTCAAACAGCTCATAGACAGTTTTTCGTATTGCTTTGGGGTCAAGATTACCCTGTATTCCCCCTTGGTCGAGGAATGGTTGGTCGGGGCTTTCTTGAAGTCCAGTGACTATTGCACACTCTTACAGAAAGGATTGCATTATCGTCCCAGATGCCTTGCCCAGGATAAGTTGATGTGCGAGCGTTGCAAGCGGTTGGGAAAACTTACAGTGTATCGCTGCCATGGGGGACTCAATGAGGCTGTCATGCCGATTGAACGTGACGGGATGACAATCGGATATGCCATGCTCGGCCAGTTTAGGACCCTTGAGCATGCCCCTGCCCAGTTGCTTGGTGAGTGGACCAGCTCAGGCCTTGAGGAAAAGGATTTTATTTCTGCCTACATGGCCCGACCATATTTCGAGGAGGAGACGCTTTCAAGGATGCTGCATCTTTTTACCATGCTCATCAACTTTGTCTCATCCTCTTCCTATGTCAAACTCTGGCAACCGCAACTAGTGGAAAAAGTCATCCAATATCTGGATGAGCATATGCAGGAACCAAGCAACCTTACTGTCGTTGCCAGAGCCGTCGACCGAAGTGAATCGGCAGTGTCTCATGCCATCAAACAGAAGTTCGGCGTCTCATTCAAACAACTGGCCACGGTGAGGAAGATTCAGCGCTTCGAAAGCCTTCTGAACAAAAACCCTTTGCTTCAGATCAATGAGGCTTCCCTGCTTGTCGGATTTCCCGACCAGCTCTATTTCTCCCGGGTTTACCGAAAGTTCAGGAACTGCACCCCCTCGCAATATATCAAGACTCTTCACAGCAAGGAACTCAACGGGGAATTGCTCTCCTTTGGGTAGAAACTTAGGCCACCTTCCATATTTTATAAAGTTGTAGTTAGTCAGTAGGGCAATAAGAAAAATTGCTTGACATCCATCTGTAGTGACCTATACTTAATGCGAGTATACACAGCAGTGTATATCTTAAATAAAGGTTGTATCGAAATTGCAAAAGGAGAATAGCATGAAAAAATTGGTATCTGTTGCAGTGGTTTTCGCACTGTGCACCGCAGGTTTGTTCGCCAATGGCACTGCAGAAAAATCTGCCGAGGGTGGCAAGACAGTCTTGAAAATTGCAAACTATGCAGTGCTTGAATCAGGATATATCCCTTTCTGGGACGGGATAAAAAAAGGTTTTGAGGCTGAAAATCCCACTGTTGAGATTCAATGGGTTTCCGCTCCTTATGGCGAGATCATGAATCAAGTAATCAATATGGCCGGTGGTGGAGACAAGGTAGATGGAATCTTTGGCGAAATAGGCTGGATTCCTGGATTCGAAGATGCTGGCCTTGCAGCCCCCATTTCCGATATCCTTCCTGCCTCCTTCGTCAATGACTTTTATCCAGATGTCCTAAATTCTTTCAAGATCAATGGTAATGCGTATGGAATCCCCTTATATATTTCACCATACGTACTGTATTACAACAAGGCATTGTTCGAGCAGGCAGGCCTTGACCCGAATACACCACCCAAGACCTATGACGAAATGCTCAAGATGGCAGAAAAGCTCTCCATGCTCAAAGACAAAAATGGCAATAAAGTCTACGCTTTCGGCCAGACCACTGCTTCTGTCCCCGTATCCGGCGATTCGCTGACTGGTATGATTTTTAACTTCGGCGGAACCGTTCTCGATGCCTCAAAGAAGCTCAGTGTCGACAATCAAGGCTTCAGAGATGCAATCGCTATGCTCAAGACCTTGGACGACAAGGGTTACAACCCGCAGAACGCCAAGCTCAAGGATCTGCGAAACCTCTTTGCCCTTGGACAGCTTGCCATGTATTACGACCAGAGCTGGGGTTTCAACGGGATCAAGTCCATTAATCCCGATGCCATCAACTTCACCAGTTCTGCTGCCCCACTTATCGGTGGCCAGGGAAAGGGCCAGTCTATTTTACAGGCGCATTGCTTCATTCTCGTAGATAATGGGGGAGCAAGGAAAGCGGCACTCTCGAAGTTCGTACAGTATGTCATTTCCGAAAAGGTACTGAGCGATTACCTTGCAAACACTACCCCTGCCTATCCTGCAAAAGCCAGTATGGCAAAAATGGCCGGTGTTCAGAACAATCCCGTTCTCAAGGGAGCTGCCGACTCTGCCAAGAATGTAAAGGCCCAGCCGTTCATCCCCCAGTTGACCGATCTGAACCTGGAACTTTGTTCCCTGGCCCAGGCTGTAACCGTAGGCAACCAGGATGTCGACTCAGCCATAGCCAATTTCACAAAGGTTATGCAGGCCAAGTTAGGCAACTAGCCCCATACCGATCCCAAGGTTGCAATATACCTTGGGATTACTTTACTTGATTGAAGGAAATAGCATGAAAAAAGGAACACAGACACTCTCGGACAACGGGTATTCGTTCGTCTTGACCCTACCTGCGGCTATACTTACCATAGCTTTTATTATTGTACCTATCATTCAGTCGTTGTATATGAGTTTTCTCAAGTATGGTGTCAAGAACATTATTAGCGGAAAGCCTGGGCTCTGGAATAATTTTGATAATTACATCCGGCTTTTCAAGACGGGGCAAATACCTTCTGCAACTTGGCATACGCTCTGGTTTGTCTTGCTAGTCATCCTTTTTCAATTCATACTCGGGATGGCTTTGGCTCTGGTTCTCAATACCGATTTTAAAGGTTCCAGACTTGCCAGTTCCATCATGTTGACTCCTTGGGTAGTCCCGACGGTTATCTCCGGTCTGATCTGGATGTGGCTCTTCCAGCCCCAGTATGGGTTGGTTAAGTTCCTTGTTTCATTCTTTTCTGGAGGAACTGTCAAGGATTTTGCAGTACTGAACAATCCTCAAACCGCCTTGGGTGGCATTGCCATCGCAGCACTCTGGAAACAGATTCCCCTGATGACGCTTTTATTGCTCGCAGGGCTCAGAAATGTCCCTTCTGATATGCTGGAGGCTGCAACCATCGATGGAGCAGGTCCGGTACGCCGTTTTTTCTCTATTATTCTTCCGTTCCTCTCCCCTGTAATCAAAATTGCCGTATCGATGTCAATCATCGAGAATTTTAAACAATTTCCCTTGTTCTGGACCATGACCGGAGGTGGCCCGAACGGGTCGACCACCAATTTTGCTATTCTCAGTTATCGGGAGGCCTTCGTATCCATGAATCTTGGGTCCGGCGCCGCAGTTACCACCATTTGGATGTTGCTGATGATTTTTGTAGTAGGGTTCTACCAGAAAATCTTCCGTGTCCAGGATATGGCTTAGGAGAAACGTATGCAAACAAGATTGTCAAAGACTCTGCGAAGTGTCGTTTTAGCCCTGATTCTCCTCTTCTTGTTATTCCCCATCTACTGGATGCTAGTGACCGCTTTCAAGACGAATATGGAGGCCTATCTCTATCCCCCGTCTTTTTTCCCGAAAAATTTCGTGCTGACAGGATTCATCAATCTTTTTACCCAGAACAATGAGTTTTTCGTCTATTATGGAAATAACTTTCTGGTCTCCTTTGCCTGCGCACTGATTACCTGTGCCGTAGCAATTTTCTCAGGGTATTCGATCTCCCGGTTCAAAACCAAATGGAATAAGATTTTCATAGCCATCCTGCTCTCCTCTCAGATGTTTCCGATTATTTCCAGGATGATTTCCCTCTATTCCATGATGAGCAAGATGGGGATTATCAACACTCGTTCAGGTCTTATCCTAGCAATAGTAGCTGCCCAGATTCCCTTTTGTAGCCTATTGCTTTCCAGTTTTTTTGCTAATATTCCCCGTGAGATAGAGGAAGCAGCAACGGTTGACGGTGCTTCGAGAACAACCATTCTTCTCAAGCTCATTACACCACTGGTGGCACCCGGAATCCTGGCAGTTGGTATCTATGCCTTTTTGATGACCTGGGATGATTACCTGCATGCTGCGACTTTGATACAGTCCGATTCACTCAGGACCCTTTCGGTGGGAATCAGTCTGCGCTACCTTGGTGAACTTTCTTATGACTGGTCTTTGATCAATTGTATTTCAGTTATTGGCACACTCCCTATGGTTTGTGTATTCTTTTTCTTCCAGAAGTATATGGTAAAAGGTCTGGTCGCAGGGGCTGTCAAAGGCTAGGATTCTCTAGTTGCAGTTGCATTGCCGTTTTTTAACCAAGGAGCATTGAACAATGAAACCGAAAAGACAAGTTGTTTTCATTATGACCGATACTACCCGCTGGGATATGGTCGGTTGTTACGGGTATCCCGATATGAAAACACCGAACATAGACCGGCTTGCGTCGGAAGGAATTCGTTTTGACAAGGTTTATTCCACCCAACCGGTATGTGAACCGGCCAGGAGTGCTATCTTTACTGGCCTCTATCCCCATTCCAATGGGGGTATAACCAATACCGTTCCCCTCGCAAGTGGGGTTAAAACTATCGGTGAATACCTGAAACCTGAGGGAATCTCTAGTGCTTATATCGGTAAGTGGCACCTCGATGGCGGGGACTATTTTGGCAATGGTATTTGCCCACAGGGGTATGACAGCGACTATTGGTATGATATGCGTTGCTATCTCAATGAACTGGATGCACAAGACCGGTACAAAAGCAGACAGGAAAACGCCTCATTGGAAGGATCCGGAATTGAAGAGGAATTTACTTTTGCCCATAGGGTCTCTGACCGTGCTATCGATTATATCGATAAGCATAGCAGTGAGGATCTGTTCCTCTGTGTCAGCTATGACGAACCCCATCAGCCCTACCTTTGTCCTAAACGGTTTGCTGAT
This sequence comes from Sphaerochaeta pleomorpha str. Grapes, assembly GCF_000236685.1. Taxonomy (NCBI): domain Bacteria; kingdom Pseudomonadati; phylum Spirochaetota; class Spirochaetia; order Spirochaetales; family Sphaerochaetaceae; genus Sphaerochaeta; species Sphaerochaeta pleomorpha. The sequence continues at coordinate 1,629,175 of NC_016633.1, read as the reverse complement.
CTCTATGCTGATTATGAGTTTCCAAAGCGTCCCAACTATTGGGATACCCTTGAAGGTAAACCCTTGTTGCAGAGACTTTGGGCTGGGACTCATTTGCAGGAAGACAAAGACAGTCTCCATATAAAACCCCAGCTGTTTTTAGGCTGTAACAGCTTTGCAGACTATGAGATCGGCAGGGTATTGGATGCCGTGAAGGAGAAACTGCCAGACGCCATGGTGGTCTTTACCAGTGACCATGGGGAAGCCCTTGGAGCCCATTCCCTCTCGCTTAAGGGTCCGTCAGTCTACGAGGAGATTTCCCATATTCCCCTCATTATCAAGGGAGGAGCTTATGCGCTGAGCCCTGCGGGTACCAATTATGCGCATGTAGCAACCCATATCGACCTGGTTCCAACGTTTCTTGATTATTTTCAGATTCCCCAGCCACCGGTATTAAGCGGGGTGTCGATGCGGGCGATTATAGAGAATCCCTTTGGAAAACCCCTGCACCAGACGGTATTCAGTGAATTTCACCGGTATGAGATCGACCACGATGGTTTTGGAGGCTTACAGTTCATGAGGGCTGCCATTACCGATGACTATAAAATGGCAATACACCTTCTTGATGATACTGATGAACTGTATGATGTAAAACAGGACCCATACGAGATGAAGAACCTCATCGATGAAGAATCGTACAAACAGGTCAGAGATGAGTTGCATCGAGAAATATTACAATGGATGAACGATACCCGTGACCCCTATCGTGGGTACCAATGGAAATGCAGGCCTTGGAATAAGAAAGAAGTCACCCCTGATTGGGAATGTGATGGATATACGCGACAGCGTCCAAGCGCTCCCGGTGAGCTCAAACAACTGGATTATGATACAGGTAGTGAGATTTCAGAAAATGTCCGGCAAAAAAAGAAAGCAAGCAATGTGGTGGGAACAATATGAGTGACGATATCAAACGGGTTACCAGAAAGGATGTAGCCGAGCTGGCAGGGGTAACCCCCACTATCGTATCCTATGTGATAAACGATAACCGTTATGTTGATACCGTAAAGAAGAAACGGGTGCTCGCTGCTATCAAGGAATTGGGCTATCGTCCAAATTCGTTTGCACGTGCCCTGAAAGGCAAGCAAAGCAACCATATCCTTTTTATTGTTGATGACCTATTGAGCAGTCACTTTGCCAAGATTATCAAGAAGATGGATTCTTGGGCATATGAGAAGGGAAGTTTCATTTCCCTATGCGAAAGCCAGAACAGCGATGAGTTTGTCAGCCAGATTTACCAAAGGTACTTTGATGCGGTCATCATCGCTTCAGGTACCTTCCGGCAGAAGTACATACAGCAACTCATTGATACAGACATTCCTGTTGTTTTGTTGGAGATGCGTAACTATAGCAAACTCCATGGGGAGTTTGCCCTTATAAATTCTGGTCTGTACGAAGGTGCGAGGCTTTGTACCCGGACTTTGCTTGAAAAGGGAAGAAAAAACCTTGTTTATGTGCATAGCCGTTTCGTGGAAAACAATGAGTTTATCCTCGAGGAAGATTTTCGTTACCATGGATTTACTGATGAGCTGAAGGTTGCAGGCATCGATTCCTATCGTATCATTCAGGGGTACCATGACAAAATTGAGCTTGAGGAAACAATCGGGTGCTTGCTGGATAGCGGCTTTCGTATCGATGGGATTTTTGGAAGAACCGATTCGGAAGCAATCCCTGCGATGCATATTTTACAGCAGAGGGGTTATGACTTGCCTGCAGACTGTTCGGTGATTGGAGTCAACAACTCCGATTTGTGTAATTATGTACAACCGTCTCTCTCGTCCCTTGATATAAATCGAGGCGAAATCGGTGAAGCGGCGAAGCATCTGCTGGACAAAATGCTCTCTCACCAGAATTTGGACAAGGATGAGCTACACATCAGCCTTACTGCTGAACTTATCAAACGGGAAAGCCTTTAGCAGGGTGGGACTGGCAATCTGGTATCGTGGGTACTGTATGCTTCGGTCCTGCTTCCCAAGGATAAGCGAAAAGGGAATATTTCTCTTCTTTGAACGGTAAAAATTAGCTGTGCGCAAAATGTACCGAAGATGAGATCCTGATTTCTTGATTAACCTAAAACACTTTAGATAAAGGCAGCTATTCAATATTTTGCATAATGGTTGTACTAATTTTCCCTGTGTGGGAAAAAACAAAGGGAACAGAGGCGTGAATAGGCAAGGAAGTGCTTGTCGTTTTCCTGTTTTTTCTATCATTGTTTTCTTTGTCTTACCCTGTCACAGTTTATTTTCACTGGGACCAATACTTAGTAAGAATACAGGTTGTATTGTTTTTCCCTATAGCCATACAACTTTGTATGTGAAATGAGAAAAATTGTATTGTACAATGAGAATGCTGCCATATACTGGGAAAAACATGAATTACAAAACGGAGGTTCTCTTATGAAGAAGATTATTCTTGTTCTCCTTATTGCCCTTTTGGCAATCGGTTCTGCATTTTCCCAGGGAAAAGCGGAATCTTCAAATGTTGATGCTTGGCCCCAGGATGCGATTACCGTAGTTTGTCCTTGGGCTGTCGGTGGTGTTGCTGATATTGTAAATAGAAAAACATCTATTTTTGGTGTCGAGCAACTGGGAAAACCGATCCTTGCAACCAATGAACTGGGAGCAGGCGGTAATGTTGCTTTGACCAATTACCTCAAGAATGGACCTAATTCCACCACGCTTATCTTTGGTGCAGAAGGTGCTTTTTCAATCGCTCCGAACGTAGCAGGATCGGAAGCCCTTCAGTTCACCTATGATGACTATGTCCCAATCATTAACTTGTATTCTTCCATCTTTGTCATGACTGCCGATGCCAAGCTTGGCATTACTGATCTCGATTCCCTCAAGGCTTATGGCAAGGGTAAGAGACTAAAGGTAGCTGTAAACGGTATTGCAGGCTCTGAAGCTTTCCTGGCCAAAGCCCTTTTCAAGGAACTTGGCCTGGAACTCGACCTTATCAGTTATAACGGTGCAAACCTTGCACTCGATTCAGCTGCCAAGGGTGAGACCTCGTTTGCCATTTCCCATCAGTCCCAGGCCAAAGGCAGTGTTGAAGCTGGAATCCTGAGTCCTGTTGTAGTGTTTGACAAGCAGGGGGTAAACAACGAAGTATTCAAGAACGTGAAAGGCGTCGGCGAATACGGCTACACTGCCTATTTCCGCAACAGATGTTTTATCCTTGCCCGCAAAGGTACTGATCAGAAAGTTATCGACAAGGTACGCAATGCCTATCTGGCCATTTTACAGAAACCTGAGGTTGTTGCTTTCTACAAGACCCTCATGATTGAAATTGACCCCATGGATCTCCAGCAGATCAATGCCCATATCGATTCCGTCACCAAGATTGTAAAAGCAAATATCTAAGTATTGGGAAAAGAAGGGATGGGGCTGTTGTAGCCCCATCTTGCTGAAAAGGTGGAATATGAGTACCGTAATCGAATTTATAAAAAAGTTGGACCATAAAATCGATGCAACTGCCGAACGTATCAAGGACAGGAAAATTCGATTCTATCCTACAATAGTCGGACCTATTGTCTTTATTGTTTTCTCTGTCGTAGTACTGGCTTTGATGCCTGGCCAGATAAAAATCCAGCCAAATATGTCGATCAATGCCAGAACCTTTCCTTCTATTTTAACCTATCTTATTTTGGGCAGTTCATCGGTTCTTTTGATAAAAGATGGAGTTAAGCTTATCAGGAAAATTCCCGTCGAGAAACTTGAGCTTGAGTTGCTAACCGAACTCAAGGCTTTGATCCTGTTGTTCCTTCTCATGCTGTATGCCTTAATGATGAAGACAATCGGTTTTATTGCTGGTTCCGTAATCTATTCCATTCTGATGCTCTATTACTTCAGGGTAAAAAACTGGAAATATTACACTATCGTCGTTGCCTCTGCCATAGCGATTGGCATTATCTTCCGGTTCGTACTGAACGTCCGGTTGCCCTAGGAAGTATTAAGATGGACATATTTATTGAAGGTTTCAAACAGATGTTCCAGCTCTCGAGCTTTGTTCTGATGAATATCGGGTTGCTGCTTGGGATGGTGTTCGGGGCGATTCCTGGACTCACGGTGATACTTTGTATTGTGCTATTTCTTCCTTTTACGTACACGATGGATCCTATCCAGTCCTTCATGTTCCTTCTTGGCATTTATTGTGCGGGAAGTTATGGAGGTTCAATCTCGGCCATCCTGATCAGAACTCCGGGAACCCCCCATGCAACGGCGACTATGCTCGATGGATATCCACTAACACAGAAAGGCCAGGCCAAGAAGGCCTTGAATATTGCCTTGCAGGCATCCACCTTCGGAGGAATTCTCAGCGCAATTGTCCTGCTGTTCTTTGCTCCCCAGGTAAGCAAGTTTGCGCAGAAGATGGGAACGCCTGAATACTTCCTCGTATGTGCCTTCGGGTTGACGATAATAGCCGGGGTTTCGGGAAAATCGCTTATCGCGGGTATTACTTCCGGGGCCTTCGGCCTGTTCATTGCCACGATTGGCCTTGATCCAATGACCAGTGATACACGCTTTATTTTCAAGAATATCAACCTGTATTCCGGTTTTGATCTGGTTATTTGTCTCATCGGTCTGTTTGCCTTGAGCGAGGTGCTGGGAAAAAGCAAACGGAGCAACCAGGTTCGTAGCCCCTCGATGTCGAGCATGAAGAGCGAGGAGAACAAGATAACTTTAAAAGATTATAAGCGGATGACTCCTCCTGCCTTGCTTTCTGCACTCATTGGCATAATTATCGGGATCATTCCGGGAACAGGTGCCTCAATGGCTTCCTTTGTCAGTTATGACCGTGCAAAAAGGATGAGCAAGCATCCCGAGGAATTCGGCAACGGTTCAATCGAGGGCATAGCGGCTGCAGAGACTGCGAACAATGCAGTCACCGGTGCAACCCTCATTCCTTTGTTGACTCTAGGGATTCCTGGTGATGGCTCTGTAGCCATCATGCTTGGGGCTTTGATGATCAACGGGCTTACCCCGGGACCCAAGTTGTTTGTCGACCATGGGGCAATCATGTATGCCATCATGATCGGGTTGGTGTTTGTCAATATTTTCATGTTTTTACAGGGAAGACTCCTTACCAGGTTGTTTGCCCGTATAATTTCGATACCGATTTCGATTTTGACCCCGATCATCGTTATTTTCTGTTTTGCCGGAGCCTATTCCGTCAAAGCCTCGATGTTTGATGTCTATGTGACCTTGGTTTTCGCAGTGATAGCCTATGTCCTTAACAAGTTGAACTATTCGACGATTCCCGTCCTGCTTGGCTTGGTCCTCGGTGCAATTACCGAGGAGAATTTCAGACGCTCTTTGCTTTTGTCCGATGGCAACTGGGGTATTTTTGCCCAGTCTCCTATTAGTATTGCATTTTTAACCCTGATTGCCCTTGCCCTGATTCTCATCATCTGGGGAAAGATCAAAGAAACAAAGAATGGAGCGATTCATGAACAAGCCTAATATTATTTTTTATTTTTCTGACCAGCAGCGTGCCGATACCTGTGGGTGTTATGGACAAAAGCTGGCAATAACCCCAAATGTAGATAAGCTTGCAGAGGAAGGGGTCCGTTTTGACAAGGCTTTCACGGCCCAACCAGTCTGTGGGCCTTGTCGGGCCTTGTTCCAGACTGGCCTTTATCCAACTGAGACAGGATGCTTTCGTAACAATATTGCCTTGCCGTTGGATGTAAAGACCGTTGCCAATTATATGCAGGAGGCAGGGTATGAAAATGCCTATGTGGGGAAATGGCACCTTGCCTCCCAGGGCAATTTGGAGGAGCAACCGGCCATTGACTACCAGCATTCGGCCGTCCCTCTGGAACGGAGAGGTGGTTACAATGGGTACTGGAGGGTTTCCGATGTGTTGGAATTCACCTCTAATGGCTATGGCGGCTATGTGTTTGATGAGCATATGCACAAGGTGGAATTCGAGGGGTATCGCGCAGATTGCATTACAGACTTTGCCCTCGATTTTCTGCAGAAACGACAAAGCGAAAAACCTTTCTTCTTGACAGTCTCCCATATTGAGCCGCATCACCAGAATGACAGCAAACACTATCAAGGACCTTTGGGATCCAGGCAACGGTTCAAGAATTTCGAGGTCCCTGGTGACCTTGCTCCCTTCGAGGGCGATTATCTGGATGAGTATCCCGACTATCTCGGTGCCTGTGAACGGGTTGACTACAATCTTGGGAGGATTCTCGAGGTTCTCAAAAAGCAGGGTATCTATGAGAATACGGTCATTATCTATTCTTCCGACCATGGGTCCCATTTCAGGACAAGGAACAGGGATTCCCATCTCGAAGGATTCGACGATTACAAACGGACTTGTCATGATTCGGCTTTGCACGTGCCTCTGGTCATTCGCGGAGGTGCTTATCATGGAGGTAAGGTTGTAGACGATCTTGTCAGTACGGCCTGTCTTCCCAAGACGATCCTCTCAATCGCAGGCATAGATATAGGCTCTGCGATGTTCGGGGAAAATCTCCTTGACGTGGTTGAGGGAACCGATGATACTAGGGTCAACGAAGTGTTTGCCCAGATTTCCGAAAGCAGGGTAGGCCGTTGCATAAGGACCCCTTTTTTCACCTACGCGGTCTGTGCCCCGCATAAGGATGGTGGAAAATACATCGACAGTGATGAATATGTGGATGACTTTCTCTATGACCTGAAGAAAGACCCCTACCAGATAATAAACCTAGTCGATGAGAGTACCTATACAAAACAGAAAAAAGAGTTGCGCGAGCATTTGTTACAATGGATAGCAAATGTTGAACACAAGCACCCCCGAATTCTATCCTAGGAGCATTGAGAGCCTGTGACCCCCGGCGGAGAAAAGAAATATGTTATGGTGTATTCCTATATCAGAACATACATTGACCAGAAAAAATTCACTATGAACACGAAAATTCCTTCGGAAAATTTCTTGTGCAGTAAATTTTCCGTCAGCAGGGAGACGGTGCGGACCGCTATCAAAAAACTGACCGAGGAAGGCTATCTGTACTCGGTTCAAGGTAGCGGGACGTTTTTCCATAAGGCGATTGCCCTATCGGCCAACTATTACCGTGTGGATAAAAAAATCAAGATAGGGCTTATCGCCCAAGGGCAGGATTTCAATGCCAGCTCGAATATTGTCCAGGGGATTAAACACATACTCAACACTGACTCAGTGGAACTGAAGATATTCATTACCGATAACAAGATTGCAAATGAACGGAAATGCCTTGAGTCATGTTATACAGGCTTTGACGGTCTTATCGTTGACGGGGTAAAAGCTAGTATCCTCAATTCCAATCTCGATTGCTATTCGACCATCTACGAAAAAGATATCAGGGTAATATTTTTCAATAACTATTACATGTATACCCCATTCCCGAAGGTTATCATCGATGATGCCCTCTGTGCTGATACCCTCATACACAAGCTTGTCGAATGTGGCCATCGATATGTGGCGGGAATCTTTGTGTATGATAACTATCAGGGTATCGAGAAATACAAGGGCTATGTCCGGTCCCTTCTCAAATATGGGGCTGTTTTCGATGATAAATACGTAAAATGGTGCATCTCTGATGAAACTTATGACAAAAAGAATTTTCCCAAGAGTATCATGCGCTTTATCAAGTCTCTTCCCAAGGCAACTGCAATCGTATGTTGCAATTACATGATTATGGAGATGGTGAGGGAAATGATGGCACTCAATGGCAAGAGTATCCCGGGAGACTATTCTCTGGTTTGTTTTGATTATTCCAACACCGATTGGGAAGAGACAGGGATTACTTCTTCCATCCATCCCGGGTTTGAGATGGGAGTGAAAGTAGGTAAGAAAATACTTGAGATGGTGAATGACCCTAATTACAAGGAGCACGATTATTCCTACGTCTTCCCGCCGAATATCTATGAGGGGACTTCCATCAAGGATATTAGGTAGTTTTTCCGGTCTCCCCCGTTTGTACTAATATTTCTTTTTTGCTATGGTTGTGGATATCCGAAGGAGAGGGAGTTATTCAGTTGGTAAAAAAATCCAGGCAACAGATAGTCATGATGATCAAGCCTTCTTCGTCTGCCTGCAATTTGGCTTGTTCCTATTGCTTTTACCAGGACCTGGCATTGAAACGCGACATTCCCTTCCATGGGTTTATGTCCGATGAGGTTATGGCATCGCTTATCGAAAAATGCCTGAGCGAGGCTGAGCGTTGTTCGTTCATGTTCCAGGGTGGGGAACCTTCGTTGATCGGCCTTCCTTTTTTCAAGCGATTCGTAGAAACCGTCAATCGGTTGAATGAAACCTCCCACAGCATAGTGAACTATGCTTTCCAGACGAATGCTCTCACGCTAGACCTCCCCTGGGCAGAATTCTTCAAGGAGAACGGATTTCTTGTCGGGGTTTCCTTTGATGGCAATGCCCGACTTCACAATCTGTACCGTAAGGATTCCAAAGGCGAGGGAACTGCCCAAAAGGTGCTACAGTCCATTTCCCTTTTAAAAGAACAGTGCGTCGACTTCAACATCCTTTCAGTGGTGACCCCTGCCATGGCAGAGAACGTCAGGCCTATGTGGAATTATCTCAGTGGACATGGTTTGCCTTTTTTGCAATATATTCCCTGCATGGACCCTTTCGGTGAAGAACCGGGGGGAACTTCTTTTTCCCTCTCTCCTGATTCCTATGCAAAGTTTCTGATGCAACTCTTCGACCTCTGGTATGAGAATCTTGCAGGTGGAAAAGGAGTGTCGGTACGGTTTTTTGACAACCTTGTCTCCATGCTTGTAGGGTTTCAACCGGAAAGCTGTGATATGACGGGCATCTGCTCTGTGCAATATGTAGCGGAAAGCGACGGAAGCATCTATCCTTGTGATTTCTTCTGTGTAGATGATTATTGTCTGGGCAATATCCTTTCCTCCTCAATCACTGATCTCGATGCTAAGAGAAAAGAGCTTCAGTTCATTGAGTCTTCTCCCAACAAGAGCCTTGCTTGTAGCACCTGCCAGTGGGAAAAGCTTTGCAGGGGAGGATGTAAACGGTACCGTAATGAAGGGGCCTATAGATATTGCACTTCGATGCAACAGTTCTTCCCCTATGCAATACATAGGCTGGAACAGGTCGCGAGAACTGTCCGGCAACAAATTAATACAAAGTAACTACTGATAGGGAGCCATCTTCAAGTGCAACATGATTTAAAAACAAAGAAAGGTAGACCGGAGATAAACCTGCGCTTTTATGTAAAATTATTTTGGACCACGCTGGTCCTCAGTGCTTTTACCTTTGGGGGTGGATTTGTCATCATATCCCTTATGAGAAAGAAAATGGTCGAGCAACTCAAATGGATAGATGACGAAGAGATGATGGATTTCGTGACCATTGCCCAGTCGTGTCCCGGTCCCATTGCAGTCAATGGTTCCTTGATGGTAGGTTACCACTTGGCAAAGCTACCGGGAGCCTTGGTTGCTACGCTTGGGACTATCATGCCCCCTATGCTTATTCTTTCGCTGGTAAGCCTGGGCTATGAAGCGGTTAAGTCGAACCTTTGGATAGCTGCAGCTTTTCACGGCATGCGTGCAGTGGTTGCCGCCATCGTATTGCAGGTTACCTGGTCTTTGGCCAAACCGCTTCTTGTAAAAAAGAAATTTTTGCCGGTAGCCGTTCTGGTAGCTTCGTTCTCTGCCCTATACTTTTTCAAAGTGAATATTATGCTGGTCATGGTGGTGTGCCTGCTATTCTCTATCTTCGTAAGCCTTTATAACGTGCGAAAGGAGGTCAAATAATGGTAGTTACCCTCTTGCAGCTATTTGCCAGCTTCTTTCAAATCGGTTTGTTCAGTATCGGGGGAGGCTATGCCGCCATGCCCCTCATCCAGGCCCAGACTGTTGATCTTCACCATTGGCTTACTATGGCAGAATATGCCGATTTGGTTACCATTGCAGAGATGACCCCAGGTCCTATAGCCATTAACTCTGCAACTTTTGTCGGTATGAAAGTAGCAGGGGTCCTTGGGGTGATAGTCGCAACTTTGGGAAATATCCTCCCTTCCTGCATTATTATGGTAATTCTTGCCCGGTTATACGAGAAGTATAGCAAGCAGACAATGCTCAAAGATATCCTAGACGGCATGAGGCCTGTGGTAGTTGCGGCTATCTTTAGTGCCGGGCTGGTTTTGCTCGCGCTCTCAGTAGGGCATATAACCTCCGGGATTGGCAGCCTCGATCCTTTTGCCTTGGTAGTGTTCGTCATTGCTTTTATACTACTCGACAGCAAAAGAATCCATGTCGGACCAATCCTTTTGCTGGCAATCGGCGCGGTGGTCGGTATCCTTGCCAAGGCAGTGGGAATCTAGGGATTCTCACTGTTTCAAAGAAAGAACCACAGGAATCTGTTTCTCTCACATGGTTGGTCTGGCCCCCTAGGGGCCTGCTGTAATAACCAAGAGTCAGGTGTACTATACGCAGGGTTACTTGATTCTAGGCAATTACTTAGAAAAATATGATACTAAGTCCTGTTTTTGTACCTCATGTGAGAAAAAGTGTAGGTTGCAAAAATCCTCTTGACAGAACTGTGTTTCTCTTTTAGGGTCATCATGAGGCAGTAAATACAATGATAAGAATGACAAAAAAGGTATTTTCCGACCTGGCAATCTGGATGATGGGGTTCGGAATGCTTGTCGGTATCATTTTCCCGTTTTTTATGTTGGTGCTTGGGATCCCCTCTTCGATCGCATTGAGTTGGTGGTTCTTTCTGGTATGTATGATAGCAGGTCTTTGTGTCGGGGCTGTGAATATCCAGTTGGCGAAACGTATTGTAGGTTCTCGGATTAAAGATCTTTCCAATCATATGATGGAAATCGAAGGACATCTGAAAGACCTTGCCGGTAAGAATGATGCTTTTGACTGTACCCCCATGAAGTGCCATATCCCTGTAGACAGTGAAGACGCCTTAGGTGACAGTTCCCGTTCCTTCAACAGCCTTGTCGATACCCTTGCCAAGTCTTTGCAGACAGAGGTGAATATCCGAACCTACACCCAGATGCTGAGTAGCCATCTTGAAACCGATGAGCTTTCACGTGCTGCCTTGGTCTCCCTCATGGAGATGGTTAAGGCTCCTGCAGGGGCTATTTTGGTGGAAGAAGACGGGGAAATGCAAGTTCGTTGCTCAATCGGTTTGACAAAGGCCGATTCCCTTGGCGAGAATATCTTGGTCCTCGATACCCTCAGGACTCTGAAGCGAAGCCTGATTGACATCCCAAAAGACATTATGCTTGATGGGGTGCTTGCTTCATTCCATCCACAACAGATTATCGTTGAACCGGTTCTCTATAAACAGGTTGGCCTGGGAGTCATCGTTTTGGCCTCTCCTGTTCCCTTTGAAAAAGAAATGTATGAGAACCTTGACTTGTTTGGGAGGAGTCTTGCCCTTGCAATGCATAATGCAATGGCCCATGACCAGGTACAAAAACTTGCTGCCGTTGACCCCCTCACCGGTGTCTATAACAGACGCTTCGGAATGTCCAGGCTCCATGAGGAATTTGTCAGGTCGGTCAAGCAAGGTGGCGCGCTTGGTCTCATGATGATTGACATCGATAACTTCAAACAGATCAATGATGCCTATGGCCACTCAATTGGCGACAGGGTCTTGCGCAGCATAGCCATGACTGCCCGGGGCCAACTGAGGGAAGGCGATATCATTGTCCGCCTCGGGGGTGATGAGTTTATGCTCGTTCTCCTTGGTGCCTCCCGCTCCGACGCCCAGGATGTGGGAGAAAACATCAGGCGTATGATTGAGGAGAAACGGGTCAGCTACGGCGAACAGAGCATTCACGTAACAGTCAGTATCGGGGGAGCCTCGTTCCCTGAACTTGATGCTGAGTATGAGAAGGAAATGATTGAGGCTGCAGACCGTGCCCTCTATATTGTTAAGAATTCGGGAAGAAACCGGGTTTCGATGTAAGGGAACCGGTATACAGGAAAAGGGCCTATCCTCAAGCAGGAAAGGCCCTTTTTCTGTCCTCTCCATATCTGACAGGGAGCAATAGGTCCTCAGTACAGCTATGTATCTGGCAACTGTTTTTTTGGTTGGAAATGTTGCAAAGCCCCTATGTCCTCCTTTGCAGAGCCTATGTTCGAGAAGGGATGGCAGACTTGGAATGGGAAACATTGGAACCAGTGCATGCTACTTGTACGGCTTGGTTATGATAGTAAGCTGCACGAAGGGATATTCAACAAACCTTTAAGTACCAGTATGGTGAACCTGGGGAAAGTATTTCTTTGAGATTTGCAACCAAGCCCTGGGGATTCTGGAACTTTACAGAGAACGAGCTGGATCCACTATGGTTTTGAGGCCGGTTGTCTTGATCGAACGCGATTTCTACAATTATGTCTGGTATCTGGCAGAAGGGATTCCTGTAAATCTCTACCATCTTGAACAAAGAATGCGACAGTCAGGGCATTGGCTCAATGAAGAATCCTTAACCCTGGAACTAGTAAAAAGAAAGCTTCTCGACCGGTTCGACTTGCTTGATTTCCAAACAGTAAAACAGGATGTAAGCCCTTTTATTCCTAATCCCACGGTCTTGGATATCTGGGGCAAGGAATTCTTTTCTGCCATCACCAAGGAGCAATTGAAAGGAAAATAACAGGTTACGATACATTGTCCCATTCTAGGCTGAATCAATTGTTCAGGGCAAAGTATCCCTTATACATTGCTGAAGAGTTTTGGGCTTTTATGAGAAGAGCAGGCAACGCCTTTGTTTTCAAAGACCTTGCCTGCTCGGTATCTACAGATAAATCAGCCTGTTCTTTTAGTAGATATCCCTGGGATCTACATCCTTCTCGTAATCGATGGAATCGAACCCAAAGCCATGGATCTGGTCATATTCCTTCCTGACCCCTTCAATGTCTGCATCCTTGAGCGGTTCGCCTTCTTTCTGGAGGGCCCATCTGCGTTCGACTTCGGCTTGGATATCATCCTGCATTTCCCAGTCGTCCACCCGCACACGGCCTTCGTCGTCGGTAGGGATCTGCTTCCCGCTGAACAGCTTTTCGGTAAAGAGCCGGTAAATCTGTTCGGTACAGTGTTCGTGGAGGTCTCTCTCTTTCATAACCTGATAGAGAATTGCCATATAGAGGGGAACGACAGGGATGACAGCACTTGCACGGGTAACCAACGCCTTGTTGACAGACACATAAGCCTTGCCTTGTATCTGTTGTAACTTCTTTGTCAGTTCGGCAGCAGTCTTTTCCAAATCTTCCTTTGCCTTCCCGATAGTACCTTCCCTGTAGACAGGGTAGGTAATCTTAGGGCCGATGTAGGAATAGGAAACGGTCATCGCACCTTCTGCTAGGAGGTTTTCCTGCATCAGGTATTCAATCCAGAGAGCCCAGTCTTCTCCGCCCATTACGTGGACTGTCTCTTCAGCCTGGGTGCCTTCTGCAGGCTCAATGGTTGCCATCTTCACGACATCACAATCCATGTCCACAGAAAGGGCCGAGAAAGGTTTTCCCAGAGGTTTGAGTACCGAGCGATAGGTTGTCCCTGTCTTTGGATCGGTACGCAAGGGGGAGGCAAGGCTATAGATAACCAGATCTACCTGCCCAAACAGAGACTTGATCAAGGCCCCGGTTTTCTGCTTGGTCTCGTCAGAAAACGCATCGCCGAAAATTGATTCGGCCTTGAGCCCCGCTTCTTTTGCCCTTTTCTCGAAGGCCATCGTATTGTACCAGCCCGGGGTGGCCGTCTTTGTCTGTGACGGCTCACGCTCGAACGATACGTTGATAGTATCGGACCCGGAGCCAAAGGCCCCTACAATCCGGGAGGAAAGCCCATAACCCGTTGAACCCCCGAGAACCAGAATCCGCCGGGGAAGCTTCAGGTCATCACATTTTTGGTAACGGGAATCTAGGGAAGCATGAGCATGTGCTTGCACCCAATCAATCTGGTCTTGTACATACTGGGCACACCCTTGTGGATGTGCAGTCAAAGAGACATTTCGCAGTACTTTCTTAGTAATTATCACAGTATTATTCCTTAGTTTGAGTCTTTTCCCTTACCTACGATACACATCCAGGAGGCTTCTGCAGCCTTGAGCCCATTGACTGTGATAACACCGCTTTGGCGGACCATATTCAGTGATACCCTGACATTCTGCACCTCAATGCGAATAGTATCGCCTGGGCGAACCAAATTGCGAAACTTTGCTTTATCTACTGTTCCCAGTACAAAGAATGCCCCATGGGGGAGAATACCAGCCTGTACCAATCCTGCTCCGCCACATTGGGCCATTGTCTCCACCAGAATTACTCCCGGTACCACCGGGTACCCGGGAAAATGTCCTTCGAAAAAGAAATCCTTCTCGGTGAATAAACGCTGGCCGACTGTATGGTCATTGTCACACTCTATCAATTCATCTACAAACAGAAACGGGCTTCTATGGGGTATTAACTGCTCCAAAGGCTCAAACTCATCGCTCATCTGATTCTCCTTCTTCATAACGTGTAAAGACCAAAACCCCGTTGTGCCCGCCAAACCCGAGCGAGTTGCTCATTGCACAACGTATTAGTCCATTTTTACCTTGGTTTGGTACATAGTCAAGGTCGCATTCTTCATCCGCTGTCTCCTGGTTGATCGTACAGGGAAAATATTGGTCCCTGATAGCAAGCAGGCATACAATAGCCTCCACAGCTCCTGCTGCGGCAACCAGATGGGAAGTCATTGACTTCGTTGAGGAAACCTTCAGTTTGTAGGCATGGTCACCGAAGACCTGCTTGATTGCTTTGGTTTCCATTGAGTCATTGGCTGAGGTAGATGTCCCATGGGCGTTGATATAATCGACATCCTCAAGGTTTTTACCTGCAACCTGTAATGCATTGCGCATAGCTTTTGCAGCTCCGTCCCCATTGGGGTTCGGGGCCGTGAGATGGTAGGCATCACACGTCATGCCGTAGCCGGCAATCTCGCCAAGGATGGTAGCCCCACGTTTTTTCGCATGCTCCAACGATTCCAAAACCAAAATTCCGGCTCCTTCTCCGATTACAAATCCATCGCGGTCCTTGTCGAACGGACGGCTTGCTTTCTCAGGGGTGTCATTGTATTTGGTGGCAAGTGCCTGGATACGGCAGAAACCGGCAACCGAAAGCTTTGTTATGGCGGCTTCCGTGCCTCCGCTGATAGCCACATCACTAAGGCCAAACCGTATTGCATTGAAAGCATCGCCAATGGCATCGGTACCTGAGGCACAGGCAGTCACCGTAGTTTTGCAGGGGCCTTGGAATCCGAAGTGGATGGCAATATTCCCGGCTGCCTCATTGGAGATAAGCTTGGGAATCGTAAGCGGGGCCACGGCATGGGGACCGCGTTCATACAGCTTGTAGAGGTTTTCCTCAACTACTTCGAATCCCCCGATACCGTTACCCAGGTATACCCCGGCACGGTCTGGATCATACCCGCCCGGTTGCAAGCCCGCCTGGTCCATAGCCTGCACCGCCGCATAGACGGCGAACTTGGTAAAGTCGGCCATACTTCTGGTCTCTTTACGGTCGAGAAGGTCGGAGGGATCGAAATCCCTTACTTCACCGGCTATCTTTGCCGGATAATCGGTAGTATCGAACTTGGTCAGAGGCCCAATCCCGCATACGCCCTTTTGTATATTTGCCCAGAACTCCTCGACACGCTTTCCCAAAGGATTGACAGTCCCCATTCCGGTTACTACGACTCTTCTAGTTTTCTGTTCCATTGTATTGTCTCCCATCTTTACATTGCCATCCCACCATCGACAGCCAGAACCTGACCTGTGATGTAGGAAGCCCTATCTGAAGCCAAAAATGCTACGGCTTCTGCGATTTCCCCTGCCGATCCGATGCGGCCAAGGGGAATTTGGGTCTTGAGGGTATCTTTGAGGTTGTCAGAAAGCACCTCGGTCATCGCAGTCTCGATGAACCCCGGGGCTACGACATTGACCCTGATATTCCTGAGGGAAAGTTCCCTTGCCAGGCTCTTGGAGAACCCGATCAAACCCGCTTTTGAGGCAGCATAGTTTGTCTGGCCCCCGTTACCCATGATCCCTACCACCGAAGAGGTATTGATAATCGAACCACTTCTCTGGCCAGCCATGAGCCTGCCTATTTTCCTGCAGGTAAGGAAAGCTGCAGTCAGGTTCACTGCAATGACATCGTCCCATGCCTGGTCTTTCATGCGCATGAGAAGCCCATCACGGGTAATGCCCGCATTGTTTACCAGGACATCGATGGTAACCGCTTCCTTGATAACTGTATCAAGCGCTGTTTCCACCCCCTGTCGGTCGGCCATGTCGCACGCAACCCAGAAAAGGGATTTTCCCAGCGATTGTGCAAGGGGAGTGAGTGCAGCCAGGGTTTCCCCCTCGCTGCGGGAGAGATACCAGACATCACAGCCATCTTTGAGCAATGCTTCAACTATGGCCATACCGATGCCCCTCGATCCTCCTGTTACCACTGCATGGCGTGTTTTACTTTCATTTTCCATATAGTACTTCCTTTTCTTGTATACCTATTGTTTCAATTGCCGCTTCTGTTCCTATACATTTGCATGAATAGGGTAAACCACTTGATCTCCAGAGACCGGAAAGCACATCTTTCCCGCCAAGCTCCCCAATTAAGACCGACTCTTGTTTGTCTGCAAAGGCAACAGCCCTTTGCATTGTTGCTGTCCATCTCAGAGGGGATGCAAGCTGCCTCGATATATGTGAAAGGGCTTCTTTTTTCGATTGCACAAAGTCACCATTCACCGAGGAAATCACCGGTTCGATGGGGTCAAAGAACGTACAGGAGGCAAGGAATTCGGAGAATTCTGCAGTTGCATCATCCATGAACGGTGTGTGGAAGGGACCAGACACCTTCAGGGGAATCACCTTTCTTGCCCCGTTGCCCATCAGAAGGTCCTTTGCCTGGGCAATCATGCTTTCCCTGCCTGAAATTACGACCTGCTTGGGGCCGTTGTCATTTGCGCAGTACAGACCTTCAATCTTTTCTGTTTTCAATAAGGTCTCGACTTCGGCAAAACCCAGTCCGATGACTGCAGCCATGCCCAGTTTTCCCTGTTTCTTCTCTGCTTCCCCGGCAGCCTTTGCCATGAGGAGACCCCGCTTCTTTACAATCGTGAACAGGGTCTTTTCATCGAAGATTCCTCCCGCTGCATAGGCAGAAAGTTCTCCGAGACTGAATCCGGCGTGACAAAGAAAATCAACACCTTTTTCCTGCAGACGGGTATAGGCGGCACGGTTTGCTAGCGTTACCACCAGTTGGGTTACCCTGGTATCTTGCAAGTCCTGTTCCGACCCTTCGCTGAGGATCTTGTACAGGTCCTCACTACACACCTCGCTGGCCAGGGCGAAGAGGTCCTGTACCTTTTTCGAGGCATCGAAGAGATCCAGTGCCATTTTCGGAAACTGGGAGCCTTGTCCCGGATATAATGCGATTAGTTTTACCATGTCAGTAAGGTCCCTCCATAAGTTAGGCCTGCTCCAAATCCTATCAAAATTACCTTGTCCCCGGTTTTCAGGAGGTTTTTTTCCACCATCTCGGATAGGGCAATCGGAATGGATGCAGCTGAAGTATTTGCATAGGATGCAATGTTGAGGAAAAACTTTTCCTGTGGCAGGGAAAACCGTTTTGCACAGGCCGAGATGATGCGCTCGTTTGCCTGGTGCGGGACAATCCAGTCAATATCTTCAATAGATAGATTGTTGTCAGAAAGCAGTTTCTTGATGGTTTCCCCGATTACCTGTACGGCAAAGGCATACACGGCCCTGCCATCCATGCAGATTGCATTCTTTTCGCCTGTCACGGCCAAGGCTGCAGATCCGCTTCCTTCGGCTCCCAACGTGCAGTCGAGAATTCCCCCGCTTTCTTCTGTTTGTTCAAGCAGGACACATCCGGCCCCATCTCCGAACAAGACACAGGTATTGCGGTCATCCCAGTCAACGATAGACGAGAGTTTTTCCGCCCCGATAACCAGAACCCTGTGCATAGTCCCTGTGGCAATCATCCCGCGCGCTGTTTCCAGTGCATAGATGAAACCGGTGCAGCCGGCACTGACATCGAAAGCAGGAAAAGTTTTCAAATGAAGTTTTTGCTGTACCAGGCAACCCGTTGAGGGAAAGCCTATGAAGTCAGGGGTGGCGGTTGCCACCACGATGCCGTCTATCTTTGCAATATCGACATTGCAGGTTTCAATCATATTCTCAACAGCTTTCACTGCCATATCGGAACAAGTCTCTTCAGTACCTGCTATGTGGCGTTTGCGTATCCCGGTGTGGGAACGGATCCACTCGTCACTGGTATCGACACGATTTGCCAGCTCGTCGTTTGTAAGGGTGAACTGCGGTGTGTAAGATCCAACTGCAGTAATATGTATGCACTCCAATGTCTCCATCAAGTGACTCCTTCTAAATTAATCCACTTTGCCAGGGTGGTTGGGTTGCCTATAATTATTACAAAAAATGAAATTTTGTCAATATTGACACTAAAACTAGTTATTGTTATTATAAACAAGAATTAAGGTAGTCTGCCTTTTGGAGACACCGCTACCATCCCCACACCTTGAGGAAGGAATATAATGGAAACAATAGAACAAATGGACCTGGCATCGATCATAGCAGTATTTGAGCATAGCTCACTGAGCGACCTCGAACTTTCGTGCAGTCGCTTTACCGTCAAGATGAAAAGAAAAGAAGGGGGTACTGCCGAATACCTTGCCCCTCCGCTGGTAAAAAAGCAGCAGGAAAAGGAAATGCCTGCCGAGAGTGAGAAAAAAGAGGAAGACCTTTTTATTGTCACTTCCCCGATTGTCGGAACCTTTTACCTAACCCCGGCTCCTGACGCTCCTCCCTATGTACATGAAGGTGACAAGATTGAGAAGGGCGATGTGCTGTGCACCATCGAAGCCATGAAACTCATGAACCAGCTCCAAGCCGATTTCCCCTGTGAAATCGTTTCTGTCTTGGCGAAACCAGAGCACATGGTTGAATTCGGTCAGCCTTTATTTTCCGTGAGAAGGCGATGATAAGATCTATTTTGATTGCCAACCGCGGCGAGATAGCGGTGAGAATCGTACGGGCGTGCCGGGATCTGGATATTCGCAGTGTCGTTGTCTATTCCACAGCCGACAAGGATACGCAAGCGGTACAGATGGCTGACGATTCTGTATGCATCGGACCGGCTGCATCCTCGCAGAGCTACCTCAACTGGCGCAATATCATTGCAGCAGCCTGCCTGAAACGTTGCGATGCAATTCACCCGGGAGTTGGTTTCTTATCCGAGAATGCCGATTTTGCCAGGGAGACCGAAGAGGCCGGGCTTATTTTCATTGGACCGAAAAGTGAGACCATCGCGTTGCTCGGAAACAAGGTTGTAGCCCGTACCACAGCTCTGGAATGCAAACTTCCCATAACTCCAGGCAGCAAGACTGCTGTGGAATCACTTGCAGAGGGAATGGCAACAGCCAAAGAAATCGGCTATCCCATCATTCTCAAGGCAGCCTGCGGAGGTGGGGGCAGGGGAATGCGCATCGTTACCGAGGAGAGTCAGCTCGCCCACGCCCTTCAGATAGCAAAAAAAGAGGCCTTGGCCTTCTTTGGGGATGGAACGGTCCATATGGAACGATATCTGCAAAATCCACGGCATTTGGAAATCCAGTTGCTCAGTGACGGGCAGGGGACGGTAGTGCATCTCGGTGAACGTGACTGCACTGTCCAGAAGAACCATCAGAAGTTGCTGGAAGAGAGTCCTTCCCCGGTGCTGGATGAAAAACTGCGCAATCAGATGTGTACCGATTCGGTAAACCTGTTTGAAAAACTAGGGTACCGGGGGGCCGGAACTGTTGAATATCTCTATGACGAAGGCAAGTATTATTTCATGGAAGTGAATGCACGCCTCCAGGTAGAGCATCCTGTCAGTGAACTGGTAAGCGGGATTGACTTGATCAAGGCCCAGATACAGATTGCCGATGGGAAGAAACTGGGATTTACGCAAGAAGATATACATCTTTCGGGTCATAGCCTGGAGTGCCGTATCAATGGAGAGACCGCAGGGGTTATCGGGAAGCTGAATTTTCCCTCAGGCCCGTCTGTCCGTGTCGATTCCTATTTGCAGTCAGGCTCGACTCTCAGTCCTTATTATGACCCGCTGATTGCCAAGATTATCGTACATACCCCAAGTCGGGACGAGAGCCTTGCCGTGATGCTCAGAGCCCTCTCTGAAGTTATCATCGAGGGGATCAAGACAAACCTTGAGGAGCAGAAAGATATCCTCTCTTCGGCCATGTTCCGTTCAGGTCGTTTTGGGACTGACTTGTATAAAAAGGTCTGTACTACAGAGGAGAAGAAAAGCAATGGAAAATAAAAAGAAGACTATCTGTGCGCAGTGTCAGAAAGAGGTGGAGAAGACAAAACTTAACGAATGCCCTTTTTGTGGATTCTACTTTCCCCTCTCTCCTGCTGAACGTATAGAACTGGTAGCCGATACAGGTTCATTTGTAGAAATGTCCAAGGGGATGGTTTCCTCAAACCCGATATCGCTGGAAGGCTATGAGGATAAACTGAAAGAAAACCAGAAGAAATCATCCCTGAACGATGCGGTAACCATAGGTTCCTGCACTATCGAGAACCAGAAAGCCATACTGGGTATTATGTCGTTCTCCTTCATGGGGGGAAGCATGGGCTCGGTGGTAGGGGAGAAAATCACGGAAGCAATGATCGAAGGGTGTCTCACCCATTCCCCGGTCATTCTCTTTACCGCTTCCGGTGGGGCTCGGATGCAGGAGGGGATCTTTTCCTTGATGCAGATGGCCAAGACTGCCAGTGCGGCAGCCCTGCTTGATGAGACAAGAACCCCGTTGTTCATTGTCTTGACCAACCCTACAACCGGTGGGGTAACCGCCTCTTTTGCTATGCTCGGTGATGTGATTATGGCTGAACCCGGTGCTGTCATAGGGTTTGCCGGTCCCAGGGTTATCGAAGGTACGATTAAGGAGAAGCTTCCCAAGCTGTTCCAGCGTTCCGAATTCCAATTGGAACGGGGGTTTGTCGACTTGATCGTAAGACGTGAGGAGCTGAGAAGTATGCTCTCCTACCTTATCAAGACCCATACGAGGAGTGAATCCCATGCATGATGAGAAAGAATTTGACCTGGAAAGCTCAGTCGAGCGCATAGAGTCCATTGCCGGGGTAGAAAAGCAGTGTGAAGGGCGTTCTTCCTGGGAATGTGTATTGCTTTCCCGGCGGCAGGGCAGACCAGGAGCCCAGCAATATATTGATTTGATGTGTGATGACTTTGTCGAGTTGCATGGTGACCGTCTCTACGGGGATGACCGTGCAATGATCGGGGGCATCGGGACAATAAACGGGCGTGCCATTACCTTTATCGGAAACCGCAAGGGTGCAAATTTCAAGGATAATGTTTTGTGCAACTATGGGATGAGCAACCCGGAAGGGTATCGCAAGGCTTTGCGTCTGGCAAAACAGGCAGAGAAGTTCGGCAGGCCGGTAGTATGCTTTATAGACACCCCCGGAGCCTATCCCGGCCTTGGAGCCGAGGAGCGGGGAATCGGGGAAGCCATAGCTCGCAACCTGAAAGAATTCTCTGTTTTGAAGACGCCGGTCCTTTCCTTCATCATTGGGGAAGGTGGCAGTGGCGGAGCTTTGGGAATCGGGGTGGGTGACAAACTCTACATGTTGGAGAATGCCGTCTATTCGGTCATTACCCCCGAAGGTTTTGCATCGATTCTATTGCGCGACCCCTCAAGGGCCCAGGAAGCGGCTGAGGCGATGAAGATGACTGCCAGGGACCTGAAGTCCTTCAATATCATCCACGATATAATCCCCGAGGTGAGCGGAGGGGCTTCTGTAGACCCCGCGTTCACGGCAAATCTCATAAAACAGGTAATTATCCGTGACCTTGCCATCCTGTGCGATAAACCGGTAGAAAACCTGGTTCGGTACCGGATAAAGAAAATCAGGGGAATCGGGGAATACCAAGGTGAAAAGGCCTGGTGGGAACCGCTTCTGAGGGTTTTTCAGCAGACTGTTGATCTCAAATAGAAGGTATCCCTTCGTATAGATAGCCATACATTGCCCTGCTTTTTCCCAGATTATTGGAGGAAAAGCAGGGCTTTTCTTCCAGCTCCCCGCTACCGGGAATTTTTTTGGCCCTGATCCCTTTTTTTTCTTCCCTTGCCATGTTGTGGTATAATCGAGGCTATGGCAAAGAAAACGATGATAGCGATCATGTATGATTTTGACAAAACCCTTACGACTGCGGACATGCAGGAATATTCCTTCATCCCGAATCTTGGTATGACTTCCTCACAGTTCTGGTCCAAGGCCAATGGGTTGGCCAGAAGAGAACAGATGGACAGCATCCTTGCCTATATGAAACTCATGCTCGATGAGTCTAGGAAAAAGGATAAGCCGATAAGAAGGGATGATTTTGTCTCTTTGGGGACTGGCCTTGAGTTTTATCCCGGGGTCCAGAAGTGGTTCGATGCAATAGACAAAAAGGGTAAGGACCTGGGCATACAGGTCGAGCACTATATCATTTCCTCAGGATTGCATGAAGTTATCGAAGGCTCCGCAATCGGAGCGAAGTTCAAGCAAATCTATGCCAGTGAGTATCTTTACGACATCAACGGCGTAGCAACCTGGCCGAAACTTGCTGTCAATTACACGGCAAAGACCCAGTTTCTGTTCAGGATTAACAAAGGGATCCTGGATGTATCAGAGGATCGGAAACTGAATGACTATACCCCGGAAGGCAACAGGGCCATCCCGTTTCGAAACATGATCTATATCGGTGATGGTCTTACTGACGTTCCGTGCATGAAACTGGTGAAGAATAACGGTGGAAAAAGTATCGCTGTCCACAAGAAAGGCGATCTTGCACTCTGTCTCCAGCTCATGAATGCCGACCGTATCGATTTCTATGAGGAAGCAGACTACACCGAAGGGAAAAACCTGTTTTCCCTGGTTTCCCTCATCCTGGAAAAGATGAAAGCAGAGGATGAGCTTGAATCTTTGCACAAAGGTATGGCTGAACGGGCGGAGAAAGAGTAAAGAGAATCAGTTTTTCTACTTGTCAGAGGAAAGTGCATATCCGTTCATAAATGCTTTATACAGCAAGGCAAAAACCAGTAGAGGGGGTATCATCGCGATAACGACAGAGGTCATGACCTGTCCCCACTGAACTGATTCCCCGGTCGAGATAATCATGTTGAGTCCTACCTGTACGACTTGGTTTGCTGTTCTTCTCAAGATAACCCTCGGCCAGATATATTGGTCCCAGACATAGACAAACTGTATCAAGGCCAAAGCCCCGATAGTGTTCAAACTCATGGGAATAAGAATATGCATGAGAAACTGCAAGGACGAAGCTCCGTCTATGCGTGCAGAATCGGCAAGGGCCCGGGGGATTGACAGGAAATGTTGCCTAAAGAGAAATACTCCCGTTGCCGATGCTAGAAACGGTGTTATGACACCCAACAGGTTGTCTCCCCATCCAAATCCATATCTGGTAGGGGCAAAAAAGAATTCAACTGGAGAGAACATCCATTGCATCAAGGCTACAAGGTCAGGGGCTCGCTGGTTGCTGACTAGATCAAACAATCCCAGGATCAAGACCTCAGTAGGTAACATGAGGGTAAGCAGGATAAACCCAAAAACAATTTTTTTTCCTTTGAACCTATAAAAGACCAAGGCAAGTGCTGCAAACAAAGACAAAATAATCTTGCCTCCGGCAACCCACAACGATATGAAAAATGAGTTGCGCATATACCGACCCAAATGGTAATCGGTCCAGACAACTTTCAAATTGTCCAGGAAAGCAGTTCCTAAAACCATAGAGGCTGTCGGGACTATGTTGCTATCCTGGGTCGATTTCACTATGGCAAACACCACTGGAAAACAAATTACAATGCAAGACAGAACCAACACTGCATGTACCCAGATCTGGTTTTTTATTCTCTTTCTAGCCTTCATAATGCACTCTCTTTGCGAAGAATTTGAATTGGAGACTGACTGCAAGCACCACCAAGGACATAAGTATCGAGGCTTCCGCTGCTGCAAAGCCCATGTTGCTGCTCCCTCCAAACCCATCCAAAAACATCTTGTACATGAGTGTGGTTGTCACTCCTTCATGACTGAAAAAAGATCCATTTCCAACAGGTCCTCCCTTGGTAAGCAGGTCTATGATGCCAAAAGAATCGAAGAAGCTATAGGTAATGTTGGTAAACAGCAAAAAGAATGTCGTGGGGCTGAGTAAAGGCAACAGGATATATCTAAATTTCTGAAATCCGGTGGCTCCGTCGATGTCCCCCGCTTCCAAGGGTGTTTTCGGGATACTCTGTAATGCTGCGATATAAAAAACTATGTTATACCCAAGATTCTTCCAGACAGCCGCGCAGACAGTCAGGCAAAAGGCAGTAATTGGAGAATCCAGCCAACGGGGTTTTATTCCAAAAAGAAAGGAAAGGAGTGAGTTTACGATTCCAATCTCGGGATTGAACATGAAGAGGTAGATGGTTGCCGCAATTGCCGGAGACAAGGCAAATGGCCAAATGAGTAACATCCTATATAGTTTTGCCCCTTTGATATCCTTGTTTGCCTGGAGTGCGATGAATAGGGAAAGTGAAAGCCCCAGTCCTACGACCAGGCTGCTGAAAATCAAGGTCTGGACCATTACCTGGAGAAAACCAGGTGTAAGCGGACCTGAAAACAGGTTGTGGAAATTTTCCAACCCGATAAATTTGCGTGTGCCCAAAAAGAGATTGCTTCTGAATAGACTCAGGATAATAGACTTCCAGGCGGGATAGAAGATGAAGACGAGGAGGATAGCGAGAGTAGGAGATAGGTAGAGCCAAGGAATTATTCGTGAATGAAATGCTTCGTTTTGGTCGTTCATTGCATGCTCCTGAAGAGAGACGAGGTCCGGTATGGGTTACCGGAACCTCGCAAAAAAAGTGAGTATGAAAGAAGTAAGTGATGGAAGGGGGAGGTGGTTTAGAAGTTTGCGTTATATTCCTTGAGTTTCGCATCTGCAAGTACTTTTGCTTCTGATAGGGCCCCTGTGACCTCAGATCCTTGCAAAATTTTCTGCATTGCCTGTTCCATGATTGTTCTATTGTCTAACAGA
The DNA here is from genome assembly GCF_000236685.1 of Sphaerochaeta pleomorpha str. Grapes. Taxonomy (NCBI): domain Bacteria; kingdom Pseudomonadati; phylum Spirochaetota; class Spirochaetia; order Spirochaetales; family Sphaerochaetaceae; genus Sphaerochaeta; species Sphaerochaeta pleomorpha. Next base: position 1,603,997 of record NC_016633.1, on the reverse strand, counting down.
ATGCCAGCGAGGGCTCCTGCTGTGGCACTGTTTGGAATCGTAGTGAGGAGCTGGTTGAAGGCGACAACTTGCTTTGCATTACTGTCGAACCACCCTTCGGAATTAAGCATCTCAACCGAAGAATTCCTGACAGGATAGTATCCGGTAAGTTTATGCCAGCTGACCATGTTCTCGGTGTTTGTCATATACAGGGTAAAGTCTCGCGCCCCTTCAAGTTCCTCTGGTGTATGATTCTTTGTTACCCACACACTTCCTCCCCCGATTACTGTCCCGTTTCTGTTTGAACCGGCAGGGATGGGGAGTTTGCCGACTGTCATATTGAAAGTACCTTTCACTGCGTTGGCTATATTGCCGAGGTCTGCGGTAGAGGTGATGTGGAAAATGGATCTGTTTCCTACAAAAATGGCATCGCTACCATCCCAATCCTCAAATTTTCCAGTGTATGAATAAAGCTTCTCTTTCCCAAGGGTTGAGAGGAAATTACCGATAACTATTGCGGCAGGGCTGGTTAGGTTGACTTCAGTTGCCCTCCCTGAACGACCATTGTCGTTGTTTACCAAGGGAGCTCCCTGTTCAGCCATCCATTGTTCGAAATACCAGCCGTGGAGGGCGAACGTAATGTTTGCACCTTCAACGTTTCTTGCACGGGCTGTTTTTATAACTTTGATCATGTCTTCGAATGTTTCGGGGACATAGTCAGCGCTATATCCTGCGGCAACCAGTTTATCGCTATTTATATAGAGAACAGGGGAAGAACTGTTGAAGGGGATTGAGTTTACTTTTCCCCCGATGGTGTAGTAATTAAGTACCGGGGAAATGTAATCGCTGGTATCGAAGGTACCTATTTCGCTGACCGGCATGAAGATGCCTGAGTCATAGGCAAGCTGGCTTCCAACTTCAAAGATATGTACAAGATTTGGTGCCTTGCCCTGTTTGTCGGCAAGAATAGCGGCCTGAAGGGTGTCACGATAGCTTCCTTTTGCTTCTTGTACCACTTTGTATTTAGTCTGTGAAGCATTGAATTCATCTACTCTCTGCTGAATCCATCCCTGGCGTTTTGCATCGCCGAGTGCATGCCAGAATGTAATTTCGATAGGATCGTTGGCAACAGGCGCGATTTTGCTTTCTACAGAACCATTGGAAAAAGCCATGGAAACTGCCAGAAGCAAACACATGAATACAAGTGTAATTTTTTTCATAATCATCCTTCTTGAGACAAGTATTGTTGTCTGAAAAATGAACTTGTAGTATGTGTTTTTTGCTATAGGACTATGAAAAATCTATTAAAGTGAAAAAATGGAAACATATTTAGTAGCACTCAAGACTTTTTTTGATCAATCGGCAGAGGAGTCTCATGCCTTCTTTTGTCGGGTGCAACTGGTCTTGCAGAAGCCCATCCCCTTGTTGAATCGGATAGGAGGCCAGATCGATGAGATGGGCTTTTTCATGCCTTTTTAAACAGGTACGTATCGTCTCTGCAAGTTCTTTTTGATTCCATCCTTGGCTGTTAGGTTCGTCGATCGCTCTATCTGTGCGCTGCAACGGGGTGCAGAAAAAGAGTTCGCTCTGCTGATGGTTTGCAAGCATTGTAGCAACCAGTTCCTCATAGGCAGCGGAAAAAACAGCAAGCGAGGCTGGATTCTCCTGTCCATAGTCATTAGTGCCCCCGAAAATGATGATTGTCTCTGATTCGAGGTTTGCCTGTCGTTTGTCAGAGAGAAAGGAAGTCCAGACAGGCCTTGCCCCTGTTTTGCTTACCCTGCTGCCTGAATAGGATTCATTTGCAACCAAATGAAGGGAAGTCTCCTTTTCAAGGAGTCTCCACCAGGTTTGATCCACCTCGGTCACGTCATAGCCGATCCGTGGGTAAAATGCTTCGTTTTGTGAAGGGATAAAACCTGCAAAAGTGCTGATTGAATCTCCCAAAATTGAAAATGTGCTGAATTTCATTGCTCGATTGTATTCCATGCAATTGGATCATGCAAGACAGCAGTAGGGGTTCCCCTGATTCTGAAATATGATAAGCTTACATTTGGAGGAAACGTCATGGATACCAAAATTTCCCTAGTCGAAAAAGGTTGCATAAACCGTATAGGGGAACTTTTTACCGAAGCCTTCAACCATAGTTCTGCCTTGCTTGTTTCTGATGAGAATACCCTCTCTGTGGGAGGGTTTGCTGTTGTGAAGAGCCTGGAACAACACAAAATCCCCGTACGCCAGTGTTGTTTTCCTGCCGAACCCATGGTGTATGCGGACGAATTCTCCCTTGCAAAACTCAGGGAATCGCTTCGCAAGGATCGTAGTATTATCGTTGTCCTTGGCTCAGGGACCTTGAATGATATCGCAAAACGTATCAGTTTTGAGTTTGGAAGGCCTTATATGGTGGTCGCCACCGCACCGTCAGTCGATGGGTATACCTCCTATGGTGCTGCCGTCTCACTCAATGGTTTCAAACAGACCCTGCCTTGCAGTGCCCCCTATGCGGTCATTGCCGATACCGATATCCTCTGTTCTTCCCCGATGCCCATGATAGCCTCCGGTTTTGGTGACTGTATGGCAAAATTTACCGCTGGGGCAGATTGGATCGTTGCCGACCTTCTGGGAATTCAACCTATCAGGAAGGATGTCTGGGATATGGTACAGAATCCACTGCACCATGTGTACGCTCGTTGCCAAGCCATAGGTTCAAGGGATCCCGTTTCTATCGGGATGTTGTTTGACGCTCTTTCTGCCAGCGGTTTTGCCATGCAGATCATGCATGATTCCCGTCCTGCAAGCGGGAGCGAACATCTTATCAGCCATGTATGGGAAATGGAACACTTGCAGGCGAGCCATGGGTTCAAGGTTGCCATCGGAACTGTTGCGATCAGCTATCTCTATGAGAAACTCCAGACCCTTGATTTTTCCAACATCTTGGAAAACAAGGCCGAGACCTGGGAGGAGAGAGAGTCAAGCATTCGCAGGGTGTTCCCGTCCGATAAAATATATGAACAGGTATTACCCATAGCGAAAGCCAAATTCCTTGAGGGTAAAGCCCTTGAGGAACGTAGAAAGGCTATTTTACACGTTTTAATGGCAATAAGGAGAAAATGTGCCGAACAGTTGCCCGGGTATAGAAACCTATCGCAGGCAATGCAAACAGTCAGTTGTCCGACTAAGGCTTTGGAAATCAATGCAACACGACAAGACCTTGTCCGTGCCATCAAAGGTGCGCAGATGATTCGGGACCGGTACACAATACTCGATTTATTGTATGAAGCTGGTCTACTAGATGAAGCTTTATCCACACTTGAAGGGCTGGCTGTATAGCCTATAGTCAAATCCAGTGCTAGACTATCCGTTGGAACAAAAGGAAACCTATAATGGAACAACACATTACTGACACTTCTCTCGATAGCTTTCTCGCATTTGGTTATTCCACGGAATTCGAAAAACACCGGGTTTCGTCCGATTTGCTTTTGCCTCTTGACGGAAGGGAGGCTGAGTCTTTGTCTGAAGACTGGTTTTTTACCCTCAAGGAGGGGAACCAATGGAAAGAAAATAAAGCAAAGAGGAAATCCCTGCCTGCTTTTTCTCCTGATTTCTTTGCAGATTGGGAACAGACCGCTTCAATGGACAGCGTCTGTGCAGAGGGTAATATGCTCTATGCAAGGCAATTTTTGTACTCCCGGCAAGATCCAAATGAGAAAGTGTTTCTCAGGTTTGGTGGATTGGACAGCAAAGCTGTAATATTTCTCAATGCTGAATGCATCGCCTTCCATGAAGAAGAGTCAAAATCCTTCAGCATCGACATCACCTCTGTCGTTAAACAGGAAAACACCCTTTTGGTAGCAAAGGATGCTTCCAAAGGTCCCCTGGACAAGCCGAAACACCTTAACACGGTTTCCTTGGTACGGACCATTCCTGTCACCATTGAAAATTGGTCGCTGAATCTTGCCCCGCGTTATGACTTTTTTGCCTTGTCCTTGGATATTGCACTTTCTGCCTGCTGTGCGAAAACGATGCGTCTGGAAATCCCGGAACTTGGAATTGCGGAAGAATTGCATTTAAGCAATGGCCGCGTGCATGCAATCATCAAAGCTGAGCCGGTAATCTGGACAGTAGAGAATCCTAAACTCTATGAAGTTAGGTTATTATGGGATGACCAGCGCCTAGTGGAGGCAATTGGATTCAAGAAAGGGTAGACTTGTCCGCTAATATCCCCATCCTGTAGGAGCGGGGAGCAATTCCATTGGTTTTCTTAAAGAGCCTGGTGAAATAATTGACATCCTCAAAGCCGGTTTCCCTTGCAATTATATTGATCGGGAAGTCGGTTGTTTTCAGTAAAACCATCGAATAGGCTATCCTTTTGTCATTGATATATTCAGTGAGGGTTTTTGCTGTTTTCTTCTTGAAAAGCATGGAAAGATAACTTGGGTTGATCGAGAACGCCTCGGAAAGAGTTCTCAGTGAAAGGTTTTCAGTATAATTGAAATCGATATAGTTTATTACCTCTTTGAGATAGGCCGGATATCCCCGTAAAGAATGCTCTCGTATAAGATGGCAATAGGTTTCGATCATATTGACCAGGAGGTCATCAAGTATGGGTTTTGATTCGGCAGTTTCAATTTCCCGAACGAAAGAAGATGAGACAGGTGCGGTGAATCCTGGATGTACCTGCGCCTGTACCGTAGTCCTGTGCAGGAGGGCATTGCAGTATAAAGCCTTGTTCTTTTCCCTTCTCAACGGATCGGCAATGGTGTTGCCGAACGGGTAGGTGCAAAGCTGTAGGTGCAATGCAAGGGCCTGTTTTGTATCTGCTCTTTCAACAGCCTCAAAGAATGCATTCTCGATTTCTTGAAACTGTTCAAGGAATTTCATGCTAGGCAGCGCTTTTTCCTTGGTTTTGTCGTTATTAGGCAGCAGAAAAGGGTGTTTGATTTGTTCTTTTTCGAGAATATTCTGGCAGTTTCCTTTTCCGAAGAGAAAGGAGACGATTACCTCAATATATGAATAATAGACCTTTGGGTACTCCATCACCTTTGTGTTGTAGAAATATTCTTTCAAGTCATTTTGGAATATGACAGGAACCTTTAAATCTGCCAGAATCAGCTCTAGTTCCTCGGATGATAGGTGATGATCTAAAAAGGGGCCTATGACCAGATAGGAAAACCCTTCTTGCTCCAATATGGTCTCAGGCAATCTGATCACCGTATAGTTGGTCTCAAATCTATCCTTGAAAAGGAATACTGCATTTTCCTGGCATTTCTGTTTCAGCAGGGCTATGATGGTTTCATATTCTTCAGATCTATACACGTTAGCTCGAAACCCTCTGTCGAATTGCCGTATATTGGCATAGGGTTTTTCCAGCAAGGTATAGTGGATAGATTCTTTTTCAAATGTACTCATAACGAAAGAAAGAAAATCAATTTTCATTTCACTCTTCTCTTGTATGGTCAGATTCTTTAAAAATATAGCTAAAAGTTTATAAAGTCTAGGTTTTAAAAGAGAGAATTGGCATTAAAGAGAAAGAAAGAAAAAAAAATGTGGTGGATTTTTACATTCTCTCCCCCCTTTGCAAGCTGTACTGTTGGAAACTGTCCTATCCAAGGTGCCTTGCAACCAGATGCTGTTATGTTCCTTGACATGGAGCCTTCTTTGTTCCAATCTTCATTCTATGAAGATTACCTATATCCATCACAGTTCTTTTCTTCTGGAAACCGACACGGCCTACTTGCTTTTTGACTATTTTGAGGGTGAACTTCCCCCGATAGGTAAAGACAAACCCCTTTTCGTGTTTGCTTCCCATCGGCATGCAGACCATTTCTCTGCAGTTGTTTTTACCCTTTTTGCAGACCATCCCAAAGTTTCCTACCTGCTTTCCTCTGACATTTCCGCAAAGAAAGTGCCAGAATCTGTCCTTGGGAAAACCCATTTCCTAAACATGCATGAAGTGTATACGATAGGGGACCTAACGATTGAAACGCTTCGTTCCACCGATGAAGGGGTTGCTTTTCTGGTGAAACTCGAGGGAAAGCATATCTACCATGCAGGTGATTTGAACCATTGGTTCTGGAAGGGCGAAGACAAGGGATGGAACAATCAGATGGCTCTTGCCTATCGCTCTGAGATTGCAAGGTTGCCCTCTGCTCTCGACATTGCCTTTGTCCCTGTTGATCCCAGGCTGGAAGAGTCTTTTGACCTAGGGGCAAAGGAGTTGCTCGAAAACAGGAGAATAGGGTATTTGTTTCCTATGCATTTCTGGAATGATTTTTCGGTTTGCCGAAAACTGCAAACATCGATCGACGCGTTATCCTGCACGGTGATGCAGGTTGAGCATACAGGACAAAGCTGGAGGCTTGTATGAAATTTCATTTTGCACACAATAACTTCAATGTGATAAATCTGGAGAAATCCCTGGCATTTTATAAGGAAGCTCTCGGTCTCGTTGAAGTCAAGCGAAAGGTTGCCCCCGATGGGTCCTTTGTGTTGGTTTTTCTTTCCGATGGTTCTTCCGTACACCAGTTGGAACTTACTTGGTTGAGAGATTGGGGGAAGGCTTCCTATAACCTGGGGGATAATGAGATCCATCTTGCCTTTACCGTCTCTGCTATGGAGGAAGCCCATGCATTGCATAAGAAAATGGGTTGTATCTGTTATGAGAATGAAAAAATGGGGATCTATTTCATCAGTGACCCTGATGGTTACTGGTTGGAAATCATTCCTGCACGAGATTGATTGTTACCTTGGTAATATGAGAAATATAAGCCTTCCCCGCTTGTAAAGGGGAAGGTGAAATGGGTATTCTCTTTGCGGTATTTCACCGGAAAGGATGGTTTTTTCAGTATGGGTAAAAAAGGCAGTTTTGCTAAGGCCCCGTTTCTTCTTGATCTTAGAAGAGAGTTCTCTCATTACAATGCATCAAAATTTTCGAAGGATGTTCTCTCAGGTTTGACAGTGGCTGCGGTTGCACTTCCCCTTGCCTTGGCTTTCGGGGTGAGTTCGGGACTGGATGCAGCATCAGGCCTTATAACCGCAATTATTGCAGGTCTGCTTATCGGGTCGCTTTCTGGAGCCTCCTTTCAGATATCGGGGCCTACCGGGGCAATGGCCGCTATCCTTGCTGGCTTGGCTGCACGCCATGGGGCCGAAGGGGTCCTTATTGCCGGTATGGTAAGTGGTGTCATCCTTTTATTCGCAGCCTTTCTTCGTGTCGGGGCTTTGGTTTCCTACATCCCTTCCCCGGTAATTACCGGGTTTACCAGCGGCATTGCCGTTATCATAGCCTTGGGTCAGCTCGACAATTTCTTTGGGACAACCTCGCAAGGTGAGAATGCCATTTTAAAACTGCTATCCTATGGCTCTTTGGGTTTTCATCCTCAGGCAGCTACCCTTGGGTATGGCTTGCTGGTCGTTGGGATAATGATTGTATGGCCCAAAAAATGGAATGCAAGGTTTCCTTCCTCTTTGCTCGGCATTATATTGGCTCTGATCCTCCAGATGGTTTTCGACCTGTCTGTTACCGAGGTCGGGGCAATACCGAGAACGCTGCTCTCGGAAAACCGGTTGCGTCTCGATTCGATTTCCTTGGAGAAAATCCTGGGATATGCCTCCCCGGCCCTTGGTATTGCCACCCTCGGTATGGTAGAGAGCCTGCTGTGCGGGGCTTCGGCTGGGAAGATGAAAGGGGAGAAGCTCAACGCAACTCGTGAACTGTTTGCCCAAGGGTTGGGCAACTTTATCATTCCGTTCTTTGGGGGAGTTCCTGCCACCGCTGCCATTGCTCGTACCAGCGTAGCCATAAAAAGCGGACAACAGACCAGGCTGACAGGTATTTTCCATTCCCTGGGCCTTTTGGCCTCCATGTTTCTGCTTGGACCATTCATGGGGAGGATTCCTCTCTCTGCCTTGGCAGGGGTACTTATGGTAACTGCCTGGAGGATGAATGAGTGGCATGCGATCAAAAAGATTTTCCGCCGAAAGATAAAGACCTCCATGGCCCAATACCTGGTCACGCTGGTGGCCACGGTTATCTTTGATTTAACTACCGCCATTCTGATTGGCATTGTATTTTCCATGGTCATGTTTGTAATCAAGAGCCATAAGATTTCCATAGAGGTGGATGATGTCACTTCAGATTTCCCCCCGAAGGTCGCAAATACCAAGGTTGTCTATATCGATGGATCCCTGTTCTTTGGTTCCCAGGATATGATAACCAAGGAAGTCGAGGAGCTGGTGAAAGGCGATACTTTCAGGATTATATTTTCGCTTCGAGGTGTGCCAAGCATAGACCATAGCTCTGTCGATGAATTTATCACCATTGTGGAAACCTGTAAGAAAAACCATATAGATGTGTTGTTCTGCGGTGTGCAAGGGGGTGTTATGAGTATGTTCCGCCGCCTTGAGTTTACCAATATGCTTGGGGAAGGGGCTTTCTTCTCCAGTGTGGTTACCGCCTTGGAATCAATTTCCTGAGAAAATGTGAAAACAATATAATTAAGAACGGACCCTTTTGTTTTACCGCAAGAGGGTCTGTTTTATTGTACCCAAAATGTGAATTGTGATTTCTTTTTTTGTTTGGGTGATGGTTAATTTGTTAGGTGTTTTGATTGAGTATAATAAAACACGAAAATAATATTAAAAGAAAGAAAAGAACATTAAATAGTATAATGAATGTATAAAATGAAATAATAAGCATAAAAACCTAAATAAAAAAACCTAAATTTTAGATAATATTCAAAAATATAAAAAATATACATATTTTTGAATCAAAGGTATTAACACGCTATTTATTTATCGATATACTTTGATCAAGAATTAACGAAGGAGATACAACAATGGGTGTAATGAGTTTTTCAATTCCTAGGACGATATATTACGGTGAAGGTTCTTTGCAGAAGCTTGCAGAGCTGAAGGGGACCAGGGCTGCTATCGTAACCGGTGGTAACTCTATGAAGAAATTCGGTTTTCTTGACCAGGCGGAAGCTCTTCTGAAGAAAGCTGGGATTTCCAGCATTTTAATCGATGGTGTTGAGCCCAACCCTTCTGTCAGTACTGTAATGCGCGGGGCAAAGGCGATGAGTGAATTCAATCCCGATTGGATCGTGGCTATAGGTGGCGGTTCCGCCCTCGATGCAGCCAAGGTCATGTGGTGTTTCTATGAGCATCCCGAGATTACCTTTGAGTCAATCATTGAACCGGGGTCCATGCCTTCTTTGCGCAACAAGGCTAAGTTCATTGCAATTCCCTCAACCAGCGGAACTGCTTCTGAGATTACTGCTTTCTCTGTCATAACCGACCCTGAGGCCCATATCAAATATCCCATTGTTGCAGCTGACATGGTCCCAGATATTGCTATCCTCGACCCCAGTCTCCCGATGACGATGCCTGCCCATATTACCGCAAATACCGGTATGGATGTCATGTGCCACGCAACCGAAGCTTTGGCTTCCATTGCAGCCACTTCTTTCACCGACCCCTATGCCATCCAGGCTATCCGCTTGGTACTGGACAACCTTCCGACCGCTTACAAGGAACCAAAGAACCTTGTAGCAAGGGAAAACATGCATGAGGCATCAGCCTTGGCCGGCATGGCATTCACCAACGCTTCCCTTGGGCTGGTCCACTCGATGGCACATAAAATCGGTGGTGAGTTCGGCGTAACCCACGGTTTGGCAAATGCTATTCTTCTTCCATATGTAATTGCATATAACAGGAAGAGCTCTGATAAGTATGCCTATGGTGAGAAGATCCTTGGGATCGATAACCTTTCGGATGAGATCCAGAAGTTGAACAAAGAGATGGGGATTCCTTCCTGTTTCAAGGATTGTACGGAAGTCGACTTCTCTGAGAAGAAATTCCTGGAAGTCCTGGACCGCATGAGCAAGAATGCTTTTGCCGATCCTTGCACCCTCACCAATCCTGGCAAGCCTTGTGCAGATGACGTGAAGATGCTTTTCGACGCAGCCTACTATGGCAAAGAAGTGAAATAACCTACTGTCCAAATCGTATATAAAACAAGAAAGGGGGTGTTTGCAGCAATTGCAAGCATCCTCTTTTTTGATTTGTACTTCCTTGTTTTCTCAGTTGAGCTTGTTTGTCCAGATACGTTGGTATTGTTTCGGGCTCATGCCCATTACCTTGCGGAATTGCCTCGAAAAATAATTGGCATCGGAAAATCCTGTAGCCTGGGCAATCTCTGACATCGAAAGATTCCCTTCCTGGATGAGTGAGCAGGCATAGGCTATACGCTTATGGGTGTGGAACTCTATGGGGGATAGGGCAGTGCAATGCTGGAAATAGCGGTTTAGGGTGCTGGTGCTCATGTTTGCGACTTGGGTGAGCTCTTTTGTGGTGAGAGGGCGGTTCCTGTTTCTTTCCATGAAATCGATAACCCCTGAAAGACGCCGAACCACTTGGTTGTTATCCCTTGGGATCTCATCGTAAATCCTTGAGAGTGAGACGAGCAGTATAAGCAGACACGAATAGGCCATGGTTTTTGAACCGGTCCCTATGAGCTGGTCATCGGCTTCTGTCTTCATCAATTGGAGCGTGGGTATTAGCTCGGCTTGCTGTGAGGGGTTGACTTGCAGGTAGGGAATGCTACCGATCTTGCAGAACAGGGACTGGAAACCGGGAAGCTCGGAAAGATCGAGAAAATTCTTTGCAAAGAGGTTTTTGCCAATCAGAACATTGTAGAGTACTAGGTTCTCTGTGTTCCTGTATCCATGTTCTATGCCGGGAGAGATGAAAAATACCGTACCTTCCCTGATGGGCTGTTCCTCGCTCTGGGTGAAATTGATCCCATTGCCTCCTATCACGAAAACAAGTTCATAGAATTCATGGCTATGGAGCCTATAGGGAATTTCTGGGTCGCGTTTTACTACCCTGAGCTGGAGGTCAGGCTCAAAAAAGAACGTGTTTCCGGTTAAAATGGTATTTGCCATGGGAAAATCGTCCTTGATTGTATCGATTTTGTCAAGGAATCAAATTAGAATTTGAGCATTCCCCATCTTCCTATTTCCTTGAAACCGATTTTCCGATAGATTTCACCGGCTTTCGGGTTGTCATAGAACAGACAGAGAAAAGAGAGTCCCGAGTCGAAGCTTTCGCTGCAGAGTGCGTCTACGACTTGCGTGGCATACCCTTTCTGTCGATATCCCTCGCGGGTTGCAACCCCGACTATCATGGCTCCCGATTTTGTTTTGGCAGTAGCGTACCCTGCCGAAACCAGCAAAGGGCCTTCAAACAGGCCGAATGCCAGGCTTGCAAGACCAAGGCTTTCCTTGAGTTCCTGGATTTTCTCGGCCTCATGTTCGATATAGGGTTTGGAGAATTCCTTGATAGTCTTGTACAGGGCTGCCAAAGACTCTGCGTCGTTGCTGTCCAATTTGCGGATTTCCCTGTTACCGTAAACGGTTTCCCTCTTTGTTCCACTTTCGCATCTGCACAGATAGGTGCCTTGGATCTTGAGGCTTGGGTAATAGGGCGAAATCATTTTCAGCAAGGATTCCTTGCCGCTGATAACCTGGACCTTTTTGTCTTTGAGGAAGGCTGCAACATCCGCTGCCTTATAGTCTTCGTTACTGCTGTAGATGACATAGTTCTGGAAATACCTAAGCAGGATACAATCCCAGGGCTCTGAAAAAGCAAACAATTCCACAATGGGGCCCTCTAGGCCATATTGTTCGATATCGCCTTCCAGAAACAGGTTCATCTCTCTTTCTTTTTTGATATACTCAAGGACCAAAGGTATATCACAGTTTAGTATCTTTCTCACTTCCATCAAATTACTCCACGTTTGAATTCATTGGCAAAGGGCTCGAAATTTCCCTGGGGGTTATACCATTTATGGGTATTGTGGTCATTCTTGATAGCGAAAACAATCTCTTTGAATGCCTGCACGTACGGTTTTTCACGTAGGACTTCATGGAAAAGAGACGCCATATGCCCCGGGGGGTTGCAGAAAGCCCCGCAACCCAAAGCGGATAATACCAAAACCGTATGGCCGTTTGTCATTGCCACTGAGAATAGGGTCCGGAGTTTCGTTTTTGTCAGGGTTTCCTCGGCCTCATCGAGAAGCCACCGCTCATGCGTGCCCATGATAAGCTTTGGCTGTTTGATGGCTGCCACGGCTACAAAACTTACTTTGAAAGGGACATCCAGCAGGGGGTACCCATCTTCCTCTTTCCCCCGGAAGACTGTAGCCCCCGGTGAATAGATTGCCCCGAAGCGGCTGTCCAACGGGTAGGTTTTCTTGGATCTCGGCAAGTTGTATTTCTTTGCATAGGAGTCGTGGAACTGGTACAGCGAAAGGAAATAGTTGGAGGACCGGAATAAGGTTTCCTCCTGTGCCCCCGAACCATATTCGACCCCGCCTCCAGGTTGGGATTCGTTTGCCATGTTCAAGACCAAGGGATTGTCACCGATCGAGTGCGCCACTGCAAGGCAATCCTCGTTCACGACAGAAACCTTGGTTTTGTAAGCGGGCAGAGGGGAAGGGGTAAGCTCCTTGTTGTAAAGGATGCTGTTTTTAATCAGGTTCCCGTCGAGGGGAAGTGCTATGGTTTTACCATGTTCACAGAGAAAATGTTCAGAGAGAACACAGGAAACAGTATCTTTGAAGACTGATTTTCTCAATTCGTGGAGTAGTTCCCGGTCACTGGATTCGGAAGCTAAGGCTAGGCGTTTTTTAAAAGTAATTGCATCCCACATACGTTTCTCCTGGTTACTATAATACTTCCCTTAGTCTTTCGGTACAAGATTTAAAATGCCCGTAGCGCAATAGGAAAGTGAGATTGTCTTGAAAATGGCGAAGTGAATTTGAAAAGAATGGGGGAAAGGAATTGTTCCTCTGATCATTGGCTGATGAGCCATGAAATGTACTGTAAGGTCTGTAGGAAATCCGATTAAAAAGGGACTGGATCTGTTTTCTGTACCAAGAAACCGGTAATGGTTTGATTATGCAGTGAATCGAACACCCGATGCAAGGGGTGGAGTCCAGAGCAGGAAGTATGACAGGTTGGCAAAGCTTGCTTATGTACAAAAGTATGGGACCTCTGCGCTTTTGGTGCAGTCGGCAGTTTGACTGATTATCCCGGGCGCAATATGATAGGCCCTGTCGGGGGAGCTTCCATATCACAGGTATGAAGTCAACTTCTTCCCCAATCACGATTTTTGGGAGGCTCTTTATGGGTTTCTTGTTTAACGGCATCCTCAATACGACCTGGCAGCAACTGGTAATGTTTCTGGTCGGAGGTATCCTGATCTACCTGGCAATCTCCAAAAAGTTGGAACCGGCCCTGCTTCTGCCGATGGGTTTCGGGTCGATCCTTGTCAACCTTCCGTTTAGCGGCGCCATTACCCAGCATATGGTGGGTATCGGGCAGGTGACCGGAATTCTCGACTGGCTGTTCAGTACGGGTATCAATGCGGCAGAGGCTATGCCGCTGTTGCTCTTCATCGGTATCGGGGCGATGATCGATTTTGGACCACTGCTCTCGAATCCCCGGCTGATTCTATTCGGGGCAGCCGCCCAGTGGGGTATTTTCGCCACTATCAGCTGTGCGACCCTGCTCGGATTCAATCTTGCAGATGCTGCTTCCATCGGAATCATCGGGGCAGCCGATGGGCCTACCTCAATTCTGGTCTCGCAGGTTCTGGGTAGCAGGTACATCGGCCCTATTGCGATTGCTGCCTATTCCTACATGGCCTTGGTTCCTATCATCCAGCCTTTTGCCATTAAACTGGTAACAACCAAGAAAGAAAGGGCGATCAGGATGCATTATAATCCTCGGTCAATTACCAAGACTTCCAAGATTCTGTTTCCGATAATCGTTACAGTGGTCTCAGGGTATGTTGCCCCGGCCTCGGTTTCGTTGGTCGGTATGCTTATGTTCGGCAATTTGATCAGGGAGTGCATGGTCCTCGATTCCCTCTCGAATACCGCGCAGACTGTTTTAGTCAACCTGGTTACTTTGCTGCTTGGCCTTACCATTGCATCTACCATGAAAGCAGAGCTGTTTGTCACTGTCCAGACGTTGATGATCATGGCCCTTGGCCTGCTTGCCTTTGTGTTCGACACCATAGCAGGGGTTTTGTTCGCAAAGGTTCTCAATCTGTTCAGCAAGAATAAGATAAATCCCATGATAGGGGCTGCGGGAATCTCCGCCTTTCCCATGTCAGCCAGGGTGATCCAGAGGATGGGCCTTGAAGCCGACCCGCAGAATCATCTGCTGATGCATGCAGTCGGGGCCAATGTGGCCGGCCAGATAGGGTCGGTGGTAGCTGGCGGCGTAATACTGGGCTTGATCCCAGGTTTGCTCTAGGAGGCAAAACTATGATTACAGCATTCACCCAGTCACTCAAGCTCATGGGACAAGGTATGGCAGGTATTTTTGCCGTTATTTTGATCATCTATCTGGTAATCCTCTTTCTTGGCCGTCCGCCAAAAAACAGGGAGAAATAGAAAACAGTATAAAACTTTCCTGTACCCAGGGGCCTGGCTGTATCGAGCTGGCCCCTGGTTTTGTATATCTATTCTAAACAATGATTTGGATTCAATTCTCAGGCAGGTATCGTGCCATTGGCATCAAGGAACGCCTTGACCCCGTCGATGGTTGTCTGTACATGCTCCTCCATCAATTCCTCGCATGCTTTTTTATCTCGTTGTCGCAACGACGCAATGAGCAGCCGGTGGTACCGTATACCAAGTGCGCAACCTAAGATTGCGACAATGCTATGCATGGTGGTAGACAATACTTCCTCGATTGCTTGGTTTGCCTGGATGAGAATGGGGTTTTTGGAGAATTCTGCAATCTTGCCGTGGAACTGGTAGTCAGCTTTACTGAATGCATCTATATCATCATGGCTCACTATCATGGTATTGAAAATATCTTCAAGTACGGCGATATCCTCATCGGTAATCCTCTGGACTGCAAGCCCGATGGTTCCGCGTTCAACCACCATGCGGTATTCCAATACCTTGATGATATCTTCCTGCAGGGAAGATGGTTTGAGGGGGTTGAGGGAGTGTACCGAACCCTTGGCATGGGTTCGAACAACTTTTGTTCCTTCGCCCTGATGGGTATGGACAAAGCCCAAAGCTTCCAGCTGCTGAATCGCCGACCGGATGGTGATTCGGCTGACCCCGTATTCATCACAAAGCATTTTCTCAGAGGGGATTTTTGTGCCGATTTCCCAAGATCCGTTTTCGATTTTAACTCTGAGTTGCTGGTAAATCTGGGCTCTTAATGAAGTTGCTTTCTTGGCTTGGATTGGTTCCATATCTTCCCCTTCTTATGAACATATAATACAAGTTAAGAGAAAAAAAAGCAATAAATTATATCGATAAATTATTAGATAATTCGATAAGAAAGTATGCTATTTATTAATATATATAAAATTATATACATATTGAAAAAAATGTATAAATATTCCTTTACAGATTAGTTTTTCACTTGTAATATGACCATATCGCGTAAAAAACGAAAAAGGAGATTTTGTAAGTATGAAAAAAACAATGGTAGCTCTGGTCTTGATTGCTATCGTGTCCACCCTCTTTTTTGGCTGTGCCAAGAGAGAAGATGCCAAACCCGCAACACCAGTAGCTGCAGCTGCACCAGCTGCAACAGCACCAGTAAAAGCCGAGGCAAATGTAACCGTCAAACAAGAAGTTCGTACCGTGAAGCCCGATTATACAATCCGCTTTGCCTATTATGATGCGCCTACATGGCCCAGCATTTCCAAACTTCCCCTCCCTGAGCATGCCTATGCTTTGGTTTTCAAGAGCATCGTAGAAGCCAACTCCAACGGTAAGATTGCTGTTGACCTCTATCCGGGAAATGCCCTCGGCGATACCAAGGCCACCATGGAAATGGCAATGTCAGGCGGGATTGAGATGGTTACCTGTACCGGTACCGCTTCCTCGATTATGCCTGAGCTGCAGGTTATTTTCCTTCCGTATGTATTCAAGAGTGATGAAGTGGCCTGGGATTTCTTTGACAACAGCCAGCTGTGGAAAGATATGGCCAAGACTTTTGAAGAGAAGAGCGGTTTGAAAATGCTTTCTGTCGGCCAGAACGGCACAAGACATTTCACGAACAGCAAACGCCCTATCCATACTCCTGCAGATATGAAGGGTCTGAAGTTCCGTGTTATGCAGAGCCCGATCTACGTAAAAATGGTTGAAGCCATGGGCGCCGCAGCAACACCGCTTGCTTCTGGTGAAATCTACACTGCATGTCAGACCGGAGTCGTTGATGGACAGGAGAACCCCATCTGGAACATTGCTGCCAACAAGTGGAATGAAGTCCAGAAGTACATCACCCTCGATGGCCATACCTGGAGCGAAAACTTCATCATGATGAACAGTGATTTCTGGAATTCCCTGCCTAAGGAATACCAGCATATCATCACCATCGCTGCCTATCATGCACAGAATGCAGACAGGGCAACCGAAGATCTGGCCTCCCGTGTACTGGATTTCGAATCAGTAAAATCCTCCATGGAAGTCTATGTTCCTACTTCAGCAGAACTTGATGCATTCAAGAAGGCTGCAGCACCTACCTATGATTGGCTCAGGGGTGAAGTCGGTAATGAGATTGTTGATAAGTTCCTCGCTGAAGTCAAAAAGTCAGAAGCGAATTTCGGATACTAGCATAGTGTGGACGGTCGCTGCATCAGCGGCGGCCGTCAATGTTTAAAAAGGGGGATGTCGTGGTTACGATCCTTGATAAAATTAGTCGGGCGTTTGGAAAATTCGCGACACTTTTGGCCTGTCTTATTCTCATTGCCATTTTCATGGTAATCAGTGCAGGCATCGTATGTAGGTTTACCGGGCTTCGCCTGTCCTGGACAGAAGAACTTGCCCGGTGGGGGCTTATCAGTCTCTGCTATGTTGGGGCAAGTGCCGCTTTGCGAAACCGTCAGCATGTCGGGGTCAATATCGTGATTAATGCCATGCCACAGAAAATAGCAAAGATAGCTGTTGGAATTGCCTATGTGGTCTGTATGGTGATCGTTGTGTATTTCTTTTTCAATAGTGGGGAAGCTGCCCTGAAAGCAGGCAGGATCAAGGGTGACATCATCCCTATTTCCCTCAAATACGTGAAACTGTTGCTTCCAATGAGTTTCTTTATGATGTTTTTCCACTTGGCATGGGGTTTTAGTACCATTTTTGGGGCTAAACAGATATCCGACGTAACGATTGGGATCTAAAGGAAATCAAACATGGGTGTTATTGCGATTGTATTTGTGCTAGCCATGGCAATTGGTATCCCGATTGCTTTTGTCCTCGGCGCTTCTTCTTTGTATTACTTTGTTGTATTGGGAAATATCCCGCTGAGCATGATTGGTCAGAAAATGTTCAGTGGTATCGATAACTATGTATTGCTGGCAATTCCCTTCTTTATCCTGGCTGGGGAATTGATGAACCGTTCCAAGATAACCGATGCCCTCATCAGTTTTTCAAACATCCTGGTTGGAAGGATTCCCGGTGCCTTGGCTCAGGTCAACATCGTGGCAAGCGTGTTTTTCGCCGGAATTACCGGTAGCGGGGTTGCCGATACTGCAGCCTTGGGTTCAATCCTGATCCCGGCTATGGAGAAAGAAGGGTACACGGCAGAGTATGCGACTGCTGTTACCTGTGCTTCCTCTGTTATCGGCCCGATCATCCCGCCGAGTGTCGTCATGGTAATCTATTCCATGGCAACAGGCGAGTCAGTTGGAGCTTTGTTTGCAGCTGGGTATATCCCAGGATTGGCAATTGCCCTTTCCTTGATGATCCTCACATTTGTGTATGCCAAAAAATTCAACCATCCGAGAAGGACTGAGAAGATTCCTTTCAAAAAGGTAGTGTTTACCCTTCGTAAATCGATTGTGGGTCTCATGTGCCCGGTTGTTCTTGTTGCAGGTATTTTCAGTGGTGTTTTCACTCCTACCGAAGCGGCTGTTGTTTCCTGCCTCTATGCGATTCTTGCAGGTGTCTTCATCCTCAAGACTATGACCTGGAAAGATGTATTCGAAAGTTTCAAGGGTGCAGCTGTAGCTTCCTCCATCACGTTGATGGTTATTGCCATGGCTAACTTGTTCGGCCAAGTATTGACTATCGAGAGAATTCCTACCCTCGTTGCCAATTTTATGCTCAGCGTAACGACTAACAAGTATGTGTTCCTGTTGATGATCAATGTGTTCCTCTTGTTCATGGGAATGATCATGGATCCCGGTGCCTCTGTTTTGATCTTGGCCCCTATCCTGTTGCCCATAGCCATCCAGCTCGGAATCCAGCCTCTGCACTTTGCACTGGTTATGCTCGTCAACTTGAATATCGGGTTGAGCACACCTCCTGTGGGAACTTGTCTTTATGCAGCTGCCCCGATTTCCGGTTTGAGTATCGAGAAAATCTCTAAAGCTATCATGCCGTTTATCGGTGTGGAACTTATTGCTTTGATGTTGCTAACCTATATCCCTACCTTGACGCTCTTTGTTCCCCGTCTGCTTGGATATATTTATTAGAGAAGGAAGTACTGAATATGAAAGCTTTGTATTATGTGGGTGAAAGTACCATGGAAATGAGGGAGATAGCGAAACCCGTTCCCCATGGTAGTGAATATCTCATCCAGGTAAAGTCGAACGGCATCTGTGGCTCCGATTTTGAGGGTTACAAAGGAAAGACCGGAAGGCGTACGCCTCCCATGATCATGGGCCATGAGTTTTCGGGCGTTGTCCAAGAGGCTCCTTTTGGGGGGAAATATGCTGTTGGCCAGAAAGTTGTGGTTTTCCCGAAACCCTATTGTGGGGTATGCGAATTCTGCAAGAAAGGGTTGGTAAATGTATGTCCTGAAGGAATCTGCATGGGAGTGCTCGATGTCAACGGCTCAATGTGCGAATACGTTGCCATCGAAGAGAAATATCTGATTCCCTTCGAAGGAATCTCTTTCAACGAGGCTGCTTTTACTGAACCCTTGGCTGTTGCTTATCGCTCGGTACATAAGATTTCGGATGCAGAGCTCAAGGATGCAAAGTATACCATCATCATTGGAGCCGGCACTATCGGACTTCTTGCCCTTGCAGTTCTCAAATACAGGGGTGCGAAAAACGTCATAGTCAGTGATGCTACCGATTTCCGTCTTGAGGTTGCAAAACAACTCGGGGCCGATTTCACCATCAATCCAAGGAATGAAGACTTTAGCGAGGCTGTTGCGAGAATTACAGGCTCCACCGGTTGTGATTTCTCCATTGAAGCGGTGGGAATAGCCCCTACTGCCAAGAACTCCCTCGAGTGCCTGAAGATCGGGGGGACCGCAATTTGGATAGGTAATGCCCAGAAAATGGTCGAAGTCAATATGCAGAAAATCGTGACCATGGAACTGAGGATCAAAGGCAACTATGTCTATGACCTTGAAGGTTTCAATGAGAGCCTGCACTTGATTGCGCAGGGGAAGATCAACTTGCAACCCCTGATGACCAATTTCTACAGACTTGAAGATGGAGTGCAGGCTTTCAAGGACCTGGAAAACAACCGTGACGGGAAAATGCTCAAAGTGTTTTTGGAGAGCTGAGGTACAGGATGAACGTGAAAGATAAGATTGTCTTGCTTACCGGCGGAGCCGGGGGGCTTGGATCTGAGATGGCAATGTTACTTGCAACGCAGGGCGCGATTGTCTATCTGCTGGATATGGACGAGACCAAAGGGCTAGCTGTCGAAAAAAGCATCACTGATGCAAAGGGGACGGCCACCTTCTTGAAAATGGATATAACCCAGGCTGAAGACTGGGAGTCAGTGATTGCAAAGGTTATTGGAAAAGAGGGGCGCATTGATGTGTTGGTGAACAATGCAGGGATTAACATCCGCAAGAGCATCGAACAGATGTCTCTGGAGGAATGGAATACCATGATGCTGGTAAATGTGGGAAGCGTATTCCTTTCTACCAAGTATGTGATTCCGGTGATGCGCAGACAGCATGACGGGGTGATCATCAACACCTCTTCGGTCTGCGGTCTTATCGGACATAGGTATACCCCTGAGGCATATTCTGCAACGAAAGGTGCTGTCACTATTTTGACCAAATCTATTGCCAGCAGGTATGCCAAGGATGGGATTCGATGCAATTCGATTCATCCCAGTACTGTCGACACTCCCCTGGTTCAGCAAATGTTTGCAGACCCGATAAAAAAACAGCAGCGGTTGGATGAAGTTCCCCTTGGGCGCCTTGCAACCTCTGCCGATGTAGCGAATGCGGTTTTGTTTCTTGCATCAGAAGAATCCTCCTTCATAAACGGCATTTCCCTGCCGGTTGACGGTGGGGTTACCTGTTGCTGATTTCAAATATGGGATAAGGAGATACATACATGGATTATTCCCAAGAACAGATTAATGAATTGAAGATGAAAGCGATTAAGGTCCGGGCCAATATCCTTGAGATGATTCCGCCTGGAAAGGTTGGCCATCTTGGTGGAAGCAGTTCTATTGCCGATGTAATGGCCGCATTGTATTTTTCTGCAATGCACATCAACCCGAGCGATGTTAAAGATCCGTCGAGAGACCGGGTTATCATGAGCAAAGGGCATGCAGTGCTTGTACAATATGCCTGTCTTGTAGAACTTGGGTTTTTCGGTCGCGAAGAGCTTGCCAAGGTAAAGACGTTCAATGGTATGTTGCAGGGGCATCCGGACATGGATAGAACCCCTGGTATCGAAGCGGTTACAGGATCTCTCGGCCAAGGGTTGTCAGTATCTTTGGGTATGGCCCTGGGTTTGAAACTCGACCACAACGATGCCCGTGTATATGCTATCTGTGGTGATGGGGAGCTGGCGGAAGGCCAGATCTGGGAAGCCGTGATGGCTGCCCATGGTTTTGCTGCCAACAATCTTACCGCCATTGTCGATTTCAATGGTGTGCAGGCCACCGATACTACCAAAAAGATTTTCCCGATCGAGAATCTTAATGAGAAGTGGAAGGCATTTGGTTGGAATGTGCTTGAGATTGACGGACACGATATGGTCCAGATCCTTGGCGCAATCGACGCTGCAAAGGCCTATACCGAAGGTCCCACCGTTATTCTGGCCCATACTGTCAAAGGCAAGTGTTTCCCCTTTGCCGAGGGAAAAGCAAAATACCACAATGCGTCGATGACTGAGGAAGAATATAAGACGGCATGGGAATGCATTGACCGCATGAAGAGGGAGATTTAGCATGAGGACTTCTGATAGTTTGAGAAAAACCTATGGGGAAACCCTGGTAGAGTTGGGAAAAGAAAACAAGGCAATTGTGCTGCTTGAAGCAGACCTTGGGAATTCGACCATGTCCAGCCTGTATGGAGCCGCTTATCCTGAACGCTATTTCCAGATGGGTATTGCCGAGCAGAATATGGCTTCCGTGGCTGCCGGGCTTTCTTTGACAGGAAAAATTCCGTTCATCAATTCCTTTGCGGTGTTTGCAACCGGACGTGCCTATGACCAGATCAGGTCATCGGTAGCGATTGCTAATCTGAATGTGAAAATTTGTGGTTCCAGTGCCGGTCTTTCTGACTATGGTGATGGAAAAACCCACCAGAGTATCGACGATATTGCCCTTATGCAGGTTCTTCCCCATATGACGGTCCTCTCGCCTGCCGATGCAGTAGAGACTGAGCAGATGGTCAAGGCTATGGTCGAAGCGAAGGGACCTATGTATCTGAGGGTCAACCGCAACGATCTTCCCCTTGTTACCGACGCGAACCAGGAATATCATATTGGTAAGATGACACAGTTACTCGATGGGACTGATGTCACTGTCTTTGCAACCGGGGTCATGGTTTTGCAATCTCTCAAGGCTGCAGATATCCTTAAGCAGGAAGGTATTTCCATTCGGGTTGTCAACGTGAGCACAATCAAACCTTTGGATACTGAGGCACTGAAAGCCTATTGTGCGGGAATGAAGGGTGTGGTAACGGCAGAGGAGCATAGTATATTCGGTGGCTTGGGGAGTGTTGTCTGTGCTGCTCTCTCAACTGAGAAACTTCCTATTGAGATCTTGGGGATTAACGATTCATTCGGAACTTCTGCTGAGAATTATGACATTCTGTTGAAGCATTATGGTTTGGAACCTGAAGACGTTGCAAAGAAAGTCCGTTCGGTTTTGAATAACCAGTAAGGAGAAAAAGCTATGATGATTGGATTTATCGGTCTTGGAATTATGGGAAAGCCAATGGCAAAGAATTTGCTGAAGGCTGGTTACTCCCTTACCGTAAACGATTTGAACAAAGATGCTGTTGCCGAGGTAGTCTCCTGTGGTGCTGTCTCTGCCCCTTCTGCCAAGGAAGTGGCAGCTGTAAGTGACATCGTATTGACCATGCTTCCCAACTCACCCCATGTGAAACAGGTGGTACTTGGAGAGGGCGGGGTTATTGAGAGCATGAAAGAGGGAACAATCCTTGTGGATATGAGTTCCATTTCCCCCATTGTCAGCCAGGAAGTCTCTGCAGCGCTTGCAAAGAAGGGCATTGTCATGTTCGACGCCCCCGTAAGCGGAGGGGAGCCCAAGGCAGTTGATGGAACACTGGCCATTATGGTCGGAGGCCCTGAAGCTTCCTTTGCAAAAGTCGAGGATATTCTCAAGGTCATGGGTGGTAGCGTTACGTTAGTCGGTGAAATCGGAAGCGGAAACATCACCAAGCTTGCCAACCAGATTATGGTTGCAGCCAACATTGCCGGCATGAGCGAGGCCCTGGTGCTTGCAACCAAGGCAAATGTCGACCCGGAGAAAGTCTATAGGGCGATCAGGGGTGGGCTTGCAGGAAGTACAGTACTCGATGCCAAGGCTCCCTTGGTGTTGCATGGCAATTTCAAGCCTGGTTTCCGCATCGATTTGCATATTAAAGATTTGCAGAATGCCCTCGATACTGCCTCAAGTCTGGAAACTCCTGCCCCGATCAGCAAGACGGTCATCGATATGATGAAGACGCTCTCAGCTGAAGGAAAAGGGAGTGACGACCATGGCGGGTTGATCCAGTGGTATGAGAAAGAAGCAAAGATCGAAGTTCGTTCATAGGATAGTGTCCAGAGTGGGTTGAACTTGACTGCCACTTTCCTCGACAGGAATGCCTGCCGAAGGGAAGTGGCTTTTTGCTATAGATACTCGAAGATTCCTTTATCCTTGTTCTTGATACAATTGTCCCAAGGGAAAATCCTTCCGCTCATGCAGATATAGACCCCGGCTTTCAAGGTCTGTACCGCTGTGATGGCACAGCCAAGGTTGAAGACCGCATCGGAGTTTTCCAACGAGTAGGGTATCATGGCCCCGGTGAAAACGATAACATGGGTATTCTCTTTCCCCATAGCCTCTGCAACGACTGCTGCCGTCTTGCACATGGTGTCGGTGCCATGGATGACGACGATTCTGTCCTCGTTGCTAGAGAGGCAGGAAGCGGCAACTTCATGGCGTTGTTCCTCGGTCATATACAGGCTGTCAATCGCAAGGGGGCCTTCAAGCTGTACGGTGAGTGTACACCTAGCCTGTTGAAGAATACGGGGAAGCTGGGATTCTCGAAAAGTCAATTCTCCTTTTATAGCGTCATATTGTTTATCAAAGGTTCCCCCGGTGGTAATGATACGTAATTCTTGTGCCATATGAAGCTCCTTAGCCAATCATAGCAAGAACAGTTAGTTTTTCGCCACTGTTTTTTGTAAAAATAGCCTAGGCTTCCAGCGAAGTATGAAAGCCTAGGGCTATGTTGGCATTGGTTATGTCAAAATTTTGGTCAGGTCTTTGTCTCCGCTATCGGGGAAGACCGAGAACTCATCTACCCTGAGTTGTATCTTGTCCCCTTCGTTATAGGTATCGAATGATTTTGGCTCGGCAATGACCCGTAGCTGTTCTCCTCCGATATCCACCCGGCAGTCATTGACATCACCTAAGTAGAATTTACTGACGATAGTACCCAGGAAATCACCATTGCGGCTGATAAACCTGAGGTTTTCCGGTCTTATACCCACCACGACATCCCCTGTTACAGGTCCGCTATAGTCCAGGGATTGCTTTGAATCCTTGAAGGTTACCTGGCCATTTTCACTCTTTGCTCTGATGAAATTTATTTTTCCCACGAAATCAGCGACAAACTGGTTTGCTGGGTACCGGTAAATCTCCGGGGGAGCCCCTATTTGTTGGATATCGCCATGGTTTATGACGATGACCCGGTCGCTCATAGTCATGGCCTCCATCTGGTCATGGGTGACATATACTACGGTAATCTTTAGTTTCTTCTGAATTTCCTTGATTTCGAAACGCATGCTGTCCCTCAGCTTTGCATCAAGGTTTGAAAGCGGCTCGTCGAGCAATAGAAGCTGTGGTTTTGCCACCAGTGCCCTTGCAAGGGCGACACGTTGTTGCTGTCCGCCCGAAAGCTGACTGGGAACACGCTCGCTATACTGGGAAAGGTGTACGATTTCCAATACGCTTTCTACGTCTTCCTTGATGGATGCACGGTCCATTTTCTTCATTTTCAAGGGATAGGCGACATTGTCGAATACCGTCATATGGGGCCAGACGGCATAGGACTGGAATACCATACCTATATCACGTTTTTCCGGTGGGACAAACGTTTTGGAGGAACTTACCTCCGTTTCCCCGATATATATCTCCCCTTTGGTGGGTTTCTCGAAACCCGCTATCATCCTGAGCATAGTGGTTTTTCCGCAACCGGAGGGGCCGAGGAGGGTAATGAATTCCCCATCCTCGAAAACGGCATTGAAATCATTGAGGACCACCACGTCGTCAAACGCTTTCTTTACATCTTTTATAACAATTCTGGACATACTTTCACCTCTTTTAAATTGAGAATTCACCATCGGTCAACTTGTTCAGCAACCAGTTGATAAAGAATACGACAACAAGGATTGCGGTTGCCAAAGCCGAGGCAGTCTGCTGGTTGTGGTACGTCTGGTAGGTAAACAGTTCATAGCCAAGGGTTTTCGTATTGGCAGAGTAGAGCAAGGTTGACATAGTCAATTCATAGAAGCAGGGCATGAAGATAAGGAACCAGCCTGCAACCAGAGCCGGGGCGATGAGTGGAAGCGTAACGTTTTTCAGGCTTTTCAGCCAAGAAGCCCCCGAAATCTGTGACGCTTCCTCAAGTGAAGGGCTTATCTGGGTAAGTGCACTCACTACCGTCCGCATACCCATCATCATGTATTTGATCATATAGGCGATTACCATGATGGTGAGCGTATTGTAGATGTTGATCTTGAACTTTCCCGACATGGTCATGATAAGCGAAAGGGCAATGACTACGCTCGGGGTTCCGCTTCCTACCGTGATCATGAAGTCAGGAATCTTTCTTCCTTTTACTTTTGTCCTGACAAGAAGATAGGCCATCATACCCGAGATAATCATGCCGAACGTCGCAGCCAGTACAGCAGAGACAAGACTGTTCCTTGCAGAGCTAAGGATGGATTTGCGGGTGACAATCCTCTCCCAGTACCGGAAGGTCATGTTTGCCTTTGAAAGCGGCTCCCCCAGATTGACGGTGATACTTGAGAGTGCCACGGAAATAAAGGGGATGATAACCACGATGAGGGCAAATATGACAACCACAGCGGTAATCGGTATCCTCCATTTGCCAAGATCGACTATGTTGGGTCTTGTCGATTTACCCGAAACCGTGATGTATTGTTTCTTGCCAATGGTAAACGTAGAGATATACAACACAATGTTGGCTATCACCATCAAAAAGACTGCCAATGTGGTAGCGTCGGTAAGGCCTTCCTGGCTTCCTATATATACGAAGTCGATTATCCTAGTCGTTACCGTATGGATCTGGCCCGGTAGCCCGATAATAGAGGGAATCCCATAGGAAGAGGCTGCCGCAACGAAGACAAGCAAGGCTGCCGCTACGATTGAAGGGAGCATCATGGGAAGGGTAATGGTCCTCAGTGTAGTCAGGGGGTTCGCTCCTGAAATCCGAGAGGCTTCTTCAAGCGAAGGGTCCATTTTTTCCATTGCCCTGCTTATGGTGATGAAGGCGTAGGGGTAGTAGAACCCGGTAAGAACCCAGACCAGTCCCCCGATGGTGTAGATGTCGAAAGGGGCAGAGGACAAGTTGAAAATCTTCTGGAGAAATACATTCAGTGTCCCTACGTTTGGGTTGAGAAGCCGCATCCAAGCCATAGCACCGACATAGGGGGGAACCATGTAGGTTGCGACAAAAAGGGTTCTGAAAAATTTCTTTCCATAGAGGTTTGTCCTGCCGACCAGCCAGGCAAGGGGAAAGGCTATCAAAACCCCGAATACCATGGAAAGGGATGCCGTTATCAAGGTGTTGGTAAGGGCTTCCCAGTTTAAAGGGTAGGTATATACACGCTTGAAGGCCTCAAGCGAGAATTTTCCGGTTGAAAAGAAAGCCCTGAAAACCAGATAGAGAAGGGGAAAGACCTGGAATATCAAGAGAAAAGATACGATGAGACCTATGATTATCCATTTGGGGTCAAGGAACCATTTTTGATGTTCCATGAGATTGGAAACCTTATTTGCAGAAGAACGCATCGATTTGCACTCCTTTATTGGACACGGGAGCATGCATTCTATGCAGGCCCCCGTGTACGTATACGTATGTCAATTAAATGCTATTTCTTTGCAGCGATAGCTTCCTGGAATTTCGTACGCATTTCTTCACGCAATGCAACCGTATTCGCCCAGTCGACAGGGATGGTGTTCTTTCTGATCTCTGCAGTGGGAATTGCATCGTAGGGAGGTTCCGGGTAATCGGAGCGAACCGAATGCATCCATGCCTTTACGATGTTTTTCTGCCCTTCCTCGGAAAGGAACCACTCAGTAATGGCCTTTGCGGCCTCAATGTTCTTGTTGGCACTCCACTTGTCATTGATAGACATGATCGGGGAGGGAACTACAATGGTACCGTCTGTCGGATAGATGACCGTAATTTTGGAATTGTCGAGCTCGCGCTTCTGCAGTACAGATTCCTCAAGGATCATGATTTCCTTGCATTCGCCGGTTTCCAGTTTGGTCAGGGCAACGGAACCACTCTCTATCTTCACTTTCTGGTTGCCGAGTGCGGTGTAATACTCATAGCCATATTTGTCTTTCAACGCACTGATGGTATCGAGTGCTGTTCCGCTGGTAAGCGGATTTGACATGGAAATCATACCTGCTACGGATTTGTCATTGGCAAAATCATAGAAGGAATTGGGAAGGTCGGCCTTGTTGTATTTTCCAGCATTGTATGCCAGAACCATGTTGCTGATTCTCACTGGATACCAATAGCCTTCCTTGTCATATTCAAAAGCGAGTTTTCCCGTGTCCTTCACCATGATAGGCTCCAAAACTCCCTGTCCCTTGAGTTCAAGGGCATACGAGGGGTCAGCAACCATGAGCATGTCGCAACCGAGTTTCCCTGCGGAAATCTCAGCGGCAATCTTTGCCTGGAGGGTACCGGTTCCACCATAGAAAAACTCAATGTCAACGGTAGGGAACACCTCTTCAAGGGTGTTGTCAATTGCTTCGATTACGTCATCGTACATCGAGGTATAGATCATTACTTTGCCACTAAGACCTGAGTCATTGGTAGCTTTTACTTCGGAAGCACCTCCTGCAAATGCAAGTGAACCGAGCAAAACGAACAGGCACAATAAACCAAACGATTTCCTCATACAAAATTCTCCTTTTTGTGTTTTGTTAGTATAACACGCTCTTTTTAAGAGTGCAAAATAATATGCTTGAAGGTGCATGTTTTTATGTATATTGAAAAAATATCAATAAAATATGCAAAAAATCTCAATTTTTATACAATTGCTTCAAAATATATATGTTTTTTTCCAGTCAGGAGAATATAACCTGCTGAGCCTGGAAATGCTTATTGAGCCTCTTTGCATTGACATGTGGGCAGGATGATGTATTATGAAACCGGTTTCATAATTCAGGAGTGCCAATGCAATCCAAGCAACCTACCATCTATGATGTAGCGAAACTAGCTCAGGTAAGCCCTGCGACCGTATCACGGGTACTGAATCAACCTTCAATGGTTGCACCAGATAAGAAGGCACGGATCCTTTCGGCGATCGAAATCTTGCAGTTCGTCCCAAAGGCCGATGCCGTTGCCTTTGCAAGGCAACAATTCAAGAAAATCGGGGTAGTTGCCCCCTTCTTTACCGAAACGTCATTCATGGAAAGGCTCAAAGGAATAGCCTCTGTTTTAACCGGACAGCATTACGAGCTGGTCATCTATGCCGTACAGAGTATTGAGGATTTGCAGGGGTATATCGATATGCTTATCGGAAGCAAGCGGGTCGACGGCCTTATCCTCCTTTGCCTTTCCTTGTCGGATGCAATGGTAACGAAGCTGAAGAATTCTGGCCTTCCTGTCTGTTTTGTGGAGACCGATGTCCAAGGTTTTGACAGCGTAGTCATTAAAAACATTGAGGGGGGCTCTTTGGTTGCAGAGTTTCTCTTTGCCAATGGTTATAGGATCCCTGGTTTTGTCGGGGAGGCCTCCCGTCGTCCCTATGCAGCCCATTCGACCGAGGAACGTCTTGGAGGGTATGCTTCCTACTTTGCCTCAAAAGGGATTTCCTTGAAAATGGAGCATGTTTGGACCGGCGATAATGTAGCTAAGGCTTCCAATGCCGGGATCATGAAGATTCTCGACCGCCCAAATCGTCCCGATTGTCTTTTTGCCTCCAGTGATACACTTGCGATAAGGATTCTTAAATGTGCCGTACAGCTAGGGATTACGGTTCCCGACGAACTGGGTGTCGTAGGGTTTGATGATATTGAAATGGCTGAATTCGTAAATTTGACTACTGTCAACCAAAGCTTGGAGGAATCGGGGGTGCTTGCAGCGGAAACGATTCTTTGGAGGATTAAGGAACCGGGAAAACCCCCTAAAAAGAACACGATCGAATTGACCTTGCACCAAAGGAATTCCACTGAGATTCTGTAAGTTGGTTCACATCACTTAGTGATGCTTGCAAAATGAGGAGGATAGCATGTTAATTTGCCTTTCGCCTTGGTGTTCTTGAGACAAAGCGGACAGATGAGTAAGGTATATACCGTCAAGTTATTGCATGGGGCGAGGCCGAAGGGTGGTAGGCAATGGCCTTTCTTCGTGACAGAGGCAGGTACCGGTAGGCATTTGCCCCACAACGGGTTCTTTTACCGGTACTTTATACAAAACTTGCTGGCAGGTTCAGTCCAAAGGATGATATATGGATACGATGCAATTCGGTTCTGAGATGTATGATGAGCGGCTAGTGGCGCGAAATGAAACCCTGTATACCACAGCAAATGGGTATTTGGGATTTCGAGGGGACTTCGAGGAGAAGGAGGGTACCTATCATAAGGGAACCTATATAAATGGGTTCTATGACAGCGAACCGATAACCTATGGCGAAACAGCCTATGGGTATGCCAAGAACCATGAGACTATTCTCAACCTGCCCGATCCCAAGCGTATTGAGCTAATGGTAGGGGAGAGGCCTTTTTCCCTGAAAAAGGGAACTGTCAATGCTTTCTCCCGCAATCTTGATTTCCATACCGGTATCCTGACACGTGTTGTCGATTGGACGAGTGAGGACGGTTTTTCGGTGGTAGTAACTTCGCGACGCCTTGTTTCTTTTATAGAGAAGAACTGTGCGGTCATTGAATATACGGTTACGGCAAAGAAAGACCATACTCCCCTTTATCTCAAGAGTTTTATTGATGTTACTGCGCACAACAGATCTGCCGACGAGGACCCCAGGGTTGGGTCGAAATTTTCATCAAACCCTCTGGAAATCCTTGAAACGCATATTGAGGAAAACCAGCTTTCCTTTATTGCAAGGACCCGTAATACAAAACTTTCCCTACGGGGTGCCGCGTTTCATACCTATTCGAAGAACCCCCTGCAGATTGTCCCTTCCCCTCCCGAGCTTGCCTTGGGCTATTCTTTTTTGCTCAAGGAAGGGGAATCAGTAACCCTTACCAAATACATTGCCTACTGTACGGTAGGTGACGATGAACGTTTTTTAGCCCACAAATTCTCTCTCAAGGGTTTTCTCACCATTGCCGAGGAACAGAAATCGTATCTCGATTCTTTCTGGGCCTTGGCGCGCATAAGGATCGAGGGCGATGATCTATCAGAACAGGCCTTGCAGTTCAACTTGTTCCATTTGCTACAATCCTGCGGGAAAGACGGTGCAACCAGCATGGCTGCGAAGGGTCTGACTGGGGAAGGGTATGAAGGCCATTATTTCTGGGATACTGAATCCTATGCCCTGCCTGTCTTTACGTATCTCAAACCGGACTTGGCGGAACAGCTGTTACGATATCGCTATTCCATTTTGCCACAGTCCCGTCAGAGGGCAGCTACCATGAACCTCAAGGGGGCACTGTTTCCCTGGAGAACTATCAGCGGAAATGAGTGCAGCGCCTATTATCCTGCTGGCACAGCCCAGTATCATATCGATGCCGATATTCTCTATGCCACACAGAAATATCTGCAGGCCACCAAAAGGCAAATTCCTTCCTGGATTATTGAGATGGCTATTGAATCGGCAAGGATGTGGGTCAGCCTGGGTAGTTTTATTCTGTCAAAGGGCAATAGCTTCTGCATCAATGAAGTAACAGGCCCGGATGAATATAGTGCCTGTGTGAACAACAATGCCTATACGAATCTGATGGCTCGGGAAAATCTCCTGTTTTCTATCAGGCTGGTGGAACAATACCTTGATTCGGGAAAGAAACTTCCCCTTGAGCTTGGAAGCGATGAACTGCAAAATTGGAAAGAGGCTGCCCAGGGGATGTATATTCCCTTTGACAGTGAAAAGGGAATATATGCACAGGATGACTCTTTCCTGGATCGAGCCGATTGGCCTTTTGCCGATACCCCGAAGGAGAACTATCCTCTATTGCTCCATTATCATCCGCTGGTCATCTACCGGCACCGGGTTCTCAAACAACCTGACCTTGTTCTGGCTCAGTTTCTGCTTTCCGGTTTGTTTACCAAGGCGGAGATAATCCGGAACTTTGCCTTTTATGAGCCGTATACCACCGGTGACTCTTCGCTTTCCCACTGCATTCAGAGCATTATGGCGAGTGAATCGTTCCAGCCTCTCAAAGCGTGGGCCTATTTCAAGAAAACGGTGCGCATGGATATTGACGATATCCATGGAAATTCTGTCGATGGCATTCATACAGCGTCGATGGCTGGAAGCTGGATGGCCCTTGTCTATGGGTTTGCCGGTTTCAGGGACTGGAAGGGTGAATTCAGTTTCAACCCACATATTCCCGATTCGTGGAAGAGTGTTACTTTCTGCCTGAGGCTTGGCCCTGCTGTGTTGAAAGTTCATTTTTCGAGGGAAGAGGTTTGTTACAGCCTTGTCGAAGGGACTTCTCTTTCCTTGGTGCACCGGAATTTGCATTGTATCCTTGAAGAAGGTGAGAGCCGGTGTTATTCCCTGTCTCCTTCCCTGCAGGGAGTTCTTTTTGATCTCGATGGTGTTATTGTAGATACTGCCAAGCTTCATTTCCTTGCCTGGAAAGCTGTTTCTGACGAAAATGGCTTGCACTTTGATGAAGAGGTGAACCAGAGGCTGCTTGGAGTGAGTCGTGAGGCTTCCCTCGAGATTATCCTTGAGCATAACAAGGTTTCGTGGCCAGATGACAAAAAAAAGCAAGTACTCAAGCAAAAGAACAAGGCCTACGTAGCTTCGCTTGATACGCTGACTCCCGATGATGTCTATCCTGGTATGAGGGAACTGCTTGTCGATTTAAAAAAGAACTCAATCAAGACTGCCTTGGCCTCTGCAAGCAAGAATGCAGAGATTGTCTGTCTGAAACTGGGGATTCTTGATTTATTCGATGCAGTTGCCGATGTCCGTAAGGTTCAGGTATCAAAGCCAGAACCCGATATTTTCCTCGCTGCAGCTGAACAGATAGGTGTCTGGTATACGAACTGTATCGGTGTTGAGGATGCAAAGGCAGGGATTACCGCTATCAAGAAG
Organism: Sphaerochaeta pleomorpha str. Grapes; assembly: GCF_000236685.1. NCBI lineage: Bacteria > Pseudomonadati > Spirochaetota > Spirochaetia > Spirochaetales > Sphaerochaetaceae > Sphaerochaeta > Sphaerochaeta pleomorpha. The sequence continues at coordinate 1,572,047 of NC_016633.1, read as the reverse complement.
GCAGGCATGAAGGCTGTAGGAATTGGAACCGAGCAAGGGTTGCCAGAGGCAGATGCCGTGCTTTCTGACACCAGGGAATTGACTTTGGATTTCCTGCAGAAGGTAATCGAAAGCTAAATTAGCACGCACTTCTTACGAAAACCCCGGATGCAACTTTATGAAAAAAAGATTGTGCCCGGGGTTGTTTAATGATATTCTCTATTTGTCCTACAAATAGACAAAAAGGAGAATTCCTTGAAATATACACCACTGAGAAGTGAAAGGCTTTCTGATAAAGTAGTCTCCCAGATTTTACAATTGATTCATGACGGTGAGTTGAAACCGGGGGAAAAACTACCCAGTGAAGTCACATTCTCTGAAAAGTTCTCTGTCAGCAGGGGAGTAATCCGGGAAGCGATGATACAGCTTCAGGTCTTGGGCTATATCCGTCGCAAAACAAAGGATGGAACCTATATACAACAAGATATTTTTGAAAAACTCTCAAAACCCGTTTCCGATGCCCTCAAAGATGCAACCTTCCATGATTTACTTGATTTCAGGGATTCCTTGGAGTCAAAGATGGTTGAAATTGTCATCGATCGGGCATCAGATGAAGAAATAGAGGAAATCTGCTCGACATTGAAAGCCGATGGCAGTTCCCTTCCCGGGCAGTTCAGCCTTGACCATTACTTTCATTATAAGCTTGCCCAGGCATCAAGAAATATTTTCTACATGAATTTCATCGATACCTACTATGATCTCATCGAAGAGCTTGCTGCCAAGAACAAGAAACAGGAAGGGAGTCTTGTCCAGATTGCCGAGGAACATGAGGCAATTGTCCAGGCAATTGCAAACAGGGACAAAGAAGGCGCCCATAGGGCTATGACCCACCACATGGATATGGTCAGGATTCGACACCATGCCAAGGAAGTGGAGGAAGCAAATTGAAAAGCTTCAAGATTCTCTCACCCTGTGGGATCCTTGGGTACGGCTTTCCCGATACTTCATTTGCCGCAGGGTTGGCTGATAAGCCGGATGCAATCGTTGTCGATGCAGGTTCCACTGATGCAGGACCCCACAAGCTTGGGGCAAAGACAGCCATAGTCAGCCGCAGGGCTGCAAAGAAAGATTTGAAACGAATCCTTGAAGGTGGGCAGAGTCTACACATTCCTGTCCTTATCGGATCTGCCGGGGGAAGCGGAGGAAAGAGTCATATCGAGTGGACTCTCGATATTATTGCGGAGATTTTGGATGAAAATAGGTCTTTGCAGCCAAAAACCGCCCTTATCTGGGCCGATATTCCCAATGAGATTATTCTGGAGAAGCTTGCAAAGAATCAAATAACCCCCCTCGACGCTCTCTATCTTCCATTGGATGCCCAGATTCTCAGCCAAACCACAGGAGTTGTGGCCCAGATGGGGATAGAACCTATTATGAAAGTCCTTGAATCGGGAGCTGACCTTATTGTATGCGGAAGAGCCTATGACCCTGCACCCTTTGCAGCAGTGGGAATCCATGCGGGTTTTGACCCGGGCTTAAGTTACCATATGGGAAAGGTGCTCGAATGTGGGGCCCTTTGTTGCAACCCAGGGACAACGAAAGATTGCATGATGGGCGTTCTCCATGAGCATGACTTTGAAGTGTACCCCTGTGACCCAAAGCGCAAATGCTCGACGCTGAGCGTTGCAGCCCATACCTTCTATGAAAAAGACCACCCGTATCTTTTGCATGGTCCTGGAATTGAGATGGACCTTTCCCAATGTGTTTTCACCCAGGTCGGGGAAAACAGGGTGCAAGTAAGCAATAGCCGTTTATTCCCTACCGACCCTTACTGTATCAAGCTTGAGGGGGCAAGAAGGGTTGCCTATCGGTCCTTCGTCGTTGCCGGGGTTCGTGACCCTATATTGATTGCAATGATAGAGGAAGTCGAAGGCCTGGTCAAAGAAAGCGTACAGGAACAGTACAACGATATTGACCGGGATTCCTATTCGATCAATTTCCTTAATTATGGGAAAAATGGGGTAATGGGGGAACTTGAGCCTAACAACATGGCTGGCCATGAACTATGCGTAGTATTTGAAGTCCTTGCGCAAACCCAGGATATTGCATCTTCGATTTGTGCTTCCGTGCGATCGACCTTTATGCACTATGGATATGAGGGAAGGAAGGCAACGGCAGGGAACCTGGCTTTTCCCTTTGCCCCGAGCGATATCAACTTTGGGGCAGTGTACGAATTCTCCGTGTACCATCTGATGGAGGTCTCAGACCCAGCTGAGTTGTTTCCCTGGCAATGGTGGGAAAGAGGAGGAAAAGTCTGATGGACAGGTTGGTAGATTTGGCCCAGATGCTTCGCAGCAAGAATAGCGGTCCTTTCCTGATCACCCTCGACATTTTCTTTTCCGAAAAGGAAACGTATCAGAGAGTGGTGCAGAGCGGGGTCTTGAACGAACAGACGATAAATGAATTGTATCACCTGAAAAAAGGGATGCTATGCGGTATCTATTTCTTTGATTCCGCCTTGGGGATCAAGATTACGTATCACCGCTCGGTATCCTCCGGTACCTGTGGTGACTCGGATGTATATGGGGCCCAACAACATGCCCCTTTGATGGAACTGCTCATACCCTAGCAGTCAAAGAGAGTTTGTGCATGAAAAAACAAAGAAAAGCGTTAGACCGAAATTTGCTGGTACATAAAACATCCTATTGGCAGAGAATAAAGGCTGAAAAAATGCTCTATCTTCTCCTGCTCCCTACGCTGGTCTTTTTTGTACTCTTCCGGTTGTTGCCGATAGTGAACATGCGCCTTGCTTTTTTCCAATTCAAAGCGAGGGGCACGTGGCCCTTTGTAGGATTGAAATACTTCAAGATGATTTTCAGGAGCCCTGGATTCAAGCAGATTCTGTCCAATACCCTGATTATCAGTTTTATGAAATATGTGCTCCTGTTCCCCGCCTTTGTTATCTTTGCCTTGCTACTCAATGAAGTTCGTTCCTTCAGGTTTCGTAAGTATGTCCAGGTGATTTCCTATCTTCCCCACTTCCTGTCCTGGGTAGTCATAGCAGGGGTTTGGATCAGTGCCCTTTCTTTGGGAGGCGGATTGAATCAAGTGCTGGGTGTATTGGGACTTGATAAAATTGATTTTATGACTGACCGCTTAAAAATCCGATGGATATTGATGTTTTGTGAAGCTTGGAGAAGTATGGGCTGGGATTCTATTATTTATTTTACTGCAATCATATCCATATCACCGGCCTTGTATGAGGCTGCCGAAATTGACGGGGCATCGAGATGGATAATCATAAAGCACATCATACTTCCTTCTTTGCTTATTCCTATGATTACCATGTTTATCCTGAATCTGGGCTTCTTTCTCAATGCCGGGTTTGACCAAGTGTTCAACTTTTCCAACCAAGCGGTCGAAAGTACCATTGATATCCTCGATACCTATATCTATCGTATCGGAATCGAGGGGGGGCAGTATTCCCTCGCCACTGCCGTCAGCTTGATCAAAGGGCTGGTAGGTGTTTGCCTTGTTTGGGGAACCCATGTCTTTTCGAAGCGCATGACCGGAACGGGGGTGTGGTCATGAAGCATAGGAAACCTATTACCGTTACCCAGGTTGTTCTCGTTGCCTTCTTGTTTCTGATCACGTTGACAATGTTGGTGCCTTTGCTGAATATTTTGGCTAAATCACTGTCATCACCGGAACTGTCAGCTTCTATGGGAGGCCTATCGATTATTCCCAAGGATGTTGATTTGCTGAATTACAAAATTGTATTCAGTCATCCCATACTGGTTCCATCCCTTATCAATTCGATTGTCATTACCCTGGTAGGGACCTTGGTCAACATTCTCCTTACCACAACCGCAGCCTATGCCCTCACTAGGCCGAAACTGACTTTGAAGAAACCTATTATGGTGTTCCTTATCATTATGATGCTTTTCGACCCGGGAATGGTTCCTGAGTACATCGTGGTGCAGCAACTTGGATTGATGGGTAGCAAATGGTCGGTAATCCTGGTTACCTCAGTGAATGTCTATTACCTGGTAATCATGATGCGCTACTTCGAAAAGGTTCCCCAATCGCTTGTGGAGGCTGCCGTCATTGACGGGGCGAACCACCTGCAGATGCTTGCAAAGATTTTCTATCCTTTAAGCAAAGCCGGGATAGCTACCATTACCATGTTCTATGCGGTAGTAAGGTGGAACGAATATTTCCGGGCGAGCATCTACCTTACCAAAAAGTCGACCGATACGGTCCTGCAGGTAATCTTGAGGCAGTTTGTCGTACTGGGCGATACGGTGTCGATTATCGGACAACAGAATGTGTTTGACTACAATACGATGGCCCGAGTCGACTATGGGGCTCTCAAGGGAGCGACCATTATCGTTGCCATCATTCCGATTCTCTTGATCTATCCGTTTGTGTTGAAATTCTACGCCAAGGATGTAATGGCAGGTGGAATCAAAGAATAAGCTATGCAAAAACCAAGGAGGTTTTTTATGGGAAAGAAAAAGGTAGTGGTGGCTCTGGTACTGCTTTTAAGTACAGGGTTCGTATTTGCTACGGGCGCGAAGGAAGTCCCCAGCCAGGCAGCAGGAGCATCAGGCTCTTCAAAGGGTATCGGAACTGCTTCGTCACCGGTTAAGGTTACGTACATGTGCAAGGATGTTGATCCTATTACCGATGCTGATCAGCTTGGTAAACTGGAGGCTTTGATCGAGCAGGGAATGGCCAAAGAAGGCAATTATGTTGATTTGGAAATTCTCAGTGCTCCGACCGGGTCGTACAAGACGGTTGTTCCCATTGCTTTCCGTACTGGTCAAATTGCACCCGATCTGGTGTATTTCCAGGGAAATGACCAGCCTTTGGCACTTGATGGACTGCTTGAGGATTTGACTCCATATGTAGAGAAGTCAACCAATGTAAAGGCAATCATGCCCGACCAGACGAAAGCAGCTTTGAAAAACTATCCGTACTTGATGTGGCTCGCTCCTGCCCGCGTGCAGATTCCTGTCATGAGGTCTGACTGGTTTGCTTCTTTGAAGAGTAGCAAGGCTTTGCTTGAAAATCCAAGTGTAGATGCCTACTATGCCCTGTTCAAGGAAATGAAAGAAAGTGGACTTTGCCAGTGGCCGATTACCACCGATGGCGGAATCCTCAAACTCGATTCGGTTTTCAACCATGCCTTTGGCATTACTGCTACCATTGTCAAAGAAAACGGCACCTGGGTGTATTCCGATGCAACGATGGCAGCAAAGAATAAACTTGCTTTCTATGCCAAACTGTATGCCGATGGGCTTTTGGACAATGAATATGTTACCAAGACCTGGGACACCATGGAACAGGCCTTCTATGAAGGTACTGCCGGGTTTGTTGCAGGAACTGCCGGGGATGTCGTCAATGTCTATAATAACAAGATGAAAGAAACCCAAGGGGTGGACCTTGCAGTTCTGCCTCCTGCCAAAGGTATAAGCCAGGCATACCAGAGCATCGACGTAACCAAGGAATCACGAGGTTTCGCCATGAGTTCAGGTTCTCCTGTCAAAGATGCAGCTTGGGCAGTATTGGAGTATATGGCAGGGCCTGACGGCCGCAAATTGGACAAGCTTGGACTGGAAGGTATCCATTATACCGTCCAGAACGGCAAGTACGTCCTGACTGACAAATTCCCTTCCTGGTGGGCAAAATTCTGGCCAACCATGAATGGACTCGATCTTTCCAAGGTTGAAGGCGATGTCCTTTCCGCTCCGGCTATCAAGTCATTGGATGAGGCTGCAAAGTATTTTGCCCCAGATACCAATGTCTTGCTTCCTGAGGATTTGCTTCCCCTCAAAGATGCAATGGATAAGCTGTACCGCGAATATTCCACTGATATCATCCGTGGTGTACGCCCTGTTTCCGATTTCGACGAATTCGTCGTAAAATGGAACAAGGCAGGTGGTACTGAAATCAGCAAATACCTTGCAACGGTTTTGAACTAACGTACTCGGCCACATGCCTTGCCTTTGCTCAAGGCATGTGTGCTTTCTTTGTTTGTAAAACGGGGGAATTATGGAAACATCGGTCATTCTTGAGAAAATCTATGCAGGCTTTTTGGGTATGAACATCGGTATTCGCCTGGGAGCCCCGGTTGAACCGACGCTATGGAATAGTGAACGGATCGAACGGTTCTATGGCGATATCAAGTCGTACGTCAAGGAATTCAAGAACTTTGCAGCAGACGATGATGTAAATGGCCCTGTCTTCTTCCTCCGTGCCTTACATGACGGAGCAATTGACCGAACGCTCACTGCAAAAGATGTAAGCGAAGCTTGGCTGAACTATTCGCGTGAGGGCATAGGCATGTTCTGGTGGGGCGGCTATGGGGTCAGCACCGAACATACTGCATACTTGAACCTGAAAAATGGTATCCCCGCTCCTGCCTCCGGGTCCATTGAAACAAACGGGAAAATCCTTGCAGAACAGATTGGCGGCCAGATTTTTATCGATACCTGGGGTTTCGTATTCCCTGGCAATCCCCCAAGGGCAGCTTCCTATGCAAAAACAGCAGCCAGTGTTTCCCATGACGGCGATGGGCTCAATGGAGCTTCCTTTATAGCCGCCTGCATTGCCCAGGCTTTTGAAACCGATAACGTCGAGGAACTTATTGCTGTAGGGCTTTCCTGTATCCCCCCGGAAAGTACCTATGCCAAGGTAGTTGAAGCAGTACGTGCGTTCCATCGGGAACATCCTCTTGATTGGAAAGAATGCCTGCAGTATCTCCAGGAAAACTGGGGCTATGACAGGTATCCTGGAGTCTGTCATATTATTCCCAATGCAGGGGTTTGCATCATGGCTTTGCTGTATGGCAGGACCTTTGCCAGGGGAATCGAAATAGCCACGATGGCAGGCTGGGATACCGACTGCAATGCCGGAAATGTCGGTTCCATCCTAGGTGTTGCAGGTGGCCTTGCCTCCATTCCCGGTCATTATCGAAAACCGGTCAATGACATGATTGTCCTTTCCGGGATTTCCGGTTACTTGAATATTCTGGATGTCCCTACCTATGTCAAACAACTGTATAGTCTTTCTCTTCGACTTGACGGAAAGGTTATTCCAAAAGAACTGGATAGTTGTGAAGGTCGTTTGGATTTTGACTTTTCCCTTCCGGGGTCGACCCATGGTTTTCGGCTGTCGAATACCTTTTCCTGTAGTTTGCGCAACAATGCAGTAGCGGGAGTTGGTGGTGACGGTGCACTGGAAGTTTTGTTTGACCGAATGGTTCGTCCACAGTCGTGCAGGATTTTTTACAAGCCTTTCTATTGCCGCTCCGATTTTGATGACGAACGGTACATGCCTGTATTCTCCCCGACTATCTATCCGGGACAAACGGTATCAATGAAAATCAGACTCGAGAAGTTCAGTGGAGAAAGTGTCGCGCTTTCACCGTATGTCAGGAACAGCTCAACAAAGGAAATCATCACTTTCGGCTCACAGATTGTCTGGGACGAAGGGTGGAAAGATATTTCCTTTGTCATCGATGGAGACCTTCCTGCACTGAGAGGATCTATGATTGATGAGGTCGGAATCCTTTTTGAGTCGAATTCCCCTGCAAAGAATCGGGACTTCGGCTGTCTGTACCTTGATCGATTCACAGTCACCGGTAAGCCTAGGTATTTAATCGACTTACAGTGCCAGAAGAAGGAATTTGCCTCCATCACCCCGTTCAGCCATAATCATGGATCCTGGGATTTGGTCAAAGATAAAAACAATACCATGATGATGGAGGCGATGGTTCTCGATCATGGTGAATCCTATACAGGGAATTATTTTGCAGAGGATGTGGTTGTCAAGGGTACCCTTTTCCCCCATACCGGTACTTCCCATCTGGTTTCTGTTAGGGTTCAAGGGGCGAGACGAGGGTATTATGCAGGGTTCCATCAGGGGAAAATAGGCATCTTCAAGCATGAACAAGGGGTGTTCAAGGCATTGGTAAGCGAAACCTTCACCCCGGTTTACGAAAAAGCCTATACGTTTGTTTTTCGCGCGGTTGGGACTGTGTTGTCGTTTGAAATGGATGGAAAACCAATAGTTTCCTGTAACGATAGTTCCTTTGCGTATGGGATGGTTGGGTATGCCTTGTTTGGCACAGGGCGTTGTGGATTTGGTAATTTGTCTGTGGAAGAACTATAAGAGGGAGAATATATGATAACGAGAAAGGAACTGGCCTCAGATAGGGGGTTGGTGAAAGACAGGGCCGTGGGGTCTTTGATAGGGCTGGCTATCGGCGATTCCTTCGGGGATGCTGCTAGGATGCAGGCGAACCGGGAAAGCTATGGGTTTATTACCGATTTCAATGCAGGGGCTACCTGGAGTACTGATGATACGGAATTTGCCTTGTTGACTGCAAAGACTTTGATACGCTGTAAGGGCGACCTTTCCACAGATGCTGTGGTAAAGGCGTGGTTTGAAGATGTAGTGGTACAAGATGAATATAAGCGGGGTGGTGCAAGCGAACTTGCTGCTGCAAACAATCTCAGAAAGGGGTTGAGACCTCCCCAGTCAGGGAAGTTCAACACGTTCCACATGAGTGATGGAACAGCCATGAGAATCCCACCTGTTGGAATCATATGTGCCGGAGATCCGAAAAGAGCGGCCTTGATGGCCGAAGTCGATGCTTCCATAAGCCACTCTGAGGATGGTATCTGGGGAGCCCAGGCTGTAGCTGCCGCTGTGAGCGTAGCGATGGTTGATGGCTCCTTCGAGGAAATTTTCGCCGCTGCAATGGAGACGATGCCAACCGATAGCTGGCTTTACTACAATATGAAACAGGCTTTTGCCATTATTGAGGAACATCAGGGAAATATCTTGGATTGCTGGATGCCGTTGCATGACCAATTGCGTGCCAGCGTTTGGGCAACTACTGCTGAGGCCATTCCGGCTGCCTTTGCCTGTCTTGCTCTTTCCCATCAGGATTTTAGAAGCGGTTTGGTTTTGGCTGGTAACTTTGCACGTGATGCCGATACTATCGGAGCTGTTGCCGGAGCCATCCTGGGGGCTAAGTTCGGTCTATCCCAGATTCCTCCACGGTGGGTAGAGAAGGTGAGATATCCTTCGGGGACTTGCCTGCAATTCACCAAAGGGCTTGATATCTGCTCAATGGGCGAACAACTTGGTGATTTGATCAGATAGGTGTACTTGATGAAAGCTGAACAGCATCACTTTCCCTACCAGGTAGGCGATGCTGTTTATTAATATCTAACCGGTTGTTTTGATTTCCCTGAAAGATACATGCCCTCTATGAGTTTAACTGTTTCCATTCCCTCTTCACCGGGAGAGCTGCACGTTTTTCCGCTGAGGATTGCATTGGCGAAATCCTCCTGCTGAAGTTTGAAGAAATACCAGGTGGCATCGATTGTCTTGAAGAACTCGGTATCTGCTTGTTTCCAGGGTTCAAGATTCTGCTGTTCGCCCTCGATAGTCCACAGGTCATTGAAAGGCGGTTCCAGCACCCCGCTCCTTCCTGCTATGAACATAGCGCCTCCATCAGTCTGTACCCCTGCAGAATAGGCACTGGATCCATGGATATGCACTTTTGCATAGATTCCTGGTTTCTGGGAATTGGAGACAAGGATGCTAGCCATGGCCCCGCTTGCAAAGCGCACGGTAGCGACAGCCGTATCCTCTACCTCAATATAGGGATGGTTGATATTATCCCAGTACGAGAATACTTCTTTGACCGGTCCCAGGTACCAGTGGAGTAAGTCAAGTTGATGGGGGGCTTGGTTGATGAGAACTCCACCGCCCTCGGTTTCCCATTTCCCCCGCCAGGGGTCGCTCTCATAGTAGCTCTGGTCTCTCCATCCCAACATGGTTACCTGTCCTAGCATCGGTATGCCGAGTTTTCCTTCTTCGATTGCCTTATGTATCCTCTGACAGGCTGGATACCAGCGCCGTTGGCTGATAACCCCGAGTTCTCGATTGTACTGCTTTGCGACGGTGATCATTTCCTGGCAATCCGCGACGGTTAGGGCCATAGGTTTTTCTACAAGCACGTGGGCTCCGGCCTGCAAGGCCAAAAGCGCATGTATTTTATGCAGAGGGTGGGGTGTCGTGATGATGACTGCATCAATTTTTGCTTCATCAACCATTTGGGAAATGCTGGCAAAGGCTTGGATGCCCCATTTTTCTGCAAACAGCTTGGCTTTTTCAAAATCCCTGCCATATACGGCAACCAGTATGCAATCCTTGGCTTCTTGCAATGCCCTTGCATGCAATTGTGCAACCTTCCCATATCCGATGAGTGCATATTTGACCACAGTAAACCTTCTTTTATTAGGGTAGTAGGACGACTTTCAATAGGTTGTCTTCTCTGTTATACAATTTGTCAAACCAAATCTGGCCTTCGCTAAGAGGTGCTGTCTTGCTGATTAAATCCTGTACCTCAAGCTTGCCTGATGCCATCAGCTTGATAACAGTAGGGTATTCCCCACTTATGGCGCAACTGCCTCTCAGGGTAAGTTGACGGGTCACTATTTTCTGCAGTGGCATATCGACTTTGGCACTGATATTCCCTACCAGTACGACAGTGCCCCCTTTACGGGTAATATCGATTGCGCTGCCGATTGAAGAGGTGGCCCCGACTGCTTCAAACACCCGGTCGACCATATGGCTTTCGGTTTTCTCGGCAATCCAGGAGACTAGATTTGCATCTCTGGGGTCTACAGCGAAATCGGCACCGCATTTGAGAGCCATATCGCGTCTTGACCCATCTGTTTCCAATACAAAAATCCTGCCACTGACCAAGGGTCGCAATAGCTTGATGAGCAACAGCCCTATAAGGCCACTTCCCACCACCGCGACATCTTCTCCCAGAATCGGTTGGTTACGGGCAATTGCATGGGCTGCCACACTTGCAGGTTCGGTTAGGGAAGCCTGGATAAACGGCAGGGAATCTGGAATCTTGTAGAGTATGTGTTCTTCAATGAGTGCATATTCTGCAAAGATTCCATCCTGTTTGTATTCATCGCAACTAACGCCAAGAACCTTCCTGTTGTCACAGAGGTTTGGAAAACCACTTGTGCAGAAAGAACAGGTGCCACAATTGATGGTAGAGTCAAAGGTAACCCGATCCCCAATCTTGAACCTAGTCACGGAGGCCCCTACCGCCTCAATGATTCCGCTTGCCTCATGCCCCATGATAATCGGGGGCTTCCGTCTTCCTGTAGAACCATCGAACCCATGAATATCACTTCCGCAGATGGAAGCTGCCTTTATCCGTACCAAAACTTGCTTTGGTTTCTCCAAAACCGGGGTCGGTACGTCCAGAAAAGTGAGTTTCTTGTATTCGGTCATCACCAGTGCTTTCATGATTACCTCTGAATTCTTGCATTAGGGCCATTGGTCAAGGCTTCGACTTGGCTGAGTGTCGCCATGGTTGTGTCTCCAGGGAAGGAGGTCAGCAAAGCCCCGTGAGCCCAACCTAGGTTGAGGGCCTCCTGTGGGGTTTTCCCTTGTAGAAAACCATAGATCAGGCCAGCTGCAAAGCCATCACCTCCGCCAACTCTATCGTAGACATCTAAAGTACAGGTGGGAGCTTGGTATCCTTGCCCGTCATACCAGAGCACTGCGCTCCAGTCATGGCGATTTGTTGACTTTACTTCCCGCATGGTGGTTGCCACCGCCTTAATATTCGGAAACCGCCTGGAGACAGTCTCCATCATGGCATAGAAAGAGGAGGGGTCAAGTTTTCCCTGCGAAGTGACTTCAGGGCCTCTCAGGCCCAGTCCCATCTGCAAGTCTTCCTCATTTCCTATCAATACATCAACATTCTCGACTATGGAGGAAAGAATTTTCACAGCGACTTGTTGGGGAACCTCTCCCTTTTTTGCTATGGAGTTCCAGAGTTTTGCCCTATAATTCAGGTCAAAGGAAACGATAGCCCCTTTTTCCTTTGCTTTTTTCATTGCATCGATGATGAGTTCTGGGATATTCGGAGAAAGGGCGCTGAAAATTCCCCCGCTATGGAACCAGCGTATACCCGGGGCGAAAATCTCGTCCCAGTCAAAACTCTTTGCATCGAGTAACGCCGCCGCCTCATTGGCTCTATTGTAGAAAACTACCGGTGCCCTCAGCCCTTGGCCCCGGTCACTGTATACCTGGGCCATGTTGGGCCCACGTACCCCGTCATGTGCATATCGCTTGTAAAATCCAAATACTCCCATCTTTCGTACTTCGTTCTCGATTTTCATTCCGATGGGATAATCCACCATAGCCGAGGCAATACCACATTTCTGGCTGAAGGCCTGGGAAAGGTTTGCCGAGACATTATATTCCCCACCTGAAACGTGTACCGTAAAATCGTTTGCATAGGCAAAAGGAACAATGCCCGGGTCGAGTCTGATGACCAAAGCCCCGAGTGAGATGAAATCAAAGGCCTGGGAACTTTTCTTTCGAATCTGTAGTGTTGCCATTATCAATCTCCTAGATGCTATACGTGGTAGAAACGGTCTCGCCCCCATGTCCGGTCCAGTTGGTGTGGAAGAATTCCCCTCTCTTTTTATCAATCCTTTCATATGTATGTGCCCCAAAATAATCACGTTGTGCCTGGAGCAGATTTGCAGGAAGGTTATCGCACCTGTAACTATCAAACCAGGACAAGGCTGCAGAGAGAGAAGGAGTGGGGATGCCATTCAAAATTGCCGTTGCGACAACCTTTCGCAGGCTTTCCTGGTTTTCCATTAGGATTTTTAAGAAATAGGGGTCAAGGATCAAATTCGGGAGATCTTTTTTGCTCATAAAGGCTTTGCTGATTTTATCAAGGAAAGCAGAGCGGATAATGCATCCTCCACGCCATAAAAGCGCAATATTGCCAAGGTCTAGATCCCAGTCGTTTGTTTCGCCGGCACTCTTTATAAGTGCAAACCCCTGGGCATAGGAAATGATCTTTGCAGCGTAGAGGGCTTTCTCGAGCATGGTAATGAAAGTCTGTTGATCTTCTACCGGGGTGATGGCAGTGGCTGGGAAAACCTTGCTGGCAACCAGACGTTCCTCTCTCTGGCTGCTCACACTGCGCGCGAAGACCGACTCCACGATCAAGGTAAGGGGAACTCCTGCCTTGAGTGCCTCGATGCCTGTCCATTTCCCGGTTCCCTTCTGTCCTGCAGAATCGAGGATATGGTCTACAAGCGGGGTGCCGTCTTCATCCATAAAGGCCATGATATCCTTGGTGATTTCAATCAGGTAGGAATCGAGGACGCTTTTGTTCCACTCTGAAAAAACCTGTTCCATTTTTTTTGGGTCTAATTGTAAAAGCTTACGCATAATGTCATAGATTTCGCATATGAGCTCCATATCGCCATATTCGATGCCATTATGGACCATTTTTACAAAGTGTCCGGCTCCGCCTTTCCCAATCCAATCACAACAGGGGACCTCCCCAACCTTTGCTGATATGGCTTGGAATATCGGTTTGACCAGAGGCCAAGCCTCCGGTGAACCTCCGGGCATTATGGAGGGACCTTTCAATGCCCCTTCCTCGCCCCCCGATACACCGGTTCCAATATAGAGCAATTGTTTGCTTTCGACATATTTGAGTCTCCGTCCGGTATCTTCATAATTGGAGTTTCCCCCGTCTATGATGATATCTCCCTTGTCGAGAAGCGGGATCAAGGCCTCGATGGTTTTGTCGACAGCTTCCCCGGCTTTCACCATCATCATCACCTTTCTGGGGCTTTCAAGGTTTTCTACCAGTTCTTCCAGACTATAGGTACCCGTAATATGTTTGCCTTTGGCTCTGCCTTGTATGAAGGAATCGACCTTGGAGGTTGTCCTGTTATACACTGCAACACTATATCCTTTGCTTTCCAGGTTGAGGACCAGGTTTTCCCCCATTACAGCCAGACCGATCAAGCCAATTGATGATTTCATTTTCTCTCCTCTGTCAGATACGTCTGCGTGCTATTACACTGCGCATGTTATTCAGGTTTTCTATTCCCTGGTCTTTCAACTGTTCCAGAATTTCCACATATAAAACATCTATGATTACCATTGAGACCGTTCGGGCAGAAAAAGATTCTGCAACCATGGAATTTGCACTGAGGGTAACATTGAGAACCGTATTTCCCATTCGGGCAAGTGGGGACCTGCTGTTGCTTGTGAGTACAATGATGGGACAACCATTGTTTCGATATTCTTCAGCCAAAGCCAGCGTATCCGTATTCACCCCGGTATTGGAAATTATGAAGGCAACATCTTGCTTCCTTGCCTGGGAAGCAAGCATGAGCTGCATATGATATTCACTGTTATAGTTGCAGGATATGCCGGTTCTGATGAACTTATGATAGGCATCCTGGGCAATAATGTTTGATCCGCCTAAGCCGGCAATATAGAGTTTCTCACAGGAGACAATCATATTTGCTGCTTTTTTCAATGCATCACGGTCAATGTTCCGGTAGGTAGCCTCGCAGGTTTTCTGTGCATTGCGGAATACGGTATCGATGACATCCTCGCTGTCATTGACTTCCGTTTCGAAAACCTGTGCATTGGAGGGTACTGTTTCCCTTGCCAGCGCTATCCGAAAGCGCTGATATCCGCTATATCCGAGTTTTTTTGCAAAGCGTACCATGGTGGATTCGCTGATGCCGATACTGTCGGCCAATTCCTCGATGCTTGGATTTACCGAATCCAAAGGATGTTCCAGAATGAAATCAGCGATCTTCCGTTCTTTGGCACTGAGACTGGCATACTTGTTCTTTATGGTATAGATTGCGCTGACTTCAGTCATGGGCACTCCCTAGTACGATTGTTACACCAGTATAGTATGAAATAAATATTCATGTAAATAGGAAAATATATTCATTTTTTCTTTACAGTTAATCAAATCCCGTTATAATTAATCAAAAGGATTGATGTATGACTGTGCAAAAGGAGATTGAATTATGACAAAAAGGACATTGTGTGTGATTTTGCTCGGGCTGATTTTCTTGGGGCTCCCTCTCTTTGCCCAAGGAACAGCAGAACAGAAACCCCAGCAGGAAATACGGGTTTTGCTTGCAAACCACCCCTATGGGGAATTGCTAAAGAAAAAGATTCCAGAATTTGAAGCCCAGACAGGAATCAAAGTAAATCTTGAGAGCCTGCAGGAGAGCCAGCTTACCCAGAAGCTGACCACAGAGTTTGCAACCAATTCCTCGACTGTTGATGTGTTTATGACACGTCCCCTCCAAGAAGGGTTGATGTTCATCAAGAATGGCTGGTACAAGAGCCTTGATACCTATGATTTCTCTGACTATCCCAGCAATTCGGTTGATATCGGTAAAAAAGCAGGGAAAGCTTATATTGTTCCTCTGGTAACCGAATGGCAGGTTCTGTATTACAGAAAAGATTTGCTCAAGAAGGCTGGACTCACCGTTCCGACTACGTTTGAAGAACTTGAAAAGGCCGCTGCTGCCATGAATAGAGACGGCGTTGCCGGATTTGCTTCCCGTGGTAAAGGTGCTTCGGCTGTTACCCAGCTTTCCAGCTATGTGTATAACTTCGGTGGCAGATACCTTGAAAATGGTGAAGCGGTTTTTGATAGCCCTGAAGCCATTGAGGCCATCAGGTATTACGGTTCCCTGCTTGGTAATTATGGACCTCAGGGTGTGACCAGCATGTCCTGGGAAAATATCATGCCAGTATTCCAGGCTGGGAAAGCTGCCATGTGGACAGATGCATCTGTATTCTATGGGCAGATAATCGATCCGACCAAGACGCAGATTGCCCCGGAAAATATTGGAATTGCCAAGTTGCCGAGAGGGCCGAAGGCCGATTCCCCGTTTACTGTAGTGTCATGGGGTATGTCGATTTCTTCAAAGACCAAGAATCAGGAAGCAGCAGAGAAGTTCCTGAATTGGGCAACAAGTTCCGCTCTCGCCAAAGAAGGTATGCTTTCCAATATTACCATGGCGAGGAATTCGGTTTGGAAGGATGCTGATGTCCGCGCAGTCATGAATCCAGGTCTGGTGGAAACCCAGGCTCATGCAGCGCAGAATGGCTATCCGTTTGATCGCCCGTTCATGAGCTCAGTAGGTCAGGCTAGGGATCTTATCGGGGAAATCATCATTGAATCCATCAACACAAAGGGTACTTCTTCAAAGATTCCTGCAATGGCTGCCGAAAAGGTTAAAGCTGTAGACGATTTATTGAAGAACGATGGAGAATTCGGGAAATAATACCTGTTCGAATTAGGAAAGGCCGACCGGGAAAAACGGTCGGCCATCTGTAGTAAAAGGAGTTTCTCGATGGTTCGAAAAGGTTTTTTTGAAAAGAATCTAAAATATCTTTTTCCTCTTCCTGCTGTTTTGTTTGTAGTGGTTCTTATGCTGTTTCCTGTCTGTTATACACTTTTTTTAAGTTTTACGGATTGGACGTTAACCAGTGGTAAGCCCTTACAGCTAGTTGGCCTTGAGAGCTTTTTTTCCGTGGTCAAGGAACCTCGCTTTCTGGATGCTCTGGGTAGAACCTTCTATTTTACCTTTGGAGCCGTTGCCTTCGAGACTTTTCTCGGGACTGTCCTTGCCCTTATCCTCAACCGTTCTTTTGCCGGAAAAGGAGTGGTTAAGACTATTTTGTTGCTTCCCCTGGTTGCAACGCCGGTGGCTATCGGTATTGTCTGGAACCTTTTCTATGACCCTACCATTGGAATCTTGAATTTTGTATTGAGTAAGTTCGGGTTGCCCCAGAGTGGCTGGGTATCTGAAACCAGTACCGTTATGCCTTCCTTGATCCTTGTCGATATATGGCAATGGACTCCTATGATTGCAATAATTGTACTTGCCGGACTTGCCGGCCTTTCCTCAGAACCGTATGAGTCTGCGATGGTAGATGGGGCGAATAGCCGACAGGTACTCTTCAGGATAACGCTTCCCATGCTGATGCCTACCATTTTGACCGCGGTAATCCTTAGGGCGATCGACGCATTGAAAACGTATGATATTATCTATGCAATGACCGGCGGTGGTCCAGGATATGCTTCGGAAAACCTTAATATACTTGCCTTCAAATATAGTTTCGAATATTTCAGGATGGGACAAAGTGCGGTCATGCTGGTGTTCCTGTTCTTCATTGTTTTGTTATTCAGCTTGCTGGTAATGAAACTACGAAAAATCTTTGAACAGTAGAGGGGAAAACCATGAAAAAATCTATATCCTTTCGTATTTTATTCCCCTTGTTGGTCGTTGGTATCGTTATCCCGATTATTTTCCCTTTTATCTGGATGTTGATGAGTTCCTTTAAGACCCAAGTCGATATAATTTCCTGGCCTCCAAAGTTTATTTTTCACCCTACGATGCAGAATTTCAAAAGGGTATTCATAGAACAGGATTTTATTCATTACATGCGAAATTCAGTGATTGTCTCGGTGTCCAGTGTGGTTTTTTCTCTTTTGCTAGGGCTTCCTGCTGCCTATTCGATTGCTAGGTATAAACAGAAAAAACTGTCTATGTTTATCCTGGTTGCACGTTTGATGCCAGGGATTTCATTTCTGATGCCTTGGTATATTGTCTTTTCCAGGCTCCATCTTATGGATTCGTATATCGCCTTGATCCTTTCACATATCCTTATTGCGCTTCCCTTGATCGTATGGGTGATGTCTCCCTATTTTGATTCCGTACCTATCGAACTGGAAGAGGCTTCCATGGTAGATGGATTGACCAGGCAACGTGCTTTTTTGAAGATTATCCTGCCCCTGTCCGGTCCGGGAATTGTCACTGCGATTACGCTAAGCTTTATTTTCAGCTGGAATAACTTTATGTTCAGCCAGGTATTAAGCCAACAGAAGACAAGGACTCTTCCTATTGCTGTCTATAACTTTCTTTCTTATGTCGAGGTTGACTGGGGGGCTGTGATGGCAGCTGCCGTTACGATTATGGCTCCTGCCATTCTGTTGACCATGTTCTTCCAGAAGTATGTAGTCAAAGGCCTGACTATGGGTGCTGTGAAGGGATAGCACAATAGAGAGGAACTTGACCGGTTTTAATTGGGAAGGCCAAGGTCCCGGCCAAAAAACCACCGGTTGCCTTGAAGGTCTTGTTACTATCTAGGGGTGCTGGAGTTGCCAAGTAGGTGAGGATATATTGCTTGGATTTGGCATACGGAAGCGTTTCCTGCTTTCAGTCAGGAGATACTTGAGGCCCAGTAAGTCCCTTCATGGGTGAGCGCCCGTGTTTGGGGTAGTACGATAGTCAGGATATGCAAGGTAGCTTTTCCTACCTACTGATTGCTTCATGATACGCTCGTACGAAGGTTGTCTTACGAAGAACTACGTCAGTTATAGGGTGTCAAACCCAGCACTTCTTTGTTTTTGGGAAAGAAGGATTTGGTAGGTATTTTTTCTTCAGAATGTAGGTTGGAAGGTCCTTTGTCATTGTATTGCAAAGAAATGGTGTTATTATTTAGTTGAAATAGATGAACAATTGGCAAGGAGCTTATGGCAATGAGATCAATCGGGATCAATTATGCATACTGGGTTCAGGATTGGGATGTCGATTTCGTACCGTTCATAGCAAAAGCAAAAGAATTGGGGTATGACCAGCTGGAAGTCAATGGGAGCACCGTTGCAATCATGAGCCCCTGGGGACGAAGCCGGCTTGCCTTAGAGGCAAAGGATAAGCAAGTCAACCTGTCTTACGGGCTTGGCCTTTCCCCGCAATTCGATATTTCTTCCCTTGATGAGAATATTAGGAGGTCAGGGGTTGCCTTCATGACCCAGATGATCAAAGCGGTCGGTTCCATGGGGGGTGGGGATATCGGTGGTGTTATCTATGCCAGTTGGCCAGGCAGACTTGCCAAAGGCGAGGACAAACGTTGGTATTTTGATCAAAGCGTTGCAAGCATGCGCTCGTTGATGAGTGTTGCCGAGGACAATGATGTGATGCTGAATGTGGAGGTAGTAAACAGATATGAGCAGTTTCTGCTAAATACCTGTGCCGAGGGACTTGCATATATCCGAGCAGTCAATCATCCCAATTGTGGCATCCTTCTTGATACTTTTCATATGAATATTGAGGAAGATTCCCTGGAAAATGCAATTCGCATGGCAGGTCTGTATCTCCATGGGTTTCACCTGGGAGAGACAAACAGGAAACCAGTGGGAATTGGGAGACAACCCTGGAGCGGAATCAAAAAGGCCTTGGATGATATTTTCTATGAAGGTCCCCTGATACAGGAATCTTTTATCACCCCCAAAGGTCAGGTAGGCCAGGATCTTTCTGTCTGGAGGGAGCTTGTCGAGAATGCGGATCTTGATGTCCTTGCAGCAGAGTCGGCTATATTCATACGAGAGAAACTGTGCTAGCAAAAACCTTTCGTACCTGCCCCTTATTTCTTCTCTTCTTTCTCTTCCCTGTAAACCGAAGGCGCCATTCCATAATATTGACGAAAGACCCTGGTAAAATAGTTCCCGTCTAAGAATCCTGTCATCTCTGCCACCTCTTTGACATTCCAGGTACCCTCATCAAGTAATTGCTTTGCTTTTTCCATACGTATTTTGGTCAGGTATTCGACAAACGGAGAACCTAGATATGTCTTGAACAGCTGGCTGAAATACTTTGGGTTGAGATTGACCATCTTGGAAGTCAACTCAATGGAAATGGGTTGCTCGTAATGGGCGTGCAGGTATTGGTCTACAATCTTGAATGCGCGGCTGTAGCGGTCTTGTTTGTCTTCCAGGACTGCCTGGCAGGTTGAGTCGAGCAAATCCATGAGATAGATTTCCAGTTCCATTACTGCTCCCTTCTGTGGTTTTCCCAGATTCAAGAGGGGAATAGACTTATTCAGCTCATACCAGAAGACAACCAGGATTTCATACAATTCATCCATTGCTTTCTGGGGAGTATCATTGCTTGTGTTTATTATATCGATGATCTCATGGGCAATTTCCCTTGCTTTCCCTAATTCACCTTCCAAAGTGTTCTGGAGCATTTCATCAGTCCTGGCTTGAAGGTTTACACTGTCTTTGGGAATTTTGAGGATATCGATGAAACGCTGGAACCGCATATGGAGACGGTAGGCATGGGAGTAAGAAATGGAGGCTGTGCTGATAGATTGAGGGATTCCTGCAAGGTCGGAAAAAAACATCCCCGAGCCAATGTTGGAGTAGGCAAGGCTTTGGAAACCTGCCAGTTGCTCAATTATCTTGGCTGGCTGGTTGGTAAAAACCAATACGGTAATACGGTCGACAGCCGGGAAATAGCAAAGCTGTAGTTTTGGCAATTTCTGGTTGTTTTGGAAAAATGATTTGACATCAGATTCTTCCATACCACCGATAACCAAGGCTACCCCTTGTTCTGAGGTAATGCCTTGCATGGCAAAATAGGATTTCACCGAATCCAAGGGTAACTCGCCAAATTTCAACGCTGCAAAGAATTCTCGGGAAAATAGATTCAATACTTCCTGAATTTCCCCTGAATGCTGTTCCTTGGCAAGTTTTTTTTCATCAAGTTTTTCAATAAGGGAATCGAGCAGGTCGTAGACATCTTTTCTTTGTACCGGTTTAACCAGGTATTCGCTTGCCCCGAGGCGAATAGCCTGTTGGGCGAATTCAAAGGAACTCCAGGCCGTAAGGAAAATTATATGGCATTCAGGGTTGTTTTCGCGAATATGCTTTGCGGCCTCGATCCCATCCATCCCAGGCATCTTGATATCGAGAAAGGCAATATCTGGTTGATGTTGGAGGGCCAACTCGACAGCTTCCCTGCCATTCTTTGCTTTGATGCATTCCAGAGGGAGTTTTGCCCTGTTGACTAACAGTTCTATAGCATCACATTCGATTCGTTCATCATCGGCAATAAGCAAGGTGTACATCAGGCTTCCCTCCTTATCCTATATGGTAGGGTAATCGTTACCGAAGTGCCCCCTTCCTCACTTACTCGCGAAATTGCAAGGTTTGCTTTTCCTTTATAGTAGAGTTTCAGACGGTCTCCGATATTCTTCACCCCGATATGTTGCTTTCCGTTCGGTTTTGGCAGATTCAGTTTTGCCAAGTCTATTCCCACCCCGGTGTCGATAATGGAGATAACCAGCCGTCTCCCTTCCTTCTTGACAGCTACCTCAATTTTCCCGCCTTCCTCTTTTGGTTCAAGCCCATGCACCATAGCGTTCTCTACAAATGGCTGGATGACTAACGGTGGAATCTTGACGTCATTGAATTCCAGCGGACAATCAATGGAAAATTCCAGCCGCTCGCCGAATCGGAATTGTTGGATGGTCAGATATTGTCTGACAAATTCCAATTCATCTTTTAGCAATACATCGTCATGGTACTCAAGGGTATAGCGGAAGATGGAGGCTAGGCTGTCTATCAGGTCGACTGTGGAATTTGCATCCTCAAAGAGGGCGGTCCTGCTTATGATATTGAGTGTGTTGAACAAGAAATGAGGATTAATCTGTGACTGCAAGGCCTTGTAACGAGCTTTTTCCAACTCTCTGGTTGTTCTCATCTGCTCGAGCTCCTGCGAATGGACCAGTTTCTCCAACTGGGCATTCTGTTCGATCATATCAAGGCGTTCTCGCAGGCTTTGCTTCATCTGGTTCAGGTTCTGTTCCAGATAGATCAGTTCTTCCGGCCCGTCAAGGGGAATGGGGGGACCGTCGAAATTACCGTGATAGATTTGGTCTGCGGTCTCTACCATGGTGTTGACCGGCCGTACCAGCCGCATGGTCATCTTGTACACGAGAAGGCTGTAACTCAGGGCGATGATGACGAATAGGAAAACCGAAAACGTTCGATACTGTGAAACCCTGCTCTGGGCTTCTGCCATCCAGGTGGCATCGGCCTCAACTTCATAGGACAAATACTTGTTGAAAGCATAATCCTGTAGGTAGGGATAAACCTTGTCTCCTGAATAATAGATGCTGAAGTATTCTTTTGTCTGTGTGTTAGGGTCGAGGCCTTCCATCTGGTCGAGCGAAAGCTTGATGAAATCGAGTCCGTTGTCGATGCCTTTATATAGGAAATAGAGCTTGGGGTTTTCCTCATAGGAAACTTTCAGGCGCTGGAGGGAAATGGCAATTTCCCTGTTGAGTATCGTATAGTCAGAGAGGATTTCTTCACGTGACTGCTTGTCAGGGGCATTCCCATACCTATGATACAGGTCTCTGCTTTCAATAAGCTGGGTTGTCAGGACATTTATTGCCTGATATTGGTTTGTCCTGCTTTGCATATTCCCAAGAAGCGAGAATATTGAACTGAAAAGGATGATGACGAATATCAGAATTACACACAGCATTGCCAGGTTATAGGAAAGCAACCAGCTTCTCAGCGTTCCTGGTTGTTTTTTCTTTATTGGTTTTTCCACAGCTTTCATTTCATGTAAGTATAACACGGCTTTGCAAGGATAAGGGGATGTAAGGCAAATATGCAATGCATGTCTGATAAGAAACCCATAGAAAACAGTAGCATCTATTAGGAAAGGGCCTTTTTTGTATTGGCTATCGTATGACCGGGTTTTGCTAAATACAGTAGTACAATAGGAAGAAAATTGGGCAAATTATCCTTTTTTTCTGGCTTCAAATAGCAAAAAGCATCCCCCATACTATTCATAAATCCAATATCTCGTTCCTTAAGGAGGAACTCATGAAAAAAGTTCTGTTAGCTGTAATGTTACTTTCCCTTCTCGTTGCACCGGTTTTTGCAGCCGGTCAATCTGAGGGTACTGCTGCTCCCAAGCAGGTCGTTCTCCGCTTGGCTGATAACCAGCCTCTTGGCTATCCTACCGTTCTCGGTGACGAAGCCTTTGCCCGTCTTGTCGGTGAATATTCCAATGGTCGTATCAAGGTAGAAGTATATCCCCAGGCTCAGCTCGCTGACGAGAAGAGCGCAATCGAGCAGGTTCAGTTCGGTGGCATCGACTTCACCCGTGTCTCCATTTCCCCCCTTGCTTCTTTCCAGCCCTTGCTCAACGCACTGCAGATGCCGTACCTCTACAGGGACGCTGATCACATGTGGAAAGTACTCAATGGCGAAATTGGTCAGTATTTCCTCGATTCAATGAGTGACAAGGGTTTTGTCGGTCTCGTATATTACGATTCAGGTGCTCGTTCCTTCTACAACACCAAAAAACCGATCTACACGGTTGCCGACCTCAAGGGCATGAAGATCCGTGTTCAGGAATCTGCATTGATGATGGGTCTTGTACAGGCTCTCGGTGCTGTTCCTACCCCGATGTCCTATGGTGATGTATACAGTGCATTGCAGACCGGCGTTATCGACGGTGCTGAAAACAACTGGCCTTCCTACGATTCTTCCTCACACTACGAAGTTGCAAAGTTCTACTCGATCGACCAGCACACCAGGGTCCCTGAGATGATCATTGCTTCCAAGATTTCCATGGACAAGCTCTCTGCTGACGACCAGGCCCTCATCAAGAAGGCTGCCAAAGAGTCCCAGGCTGTTGAAGTAGCCGCATGGGCCGAGTACGAGAAAAAGTCCGAGGCAAAAGTCCGCGCTGCCGGTTGCCAGATCAACACGATCAACGACCAGGCTGAGTTTGCAGCTGCCATGGCCCCCCTGTATCAGAGCCAGCTCAATGCTGACCAGCAGGCATGGGTAGCCAAGATCAAGGCTGTAAAATAAGGTTCTTCACGAACTAGACTGGATGTGGGGTTTCCTTTGGAACCCCACGCTTTTTGATATATATCCTTTTGGAGGTATCCCATGGAGCAGTTCAAGAAGATTCTTGACTCCGTATTTGATTGGGTTCTCAAACTGGCCATGGTGTTGTTGCTTGCGATGGTTGTCATCGTATTTTTCAATGTCGTACTGCGATACGGGTTCAAATCTGGAATCCATTGGTCCGAAGAGATTTCCCTGGTTATCGTCATCTGGTTTACGTTTATCGCCATGGCCCTCGGCGTCAAGGAGAACCTCCACATCAACGTATCCATATTGCCAAAAAAATTGCCCGTGAAATTTTTCCTTACCCTCGACACAGCAAAGGATGTCCTTGAAATCCTGATAGGGGTCATCATGTTCTACTACGGCTGGAAGCTGACAGTGAATGGCGCCAAGTCGTTCCTTCCTGCCACCCATATATCCAATGCGGTGAACTATCTGGTCCTGCCTGTCTCGGGAGTATTCATCGTTGCCTATTCCCTTATCCACGTATATGAAGACTTTTGCAAGTTCAAGGGAGGCGATTCCAGATGAATACAAGTATGGCTTCATTCATTCTCCTCGGTTCATTTGTTTTCATGCTCATCATGAAGTTCCCCATCACCTTCTCCCTCTTCCTCTCCTCGGTGTTCACGGCTATGTTCTTGCATATCCCGATGATGTCCATCGTGCAGAGGCTGGTAAGCGGAGTAAACTCCTTCTCCCTGCTTGCAATCCCGTTTTTCATCCTCTCAGGCGAGATCATGAGCCAGGGCGGTATCTCCCGTAGGCTCGTCGGGTTCGCCAATGCCCTCATCGGACGTTTCCGTGGTGGTCTGGCCCAGGTAAACATCCTTGCCTCGATGTTCTTCGGTGGCATCTCTGGGTCTGCAGTAGCTGATGTATCGTCAATCGGTGCCATGCTCATCCCCATGATGGTCGACGACGGATATGACGAGGATTTTGCCGTTGCCGTTACGGTCACCAGTGCCTGCGAGGGAATCCTCATTCCCCCGAGCCACAACATGATTATCTTTGCAATGGCAGCCGGAGGCGGCGTATCTGTAGGGAAGCTGTTCCTCGGCGGAGTCATCCCCGGTGTGGGGCTCGGCCTTCTGCTGATGATCCCGACAGGAATCATCGCCTATTTGAGAAAGTATCCCAAGGAACAGCCCTACGGCTGGAAGAAAACGCTTAAAATCGCCCGTGAGGCGGTTATGGGCCTGTTCACGATCATCATAATCATGGGTGGGGTCGTCTCCGGCGTGTTCACCGCGACCGAGTCGGCAGCTGTTGCCGCAGTGTATTCGTTCCTCATAACCTTCTTCGTCTACAAGGAGATTCCGCTTAGGCAGATGAAATCGATTCTGCGCAACTCCCTGAAGACCTTGGCTATGGTAATGAGCCTCATTGCCGCTGCAAGTTCGTTCGGGTACCTGATGGCGTTTTTGCGCATCCCCCAGTCAGTTACCAACGGGCTGCTCACGATAACCGACAACAGGATTCTTTTGCTGTTGATGATCAACCTCATGCTGCTGGTCCTCGGGTGTATCATGGATATGGCACCGCTGATCATCATCTGTACCCCGATTCTCTATCCGGTAATCGTAGGGCACCTGGGCATGGACCCCGTGCAGTTCGGTATCATGATGATTCTCAACCTGGCCATCGGTCTCACGACTCCCCCGGTAGGCTCGGCGCTGTTCGTAGGTTGCTCAATCGGCAAGATATCCATCGAGAAGGCTACCAAGGCAGTTCTGCCTTTCTACCTGATGATGGTTGCCGATCTGATGCTGGTCACCTTCGTTCCGCAGGTTACCATGTTCCTGCCTTCGCTGATGGCTTGACTCTTCATCGTATGTAAATAGGAAACAGGCTGTTGCACCTTTCGGTGTGACAGCCTGTACTGTTTTTGTTTTTCAGCAGTTGTTTCAGAAAATCATATAGAATGGTTGAGAATGAAACCTTGCTTCGCAATTAGTCAGATCAAGTAAGGAAGCAATCAAAATTGTTTTTCATTACTATTCCAATTTTTACCTCAGTAAGCACTCCTTTTGTGAAAGGGTGCGCTGTTAGGAAATCAAACATAAGCATAATTGCATCATAGGCTTGGTGCATCGGGTCTTGCCAGATTGTCCCGTTGACAATTCCGTTGTCTATGTAAGGCTTCAGTTCTTGGAATACGTCGGTAGTGATGATTTTAATATTTGTTAAGTGTAGGTTTTCAATAATTGTACAGAGAGAAATGCTGTTTCGAGCATTTGTACAATAAATTCCTTTTATATCTCCAAAAACTTCCATTAGCTTCGGAATCGTTTCGGAAAGATTTTCCAGGGTTTGGAAATTCTCGATTTCAATTATTTTCAAATCTGGACGATTCTCATGAAGATATGCATGGAAGCCAAGAGAATTGTCACGAAGAACCTTTTGCGTTGTATTTCCACTCAGTAAAAGGATATGTCCAGAATCTGGCTCTATTTGACTCATAAATTCAGCAGCTAGATTGCCAGTCTTCTCATCAGGAGCGGTAACAGAAGCAATTCTGCAAGAATTAATAGCATCCGAATGAAAAGTCACTACAGGTATATTGAGTTTGTCGAGATTTTCGAAATACGGGTTAAGGGCTTTATCATTCCAGCAATAGATTACGACGCCATCAACCAGATTTTCTTTTGCTATCTGCTTGAGGATTTCAGCTTGTTGTTCCCAAGTTTCACCACAGGTATATCGTAATAATGATACATTGAAGTCGAGTAATTTTCTTTCGGCATCATCAACTCCCTGCTTGATTTGCCTGAAAAAGAAATTCATCTCTGGTTCTAGTTCTGGGTATACCAATGCGATTTTCAAAGTTTCTCTCTTCAGAGATGAAGCCATTGGGTTGATGGAATAATCCATTTCACTAACAATTTTCAAAATTCGATTACGGGTTTCTTTACTGACTCCTGGTTTCCCATGAAGAGCTTTATGGACTGTGACTTTTGAAACATTTGCCTTTTGGGCAATATCATTGAGTGTGGATCGCATTTGGGTTTATTCCTTACAAACTGATAGTATCAGAATATTGGAAAAGTTGGAATAAATTTATTGGAAAGGGTAAACGATTACTATAAAAGTAAAGAAAATATAAAAAAAGCTTAAATAAGTAATAAAAAATAAGGGTAAACGGTTATTATTTTTCTTGCGCTTTGATTTGATCAATGGTATATTGGCTCCAATGAGGCTTTCTAAGTGACTCTAATGAGGAGCTATCCTGAGCCGGGGGAGTTTTGTAATGAAAAAATGTTATGTGATGAATAGAGAACCAAAGGTGATTAAAAATTTTCCTGGCGCTATAAGCCAGATAGTATTCGATGAAGAAAATTCTCCTATCACAGGTTTTTCAGCAATGGTCAATGAATTTCAGAACACTGAATTTCTACCCTTTGGTATCCACGAGGATAACGAAGGATTCTTTGTGCTTGAGGGTACGGGAAGCATGATCGTGGCCGATGAAGAATTTGCAATTTCAGCAGGTTTCTCGATGATAGTTCCAGCACATACGGTCCATGCAATACGAAAGACCGGGGAAGCAAAGCTTAAGATTTTTCTGTTTCATTTTTAGGGCATCCAAAAACAAAATCTTTCTATTAATCATATAAGGAGTTCATACATTGTTACATCATTTATTACCTCAGGAAGTACTTACAAAACAGGAACCCTGTAACCTCGGACTTGAATATACAAGTGTCCAAAGACTTGAGATTAAGGGTCAAATTTCTGTAGAAAGTGGTAGCGAGGAACTTTGTCTTGTGGTTATCAAGGGAGATGTGTTCTATCAACATCAACATGAAACGGGAAATGTCCAACTCTGCGATATTCTATATCTTCCTATTGATGATTCCCTTCTATTAGCTGCAGAAAATGCCGTAGTAATGAGATTCGGCGCTTCTTGTTCTCGAAAAACCTCATTCTCATCAATCTTGTTTACTGATGTTGATGCAGATAGTCGCCATAACCGATATGGCAAAGCATGTGGTGGAACAGAACGTGATGTTTGGAATTGTATAGATGAAAAATTTGATTCAAGTCGGTTTCTAGTTGGAATTTGTTTTGGAAATCTTGGTGGTTGGACAGCCTGGCCTCCCCATGAACATGGTGAAAAAAGGGAAGAAACCTACTGTTATTTCAATATGGAAGACGGTTTTGGCTTGCAATGTGTTTATGACGAGATGGGTCAGAAGGATTCTGTTGTAATGGTTCAAGAAGGTCATGTTATCTCTATTCCCTCTGGATATCACCCGAATGTCGGCTGTCCCAAAACTGGTCTTAGGTATATTTATTGCATGGTTTCAAAAACCGCTGAAGATAGAAATTTCATGGATTTGCATACACAGCAAATCTATGGTGATCGTTTGGAGTAGAATGCATGGCCATAATTAATTCACCTTCGTTGGCAAACTGTCAATTTTTAGAATTTGGAAGGCAAGTCAATGAGCTTGTAGAGGGAGGCGCTTCTTGGTTTCATATCGATATCATGGATGGTCATTATGTCCCGAATCTTTGTTTTCCGGTCAAATTGGTTGGGGAGCTGAAGGAAAATTATCCAGAGATTAAAGCTGATGTACATCTAATGGTTACTGATCCGATTGCGTATATACCCCAACTCAAGGAAAACCGAGCTGACTATATAAGTTTTCATCTGGATTCTACCCCTTTTAGTCGCAGGGTTTTAGACCTGATACACCAAAATGGGATGAAAGGTGGGGTAGTAATCAATCCAAGCCAAAGCATTTCATCTGTAATCCCTGTGCTTGATTATGTCGACTACGTGGTGGTGATGACCGTTGAACCTGGCTACGCCGGACAAAGATTTATGTCAGGTAGTATGCAAAGAATCGAAGAGTTGGTCCTGTTGCGAGAAGCAAGAGGATTGGATTTCTTAATTTCTGTAGATGGTGGTATCGATTATTCCCATGCAAGAGAATGTGCACGGTTGGGCGTTGAGGTCTATGTTACTGGAAACTTTACCATATTCAAGCAACAGGAATCGTTGCTTTTAGCATGCAGGAAATTCAAAGAAGAAATGGAAGAAGCGCATTCTGGTAAGATTTAATTCGATGGGGGCGAGGACTGGGTGCCACTTTTGTGGCGCCCTGGCATTATTCTATAACTGGTTCGGAAAAATCAAAATGGAGAGAGAGAATGTTAAAAAAGGTTATGATTTGTTTATTTGTCCTTTCACTGGCAATGGTTCCTATGTTTGCGAACGGATCTCAGGAAGAAAAAGCACCTGTGCAGAAGAATATTACCATGCGACTTGCTGATAATCAGCCTGATGGTTATCCAACTGTTGTTGGATGCAAGGAATTTGCTCGCTTGGTGAAGGAAAGGACCAACGGCCGAATTACTATTGAGGTGTATCCTAGTGCCCAGCTTGGTGATGCAAAGTCTGTTATCGAACAACTTCAGTTTGGTGGAATTGACTTTACTAGAACTTCGATTAGTCCTCTTGCTTCCTTTAGCCCTGAACTTGATATCCT
Source organism: Sphaerochaeta pleomorpha str. Grapes (assembly GCF_000236685.1). Lineage (NCBI taxonomy): Bacteria > Pseudomonadati > Spirochaetota > Spirochaetia > Spirochaetales > Sphaerochaetaceae > Sphaerochaeta > Sphaerochaeta pleomorpha. The sequence goes on along the minus strand of NC_016633.1, from coordinate 1,542,929 downwards.
GCAGATGCCATATCTCTACAGGGATGCTAATCATTATTGGAATGTTCTGAATGGTGAAATCGGTGAATATTTTCTTAAATCTGTTGAGAAAGATGGTTTTTTAGGTTTGGTATATGTTGATGCTGGATCACGTTCCTTCTACAACACCAAAAAACCGATCTACACTGTTGCCGACCTCAAGGGCATGAAGATCCGTGTTCAGGAATCTTCTTTGATGATGGGTATGATCAAATCTCTCGGTGCAGTTCCTACAGCATTGGCCTATGGCGATGTATACAGTGCATTGCAGACCGGTGTTATCGACGGTGCCGAGAACAATTGGCCCTCGTATGCGACTTCAGCCCATTTTGAGGTGGCAAAGTTCTACTCGATCGACCAGCACACCAGGGTCCCTGAGATGATTGTTGCTTCCAAAATTAATATGGATAAGCTCTCAACCGACGACCAGGCCCTCATCAAGAAGGCTGCCATGGATTCTCAGGCTGTTGAGATTGCAGCTTGGGCTGAATTTGAGAAGACCTCAGAGGCAAAGGTCCGCGCTGCCGGTTGCCAGATCAACACGATCAACGACCAGGCTGAGTTTGCAGCTGCAATGGCCCCCCTATACCAAGATCAGCTCGATGAGCAAGGTCGTATTTGGGTTGAAAAGATCAAGGCTGTAAAATAAGGTTCATCATGAACTAGTCTGGATGTGGGGTTTCCTTTGGAACCCCACGCTTTTTGATATATATCCTTTTGGAGGTATCCCATGGAGCAGTTCAAGAAGATTCTTGACTCCGTATTTGATTGGGTTCTCAAACTGGCCATGGTGTTGTTGCTTGCGATGGTTGTCATCGTATTTTTCAATGTCGTACTGCGATACGGGTTCAAATCTGGAATCCATTGGTCCGAAGAGATTTCCCTGGTTATCGTCATCTGGTTTACGTTTATCGCCATGGCCCTCGGCGTCAAGGAGAACCTCCACATCAACGTATCCATATTGCCAAAAAAATTGCCCGTGAAATTTTTCCTTACCCTCGACACAGCAAAGGATGTCCTTGAAATCCTGATAGGGGTCATCATGTTCTACTACGGCTGGAAGCTGACAGTGAATGGCGCCAAGTCGTTCCTTCCTGCCACCCATATATCCAATGCGGTGAACTATCTGGTCCTGCCTGTCTCGGGAGTATTCATCGTTGCCTATTCCCTTATCCACGTATATGAAGACTTTTGCAAGTTCAAGGGAGGCGATTCCAGATGAATACAAGTATGGCTTCATTCATTCTCCTCGGTTCATTTGTTTTCATGCTCATCATGAAGTTCCCCATCACCTTCTCCCTCTTCCTCTCCTCGGTGTTCACGGCTATGTTCTTGCATATCCCGATGATGTCCATCGTGCAGAGGCTGGTAAGCGGAGTAAACTCCTTCTCCCTGCTTGCAATCCCGTTTTTCATCCTCTCAGGCGAGATCATGAGCCAGGGCGGTATCTCCCGCAGGCTCGTCGGGTTCGCCAATGCCCTCATCGGACGTTTCCGTGGTGGTCTGGCCCAGGTAAACATCCTTGCCTCGATGTTCTTCGGTGGCATCTCTGGGTCTGCAGTAGCTGATGTATCGTCAATCGGTGCCATGCTCATCCCCATGATGGTCGACGACGGATACGACGAGGATTTTGCCGTTGCCGTTACGGTCACCAGTGCCTGCGAGGGAATCCTCATCCCGCCGAGCCACAACATGATTATCTTTGCAATGGCAGCCGGAGGCGGGGTATCGGTGGGGAAGCTGTTCCTCGGCGGGGTCATCCCCGGTGTGGGGCTCGGCCTTCTGCTGATGATCCCGACAGGAATCATCGCCTACCTGAGGAAATACCCCAAGGAAAAGCCCTACGGCTGGAGGAAAACGCTTAAAATCGCCCGCGAGGCGGTTATGGGCCTGTTCACGATCATCATAATCATGGGCGGGGTTGTCTCCGGCGTGTTCACCGCGACCGAGTCGGCAGCTGTTGCCGCAGTGTATTCGTTCCTCATAACCTTCTTCGTCTACAAGGAGATTCCGCTTAGGCAGATGAAATCGATTCTGCGCAACTCCCTGAAGACCTTGGCTATGGTAATGAGCCTCATTGCCGCTGCAAGTTCGTTCGGGTACCTGATGGCGTTTTTGCGCATCCCCCAGTCAGTTACCAACGGGCTGCTCACGATAACCGACAACAGGATTCTTTTGCTGTTGATGATCAACCTCATGCTGCTGGTCCTCGGGTGTATCATGGATATGGCACCGCTGATCATCATCTGCACCCCGATCCTCTACCCGGTAATCGTAGGGCACCTGGGCATGGACCCCGTGCAGTTCGGCATCATGATGATTCTCAACCTGGCCATCGGTCTCACGACTCCCCCGGTAGGCTCGGCGCTGTTCGTAGGTTGCTCAATCGGCAAGATATCCATCGAGAAGGCTACCAAGGCAGTTCTGCCTTTCTACCTGATGATGGTTGCCGATCTGATGCTGGTCACCTTCGTTCCGCAGGTTACCATGTTCCTGCCTTCGCTGATGGCTTGACCCTTCATCGTATGTAAATAGGAAACAGGCTGTTGCACCTTTCGGTGTGGCAGCCTGTACTGTTTTTATTTGCCTAATAGCCTATAAATCCCTATATTAGCAATAGGTATTAAAAATTGGAGGCAACGATGACATTTACATATCACATTCCAACGAAGGTTCTTTTTGGCATTGGTCAACTTAATCACCTGCATGAACAGGACCTGCCTGGAAAGAAAGCCCTGATCGTTATTTCTTCCGGTAAATCGACCCGGGCCAACGGATATTTACAGAGAGTGGAAGACGAACTTAAAAAAGCCAAGGTGGCATCTGTCGTGTTCGACAAAATCCTACCCAATCCAGTAAGAAGACATGTGAGCGAAGGAGCAGCCTTTGCCAAAGAGCACGGCTGTGATTTTGTAATCGGCCTGGGTGGTGGTTCCACGATTGACTCAGCGAAAGCCATTGCAATCATGGCTACCAATGAAGGTGAATTCTGGGATTATATCGGTGGTGGCAGTGGAGGCCAAAAAGCTATCCCAACCTGGCCTCTTCCCATCGTGGCAATCACTACGACTGCAGGAACCGGTACAGAAGCCGATCCTTGGCTGGTAATCACCAAAGAAGAGACCAACGAGAAAATTGGTTCGGGCTACCTCGGGACCTTCCCTGTGTTAAGCATCGTAGACCCAGAACTCATGGTTACGGTTCCTCCCCATCTGACTGCCTACCAGGGCTTTGATGCCTTGTTCCACAGCACAGAGGGGTATATCAACAATACAGCGAATACACTCAGCGACCTTTATAGCCTCGAGGCTATCAAGGTTATTGCCCGGAGTCTTGAAACCGCAGTGAAAGATGGTAGCAACCTTAAGGCAAGGGAAGATGTGGCCCTGGGAAATACCCTAGCTGGTATGGTAGAGTCGACCTCGGGTTGTATCTCTGAACATTCTCTCGAACATGCAATGAGTGCTTATCATCCAAATCTTCCCCATGGGGCAGGCCTGATCATGATTAGCCGTGAATACTATACCCACATGGCTTCGGTTCATGCCTGTGACCAGCGAATGGTTGATATGGCCAAGGCAATGGGAAAGACCGATGCAAAGGATCCTATGGATTTTGTGCAGGCTCTTGTCGAATTGCAGAAAGCCTGTCAGGTTGACTCGCTTAAAATGTCAGACTACCAGATTACACAGCAAGAGTTGCTTCCTATGGTTGCAAATGCCAGAGCCAACATGGGCGGTCTTTTTGCTGTCGATCCTGTAGTATTGTCCGATGAGGATTGTCTCAAGATTTACTCAAAGTCTTTTGCCTAAACTTCTGTCAGGGTATTTCTTCAATCTCCCCGGTCTTTGAAAGATGAGATCAGGGAGATTTTTTTGTTGCATAAATGGCTTGTAATTGCAACAAAAGATCAAATTTGAAGTTTGTGTGAATTAACACAAATAAAACCCAAAAAAAGGTAAATGTTCGAATTCACACCAAAATATGTTCGATAAAGCTCATCTGGTTTCTCCTTGAGCTCAATTATTATTCTCTATTTACAATGAGACTGCACAGAAATTAATAAAAATACTATCGAAAAATTTGATAAAATATTCAAATCTGCTAAAACAAAATTGCTGTTAGTATATAAAAAATGATGAATTTGTAAGATTAACCATTCTTATTTATCCTGTTTATATCTATGTTGTTTTTCCTTTTTTTTTACTATGTAAGACTCGATTCATTACAAAAACCTTTTATTGACAGATTGTGTTGCATGCATGATAAGTAAAAGGCATGGTGAGCGTAGTCGAACAAAGCAGGGAGATTATGAATAAGAGACAACAAGTAATCCTTGGGTTATTGGATCAATCAGGTTTCATTTCTGTTGCAGATCTTTCTGCCCGTTTGCAGGTATCTGAAATGACAATTCGACGAGATCTTCAACCGCTTGAGGAAAAAATGATGATCCGTAGGGTTCACGGCGGGGCAATGACCATTAATAAATGCATCCAGGAACCACAGTTTGATTTGCGTGCTTCCAGTTCTTTGGAAGCAAAACAAACAATTGCACGCTTGGCGGCTTCCCTGGTTAAGGAAGGCACTACCATAGCTCTTGATAGTGGGACAACAGCCTTGGCGTTGGCTCAAAGCCTAGCAGATTATCAAGAGATTACTATTATCACCACTAACCTTCGGGTTATGAATTTCTGTCTCAGTCATAGCAACCTACAGGTAATTGTACCTGGAGGATTGCTTCGCCCCGGAGAAGGTTCTCTGATAGGTAGTTACACACTTGAGTTTTTGAGGAATATCCACGTTGACCAATTTTTTATGGGCATTGGTGGGATTGACAGCAAAGTAGGGGTAACTGAATACAATGCAGAGGATGCTGCTGTAAAAAGGATCTTGGTGGAAAACTCCCATCAGGTTATCGCTTTGGCTGATTATTCTAAATTTAATAAGATCACATTTGCAAAAATCTGTGATCTGGAGGTTCTTGATATTGTTGTTACCGACGGTAAGGTACCTGAGCCTCTTCGCGATTCATTTCAGCAACAAGGAATAACGGTGATCCAACCGAAATAGTTTGGCACTGTGGAGGAAACATGAGTAAGAATTGGTTGAAAGATGCATATGGGACCGAAAAACCCATTATTGCAATGTGTCATCTTGATCCCCTTCCTGGGGACCCTAAGTATGATAACAACAAAGGAATGGAATGGGTGGTTGACCGAGCATTGAAGAACTTGACTGCATTGCAGGAAGGTGGTGTTGATGCGGTAATGTTTTCCAATGAGTTCAGTCTTCCGTATCTGACCAAAGTAGAGCCTATAACGATCGCAGCAATGGGAAGGATAATAGGGGAAATCAAATCCGAGATAAAGATTCCCTATGGGGTGAATGTTCTTTGGGATGCAAAAGCAAGTGTTGAACTTGCCGTAGTGACAGGAGCTACCTTTGTTCGTGAGATATTTAGCGGAGTCTATGCTAGTGACTTTGGTCTCTGGGATACCAACTATGGAAGCATTGCCAGAAGGAGACGTGATATCGGGGGAGAATCTGTCAAACTGATGTTCAATATATTCCCAGAGGCAAGTGTATATCTTGGAAACAGGGATCTTGTGGATATTGCAAAAACAACAGTTTTCAATCATCAGCCTGATATCCTCTGTATCTCTGGGAGAACTGCAGGGGCTGAGACTTCTTCTGAATTACTGGCCCGGGTTGCAGAAGCGGTACCTGATACTCCTGTCTTCGCAAATACCGGATGTACCGTTGAGAGTGTTGCATCGAAATTGTCAGTGGTTGATGGTGCTGTAGTTGGGTCGGCTTTCAAACGGAATGGGGATTTTTTTGAGATGGTCGACAAGGAAGAAGTATTGAGATTCATGGATGTCGTTACGGCATTCAGGAAATAATATCTATGGGAGATGAGAAAATGAAAAAAAAGTTCTGTTTTGTTGTGCTCATGGTTCTGGCAGCCTCTATTTCACTTTTTGCAAGTGGAGCAAAGGAATCAGCTGCAGTAGAAGCCGAAAAAGACCTGATTACAGTTGCTGTTGTCCTTCCCAGCCCCCTTGGGGATCGTTCTTTCTGTGATAGCGCTGCAATTGGAGTTGAACGGGCAAATAAGGAATTGCCTGTCAAAGTAGATTTAATTGAGACCCAAGGGGTCCATGAGCACGAAACAGCAATGCGAAGTGCCATTAATAAAGGATATGACTTGATTCTTGGAGTTGGACTGGACACTCAAATGATGCTGGATTTGGCAACTGAATATCCTGAACAGTTGTTTGGATCCCCAAGCGAACTGTTTGCAGAAAAACTTCCTTCGAACCTTGCTTCCCTCTTAATCAATGTGAATAAATCCAGTTTCCTAGCGGGTGTTGTGAGCGGTATGCTTACAAAGACTGATAAAGTCGGTGTAGTCTGCGGTGGTGATGCCCCTGGTATCAATCAGTTCTACTATGGCTTTAAGCAAGGTGTTCTCGCTGTTAATCCCGAATGTAAGGTGTATGTAAACTATCTTGGATTCGATTTTTCGAACCCTACCCTGGGAAAAGAAAGCGCAATCGCCTTGTATGATGAAGGCTGTGACATTCTTTATCAGGTCTGTGGACTTTCTGGAGAAGGTGTTCTTGCTGCCGCTGCAGAGCGTAATCTGTTTGCTATCGGGGTAGACAATGTCCAGGATGGATTTTATCCAGGGCATATCATTACCTCTGTAATCAAAAGGGTAGATAACAGTACCTATGATTTAATCAAAGAATATGTACAAGGAACTTTCCAGGGGGGCTTCCGTACCCTTGATATGGAAGATGGGGCAACAGGACTTTCCTGGGATACGGGTGTAACTACCTTTGCTGACAAAGGACCTTCCGATATGGTAGCTAAACTTCCTGAAATCCAGAAGGTCGCTGCTGATTATCGGGCAAAGATTCTGAGCGGTGAGTATAAGGTATATGATGCATTAACCGAACCTCTCTGGGAATCTCTCAAGTAATATTTTCCCATTCAATGCCTCCATCCCAAACTATATGGGAGGGGGGCTGTTTTTATAGGGAGTTCGCATGAAAGAAGTGATTAAGTTTGAGAATATAAGTCGATTCTATTCCGAAACAAATGTACAGGCAAACCATGCTGTAAGCTTTTCCATTGTAGAGGGAGAAATCCATGCTATCTGTGGAGAAAACGGAGCTGGAAAATCTACGCTCATGAACATTCTGTTTGGTCTGGAACAGGCTGATAACGGTACTATCTATGTGGGTGGAGATCCTGTCCATTTTAAAAACCCTTCTGAGGCTATCGAGACAGGAATAGGTATGGTACATCAGCATTTTATGGTGGTGAATTCCTTTACTGTAGCAGAGAATGTTGTGCTGGGGATGGAAACTACTCGTCTTGGGTTACTCAACCATCGAAAAGAAATTGCCTTCGTCAAGGAATTATCCCGGAAGTATCATTTGCCCATCGATCCTGATGCCATAACTGAAACACTGCCTGTAGGGCTTCTTCAGAGACTGGAAATTCTCAAGATGCTTGCCCGTAATGTCAAGATTCTCATTCTTGATGAGCCGACTGCCGTGCTTACCCCCTCAGAGGTCAAGGAATTTCTCCAGACCCTTCGGGGATTGGCAAAAAATGGAACGACCATCTTGTTCATAAGCCATAAATTGCAGGAAGTCTTGGATGTTTCCGACCGAATAACTGTAATGCGAAAAGGTATGGTGATTGGTACGCGGGAAACAAAGGAGACCTCCATAGCAGATCTTGCAAATATGATGGTTGGCAGAGATGTGGTTCTACAGGTCTTTAAGAAAAAAGCCGAGCCCAAAGATATCGTCCTTTCTGTTGAAAACCTACGATTCCGTAATGGAAGCGGAATTGTAAAGTTGGATTCAGTATCGATGCAGATTCGCTCAGGTGAAATCTATGGTGTAGCAGGAGTGAGTGGCAATGGTCAGGATGCTTTGGTTTCCTGCATTTGCGGAATGATACAGCCAACATCAGGGAAAATACGTCTTCTTGGAAAGGATATTTCCCTGATGACTGTACAAGGAAGGCGAAAAGAAGGGATTGCCCATGTCCCTGAAGACCGGCTTGCAATGGGGCTAAATCCTGAAGCCTCAGTTTCTGAAAATACTTTGCTTGGATTTGAAGATAGAAAAGAGTTCCGAAGAGGCTGTTTGCTAAACGAAGAGGTATGCAATATTCATGCACAGCAGATTATTGATTCCTATTCCATAGCAGGAGCGACCATTGATAGTCCTGTGATTAAGCTGAGTGGTGGAAATATGCAGAAAGTAGTGTTAGGACGTGAACTGGCGACTAATCCCAAGTTACTGATAGTCAATCAACCGACGAGAGGGCTTGATGTAGGTAGCATTGAGTTTGTTCATAGAATGATAGTCGAGCAGAGGGATGCAGGGGTCGCTGTACTGCTTGTTTCCGTTGAACTTGAGGAAATTCTTTCACTTAGTGACCGCGTAGGCGTAATGTATTCAGGAAAAATTCAGGGGGAATTGCAGGGCTCTGAAATTAACGAACAAACTATCGGCCTGTTAATGGTTGGAGGCATATCAATATGAAAAGAGGAAAGAGATTTGGAAGTGCTGTTTTTGTCTCGATAACCGCAATTTTGCTCGGAATAGCCTTCTCTTTTATATTAATTGCTTTAACCGGGGTTTCTCCGTTGAAAGCCTTTAAGGTTCTAGTTTCCGGTGCGTTCGGGTTTTCAGGGAAAGTCTGGCCCTTGCTGATTACCTTGGGTCAGTCGACACCCTTGATCTTGACTGGTCTGGCTGCAATGTACGGTTTTCGGGTTGGCGTGTTTTGTATTGCGCAGGAAGGGCAATATGTTTTTGGGGCTGTTATGGCGGCATGGCTGGGAATTCAACTCAATCTTCCTCCTTATCTAATGGTTCCTGTTATTATTGCCGCTTCAATCCTAGCTGGTGGTCTCTATGGTTTGATACCAGGGTTGTTGAAGGTAAAGCTAGGGGTTAACGAGATTATTTCTTCAATTATGCTGAACAACATAGCTACGTTAGCTTTGGAATATCTTGTAGCCTTTCCCCTACGGGCTGATGCCGGGCAAAAAGCCCAGTCTGCGGTACTTGATCAAGCACTCTGGTTACCTCAATTTGTGAAAGGTTCACGGTGGGGAATCTCCTTTGTGATAGCAATACTTCTGGTAATCCTTTCGTATCTATATATCTGGAAAACCCCTGGGGGCTATGAAATGAGAATGGTTGGTAAAGCCCCGATGTTTGCCAGGTATGGTGGCATAAAATCTGAGCGTGTCGTCCTTCGTACCATGTTCATAGGAGGAGGGCTCGCTGGTCTTGCCGGATGCATGGAGATTTTGGGCAATTACCATAGGATTATGACCGGTTTTTCTTCCGGCCTTGGCTTTGATGGCCTTAGTGTTGCAATGCTTGGAGGTTCCCATCCTTTTGGAGTAATGCTAGTTGCTATCCTTCTCGCTGGAATACGGCAGGGTGCCCAATTAGGGCTCCAGATAAACCTTAAAATACCTAGGGAGCTAGGGGGTGTTCTCATTGCTCTGATTATTTTCTTCGTTGCAACTGAGAATGTATATAGACCGGTTGTTGAAATGACCTGTAAAAAAGTGAGCAATTTTTTCCAGAGATCGTATAAAAACATCAGAGGGAAAAAGGAGTCGGCACAATGAATGCTTTATTGGATTTTTTTACCATGAATCTCCTTAGTAGCTCGCTAAGGCTTGCCACTCCAGTTATTTTGGCAGCACTTGCAGCAGCTTTATGTAACAAAGCCGGTGTGTTGAACCTTGCCATTGAGGGAGAAATGCTTTGGGGTTCCTTTGTTGCAATCGTGGCGACGTATTTATTTAGGAACCATACTGCCTTTGGGGTCATCCATCCGGTTTTGGCTACCTACTTAGGGGTTCTTGTCTCAATGGGGTTCGGTGCCTTAATGGGTTGGTTTTTTGCCTGGTTGCATACAAGTTTTCGAGTCAATCTTGTTATTTTGTCTATTGCAATCAATATGCTTGCCAGTGAGACTACCGTCTTTTTAATGAGGGCTATCTTCCATCAGTCAGGTACGTGGTCTGATGCAAGCATTGTTCAATTACCTTCCTATTCCCTGCCTTTGTTATCTAAGATTCCCCTGATAGGAAAACTATTTTCTGGGTATAATAGTATTGTGTATGTAACTTGGATTCTGGCAATATGCATGATAATTGTTTTTGGGAAAACTAAATATGGAAGACATCTCAAAGCAGTCGGAGAAAATCCAGATGCTGCAAAATCCGTTGGGATATCTGTCAAAAACGTTCAATACTCAGCTTTAATACTCAGTGGAGCAATGGCATGTCTGGGGGGAGCTTTTCTCTCGGTAGGTCATCTGACCTTGTTTACCAGGGATATGAGTAGTGGTAGGGGATGGCTGGGCAATGCCGCCGCTTTGTTTGGTTTTAATAATCCCGGAGGTTCTTTCTTGGCCGGGTTGTTCTTTGGTGTAGCAGATGCAGTTGCCCTTCGATTGCAGAATGTTACAAAGATTCCACCCTATATCATCCAAATTCTGCCATATTTCATGACTTTGGCAATTCTCGGTATTGTTTCCTATAAAGCCAAGATACGAAAAAGCCGTAATTCACTTCACTAATCAGAAAAATGGAGGGCAAAATGCCTAAGAGAACAGTTCTTGAAGCAAAATATGTGTTAACCATGGATTTGTCATTTCGTATATATAACCCAGGGTTCGTCGTAATACAAGGAAATACCATCATGGAGGTAGGAGAGGGTTCTTTCCCCTTTGGACCTGAAGATGAGGTAATACAATTGGGGAATCGGTTGCTCATGCCAGGGCTGGTGAACTGTCATAACCATACCCCCATGGTTCTCACCAGGGGAATGTGTGAAGGAGTCTCCCTGTTTACCATGGATGGGTTTCTCAATACGCTCAGACGCTATGAATCGTTTGCAGATGGGCAGATGGCAAGTCTCACTACTCCCATTTCCTGTGCCGAAATGATCCGTACCGGTACGACTTGTTTTGCTGACCAATATTTTTACACAGACAAAATTTTTGAGCAGGTTGAAAAATCAGGCTTGCGTGGTGTGCTGGCCTATGGAATTGTGGAACTAGGGGATGCCACCTCACGGGAGAGAGAACTTGTAAAATGTGAATCATTTTTGGAAATGGCAAAAGACAATAGCCGCATTACTGGATGGGTTGGTCCCCATGCTTTTTTCGTGGACAATAGCTTGGAGCTAATCAAGCGTGAGATTGCCTTAGCGAAGAAATATAATTCAGGATTTCATATTCATTTTGCAACAAGTAATGAAGAGAATGATTATTGTATACCTCGATTTGGATGCTCCGCAGCCCAAAAAATGGAAGAAATCGGTATCTTGGATATACCTATTCTGGCTGCCCATTCGATAACCATTGGCCAAGAAGATATTGAGTTACTTGCAAAACACCCGTTTTTCCCAGTAATGGCTCCATCTGCTGCTATGAGAAGTGGTTTTCCTGCTGCTCCCGTGAAAGCCATGAGGGAAGCAGGTCTTACTGTTGTACTGGGAACAGATAATGTGTGCAATTCGAATAGTTATGATATGTTTGGTGAAATGGGGACCGCTGGAAAGCTGATTATTCATCGTGAGCAGGATGTCAAAGCCATCACTGCCCAGGATTTGGTAATGATGGCTACCCAAGGAGGAGCTAAGGCCTTGGGAAAAGAACATGAGATTGGTTCTCTTGAAGCAGGGAAGAAAGCAGACATCATTGCACTAGACCTTGGCGATATTGGCTGGGGACCTCTTTGCGGGCAAGATTTCTATACGCAACTCGTTTATTCCGTATCAGGCCTAAGTGTTACCCATACAATGGTCGATGGTGTTTGGCTGATGAAAGACAAAATCCTCCAGACGCTAGATATGGGTCAATGTTCACAGGATTTAGAAAAGGCAACTACTGAGTTGCTCCGGAGAATGGAACAGTAATCCATGCAAACTGGCAAGGATAGGGAGAATACTGAATAATGAATGAAGCTTTTTCTTTGGGAATCGATATCGGTACCACTGCCATCAAAATGATCTTGGTGTCTGCTACAGGTGAGATACTAGGAACTTGGACAAAACCCCATGACCTTTTGAGTCCGAAACCTGGTTATGCAGAAGAAGACCCGATGATTTGGGAAAACCATATGTATGATTTATTGCGTGAGGTTGTTTCGGCAACGGATACGGAAAAAATCAGGGCAATTGGTGTTACGGGAATGGTTCCTGCCTTAATCGCCTTAGGCAATGATAAGAAACCTTTGATGCATTCAATCCAGCAGAATGATATTCGCTCAGAAAAAGAAATAGCTGAATTGGAATCTCAGCTTGATTCTGACTGGTTTTTTTCAAAAACAGGAAACCGTGTCAACCAGCAGCATATTTTCCCTAAAATCCTCTGGATTACCAGACATCATCCACAAATAATAAAGCAGATACGCTATATTCTGGGTTCTTACGACTATCTGGCGTTTCTCTTGACCGGGGTTGTCCAGGTCGAACATAACTGGGCTCTGGAAAGTGGCATGTGGGATTTATCCGAAGATTCCTGGCTGGAAGAAATCATGCAACTCGGGGGTGTGGATAGCAAATGGCTTCCTCCCGTTTCAAACTCGACTGATATTATTGGCTCTACAACCTCTAAAATTGAGCAATTGACAGGACTTAGGGCAGGAATTCCGGTAATCGCAGGGACTGCAGACCATGTAGCCTCTTCCTTCTGTACCGGAGCTAGGAGAGCAGGGGATCTCGTTTTCAAACTCGGTGGAGCCGGGGATATTCTGCTTGCCTTGGATCATCTGGTCACGGACAACCGGCTATTTATTGATTACGGTTGCAGTTCAGGTGTCCCATATCTGCTCAATGGCTGTACTGCCAGTAGCGGCTCAATGCTCAAATGGTTCCAAAAAGAATTTTCCTTTGCCGATTTTACGGTGATGGATGAACGGGCCTCTGTTGTCCCCCCCGGTTCCGAGGGGGTTGTAATCCTCCCGTATTTTCTAGGAGAGAAAACGCCCTTGTTCGATGTCGATGCAAAAGGAGTTATCTATGGGTTGTCTCTCTCCCATTCCAAAGATCACGTTTATCGGGCAATGCTTGAATCGGTAGCCTTTAGTTTTCGTCATCATATTGAAGTTTTTACTGAACTTGGGTTACCTATACAACGGGTGTTCATAACCAACGGGGGGTCCAAAAGTACCCTCTGGCGTTCAATAATGGCCGATGTGACAGGGTTTGATTTACAGTATGTAAAACACAATCCTGGGTCTTGTCTGGGAGCTGCCCTGCTGGCTGGTATAGGATGTGGCCTTATGGAGGAAAAGGTTGCAGACCGTTTTCTTGAGGAAACGATTACCATTCCTTTTTCAGTGGAAAATCATGCAAGGTATGGACGTCCTTATGAAACTTTCCGATTAATCTATGAAGCGTTGAAACCTATTACGAAAAAAGCCTAGCAACAATGTTCTTCTTCGATAATTACAGGTTCCTCCCCCTTTTCTGACGGGGGAGGTTTTTGTCTCAGAAATGGTTGCTTGGGCTTCCAATACTCGTAGCCCAGCAATCTACATAAAAAACCATAAGAAACATCTTGTCTTCAGTCACTGGTATTCAGTATTATTTGTACTATGTTTAATAGTTATAGTATTTAATAGTTAAGGATGCAAATAAAAATGGATGTTTTATTGAAAGAAGAGTTCATCGCTGCCATGCACCGATTCAAGAAGGTAGGGAGAAGTTTCCTCCCTTGCTGTGGGATCAACATGGGTGAATTCTTTGTCATGGAAAGGATTTCTCGTGATATGCCCTGTTCCAGTACCGATATATCTGCCTCAGAAATGCAGAATCATCCGCAATTTACCAAACCTGCAGTGTCCCAGATGCTCAATTCGCTTGAGAAAAAAGGGTATGTACATCGGGAAATCGACAAGAATGACCGTAGAAGAATTGTAGTTACCCTTACAGCAGATGGTGAGGAAGTTCTCAAACAGGGAAAGACTAATTTCAACAATCTGGTAAACCAGGCTATTGCACGGTTCGGCGAAGAGAATACCCGACAGTTCATCTCCCTTGTAGCCCGACTGACCGATATAACCGAAGACCTGAAGGATATTTCTCCTCAGGATGACAAGAAGGAAGAACACCTTGATTAAACTGGTAAAATATTTGAAGCCTTTCGCAATTGGTTTCTTGATAACCCTTGCAATTCTTTTTGTGCAGGCAATCTGTGAACTTAATCTTCCGAACCTCATGTCGGATATCGTGAATGTAGGACTTCAGCAAAACGGGTTGGAGCATGCCTCCCCTGAGGCCATCAGCCAAGAAGGAATGCAACTGATTACCACATTCATGGATTCTGGGGAAAAAGAGTTGGTCTCTACAAACTATCGGCTGGTAGCAAAGGATGACAATTCCTATGCGCAACTCTATCCACAGGCAGGGGTACAGTTCTATGTGAAAGAAATGCAGGATAGCAATGATTCCTCTCGTCTTGATGCTGCTTTCGGGATTGCAACCTGGACAATGATCAACAGCCTCCAGGCAATGGGTAGCCAGTCGGGCAGCGAAACGGGGATGCAAATTTCAACTATGGATATTTCAAAGCTCTACCAGATCCTCCCGTTGATCAGCCAATTACCTCCCCAAGTTCTGGAAACAGCCCATCAGAAAGCCTTGGAAAGCAATGAAACTATACGCAACCAAAGTGGAATAATGTTATCGCAACTATTCCTTGTTGAATTGGGTGCCGATATGCGTTCGACCCAGTCTGCCTACATTCTGGCAATCGGGGTGAAGATGTTGCTCATTGCCCTGTTGGGGGGGCTTGCAACTATCATGGTTAGCTTTCTATCATCCCGAATTGCAGCAAGAATTGCAAAGAATCTTAGAAAAGACGTATTTGAGAAGATTGAAAGTTTTTCGAACAATGAATTTGACAAGTTTTCATCTGCTTCCCTTATTACAAGGTGTACAAACGACATAACCCAGATCCAGCGTTTCTTTATGATGGGAATCCGGATGATTTGCTATGCCCCGATCATTGGTATCGGAGGGGTTATCATGGCTTTGGACAAATCCGTTTCCATGAGTTGGATTATCGCGGTTGCCTGCCTTGTTCTCATCGGGACCATCATGGTTTTGATGTCAATCGTCATGCCTAAGTTCAAGGCAATCCAAATCCTGGTAGATAAATTGAACCTGGTTTCGCGGGAAAACCTCACTGGTCTGATGGTCATCCGTTCCTTTGGGACACAGGACTATGAGAAAAAACGGTTCGAAGTTGCCAATGACAACCTGACAGGTACCACCCTCTTTGTAAATAGGGTAATGTCTTTGCTCTTTCCGCTCATGACTTTGGTGATGAGCGGGGTTTCTTTGGCCATTGTCTGGGTAGGGGCCCGTCAGATTGCCAACTCGGCATTGCAAGTAGGCGACATGATGGCTTTCATGCAATATTCCATGCAGATAATCATGGCCTTCCTCATGCTTTCGATGATGTTTATCCTTGCCCCTCGTGCAGTAGTTTCGGCAACCCGCATCGCTGAGATCCTGGAAACCGAGAATTCCATCGTAGATCCTAAAGAGAGCCAAGCCTTCGATGAACAGAAAAAGGGCCTACTGGAATTCAGGAATGTATCTTTTAGGTATCATGGGGCTGAAGAAGATGCCTTGCAGGATATTTCCTTCGTAGCAGAACCTGGGAAAATGACGGCCATTATCGGATCGACCGGTTCTGGAAAATCGACCATAGCCAATATGGCCATGCGCTTTTATGATGTCACCGAAGGTGCAATCCTTTTGGATGGCGTTGATATCCGGCAGGTACGCCAGAAAGATTTGCGTGACAAGATCGGGTATGTCCCCCAGAAGGGCATTCTCCTTTCCGGTACCATAGCCTCGAACTTACTGTATGGGAAGAAAGATGCCACTGAGGAAGAAGTGCAGACTGCAGCCACGGTAGCCCAGGCTATGGATTTTATCAATGAGAAGAGCGAAGGCTTCGCTTCAGAGATTTCCCAAGGTGGTTCCAATGTCTCAGGAGGGCAGAAACAGAGGCTATCCATAGCCAGGGCCTTGATAAAGAACCCCGAGGTTTTCATTTTCGACGACAGCTTTTCTGCCTTGGATTTCAAGACAGATATGAAGCTGCGAAAAGCCCTGAAAGAACATACTGGTACAAGTACCGTTCTCATAATTGCCCAGCGGGTAAGTACCATCATGAAAGCAGAGCAGATTATCGTGCTTGATGAAGGGAAAATCGTCGGGAAGGGAACCCACTCAGAACTGCTGGAAAAATGTCCGCAGTATTATGAGATTGCATCTTCGCAGCTTAGTGAGGAGGAACTTGCATGAGCCAGAATTCAAACGAACCAAAAACCAATTCTCAGAAAGGTCCCCTGGGCCGTGGTCCCATAGGCGGAGGACCGGGAAGGCATGGTATGATGGCAGGGGAAAAGGCAAAAGATTTCTCCGGTACTATGGCTAAATTGATCGGGTACCTCGGCAAATATGTCTGGATGATTCTGATTGTCTGGATTCTTGCCGTACTATCCACTGTCTTTACGATTATCGGACCAAAAATGTTGGGTCAGGCTACCGATGTATTGTTTACCGGCATGATGGCAAAGATTGCCGGGAGTGGCAGTATCGACTTTTCAAGGATAGGGGAGATTATCCTCTTTCTGGTTGTCCTGTACGTCACCAGTGCTGTCTTCATGTATCTGCAGGGGTTTGTGATGTCAGGCATAACCGCAAAGGTTACCTTTAGGCTCAGAAACAACATCAGTGAGAAAATGCACAGTCTGCCTCTTGGTTATTATGACAAGACAACCCATGGTGAAGTGCTTAGCCGAATTACCAATGACGTCGATACTATCAGCCAGACAATGAACCAGAGTATGACCCAGATCATTACCTCCGTTACCTCGATTATCGGGATCGGAATCATGATGTTTTCCATTAGCTGGCGCCTGACCCTGATTGCCTTGGTGGTGATTCCTGTTTCCCTTGTGGTGGTAGTGAGAATTGTCAAAAAATCGCAGAAACACTTCAAGGCCCAGCAGAAGTATCTCGGTAAGGTAAACGGACATGTCGAGGAGATGCTTTCAGGACATGTAGTGGTCAAGGCGTTTAACGGGGAAGAGGATTCTGCAAGGATTTTCAAGGACTATAACGAAGCCCTGTATGATTCGGCATGGAAATCGAATTTCCTTTCCGGGCTCATGATGCCCATAATTATGTTTATCGGGAACCTTTCCTATGTTTCCATCTGTATCTTCGGAGGATATTTTGCCGCAAACGGTACGATGACCGTTGGGGGAATCCAGGCCTTCATCCAGTATGTGCGCTCATTCAACCAGCCAATTTCCCAGATTGCAAATATTTCCAATATTCTCCAGCAGACAGCGGCCGCGGCAGAGAGAGTCTTTGAATTCCTTGGGGAAAAAGAGGAACTGAGGGAAACCGAACATGCCTTGTCAATTCAAAATGACGATACTATCAGTGACACTGACCTTGTGGTGCATGTGGATGGAAATATTTGTTTCGATAGGGTTTCTTTTGGATATACCCCTGACAAAACGGTCATCCATAATTTTAGCGCGTCGGTTATGCCTGGACAGAAAATTGCCATCGTAGGTCCTACCGGTGCTGGAAAAACAACTATGGTAAAGCTTTTGATGCGATATTATGATGTCGATAACGGCGCAATCCTGATTGACGGACGCGATATCAAGAACTTCAAGCGGGGCGAACTCCGCTCCCTTTTTGGTATGGTCCTACAGGATACCTGGCTCTTCAACGGTACCATTGCCGACAATATCCGCTACGGAAAACTCGGTTCGACTGATGAAGAAGTGAAGGAAGCTGCCATTGCAGCCCAGGTTGATCACTTTGTGCGAACGTTGCCCGATGGATATTCGCAGGTGCTGAATGAAGAGGCAAACAATATATCCCAAGGGCAGAAGCAATTGCTGACCATTGCCAGGGCCATTCTGGCCGATCCGAAGATTCTCATCCTTGATGAAGCAACGAGCAGTGTCGACACCCGAACCGAAATCTTGATCCAGAAGGCCATGGATACCCTCATGGAGAACCGTACGAGTTTTATCATCGCCCATCGGCTGTCTACGATCAAGAATGCAGATTTAATCTTGGTAATGAATGATGGCGATATCGTGGAGCAGGGCACGCACAACGATCTTTTGGCAAAGAATGGGTTTTATGCATCTTTGTATAATAGCCAGTTTGAAAAAGCTGTCTGAATAAAGAATAAGGAGTGAATCATGGAGAAATTGCCAAAAAGGGTATTAGATGCCTGGGAACAGAGGGAACCGGCGGTAGTATTTACCACCGTCAATGGCGAAGGGATTCCTAACAGCATCTATGCAACCTGTGTCGGCCTTTACCAAGAGAGCGAGATTGTCATAGCCAATAACTATTTTCAGAAAACCTTTGAGAATATCCAACAGGGCAGCAAGGCTACTGTTCTGTTTATTACCAAGGAAGGGAAATCCTTCCAGATAAAGGGTGAGCTCGAGTACCATACTGAAGGATCTTACTATAGTTTCATGAAAACCTGGAACCCGAGCAAGCATCCCGGTCATGGTGCTGCTGTGTTGAAGGTTTCAGAAATTTTCAGTGGCAAAGAGAAACTTCTGTAACATATGTAAACGAAAGAGACTAAAACGAGCGACCCTACAGTATTACATCTGGATGGTCGCTCGTTGCTTTGCCTTACCGGTGAGAAGCTGAAAGCAATTCCCGGTTTCTTTCTTACTTGGAAGTCTGTGGGACGGTTGCCGGGGAAGCTTTGAACAAATCCCAAGCGCCTACCACATGTTCCACTGTCTGTAGTTGTAGATTCCTTGCTTTGGATATTGCACTGTTATACTGGTTGCGGAGCTCTGTCAGGGAAATCTCGGGCAGCGCATGCAATGCCTGCTCATAGGCTTTTCCCAGTTCGATCACCAGAGAATCCATACCCTCATATTTTTTCCAGAGTTTCTCGGCCCGCTCTACCAGTTGTTCCAGTTTGACCGAGGCTTTTTCATGGGCTGCGAGCCAATATCCTTCGGCCAATTCATTCACAAGCGATGCGACGGGTACAATGGAATCAATCTTATAGGCATTTGCCCCTACGAATACAAAGCCCTGACGTAAAAGACCTTTGCGCGCATTGTTCAATGCAATGGAAATGCAATAGTTGGCATCCTGGGCTTTGCAGGAAGCTAGACATTTCCAGGCACAACGGAAGGAGGGGCGTCTCCCTTCCTCTGCTGCAAGTATGAAGTCATTGCGTATTGCACGTCCTGGCATGCCGACAGGGCTTTTTATGAGACCGATCTGGTCCTCTGTGCAATCGACATAGGCTTGTTTGAATTTGATGTCTGCGTCGCATTCATCAGTAGCAACGAAGCGGGTAGCCATTTGGACACCGCTGGCGCCGAGTTGCAAGGTATCGTAGACATCCTGTCCTGAATATACCCCGCCACCTGCGATAACCGGTATTTCCCTTCCGAACTCTTTGGAAAAGGGAATCAAGGCCTCTACAATCTGAGGGACAATTGCCTTGAGCTGGAACTCTTCCTTGTCCAGTTGTTCAGGGGCAAACCCGAGGTGTCCTCCGGCCAATGGACCTTCAAAGACTACGGCATCGGGAATATCCTGGTAGATTTTCCCCCACATTTTGAAAATCATTTCGGCAGCTCTTGCCGAACTTACGATAGGGGCAACGGCAACACCGTTTTCTCTCATCCGTGCTACCGGGAGCCCTTTGATAGGCAGTCCTGCACCCATGAAAACGATATCGACCTTTTCTTCAATAGCGACGTCGAGCATCTGGTGGAAATCATTGAGGGCAACCATGATGTTGACCCCGATAATCCCCTTTGTCTTTTCCCTGGCTGTCCTGATTTCCCTTCTGAAGGCACGCAGACCTGCTGCCTGCCCATCCTCAAAGTAATCCTTTTCCAGAAGTCCAATCCCATTTGCCGCAATGACACCGATACCACCGGCTTCTGCGACAGCAGAGGCTAGGGATGAAAGAGAGATTCCTACGCCCATTCCACCCTGTACGATAGGAACAGGAGCTACAAGCCTTCCTATTCTCAGTGGGGGCCAAGCTGGTTTGGTTTGTTGTATTTCTTCAATGAATCCTGAAATCTTTTTGAAGGGGAGCGTTTTCGAGAGGTTATCCGATACGGTGCGAAGTGAGGTCAGTAATGTATCGAAACGTGATGTATTCATCGGCTTGTTTCCTTTCTTTGGTTACTGCTGATTTATTCGGGAATAAACCCGTGAGTTTATTTTAACATAATTACAAAAAGTGTCATAGTGGTAAGCAAAGAAGAAATACCTTTCGGTCTGGTAAGTAATCACTGATGGAAAAGAAGTATGTCCCTTGGTGAAATTCTTGTAAAAGTCTTGTACAGGGTTCCTTTGTGTACTGTTGTACAAAGTAAGAAATATGACTAAAAACAAAAACACCCTTGTTTTTGCAACATAAATTCAAGTATCTTTCATGAAACGAAACACAATGTGGGGAGTCTAGAATGAAAAAGTATGTGAAGATGACAATCTTGTTGCTTGTATTGGTAATTTCTGCAACAAACCTTATGGCGCAGGGCGTGGTCGAAAAACCCGTAGTCAAGGTACTCGTGCTCGACATGTTTGAAGTTGGTGCAAATAAAGGGGACTTTGCCGGTGAATTTCAGAATTACTATGAAACCTATTTTGATGGTGCTGAAAGTTACACGCTCAATTCCATGCCTTTGACCTTGTATATCAACGATGATGGTGTTGCAGGATGTATCGCAGGTATGGGCAAGGCTCAAGCCTCATCAACGCTCACTGCAATTCTCAGTGACCCACGGTTTGATTTCTCCCAGACCTATATCTTGGTTTCCGGATGTTCCGGGATGCCTCCGCAGCGTGGGACCTTGGGGGACGTTGTCTGGGCAAATGAATTGGTAGACTTCGAGCTTGGCCATGCCTGGACTGAGTCCGATATTGCCCCTGGCACCTCTGCTACCTTCCTTCGTAGCGAAGGATACGACAGGGCAGGGTATATCAAGCTCAACGCAAGCCTTTCCCAGTGGGCCTATGAGACTACAAAGGATGTTGTGCTTGTCGATGATCCAAAGGCAGCCGCATACAGAGCCAATTACGGTGCTGCAGAGGCTCTGGAAACCCCTGCCGTTCGCATGGGCGTCTCGGTAACCGGAGACAGCTACTGGCATGGTGAACACTCTTCTTTGCATGCAGATGAAGTCTGTGCTGCCTATGGGGCTGGAACCTATATGGTAACCCAGATGGAAGACAGTGCTTTCGGTGTTGCTGCCATGAATTACGGCTTGCTCGACCGTTTGCTTGTCTGTCGTGATGTTGTCAATTTTGATCAACCGTATCCCGGTCAAACGGTGCTTGAAAGCCTTAGCGCAAGCTCAGGTGCTTTCTCGATGGGGATGAAGAACGGGTTTTTAGTCGGGTCGAAGGTGATCGATTCTCTTGTTGCCAATTGGGATTCCTACGGTACTACCATTCCTTCGGTAAAGTGAGCAAATAGATAGACAGCTAAACTATTATTGTAAAGTCTCTCCCCCACCAGGGGGAGCTTTTTTAGTGGTAGCCTATCGCTTTCTATTTATTCTGGAATAGCTGGGCAACAAGCAGAGAATATTCCCTTCTGATTTTCTCTTCGTCAATGGTCAGGAATTTTTTATCCTGCATGATCCACACGCCGTTGGACATGACATGGTCTATCATCTCATTGCGGGTATAGAGGACAATGTTGTGCATGATATTGGAGAATCCGGGTAACGAGATGAGTGGGCTTACCTGGTTGTTGAGTTTGATAAAGCATAGGTCAGCGCTATTGCCTTCTTCGATTATTCCACAATATCCGGTACCTTCTGCTAACGGGGCGGCATGGGTGGTAACCATGTCAAAGACGATGTTTGCCGTATAGAGCTCAGGGTGCATTCCCTGCTTCAATTCCCCATAGGTGGTTCTCATGACATCCCAGAGGTCATGGGTTATAAAATCGGTGCCTAGCGTTACATTGATCTTTTGCTGGAGCATAGAGCAGAGGTTCATGTTCCCCTCGCTGCTTTGTATATTGGAAAGTGGGCAATGTACAACATTTGCCTGATGTTTGGCCAAAAGTAAGATGTCATCTTCTGTGGTTTCTACGCAGTGAAACAGAATGGTTTTTTCCCCAAGCATATGCTCACGGGCAAGTAGTTCAATGGTAGACAGCCCGAACTTTTTCTTTATTTCTGCCCGTCTCCAGCTTGTCTCCAGGCAATGGGTCATCAAGAAAGGCTTGTCCTGCGCGTATCGGATCCTTGTTTTCTCCAGGATTTCCTCAGTGAGGTCTTCTTCTTCACTCAGGTGGGTGCCTTGAATCACGAGATCGGTTTCCTCTTTTTCTGGCGGATATTGGTCGTAATAGTCGACGAGGGCTTTTATCCCGATTTCTTGGGCACATTCTTGCAAGACAGCTGAGGATTCGTCTGCCTGCCCGGTTTCAACAATAAAGGAAACCCCTTGTTTGACATACTGCATATAGGCATACAGAACCAAGGTCCTGAAAGCCGGGGTTTCGACAATGCCGTCGAGGTAGTCAAAAATAAATCTCTGTAGTTTTCCCTGAACGCTATCATTACACCAGTCCTTCATGGGCATATCCCTGTTCAAACCCCTGAGCAGGGTGTCGGGGGTATGCACATGACAATCGGCAAGGGAGGGTAAAATGAGGTAGTGGGTACAGTCGAAAATCTCCTCACCCCTATTGGGGTCAAGATTGTCAGCAATCTCACCAATGACGGAAGAGGAGATTTTAATATCGCCGGTGTGGACCAAGTGGTCACTTCCCAGGTATCGTGCATGTTTTAATATCATATGTATATGATATCATGCATATACTCCTTGGCAAGCTATCAACCCTTGGCCTCTATCGGTAGCCAGACCTCGAAACTCTGGTCTGAGGGATCTTCCGATAGATAGACCTCTATGTCAGGGGCCGTCCCCAGTTCGTAGTTTGATGTGGGAAGCCATTCGCTCATAATCTGTTTCTGCAGATTCTGTATAGCCTGGGGCATGGGGCCTCTTGAGGGGAATACGGCCCAGGTGGCAGCGGGGACCGTATAACTCTCAAAACCCTGCGGCGCTGTACCAGAAGAGGTTACTGCAATGTAATAATTCCACTGCCAGAGTTTCTCTTGGCTGCTGCAGATACCAAATAAGCCCTCGGGTTTTTCTCCCATCATAGAACAGAGCTTTGCAATGGTTCCATCCTGTTGTTTTTGTGCCCAGAAATGGGGAATTTTTTCAAAACTCGAATCTGAGTCTTTCTCTAGTGAAAGCTTGACACCGATTGTTCTAAACGCTTCTTTCTTTTCGATTCTGTAATCCATTTCCTGATCTCCTTTGATAGTCATGCTGAATGTCATCCTGGGATATGCCTTCAAGGCAGACCCTTGTTTGCGAGCCAGGGAAGGAACCATTCCGTGCAGATTGCAAAATGCCCGGTTGAATGAAGTTGGAGACTCATACCCATAGCGAAGGGCTACCTCCAGTACTTTATCTCCCCGTTGCAAATCGAAAGCAGCCTTGGTAAGTCTTCTTCTACGAATATACTCAGAGAGAGGAACTCCGCTGACATAGGCAAACATCCTCTGGAAGTGGTAGGTAGAGCATCCTCCAAGCCGGGCAGCCTTCTCATAGGAGATTTCGCCATCAAGATTGTTTTCAATGTAGGTGAGTGCGTCGTTCAGGTTCTGTAACCACTGCATTTCATCGGCCTCGCAAAAAGAAGTATAAAGACTCCAAAGAAACCTGTCCTCTCAAAGTATGCACAGGTTTGCGAGTTTCTCAAGGTCGTTGCGTGCCTTGAATTTTGAAGAATATGGATTATACTTTAGGGAGAGGCTGTTTGTTTCTCATCAGGAAGGAGGATTCAGTATGCTTACAAAACTTCCTAACGAAGAGGACTCAACATTGTTGAGATCCAAGCACAAAAGCCATGAAAGGCACTCGATGCCCCCAAGTATGCTAGGCCGAAACCCATGCAAGCAATTCCTCAGCCAGAAACTAGGGGGGAGACCGTTCCGCGCAGTGCGGAAGGTAAGTAGAAAAGTCGAGAAATAAGACTAGGCTTTTAAGGGAAAAGGTCGCCAAGGCGACCTTTTCCTGTATGTAGGCTCTGACTCAAAATCTAGATATGTTTCTCAGTTCTTTTTCTTCCTGTATGCAGTTTCTTCCAACGGAAGAGAAGTGCGGAACTTGCCGTCAAAGCGGTAGTAGGCATTCTGGCATGCCGGGGCAGTTGGAATGGTACAGAGTTCACCGACTCCCTTTACCCCGTAGGCAATAGGGCTCTTGTTCGGCCCTTCCACCAGTTTGACCTCGATATTGGGGACATCGGTTGCCCTGAGCAACCCAAGGGTCCCGTATTTCACATCAAGATAGCCATCTTTCATGGGGAAGTCTTCCGTCAAGCCGTAACCCAGTCCCATGGCCACTCCACCTTCAATCTGGCCTGTCAAAGCTTGCATATTCACTATTGTCCCGACATCACAGGCAGCGACGACGTTTTCCAGTCTACCGCTTTCATCCAAAGTAACCACCTGGGCAGAATAACTGTAGGCTACATGGCTGACTGGATTTTTTTTAGTCGAGGTTATCGGGTCTGTCTCACTGGTATATTCACCATAGAATTCCCTGCCTTCAAGATCGGCAAGCATTTTTTCGGCAAGCGCATCCTTCAATTGAAGGGCTGCCCGTTTTACAGCTTCTCCGGTAAATACAGTCTGCCTTGAGGCTGTACTGGTTCCCGAATCCGGGGTTCTGACGGTATCGGGTCGCTCAACGAGCATCTGTGAGGTTTTTAAGCTGCAAGTCTCCCCAAGCATCTGGGTGCACATGGTAGCAACTCCCTGCCCCATGCAGGCTGCACTGGTTCGGATGTGCACGATTCCCTGCTCAACCGAGAGGATGCAGCGGCCGCTATCTGGCACCCCAACCCCGACTCCGCTGTTTTTCAAAGCACAGGCAATGCCTGAACGCGGTGATGCAAAATACGCTTCCTTGACAGCATCGAGGCATTCTATGATACCGGTATCGCCACCGGCTATCTGGCCGTTTGGCATGATGTCGCCTGGTTTAAGGGCATTTAATCTCCTGAACGTCCAGTAATCCAATCCCAGTTCGTCGGCAAGCAGGTTGATATTCGACTCGACTGCAAAGCAACTCTGGGTAACCCCAAAGCCCCTGAAGGCTCCAGCCGGTACCAGATTTGTATAAATCGCTTTTCCCAGGACATCGAAGTTCTGGAAATTGTAAGGACCGGAGGCATGGGTGCAGGCCCTTTGCAAAACCGGCCCCCCAAGGGAAGCATAGGCTCCTGTATTTGCCAGGATAACGGCTTTCATTGCAGTCAGTTTTCCGTTTTCGTCGCAGGCTGTGGTCAACTCGATGTCCATAGGATGGCGTTTGGGGTGAACCATCAGGCTTTCCTGCCTGCTGAGCTTTACTTTGACCGGTTGCTTGAGTATCCAGGCAGCCAAGGCTGCATGGTGCTGTACACTCATGTCTTCTTTGCCGCCGAAGCCTCCCCCTACGAGCATACTGTGGCAGTGGACCTTAGAAGTAGGCAATCGTAGCATACGCGAAATCTCATGCTGTTCATCATAAATTGATTGCCCAGAAGTATATACAAGGACACCATCTTTCCCTTCGCTGAGGGCTACTGCACATTCCGGTTCCATGAAGGCATGTTCGGTATAGGGGGTATGGTAAATCCGTGAGATTACATGCTTGCTGTTTGCAATCGCAGAATCAGCATCACCCCTGACAATATGTTCCACCGAAAGGGTATTCCCCCCCTCATGGATCAAGGGGGCTTCTTCAGCTAGTGCTTCCTCGATGGAGAGCACGGGCTTGAGTACCTCATAGTCTACCTTGACCAGAGAAGCGATTTCGTCGAGGGTTTCCCTTCTTTTTGAAACGACCAGGCAAATGGCGTCACCGATATAACGGGTAATATCTCCCTTGGCAATAAAGACATCCCAGTCCTGGGTGAGGTGCCCGAGTTTGTTTTCCGGTATATCGGAGGCTGTGATCATGCGTATGAAGTCAGGATGTTTTTCCGCTTCACTTGAGTCGATTTCTAACACCCGGGCCCTGGGGTAGGCTGACCGGAGTGCTTTTGCAAACACCATGCCATCGATACGGATATCGTCGGTATAGAGCCCTGTTCCCAGGGCTTTTTCCACTGCATCGACGCGACGGAATTTCTTTGTAAGTTTAGGCTCTTCTTCTTGCTTGGGGACGGGTTTATCTTCCCGCATAAAGGTTGCAGCCATCAAAATGGCTTCCTCGATTTTCTTATACCCGGTGCATCGGCAGATGTTACCTTTAATGGTTTTCTTTACCATATCGAGAGTAGGATTCTTCTCGACATCAATGAGACTTTTTGCACAAAGGATCATCCCAGGGGTACAGAAGCCGCACTGGACTGCACCAGCTTCAGCAAAACAGTAGGAATAGACCTCGTCTTCCCTTTCTGTCAGGCCTTCTATGGTTATGATTGATTTTCCTTCCAGCTTTGAAAGGGAAGGTACACACGCCTTTGTCTTCTTGCCATCTATCAAAACAGTACAGGTGCCACAGGCCCCTTCACTGCAACCATCTTTGGTTCCGGTAAGGTTAAGGTCTTCCCGTAGGAAACGGAGAAGTTTCTTATCTTCACCTTCATAGGAAATCTGGTTTCCATTTACGCTGAAAGCATACACAGCTTTGCCCTCCAATACCATTGCACCCTGATTCCTTATGAAACCGGAATGTAATGGGACCATTTGATTAAGTTGGGAACAGTTGTTAGCCGCTTAGCGTCAGCATCCTGAGAATGGATACATCGGTCTGTGATACTATACCGATATATTTTCACTTGAATTGTGGAAATAGTCAAGGAGCAGTTGCGTCTTGTTGCAGGAGGAGGGGACGGAAGGTGGAAAACCTGGATAAATAGGATGGAATTAACTGAAAAAGCAAAAAAAATCGGAGTGAATCTGTCCGTATACGACGGCGGGATCCCCTCCTATAAAAGATGCCGGCAAGGCATTTTTTTGTTCATCATGTATTATCTTATATAACGCTGGCATAATAGTCAACGATTTTCTTTATGAACTGATAGGTTGAGCTTAGATATGAATTTTTTTCAAAATACTCTTTGTGGTTTCTGCATCTTGTATTAATAAAAGAAGATAACTCATCGATTCTTGATTTTTTTATTTCTCTGCTTGTTACTATTTCATCAAACAGAATCAAGGATGCAACAAAATCATGAATTACGGGATTTGATAATTTTGAACTACGAGTTTGTTGAGAAATTGTTTTTATATTTTTCTGAATATAGGTATTTAGATACAGGTTAATTTTAAAATTGTTATTAGCATAACCAGTCCGGACGCTATTAAGCAAACAGTTGTCATGGGCTACCGCATTACGAAGCATTCTTGCTGACCAGAGCAGACTTCTGGTTTTTTTAATATCAAATGTTTGGCTTGGATACTTTGTATAATAGAATTCGAATAGTTTGATAAAATCTCCGAAGGATAGTACTTCCTCTACATTCCATAAAGCAAACGCTTGGTCATTTGGTGAAGGGTTATATGATGGACAATATTTATTGATCAAATTACCACAGTAACTATTTTTGTGTTTCGAAATTGTATTCAAGATTCTGTTTTCATTTATCATTAGGTCATTTTCAAAGAAAAGTCTAACTATATTATAACCGTCTTCACTTGGATTGTTCTCCAAATCATTTACTATTTGCAACTTCGCAAAATGTTCTATTGCTTCAAGGATTCTATGGATTATATCTTTGAAATGCATATCTATTATTGACAATTCTTTTAGATATGCAAAATCCAGATTAATATATTTACCTTCACGTGGGGGGGCTTGAAATTTATCATAATTCTTGGCATAAGACTTGACTCTGAAATAGTAATTGCTCGTTTGTAAAAAATCTTTTGCATCGTCTTCTGTAGATACGCTGAATTTTATTCCTTTTGTTTCTCTCATATGGGCAATTTGTTGGTCAATACTTAATTTTCGTTTTTTATACTGTTGCATATTGGGATTATCCTAAGAAATGTTATCTACATATCGTATTCTTCAATTATGCTTTAAGCAACTATTTATTATTAATATATTCTTAGCACTTCTTGGAACAGTCCTACTTCATATCCTACCTTTAAAAAGCCGAATCATTGTTGCATGAAAAGAGGAAGGGGGCTGCAACGCAGCCCCCATTCCAACACATGAGAAATCGGTCAATACCCGGCTGACAATTGTCGGTCAGGTTCTTTTTTCCCTATTAAACGGCTTGCCTAGTGCTGTAGGTCCAAGCAACTGGCTTTCACGGCTGAAAGCCAATACAATGATAACCAGAACATAGGGAAGCATTACTGCAAATTCATAGGGGAAATTGATTCCCTGGCCCTGAATTGCTAGTTGAAGGGATTGTGCAAGGCTGAAAAGCAAAGCGCCAGCCATAATCTTTACAGGATTCCAGTGGCCGAAATAGACCAAGGCAACGGCGATGAACCCTCTTCCTGCAATGATTTCATCACTGAACATCTTTACCTGGCAAAGGCTCAGGTAAGCCCCGGCAAGACCTGCAAGGGCCCCTCCGACTGCAAGAGCTTGGAAACGTACCTTGTTTACTTCAATACCGATAGAGTCAGCAGCCCTTGGGTTGGTCCCTACTGCACGAACTTTCAACCCCCAGGGGGTTTTGAAAAGAATGTACCAGGAAACAGGGACAAAAGCAAAAGCCAGATACACCAATGGGTTGTGGGAAAATAGAATAGGCCCAAGAAGAGGTATTTTCGAGAGAACAGGGATCGGGAGTTCGCTGATGCCAGGGATACTCTGAGAGCCACCTACGAAATGCCTGAAGAGGGTTCCGGCAGTTCCTACACCAAACATCTGCAACCCGATACCGGCAATTCCCTGGGGTGCACGGAAGGTTACGACGACCAGACCGAATAGCATCCCAAACAGTGCTCCGACTCCCATTGCCAGCAACAGCCCGAGGATATTATAAATTCCCGGGGTTGCCCCGCCATGCCCAAAGCTAAAAGGAACCAACATTCCCAAAAAGGCTCCCATTGCCATGATCCCCTCGCATCCGAGGTTGAAGATACCGGCGCGCTGGTTGAACATCTCCCCAAGGGAGGCAATCAACAGGGCTACGGAAAAGGGAATTCCAAGCGAAAGGATATTTTCTATAAAGCTCATGCTTCCACCTCCTTGGTGTGGTGTGT
This sequence comes from Sphaerochaeta pleomorpha str. Grapes, assembly GCF_000236685.1. Lineage (NCBI taxonomy): Bacteria > Pseudomonadati > Spirochaetota > Spirochaetia > Spirochaetales > Sphaerochaetaceae > Sphaerochaeta > Sphaerochaeta pleomorpha. Next base: position 1,513,537 of record NC_016633.1, on the reverse strand, counting down.
AAGTTTCTGGAATTTACGCCAGACTTTTTCCATCAGATAGGGGTCAGCCAGGATCATCTGGGTAGCTACAATGACCAAAATGATGATGCCTTGCAATACATACACCATATTGGCAGGTACTCCCACCATTCGCTGGGTCATGTCTGCGCCTACAAGCAAAAGGCCAAAGAAGAAAGAGGCCGGGATAATTCCTGCCGGATGCAATCCTCCGAAGAGGGCAACGACGATGCCGCTGAAACCGTAACCACCGGTAATGCCTTCGATGGCTCTCCTGTGGACACCAGCTACCTCAACGTAACCGGCGATACCCGCAAAGGCACCACTGATTGCCATGGCGATTATCAGATACCAAGCCACATTGATACCACCATACTTGGCAGCCCGGGCACTTGCCCCTGCAGCGCGCATCTTGTAGCCGAAGGAGGTTTTCCAGAGCACCAGGTAAATGATAAGGGCCAAGGCAAGGGCAAGGAAAAGCCCTGTATGGAGCCGTGTGCCAGGAAGGAAACGATCCAGCCAAATGTTCTTGGTCAAGCGCATCGACTGGGGAGTCCCGCTTCCCATGGTAATCTCGGCAGGGTCGAGCATCGGCCCGCGGAGAAAGAACGTATAGAACTGGGCTGCAATATAGTTGAGCATAACAGTGGAAAGCAATTCGCTTACCTGGAGCTTTGCCTTGAGAATCCCCGGGATAAAGCCCCAGAAAGCCCCGCAAAGCGCACCTGCAAGGATTGCCATAGGCATCAGTACCGGTTTGGGAAGATCAGGGAACAGCAAGGCAACTGCCGTGGTTCCCAGAATTCCCATAGCCATCTGGCCTTCAGCACCGATGTTGATGATGCCACTGCGGTAGGCAACCGAAATACCGAGGGCAATGAGCGTCAACGGTATTGCCCTGAGAAGGACCTCGCTGATAGACAATGTGCTTTTCAGCGGTTCCAGAAGGATGACTGTGTAGGTTTTCATTACATCAGCCCCGATTGTCCAGAGAATAATGGCACCGATCAACATTGCAGAGAGAATAGCCAGAATGATGATGGCGACTTTATACATAATCCTAAACTGTTTGGTCATCTTTCACTCCTGCCATCAGGATGCCAAGGCTTCTGCGGTTTGCATCCTTTCTGTCCAATACTTTTTGGATTTGTCCCTTGAAAATAACTGCTACACGGTCAGAGAGGTCAAGGATTTCATCCAGCTCTTCGCTGACCAGCAATATTCCGATTCCTTCCCGTCTTTTCTCCAAAAGCTGCTTGTGGATAAACTCCGCTGCCCCTAGGTCGAGCCCCCTGATCGGGTAGACTGCGATTAGGAATTTTGGTTTCCGTGAAAGCTCACGGGCCAGGATAACCTTCTGGATATTTCCTCCGGAAAGTGATCCGGCTGTAACAGACGTATTCGGGCTGCGGATATCAAACTTTATCCTAAGATCCGTTGCATTCTTTTCAATCTCTTTTTTCTTGAGGAAAGAGTACTTTGAAAATTGGGTGTGTGAAGAATCCTTGAGGATCAAGTTCTCCTTCATTGAGAAAGAAGGCACGATACCCTCGGTATTCCGTTCCTCAGGAATATATCCCATTCCCGCCTCAATGATATGGCTGGGCGATTTGTTGGCAAGGTCTTTCCCGAAGAAAAGGATCTCGCCATCCTCGACCTTCCTCAGTCCGTTAATCGCCTCTGCGAGTTCTCGCTGTCCATTTCCCGAAACTCCAGCCAGCCCTACTATTTCCCCAGCCTTGATAGACAGGTTGAGGTCTCTCAGGGCCAAAAAGCCCCTGTCACTCTTCACGTTGAGATTTTTAATATCCAGAACAGTCTCACCTTCACAGGGAGGTTCGTCGTTCTGGGGGAGTTCGACTTCATGTCCCGTCATCAAGGCTGCGATATCACTCGGTGAGTGCTCGCTGGTTTTCCCTTCAAAGACGACCGCGCCGTGGCGCAGGATTACAATCTTGTCAGAGAGATCTTTTACTTCCTGGAGCTTGTGGCTGATAAAGATAATCGAGAGCTCACTGGACATTCTTTTTAGCAGAATGATGAGCTCGTCTGTTTCCTGTGGGGTCAAGGCGCTGGTCGGTTCGTCCAGGATGAGGAAACGTGCACCGAGGCAGAGGGTTTTGACCAATTCGACCCTTTGTTGTTCGCCTACGGAGAGTTGCCAGATATAGGCATCAGGGTCTACAGCCAATCCATATTTCTTGGAGACTTCATTGATTCGGTTCCTGACCATTTTCAGGTCGAGTTTGAAGGGGCCCCAGGCGTTTTTGTAGCCAAGTGCAATGTTTTCAAGTACAGACATATTGGGGACCAGCATGTACTGTTGGTGTACCATCCCCAAACCAGCTGCAAAGGCATCGTTGGGTGAACGGAACTTGACTTCTTCCCCGTTGATAAGGATACGTCCCTCATCGCTCTGGTAAAGTCCCATCAGGATGTTCATCAAGGTGGTTTTTCCGGCACCATTTTCCCCTACGAGTGCCAATACTTCACCTTCTGCAATCGAAAGGGAGATATCGTCGCTGGCGAGAACGCCGGGAAATCGTTTGGTAATGTGTTCCACCCGAAGGCTGGTAATTTTTTTTGTTGTCAATTCCATACGAAAATCCTCCGGATTAGTTCAAAAAAAGAGTCATGGAGGTTTCCCTCCCATGACTCTTATAGTATGAGATTAAAGCTTTGCGTAATCTACAGAACTCCAATCGATAGTATTGGGCTTCGATTTGAACGTTGCGAGAGCTTCGTTGACTTTGGTCTCGATTGCTCCAGTGTACATGCTCTTCAAAGAATCGTTGAACTTGAATACGAATCCACCGTTATTGAAGTTCATAGGGATGCATGCACCACCCATGATACCGGCATCATGTTTCTCGATCAGACCAATGATGACTGAAGCATAGTTGTAGGAAGAAGCTGCGATACACTTGTAACCCTCGGCAATACTGAGCTGTGCAAGGTCCTGGCCAACCCACCAAATGGGCTGATCTTTGTAGTCTGCAACAGCACGGAGTGCTCCAAGAGCCTGCTGGGAAGAACCGGTAAGAACGTCTGCACCGGCTTTGATCTGGGACTGGGCCACTTCACCGGCTTTTACGAAGTCACCGAAGGATCCGGTATGGGCAACCATGATCTTGGCAGCAGGGTTTACAGCCTGTACGCCGAGTACGAAACCACGGTTGTAACGGGCAGCATCGCCACCGTCTACAGGACCGACAATACCGATAGTGTTTTCTTTGGTGGTCAGACCGGCGATCAAGCCAGAGAGATATCCGGTTTCTTCGCTTTCAGGCATGTAGGTAAATACATTGGCAGGACCGACCTCGGCACTGGTTCCGAATGCAAAGGTGACATTAGGATATTCGTCAGCCATTTCAAGCATCAGGTTCTTGTACTGGGCACCATGTCCAATGATGATATTATAACCCTGGGCAACATACTGGCGGGCAGCGGAACCTGCATCAACAGGTTTCATTTTCTCGCTGTAACTGTATTCGATGCGACCGGGCAGTGCTGCTTGGGCCTGGAGGATGCCGTCATGCATTGCTTGACCCCACCCTTTGTCATCGACAGTATTCTCGATAATCAATGCAATCTTTACAACATTTGATTTGGTTTCAGCAACAGGGGCAGTTTCTTTGCTTCCGTTTGCAAAGGCTACGGAACTTACCATGGCAAGGCATAAGACAATTGTCATTAGTTTTTTCATAGAACTCTCTCCTCAATGAATGACTACCCACTAGGTGGGAATTAATTTTTACCAGTATAGATGGATAATCTTCAAACTGTCAAAGGCTATCGTTCGCTAATTGATAAAAAAAGATTGATTACATTGAGATATAGATTATTTATACTAAAATTTTTTGCTATTACTGGCATAAAAGTGTTGCAAAATTTAGAAATAAATCAAAAATTAATAGCTTATTGGCTGTATTGGTTCGCTACTGATATTTCCCGGATGGATGTTTTCGGCGTTCTTTGTTGCATAGCGGGTTGCTTCATTGATTGCCTGTTGCAGAGTTTGGCCCTTTTGCAACCTTGAGGTCAGGACTGCACTCAAGGTATCGCCGCAACCTATGGTGTTCACCACCTGTCCAGGAATAACCGGACACGTGTAAAAAGACCCATCGTACAGCCAGGTATCGGCTTTGCCCCGGGAGAGTACAATTGAACATCCATACAGGGTATGGAGGCTTTTCAGCTTGGCAATCACCTTAGCCTTACATTCTTCTGTTGCCTCTTGCTCCCCGATAGCTTCATCGAAAAAGGTTTTCATGAATTCGGAAAGATTCGGTTTGATAACATCGGGACGAAAGGGAAGGGAGGAAAGCAGGTCATGGCCCTTTACATCCAGAAGCACGAATTTCCCCTGTTGCTTTGCCTCGAAGGTGAAGTCGCTATACAGGTTCTCGCTATATCCTGGAGCCCGTGTCCCGCAGATGATGACTGCCTCTGCCCGGCTCAAAGCCTGGGAATATAGTTGCCTGATTTTTAATTCCGTGGAAGGGGCTACTGCAAAGGGTTCCTCGACAAGTTCCGTGCATTGCCCTTGGGAAATGATGGTTGTACAGGTCCGTATCTCGCTTTCACTGTCTGCATGGAGGATTTCTACCCTGTCTTTTTTGCACAGGCTGAGCATTTCCTCTTTCCTCACTCCCCCGAGATGGGTGAGCAGGGAAGCATCTTCACCTAGCTGGGAGAGGATTCTTGCAGTATTCATTCCTTTGCCCGAGGCATCGAGAAAATGAGTGATGCAACGGTTTACTTCGCCAAGGGTGAACGAGTCGAAAAGCATGGTATTCTGGAAGGTTGGGTTGAGGCATACGGTAAGTATCATGTTCAGAACCCTATAGTTATGGAAGGGTGGGTGAATGCAAGCTTCCGGTAGGAGACCCCTGTCTGGTCAAACATCCATTTGGAGGCCTTTGTATTATCGGCCTCTGCATATTTGTCCGAGAGATATACCACTTCCTTGATTCCGGCCTGGATGATTGCCTTTGCACATTCGTTACAGGGAAAAAGACCGACATAGAGCGTACATCCCTTGAGGTTGCTGCTGATGCTATTGAGAATTGCATTGAGCTCGGCGTGGCAGACATAGGGGTACTTGGTGTCAAGCCATTCTCCTTCGCGTTCCCAGGGAACTTCATCATCATTACATCCGATGGGAAAGCCATTGTAGCCGACGCCAACGATTTTTTTCTCTGAGTTGACAATACAGGCACCTACTTGCGTATGGGGATCCTTGCTCCGCATAGAGGAAAGGACTGCAACGCCCATGAAATACTCGTCCCAGCTGATATAGTCTTCACGTTTTGCCATTTTTTACTCCTTGTCTTTGAGAAAATCGAGAATGGAATCGGTCAATTCACTTTGGATAGAATAATACATGAGCAACGCATGACGTGTATGCCCGTAATTGCCCATTTCGGTCTCGAGGGTCTGGAAGTCGTGGCTTCCATTCTCCCTTTGGATGATTTTCAAGTTCTTGAAAGGGACCGTCTTGTCATTGACGTCCTGGATTGCATAGAGCGGGCAGGAGATTTTCCCCAGGTCTCTCCTGACAGGGCCCATGGCGTTAATCAGGCTGAGTCCTTGGTTAATAAACAACCCTGCATACCCCGTCCATAGTTCATTGCCATCTTCGCCCTTGGGGTTTCCACGCACGGTTTTTGCAGCGAAGGTAGGTTTGAAAAGGGAAATGGTCCGCATGACAGAAAGCCTGATATCGGTAAATATCCAGTCGCGGATACTATTGTAGACTACGGGAGCGGAGATGGAAACCAAGGCAGCAGGGGCCTGGGGCGTATTGCTGTAGATTTCTCCGAGCTTGAGAGTCATCATGCCCCCCATGCTTGTTCCCAAGACAACTACCGTAGGGTAGGAAGCTCTGATCGTTTCATAATAACGGCAAAGGTAATTGAACCACTGCGTGAAGTAGGTCTTCTCAAATTCCTTTACATCGGTACCGAAACCGGGCAGAAGGGGTGCATAGACATCATACCCTGCCTCAGCAAAACGCTTGGCACTATAGGTATATAATCTGGGGCATGAAGGGTATCCATGTACCAGGATGATAGCCTTTTTATTGTTTGCCTTCAGGACAATGCTTTTCGCTTCCTCGCAGAAACAGGCAGCATCATCGCTTTCGATGTCGTTGATGTTTTTATCCTGATACCCCCACAGGGCGGTGTTCCAGAACAGGAGGAGAATGAAGACGCTGATAAGAATAATGACCATGATACAGGTACTATAGCCGACAGTAGGTTTCATTGGTAGACCAAAAAGGGGCTGAACCCCTGGAAGATAAGCAAAGGCCCGTCATTTGACGGACCTTTGCAGAATAGTTGATTTGCAACCGGTTTAGGCCAGTACTTCCATGAAAGGGACAACTGCAAGCAATACGCCTGCGGCTACGGCAGAACCGAGAACACCGGCAACGTTCGGACCCATGGCATGCATGAGCAAGAAGTTCTGGGGGTCTGATTCCTGACCGACCTTACTGGAAACACGGGCAGCCATCGGAACTGCCGATACCCCGGCGCTTCCGATAAGCGGGTTGACCGGGTGTTTCGGGTCGAGCTTGTTCATCAACTTCGCAATAAGGACGCCTGCTCCGGTTCCGATGCTGAAAGCAACCATACCGAGAACCAAAATTCCCAATGTGTTGAGGTTGAGGAAGTGTGAGGCTTCCATCTTCGAACCGACAGCCAAGCCGAGGAAAATCGTTACGATGTTCATCAGTGCGTTCTGCATGGTATCGGAGAGCCTGTTTACCACTCCACATTCCTTAGCCAGGTTACCGAACATCAGTGAACCGATGAGTGGGGTGGCTGAGGGGAGGAGAATTGCACAGGTTGTCAAAACAACAATAGGGAAAAGCATCTTTTCGAGCTTGCTAACAGGTCTGAGCTGCTGCATCCTGATTTTCCGTTCGTTTTCGGTAGTCAAGAGGCGCATGATCGGGGGCTGGATAATAGGAACCAAGGCCATGTAGCTATAGGCTGCAACGGCAATGGGCCCGAGTAGATCCGCGGCCAGACGGCTGGTAACATAAATTGCCGTAGGTCCATCCGCTCCTCCGATGATACCAATGGAGGCAGCATCATGCAACGTGAAGTTGATACCGGGAATGAAACTCAGGCCGAGGGCTCCGAGCAGGGCAACGAAAATGCCAAACTGGGCAGCAGCACCGAGCAACAAGGTTTTCGGGTTTGCAATAAGCGGCCCGAAATCGGTCATGGCACCAACGCCCATGAAAATCAAGATCGGGAAAAGTCCTGAACTGATGCCCATGTCAAACAAAAGCTTGATAAAGCCAGCATCACCTGTGGAGGGGTCGATACCTGCAATAAAGGCAAAGGGAATGTTTGATAGAATACATCCGAACCCAATGGGAACCAGCAAGAGGGGTTCGAACCCCTTCTTGATGGCAAGATAGAGAAGCACGAAGCCGATCAGGATCATTATGATATTCCCGATCCCGAAGCCTTCTGCCATCCCTAGGAATCCGAACAGCCCTGTGGACTGCCAGAGGTTATTTAGTGCGGAACCAATCATCTCAGCATTCTCCTTTAGGCGATTACGATAAGATCGTCATCGTTTTGCATCTGCTGGCCTTGGCTTACACAGATTTTTGTTACGGTACCGTCGCAAGGGGCAAAGATCTCATTTTCCATCTTCATGGCTTCCATGACGAGCACGCACTGGTTTTTGGTCACTTTCTGGCCGACTTTTACCTCGAGGCGAAGGATCAAACCAGGCATCGGAGCCTTGACGGTAACCCCAGCGCCGGTAGGCAGGACTACACCTGCTGCCCCATCGGACACGGCAGGAGCCGAGGTTGCGGCAATGGCTGCAGCATCGATTCCGTTTACGACATTCATCGGGTACTCTACGCCGTTAACCGTTGCATTGGCTTTTCCGAGTTTGACGCCATAAGCCTTGCCATTGACGGTAACGGTGTATTCACCGCTTGCCTTGGCAGCTTCTGCTTCATGGTCAATCTTGCGGATCCCGTTCGGCTTTGCCTTGCCGGTCAAATACAGAATACCTTTTTCTTTGCAGGAAGCTGCAATGAAAATGTTTTCGTCAGTGATCGGGAGCTTTGCAGCTTCAAGCAACGCAGTGGCAGCCTTTATACCCTTGGTAGGGTCGGCATCGTTGATATCGGCAACCAGCTTGGTGGTAGGCTCAAGCTTGAGCTGTTCTGCAGCAGCCTTTACTACCGCTGGATCGGGGGCGACAGGGGTCTTTCCGAAATAGCCGAGGACCATCTTTCCATAGCCTTCAGCAATCTTATTCCAAGGTCCGAACATAACGTTGTTGAAAGCCTGCTGGAAATAGAACTGGGAAACAGGGGTAACAGAAGTTCCGAAACCACCTTTGGCAACTGTTTCTCCCATCTCTTCGACGATTGCAGGATATTTATCCATCATCTTGTTGTCGCGGAGCATCTGGGTGTTCGCGGTAAGGGCACCGCCTGGAAGCGGGAAGAAGGGGATTTCAGGGTTGACGGTCATGGCTTCGGGGGGAATGATGTAGTCTTTCATGCAATCCTTGAATACTTCCTCGGCTTTGCGGACTTTCATGATGTCGATTCCCAAGTCGTAGTCGGTACCCCTGAGAGCATGCCACATGGTGACGATGTCAGGCTGGCAGGTACCGCCGGAAGCGGGAGCCATGGAGAGGTCAACCTGGTTTGCACCGGCTTCGATGGCACACATATACTGCTGGATGCTTACGCCTGCGGTATCATGGGTGTGGAACACGATGTTCATATCTTTTCCGAGCAACTTGCGTGCGCGTTTGATAGTCTCGAATACATACGCTGGGGTAGAAGTACCTGAGGCATCCTTGAAACAAACTGATTCAAATTTGATACCGGCATCGAGGATCTGTTTGAGTACGCCTTCGTAGAAATCCGGATCATGGGCACCTTCGGTATTCGGGGGAAGGCTCATCATGGTGACGGTTACTTCATGCCTGAGTCCGGCTTCGTTGATAGCGCGTCCGCTGTCGATGAGGTTGTTGACATCATTGAGGGCGTCGAAGTTCCTGATTGTGGAAATTCCGTGCTTCTTGAACAACTTGGCGTGCAAGTCGATGATGTCCCTGGACTGGGAATCGAGTCCGACAACGTTGACACCACGGGAGAGGGTCTGTAGGTCGGCATCAGGTCCTGCTACCGTGCGGAACTCATCCATCATGGCAAAGGCATCTTCATTGGTGTAGAAATAAAGGGACTGGAACCGTGCACCACCGCCGGCTTCGAAATGGGTAATGCCAGCTTCGCGGGCAGCTGCTACTGCAGGCATAAAATCTTTGGTGAACACACGGGCACCATAGACAGACTGGAATCCGTCGCGGAATGCGGTGCACATGAAATTAACTTGCTTTTTCATTGGGGATAACCTCCGGTTGGTATCTTAATGTTTTGATTTTGCAAATGCAGCGACGATAGCTGCTGCGATTTCTGATTCCGAGCCAGAGGCTACGGCGACGTTTGATGCTGGTGTTTTTACGATGGTAACGGGTTTCTGGGGGGCAAACTTCCTGATTAAGGCACTTAGACCTTTCGTCAAGAAGACAAGCAGCGTAAGAAACACGAATACCGTTCCCATTCCAAGAAGCATAAGGATTAAACCATTCTGCAACTGTTCCATGAGTTGTTCTTTCGGTAGCTGCGCTAAGAATATCATACGAACTCCTGATTGTATAATAGTGATCGAGGCCTAGGGCCTACGATGAATTCACCGTGAAATAGTATACAAGATATAGTTGACCCGTTTCAAGTAAAGGTATGATAAATGGTAATTTAATCTAGGTTGCTCTCTCTTGTTTGTTGCAGTTTGTTGCGTAAACTGTTTATGTTTGGCTGTTTTTCCCTCAGTCACAATCTTTGTTCCTCCTTTATCCCAAACAAATTCAATAGGGTGCCTTGTTCCCGTTGCCCTTGTCTGTTTTGTTACTTTGTCGTATGTTTTCCATGGAAAAAAGTTTCCGCAAGGAGTATGTCACAATATGGCTGAAGGAATGGATTTTGCAGAAAGGATTGCCGAGGATAAGGCAATCAGGGCCCATATGGATAAGATCGGACGCAAGATTCTTATCATGAGCGGCAAAGGTGGGGTTGGAAAAACCACTGTTACCATCAATCTGGCGAATGCGTTGGTAGACAGCGGTTGCACCGTCGGTATCCTCGATACCGACCTCCATGGGCCCAATGTGGCAAAGATGCTTGGATGCGAGGATGGGATTTTGCAGACCGAAGACGGTGGCAAGAGTTTCTTCCCGGTTGAGTCCCGGCCCGGTCTGAAGGTGATGAGCCTTGCTTTCGCTATCCCGGACAAAGATGCCCCCATTGTCTGGCGCGGTCCCATGAAAATGGCAGCGATCCGTCAGTTTCTGGCCCAGGCCGATTGGGGAACGCTCGACTACCTGCTCATCGATTCTCCTCCGGGAACAGGGGATGAGCAGCTGACAGTCTGCCAGACGATTCCCGAGTTGACCGGTACCATCATTGTGACAACCCCCCAGGAAGTTGCCGTTCTCGACGCACGTCGTTCGGTTAATTTTTCACGCAAACTTCAAGTCGCGATTCTTGGGGTCGTTGAGAATATGAGTGGATTGATCTGCCCCCATTGCAATGAGGAAATCCCTCTTTTCGGAATTGGCGGCGGTAAGAAGATGGCCGAGGATATGAAAGTGCCGTTCCTTGGAAGGATTCCCATAGAAGTTTCTTTGCGGGAAGCCGAAGATGCAGGAAAGAGTTATCTGCAGTCTCAGCCGGGTAGTGCCTCTTCGATGGCCCTCAAGCAAATTGCCCAGATAATCAATGCCGGGACTGCTTGTTCTACCTCACGTTCAACAGATTTTGCAGGAACTGAAACCTGTAGCGCTTCTGCTTGTTCTTCCTGTAGTAGCCACTGTACCTCAAGAAAGGAAAAATAGTCATGAGAGATCCGTTCAATGTTGGTGATACCTGCGACATCGACCACCTAATATGGAAAAGCGGGGAGCGGAAAGAGGTTTTCAAGGGTCCGATCTTTGACATTTGTACCATTGAACGGACTTCTTCAGATGGTAGGGTTTCCCGTTTTATCGAAGTAGACAGCCCTGACTGGGTCACGGTAATCCCCTGGTACCGAGGTGAAGACGGCAGGCCTATGTTTGTCATGGTCCAGCAGTTCCGACATGGTTCCTCTACGGTAACCAGGGAATTCCCCGCTGGGGTTATCGAGAAAGGCGAAGAACCGGTCAAGGCTGCAATTCGGGAATTGAAAGAAGAGACAGGGCTTGATGCCGACCCCATAAAACTATTGGGCAATGTCAGTCCCAACTCTGCGTTCATGAACAACAGGTCCTATTTTTACCTTGCCGAGGGTTTGGACTTGGTAGCTGCCCAGAACCTTGACCCAAATGAACAGCTTGATGTTCTTTCTGTCCCTGTAGAGGAGATTCTTCTTTCCATGGGAACAGGCCTTTATGACAATGGTATTATGATGATTGCCCTTGGGTTCTTCCTTCGGGAAGCAAAACTAAGACCGTATCTCTATACATAATTAGGAGTGGTTCCATGAAAAGATTACACGTACTCTCTTATTGCGCCCTGTCGATGGTATTGGTTCTTTTCCTTTCCTCCTGCATGAGTGCGAAAGGCGGAGAACCAGGTTTGGTACGTACAATTGAGATTTCAGGATCAGGTGAGGTAGTGCTGCAACCCGATATCGCTACATTCTCCATCCAGGTAAGCGAGAGGGCCCCGACGACAAGCGAAGCCCAAGCCTTTGCAAATGCCAAGATGGCTGAATTGCTAACAGTGCTCCGCTCTAACAGTATTGCCGAGAAAGATATTTCCACTACCTCCTTGAACCTGAGGCCAGAGTATGAATGGGTCGACAACAAGCAGTTCCTTGCAGGCCAGGTAGCAAGCCAGAGCCTGTCGGTAACCCTTAGGGACCTTCCCCTGCTTGGCTCTTTGATCGACCAGCTTGGATCTGTTTCCTCAATTCAGTTGGACTCGGTCAGGTTCGATAAGGAAGACAAGAGTGCTGCTATCCAGGAAGCCCGGAAGAAAGCCGTGGACGAAGCGTTTGAGAAGGCCGAGATGTATGCCAAGAGTTCGAATATGAAAGTAGGGCGACCTATTTCCATAACCGAATCATCCTTTGCCTCGAACGGCTATTCTGTGCGGGCCAAGGTAATGATGGCTTCCGAGAGTTTTTCAGCGGGAACCGAGGTCCCTTCCGGTTCGATGACAGTGTCGGCAACCATTTCCATGGTTTTGGAGATGTTCTAGCATTGCCCTACGTTTTATTGCTATATATTTGAATATGATGGAAAACCAACCTTCGGGTTCGAATATATGTATTTTAAAAAATAAAAGGCTTAACATTTGTCTCAGATACTGTTATAGTATACATGTCCGACGTGTGGACTGCTTTGGTTTAGGCCATTACGTGATTCACCGTTTATATCCTGTTTAGTTTTTTCCCCCTCATTTCTGAGGTAACGGCAGGATACACTTCCCGCATTATGCGGAACTCCTTCAAGGGTGCAAGCTTGAGGGAGTTTTTTATTGAGTGTAGGGGAAATATCTGGTTCATGGGAAATATCTGTGGGGAATGATGAAACAGCCAAAAAAGAGACCTGACCTATCATTATAGAAAATGGGCAATCCATCTGTTAGTATTGATTTAACCAAAAAACAAGCTAACAAGGACGGACGCCCATGCAACAGTATACCAAATCCATCTTACATTTACCAGATTTCAAGGTCACAAGAGAGCCAAGGATTGAAGAACAAGTAGACCCTGTGTTTGACAGAGTCTACTTGTTGAAAAGGAATCTTTTATACAATTGTCCGTTTTATTGGTACCGGTTTATTTCCCTGTTTTTCTTAATTGGCCCCTATCTGGTCAGGAAAAGGTAGCCATCATATAGTCATTGAGTGATTCACCTTCATTCATCAGCCTGTAGAGTGCCTGGACGAGCGGGTATTCTTCCTTGAGGCCTTTTTCCCTTGTCATTTCCCCCATGAGTTTTATGGTTCTGCACCCTTCCACTACTGTCGATGAGCTGCCGCTGTTGTCGATGGAAAAACCTTTGCCCATCAGCAATCCCATGGTTCTGTTCCTGGAAAGGTCATTGAGACTGGTAAGTCCCAGGTCTCCGAGTCCGCAGTAACAGAAGATAGTCTGTGGATCGCAATCAAAAAGGGTGAGGAATTTTCTCATTTCATTGACAGCCTTCGTATAGACCAGAAAATCAACATTAGGGGAATTGAATCTGCCCGAGACCAGACCAATGGCTATTGCATACATATTTTTCAAGACACTCATCAGTTCAACGGAGCGGATATCGACGGTATGGTCCAGGTAGAGACCGGTTCCTTTCAGTACTTCTTCCTTGAATTCCAGGTAGTCTGCTTTGCTTCCTCCGAAGGTGAATGCCGAAGGAAGGCCGTTGAGCACCTCTATGGCAAAGGTCGGCCCTTTCATGCTTGCCGTCCGGGCAAACGGGATTTTTTCGGTGATGAAGGCCCCGTCGTCACTCATTCCCTTTGCAAGGTTTATTACCATGCAGCCTTCTTTGGTCATCGACTGGATTTCATTGGTAAAGGGCACTATGGCCTTTGAGGGGATCACAAGCAGAATGCAGTCCGCAGAACGGAATATTTCCTTGTCATTGGTTGCCCTGATAGTCGTGTTCAAAAAGTGGGTGGGGAAATATTTGCTATTCCTATGGTTTTTATTGATGTCCTGTACTACATCCTCTTCAATAGTCCAGAGGATGACTGTATTTGTATCATTCCAGGCAAGGCGTTCGGCAATGGCTGTCCCGAATACGCCAGCCCCTGCAATTACGATAGTCTTATGATGTTGCACTGTGTTTTTCCTTTTATATGGTTTGGCCAGAACATGGTTCTGTGGGGGATGTTTGCTTCATAGAAAATCGTTGGGTCTTCCACGGTGAAGCCCAGATTCTTGTAGAACCCTTCACTTGGTACCTGGGCATGGATATATACAGGAGGTTCACTGAGAGCGAGTGCGCACTGGACAAGGAGTTTGCCATAGTTGTGACCTCGGAACTCTTGCAAAACCGCTACCCGTTCAAGTTTTGTTCCTTCGGCGGTTTTGCGTATCCTCAGTGTCGCCGCCGGTTTTTCACCCAGGAGCAAAAGCAGATGGGCACACGAGGTATCAAGGCCGTCCAGGTCTATCTCGGGGGCAACGTCCTGTCCTTCGATGAACACGGTTTTCCTGATAGCCTGGCATTCGCTTAGATAGCGCTGATAGAGCGTATTGCCTTGGGCGTTCTCTTCGATATATATAACGATTTGTTCCATGATCGCCATAATACAGCTCGCAGGAGATTGGGGCAAGTATCTTAATTTGGCAGTGGACAGGGTACTGTTTGTGCTATAGTTTTGTAAGGGAGAGGAAACTATGCGAGTATGTGTGATTGGTAATGGTGTGGCAGGTTCCATGGTAGCTGAGAGACTTTCCAGCCGAGGTGTTGCTGTTACTTTATACACGGAGGAACCGTATGGGTTCTACAGCAGGATTAAACTTCCCCAGCTGCTCTGTGATGAAGAGGGGCTCTGCGCACTTCCCTCTACGAGGGAGGCTCCCTACCTGGTCCATAAGGCAGTAAAGAAAATTGACCGCCAGAAACAGGAAATCCTTCTGGATGATGGTGAAACCTCCCCTTATGATTTCCTTGTACTTGCAACCGGAAGCAGGGGAAGGGTACTCGATGCTTTTGCCAATACGAAAGGAGTCAGCACGCTGAGAACCCTCGAGGATGCCTTGTTGATAAGCCAGACCCTTGCAGATCCCGTGGTGGTACTAGGCGGTGGATTGCTTGGCCTCGAGGCTGCTTTGGCCATACTGCGCAAAGGTTATGGTGTCACTGTATGTGAAGGTGCTTCGCATATCCTTGCAAGGCAGCTTGATGCAAAGGCCTCAAAACTGTTACGCGTCCAGCTGGAGTCGGACGGCCTTGTAATCAATGAATGCATAAAAGCTACTGGCAAACGAGTCGACCAAGACAATCGGATCGAGGCCTTGGTCGTGGAAGGCAGAGAGGATATCCCCTGCAAAACCCTTATTCTCTCCTTGGGGGTGAACGCTGAGACTTCCTTGGCCAAGGATGCCGATCTTGAAGTCGACAGGGGTATTGTCGTCGATGAAAAGCTGAGGACCAGCGATGAGCATATCTTTGCAATCGGAGACTGCGCCCAATATAAGGGACAGGTGCCAGGCATTCTTCCCGTTGCCATTGGGATGGCCCAGAGCGTTATGGCTACATTGCTCGGGGAAACAAAGGACTATATTCCCCCCGTGCTGATGACTCGTTTCAAAGATGAGAAGTTGGAAATTGTGAGCGTGGGGGATGTCTCGGGAGCAAGCACCAATAAATTGAAGGATGGGCGGTATGAAGCGTATTTCGTCGAGGATGGAAAGCTCAAGGGAGCTCTGCTCTATGGCAGTGTCGAAAACGTGGCCTTCCTTCGTTCTCACTATCTGAAGGCCGTTACCCCTGAGGAAATTGCAGAACTGCTGTCCTTCTAGTTGATCCTTTTAAAGATGTAGAGCCGACTCCCGAAATCACCGAGGACACGGGTTTCTGCATTATATCCGGTTCCGCCGAACTGTTGGTTCAGCTTGATCCCTGCATTAGCCAACAATTCCCCGCTAACCCTGTAATGTTCGATTTCGCTGTCCAGGGAGACGGCATTACTGAGAGCATCCTGGGTTTTGCTTCCCTCGCTGATGGCAAAGGGGCTTATCTGGTTGATAAGGTCCCCGATTGATTTCAGGTCAATTTTCTGCTGCCGTGGGAAGACTTCATATATAGCTTCGAGATGAGCACCTTCAATGCGAAGTTTATCCGTTCCCGGGTTGCTCGGATTCAGTTTCTGGGCAAAAAGCACCAATAGTTCCGATTTGTCAGCGTTGTGCACGAGCCATACCACCTGGTTGGAACTGCTGTTTGCCAGTTTTATCCGGTTAAAGGTACCGAACTGCAAAATTGCCCGGTGGGCTTTGTAAAAAGAAATCTGGGCCTTGACCGCTTCTTTCTGTTGGCGGGTAAGCTTGGTTATGTCAAGTTCGTATCCTAGGACTCCAAAGGCCGCTATGTTGAACCGTGAATCTAAATCGGTCTTTCGAAGGGTTTGGTGGTTGGGTGAAGCACTTACATGCGACCCCATTGTAGAGAGAGGATATCCGCAGGAGGTTCCTTCCTGGATGTAGAGCCGGCAAAGGGCATCGGTATTGTCACTGGTCCAGGTCTGCGGCATAAAGCACAGCATGCCGAGGTCGAAACGGTTTCCGCCGCTTGCACACGACTCAAACAGTACATTGGGGAATGCGGCTGTCAGGCGGGAAAGCAATTCATACAGGCCAAGGACGTAGCGATGGATGAATTCCCCGTGGTTGTGGATTTCGCTGTTTGCACTATACAGGTCGGAGAAGGTTCTGTTCATATCCCACTTGATATAGTTTACATCGGCCAGGTGCCAGGTGTCTGAAAGTATTTTGAACAGGTATTCCCTAACGTCAAGCCGGGTAAGGTCGAGGAGGTGTTGGTTTCTTCCGACACTGGGAGTGCGCCCCGGGATGGCTACCATCCAGTCGGGGTGTTTCTTGTAGAGTTCGCTTTCAACGCTGATCATTTCCGGTTCAACCCAGAGGCCGAACATCATACCCAGACGGTGTATTTCAAGCGACAGCCTGGAAAGGCCGGAAGGCAGTTTCTTTGGGTTGACCGTCCAGTCCCCGAGGCTAGTGGTATCGTCGTTGCGGATACCGAACCAGCCGTCATCGAGGACGAAGAGTTCTGCCCCGAGCTCTGCCGATTGTTTTGCAAGGGCGATGAGTTTGTCTTCGGAGAAATTGAAATAAGTAGCTTCCCAGTTGTTTACCAATACGGGTCTTTCCCTGAATTTCCAAGGTCCCCTGACGATATGGTTGTTGATAAAGTGATGGAAGTTGTTGCTTGCCCCGTTCATTCCCAAGGACGAGAAGGTTAACACAGCCTCGGGACTCTGGAACCTGTCCTGGCTGGAAAGCTCCCAGCTGAAGGTCGCTGGGTTGATGCCGGTCAAAAGCCTGACTTTCCCATAGGGGGAGGTTTCTACCAGTTCCCTATGGTTTCCGCTGTAGACGAGGTTGCAACCTATGCATTCTCCGTTTGAAGGGGTGCTTCCCTGTTTGGTAAGGAAAACACAGGGGTTGTGCTCTGCAGAGCTGACCCCTGTCTTGCTATCGTTGATCATGATACCAGGCATCAAAGGTCTCTCATGCTGATAGCGCTCCCTTGACCAGGCGCCATCGAAGGTGACGAAATTCCAGTCATCCTCATCGAGATCGAGCTGCAGGGAAGCCAGGTTGCGTATGGTGATAGTTCTGTCGCTGTCGTTGAAGAGGGTTGATCGCCTGGTTATGACATCGGAGTCTTCGAAGGCGGTGTAGGAGAGGGCAAGGCGTATGGGCAGGCAGGTGTCCTTAAGTGTTATTTCAAGGGTGGTGCAGGTTTCCTTGTCCCCATAGGACTCGGCAAGGCCCCCGAAGGTTCTTGGCTTTCCCTGCAGGATCCTGAAGTCCTTGACTGTGAAATCGAGGGTGTGCATTCCCCGTCCATATTCAATATCTACCGAACTTTCTCTGCAATCGCCCTTTCCCATGGTAGAATACTCAAGGCAGAGGTTGCCAAGAAAAAGGGTTTTATGGGCGTTGTCATAGGCTGTACCGGTTCCGATCGGGAGCGATCGTTTTTCACTGAGTGCTTCCAGGTTGATAGAATCTGGTGCAATTGTTTTTCCATAATAGAGGTGCTCTAGATGTCCTGTCTCTGTGACGGAGAATAAATAGGTTGTATTTTTGGTAGAAAGATAGAAGCATTGGTCCTTCTTGGTTATCATTTTGCTCTCCTTGAAAAATGAGGGGATATCTGGTAACAGTATACTGTGACAAAGGGAATTAAACACCCCGCTTTTTTGTGAATTTTAGGAGAAGAATCATGGATATCCGGCGTCTGAGACTTTGGGAAAGCCGTAATGCTACTGTTCTGAACAATGATTTGATCAGGGTTGTCCTCGAAGACCAAGGGGGTATGGAACTTGAACTTAGTTCTGTAGCCCCAAACGGGGGGCGTATCAACGCCCATCTGCTTCCTTACTACCGGGGCACCGGCACTTCTGTATTCAGCGATGAAAACAGGGATTTCTGGAAAAACAGTCCCCATCTGTATCAAAGGGCGGGTTCCTATTTCAGTTTCCCCAATTATGGGCCTCCCACTTCCCAGGAAGACAATACACAGCAGGGACAGAGTGGGTTCACCCCCAGTGCCTACTGGATGGTCGAGCGCTATGGCACCGACCCTGAGTTCGGGGGAGTCTGGCTTATGAGTCTAGTGCGCAACCGCAAGGAAAAGTGGCAGGTTCGCAAGATTGATATGTTGCTTCCCAACCAGCCAGTCCATTACACCGCCTGCATTATTACCAACAATAGCGGTGCAGATATGGTGACGAATGCTACCTGGAGCAATGAACTCGGGTCTCCGTTCTTTGAATCGGGGTGTGTGCTCAATGCCTGTGCCCAGTCATGGGTGTCTTCCCCCGCTGGCCAGATTCAGGGTTCTGTTTCGCGCTTGCAGCCGAACACACAGTTTGAAGACTGGAAAAAGGCTCCCTTGCTCGGGGGCGGGACTGCTGACTTGACTGAAGTTCCCTCCCCGATAGGGAAGACCGATTTCATATCCGGTTTGGTCCCCCGTTCCTCTAACCTAGGTTGGTCGAGTGTGATCAACCCCAGGCAACAGATGATTTACTTTACTTTCTTTCCGGGGCCGAATGCGCTTGGTCCTGACGATATCCCTGTCAATTTCAATAATTTCCTCTTTGAGTACGGGGGAAGGATTGAGCCCCCCTGGGCTTTCTATGCAGGGGGGATGAGCCAACAGTATTCAATCAACTGTGGTTCGGGAACCAATAGATTGTACAGGGGAACCGAAAACCTTAGTCCAAATGATACGCTGTTAGGTGCCCCTACCACGGTCACTATCAAGGACGGGGAGACGAAGACGTTGTATTATGCCAAGGCGTTCTGTCCCTATGACAATACCCGCATCGGTGGGAATTTCTATACGGTGGAACAGGTTGTGGAAGGGCTTGTACTGAAAAGAACAAAATCCTGGGCCTTTATTTCTGCCGACTCCACCTTCCACAGTCTAAAGCGACTGACCAAGCGGTTGCTTACCTCAGAGTAAACCGTACCGGGTAGAGCAGGGTTACTGCAACGGCTTTCCCAAGAAGGAAGGCAGGCTGGCAGGTCAAGTTGGAAAAGGCGGCGACGGCAGCATCGGCAAACCCATACCCTGGGTCTTCCTCCACGGCAATCGACTCTATTACACCTGTTGCAGAAATATGCAGTCTGAGGACAACCAATCCCTCTTTTCCCTGTCGCTTGGCTGCGGCAGGGTATTTTATTCGCCCTGCAAGGACAGAACGGTCGAACTGGGGTCCTTCATCTACCGAATCAATAGCATAATATCCTTCCACCAAGGTAGTACGTATATCCTCTGAGACTGCTGAGGCGGCATGGCTCTTACTGCTTGCAGCAACTTCAACAGAGGAGATCTTTGAAGTCATAGAAATGGGCTGCTCAACGGCAACGGGCTGCTCAACTGCAACGGGCTGTTCGACTGCAACGGGCTGTTCGACTGCAACGGGCTGTTCGACTGCAACGGGCTGTTCGACTGCAACGGGCTGTTCGACTGCAACGGGCTGTTCGACTGCAACGGGCTGTTCGACTGCAACGGGCTGTTCGACTGCAACGGGCTGTTCTGTGTTAAGGGAAGATGCAGTCTGTTCTACTTTTTCGCTAAAGGAAATAGTTGCTGCAGTTGCATGGGTAACCTGCATAGCTTGCTTGTCTTGCATCGTAAAGGGGATGAAGAGGCTTCCAATAGAGATTGCAGTAATTGTGATTGTCAAAAGTATTGTGGCAGGTAGTTTCATTGGCTTTGTCCCACTAGGCAATGAATGGTTGTTGTCCCATTTTTCTGTAAAGCCTCAAGGACCGGACTGATGAGTTTGAATGGGGTGTCCTTGTCAGCTAACAAGGTTATTTCCGTTTCGCTGGGTATTGTATAGAGCGAAATCGGATTGTCCTGATAGAAAAGGGAACCGTCACGTCCTATAACAATTGTATTGCCAGCCTGTGCTGCTAAGGCATCCTCACTTATAGCCGGGGTGAGCGGTATTGGGGTCAATCGTGTCGAGAGGGCCAAGATCAAGAAGAACAACAGGAGCAGAAAGGCAATGTCGGTCATGGCAGTGGCTGGGGCTGATTGTTTTTTTCTCATAGTGCCATCTCCACCAGGATTGAGGCCACCTGGTGTCTCTGGGCAATGGAAAGAACATCGACTACTGCCTGCCATAGAGCCTCTCCCTCAACAAATACAGACAGGGAGGTTCCTTCATTCAGAAGACCTTCCAGTTCGGCAAGGCTGGTTTGTGTGTTTCCATTGCTCATTTCCCCGTTACTGTGGATAGTCAGGGAAATGGATTCACTCTGCGTCTGAATTTTATTTCCACTCTGCAAATCGAGGCTTTTGGACACCTCTATGCCAGAGAGGAGTAAAAAAAAGATGATAAGCAGGAAGGCTATATCGCTTGGCTGTGCTAACTCTTGTTTTCGTCTTCGCATACCTTTCCTATTGCCATATCCAGGAGAAAACTAAAGATAGTAGCCACAATGGATATGATAAGGCCGAAGGCCGTAGTGAACAGCGCTTCATAGAGCCCGGAGGCCACAACCTGTAGCTGTACCGACGTTGCTTCCGACACTGACTTGAATGCATTGATCATACCCGTTACGGTTCCCAAAAATCCAATAACCGGGCTGATCATGGCGATGAGGTCTAGAATCGAAAGCGGGTTTTCGAGTTTTGCCTTGGTTTCCTTTTCCCCGTTTCGATAGAGCATGACAAGCGTTATCGCCCGCTGTGCTGCTACCACCAAGGTGATGACCAGGAGGGCAAAGAGCGGCCACATGACCGCTCCTCCCTTTTGTAAGAGTGAAAGTAGATTGGTTGCTTCCATCTTAGAAATTCCAGCTTCCACCGAGACGGACCTTCATCTTGGGCATCGGGTAACCGCTATATAACTCATAGGACGTATTAAGCAGGTTGTCGATAGCAATATAGGTTTTTAGATTTTCAGTAACCTGGGCGTTTGCACTGAGGTTCAGCAACACGATTGCATCGGAGTACGTGGTTTTCCCAAGGTATTCGCCTGACAGCACCACATCATAGATGTTCTGTGTGTAAGAAACAGAGGCTTTTGCCGTATGTTTTCGCACCGAGGAGACCTCGATATTGTCCGAAAGGGTCTGCCCGTTGGAAAGGTCGAAACTTTTGTTGTACTGGTAACTGGACTGTAAGGCAAACATTGCATTGATTGTCCATTCCACACTCTGCTCTGTTCCGAAATAGACGCTATGGGCAATGTTATAAGGGATGTAATTGTCATTGGGGTCCCCCGCGATTGCATCGTAGATATTCCTTCCAAACAGGGATCCCTCGTAGGAAAGAGGACCGTTCGTATAGGATGCCCCCAAATCTCCATTGATACCTTTTTCAGTCTTTAAATCAGGATTTCCATGGTAACCCCAGTCGTCTGGCCAGTACATCTGGCTGAACGTGGGAACATTTTCCGCATAGCTTACCGTTGCCTTGAGAGACGTTGTATCAAGGATTGCATAGATTACACCAAGGGAAGCATTGGGTGACACTTGGTTCGTGTCGCTGATATAGGCAATGTTGACACTTGGATGCAATGAGACAAGGCCAGTGGGCAGGTAGATGCTTCCATTGGCATAGATCGATGGAATGAACCGTCCTTCCTTCCCGATCTTGGTGCTGTCAACATAGTCCAAGGTGCCGTCAATCCCTGAGGTAAGGGAGTAGTTTTCTCCAAGGTCCCAGTTCTGTTCCACCTGGGTGTAGGCTTTATGCTTGTTATGGGTACTGTCCCCATTGATCGCATCATGGAAAAACGTTCTTGCAAAGGTATAGCTGACAACAGCTTTTACACTCTCGACTGGGTCAAATCCCAAATTAGAGAACGTAAAGTCATTGTTTGTGGTTGCCTGGAAATCATTTTGATAGGTATCCGCAGAAGGCCAGGATGTTGATCCCGGTACTCCAAGGTTCTGGTAAAAAGCCATATTGTTCGACTTGAATGCAATATTCTCACCTACATTCCCATCGAGGTTCACACTCCCATGCATATTCTTTACCCCTGCATTTTCCCTGAGGGCCCTGTCAGTAGAGGTATCATAGGTATAGGCATTCTGTGCCACGATACCACCGAGGTTTGCAGAAACACCAAGGCCGTTGAGGTTGTTGGAGTAAGAGAGGTCGAGTTTCTGGCTGTCTGTCAGTGAGGCCCAATTCCTCACATCAGATGAACCATACGAAAGAGGAAGGAATGACCCGTTCTCAAACGAGAGGGTATACGGCTTCTCCGTTACAGTCCCCTTTTTGGTAATTAGGTTTACCATGCCGCCGATGGCATTGGTCCTTGCAAGGTTTCCTGCACCGCTTTTGATGATTTCGATGTGATCGATCATATTGAGGGGAATGGAGGAAAGGTCATAGGTTCCCTGGTGCGCCGAAGTAAGGGGGACCCCATCGAGATATACTGCTGTTTTGTCTGAGCTAGCTCCCCGAATCTGGACGTTCTGTGCGGCACCTAAAGCCCCATAGGAGGAAAAGGTTGTTCCTATCGCCTTGTTTACCAGTTCTGCGGTAGTCTCAGCATTGTATGCTTTGATCTCCTCGCTAGTGATAGTAGTGACGCTTGAGGAGCTGTTTGTTTCTGCTTCTGCGAGGGCTTCGTCAGAGATGACGAGTTCGTAGGCAGTTCCGATGTCAGTGTAATCTTGTGCGGCAAGCGTTGTAAAAACTGCAAGCAGCAAGACCAGGGAGAAGATTCCGCGCTTCTTCATGAAGGGCCTCCAGAAAAAATATATGCTTTCTTCGTGGAGGTATAGTGCGAAAACAGGAATAGTCCTGGGATGCTGTCTCTTTTTCCACGAAGAATTTCAATCTGGAAACGTCTCCTGACTTACGATTCTTCTTACTAGCAGACCTTCTCATCCTTGGGACAATGGTAAACTCTGTTTTCATCATCGATTACAGTGGCGGGACCGTCGGGGAATCACACCCCGTTCCGTTTTTCCAGAACCAGCAACCCCATGCTAGTGCAAGTTCCTTCCTTGGTCAACAGATAAGAAACGGCTACCAAAAAGAGGGTAGCCGTTTATAAGACAGTGTAGGAACTATTTTTTTAAATAGATGCGTAGTTGAAGGTGACCGTTCCCGAATAGGTATCCTCAAGTGCTGCCTCATAGGATGTATCTTCTAAGTCAATTGCTAGGGGATAGGAAAAAACTTTCAGATGGCCCCATCCATTACCGTTTCCATTGTCGTTTCCATGGCCATTTCCATACCCATCGGTAAGGACATTGTTCGTGTTGGATGATGCATTTGTAGTGAAGGTGACATCGTTAGTACCTTCATCCAAGTAGACTGTATAATCAATTTTTGCCGAGTTGTTTTCTGAGGTTAATGGGGTGGCGGTCATTGTGATGGTGAAGTTTGAATGTTTGTTGGTTTTGACATGGACATATGCGATTACTCCGGTTTTCCCCGATCCCAGAATTACATATTTGGTAAAAGGCGTGACAGAATCGAAATCCTTCCTGTCTATGCTTGAATGGGTTGCGTCGGTTATCTTGATATTGCTTTCTTCTTGTATTGTTGCAGAAATGGTTAACTTAGCGCTAGAAGTAGTTGCTGTTCCATCAGCGGCAAATAGTGAGAGTGAACAGAGAATAGCTATCGATACTATGATTGCAAAAAGCCTTTTCATTTTTTTCTCCGTATGTAATCGCTTCAAGCGAATTATCTTTGAATACGTATATAGAATGTAACCGTTGGAAACATATGTCAATAGAAAGATATATTAATAGTGAATAAAACAGAAAAAAAATATGTAGGAAAGTATAAAGTTATATAGTGAAAAGAAGTGAAAAAAAATTGTTATGACAAACATGTTACATAACTTCAGAAAAAAATAGCATAATGGATTAATATTCTTGTAAATAACTTGAAAATACTGCTGGTTTTTCGATTAATCCTGATTTCTGCACGGAGTTCTTACTTTTCATGAACTTCTGATAAGGAAAGAAGAAGAAAAGCTCCTCTTTTCAAGAGAAGCTTTCTGGGTAAAAATGGTTACCCTGGTTAATTTGCTTTGTAGGTGAAGGTAACAGTTCCGGTGTAGGTTCCTTCCAAGGCAGCTGCATATTGATCATCATTGATATCGATTGAGATCGGATAACTGAAAGCGGAAAGGCCTGTTATTCCTGGCTTTATTTCTACGAAGGGGAGACTTGTCGGTTTTGATGCGTACGTGAAGGTTTCATTCATTGAAATCTTGTAATCGATTTCATAGTTTTTGTCAGCATTTACCAAAGGGGTAGCTGAAACATAGATTGAAAAACCCGTTCTCCTGTTGGTAAGGATGCTCAACCAAGCGATGTCCGCGACTTCTTCTGCGCTGCTGATTTCTTCCAGATTTTCGTTGTCGGCAGCTCCATTGAATAGGTCGATACTAGGAGTTTCGGGGGTGAATGGAGACGCAGTCAGTTTCATCATGTTGATACCCAAGATTTCGGCAGATAGGGTAAGGCTCGCATCTGCAGTTGTCTCAGAACCAGCAAACAAGCTTACCGTAGTTACTAAAGCAATCAGGATAAGAACTATGAAGGGTTTTTTCATGGTAGTATTCCTTTAGGAGTGTAGGCTCCTGTGCAAGATTTTAGAACAGTGCACTTTCCCTGAGCACGGTTGTATCATTAAAGAGAAAAAGGTCTTCTATTAACAGCTATAGCTAAACGTATAATACTAAATTAACTATAAACAACAAATCAAGATACATAGTCACTAATTGCCATACTATATGACACCTAGGCAATAAAATGCAAGAGAGACCCTGATCAGTTGCTACAGCTAGGGAAAGAGGTATTGCCCTGTGATGTGAAAGAACCAATTGTTTTGCAAATATGGTAATGAACCTTTAGCATTCATCAATAAAAAAGCTACCCGGTGCAGGGGTAGCTTTTTGGACAGACAAGCTTGGAATGAATCCGGGATTATTTTGCAGTGTAGGCGAAGGTGACTGTTGCTCTGTAGGTGTCTTCAAGGGCTGCTGCATATTCGGTACCGTTGACGGCCACTGAAACTGGGAAGCTGTAAGCCTTGAGGCCTGCAATGACTCCACCGGTAAGTTTGTTGGAGGTATTAGTGGCATTGGCAGAAGTATCAAAGGAAGCTGTTCCTGCATGCACCACGTAGTTGATTTTGTACGAGTTGCCATCAGTGGAAGAGGCAAGTGGAGTGGCAGATATTGCTACTTCGAAGCCTTTTCTGTTGTTGGAGAGGATGCTCAGATATGCAATGGTTCCAGTAGCGGTTGCGCTTGTGATTTCCTTGGACCCCACGATTGTCCCAGCAGCGGTATCGTATGCATCTACAGTGGAAGTCGTGAGTTCCGTTGCAGTTAAGGCCATGTAGTTGATGCCTGAAATATGAGTTGAAAGGTTAAGGTTTGCATCTGCAACAGCAAACAAACTGAATGAAGCTACAAGGGCAACAACAACAAGAGCTACGATATTCTTTTTCATTTTAAAATTCCTTTAAGGGCTTTTCAGGCCCCTGTGCAAGATTTTCGAGAAGTGCTCTTTCCCTGAGCACATGTGTATATTATAAAAAACAGAGTCTTATGTCAACAGAAACTTTAAAAAAAAATACTTAAAGCATTAAAAATAATAAAAAAATATGTAAAACTATACTATAAAACAAAATGAAAATTTCTTAAAGTTTTCAACTTATGACAAGAATGCATTAAAGTAATAGGAAATGTGCTTGTATATGTAAAAAATTGCATTGGATTAATTGAAAAAGTGCAAGAAAATGTAAATGGTTTGACACTAGTTATCTATTCCGAGTGACTTGAAAATGCTGGTATGCAAAAGAGAAGATCAAAAATTAAGGATTTGGAGCGGAGGTTTCCTGTGCAGTTTGGGGGAGCGAAGAAAGCTACTTGATGCCAGATGTGAAACCGGTTCTCTGTTGGCCAGGAATGCGCAACCAGGCAATTGTACCAGAGGGCTCTGTGTTACTGACCGTCTCGGTTGTAGCATTTGACGTAGCACTGTTATCTGCAGGCTGGCTATCGAAGGGGCTAAAGCCAACTGAGAAAGTTTTTTGTAGTTGCTATTTGAAATGGTGGTGGAGAGGTTGAGGTTTGCGCCTGCCATAGCAAATAATCTGACTGAGGTTTACAAGGGCAACAAGAAGGATTTCTACGAAGGTTGAAGATAAGGCTACCCGGTAAAGGGTAGCCTTATTGGAGATTGTCATGCAAAAAGATGGAGATTTGTCTTAAGCGTTAGTTGTGTAGGTGAACGTTACGGTTCCTGTGTAGGTGTCCTCAAGTGCTGCGTCATATTCAGTATCGTTGAGATCTACGGATACAGGATAACTGAAGGCGGTAAGGCCTGCGATGCCTGAGTTTACTGTAATGGTGTTGGTTCCTGATCCATTGGAAGTGTCATAGGTTGCAGTCCCTGCGGTTACTACATAGTTAATCAGAAAGTCGTTGCCAACGGTTGCGGAATCAAGAGCCTCTGCTGTCATAGTTACGGTGAAACCGGTTCTCTTGTTTGTGAGTATGCTCAAGTAGGCAATGGTCCCGGTGTCCGCTGCGCTTGATACAACTTCGGTTGTCTCATTATCTGGGGCATTGTTGAACAAAGTGAGACTCGGGGTTGCCGGGTTGAATTGGTCAGTGGTTAGCTTCATCAGGTTGATGCCTGAAATAGTTGTTGAAAGATTAAGTTCTGCAGGTTGTGGTAGGGCTGCTGCAAACAAACCGAAGGAAGCAACAAGGGCTACGAGTACTAAAGCTATAAAGTTCTTTTTCATATAAAATTTCCTTTTGGGCTAAAGCCACTATGCAAGTAATAGGTCTTGTATGCTTTTTTCCTAAGCATGGCTTTATGATAATAATGTAGAATACTTATGTCAATAGAAAGGGTGCAAAAATAAGTACTATTAGTAACTGGTACTAATAGTAAAACTAAATATATATAAAATAAATAAATATAAATTTTAGAATTTAAAATACATATGACACTAGGTTTGAAAAACTTACATAAGTATAGAAAAATTTCTGAAAGTAAAACCGAAAATATGACGAGAGATTCTACATTATTAGGAGATAAGACAGATGTATGGAACAGAATAGATTGAATGCTTGCAACAAAGCCAAGAGAATCAGGGCCAAGGATCCTTTGAAGGTTGTAGGAAGAAGGCATGGTTCCGGGCAGTCTCTTGATGCAAGGAATAGCATCGGAAGTGGAGGACTATAACTCGATTGGTAGAGCTTTATAAAGTGGATGCTTAAGG
The DNA here is from genome assembly GCF_000236685.1 of Sphaerochaeta pleomorpha str. Grapes. Classification (NCBI taxonomy): domain Bacteria; kingdom Pseudomonadati; phylum Spirochaetota; class Spirochaetia; order Spirochaetales; family Sphaerochaetaceae; genus Sphaerochaeta; species Sphaerochaeta pleomorpha. Next base: position 1,485,991 of record NC_016633.1, on the reverse strand, counting down.
CGATTGAGGGAAAGGGGAGAAAACGGGGTGACCAATCAGATAAAACTGAGTTGCATACTCGCTATTAGGCTCTGGGCCTGAAAAGAGAGAAAATGCTGCAGCAGGGGGATGCCAGGTGCTAATGTTTTGGGTGCGCTTCAATCCAAAACATATCTAAAACCTGGGACTGGGGATTCTGTAGATTTCCTACCTGGTTCCTGATTTCTGCAAATCCTGTCAGGAATGCTCTATTTCAATCGTTTCTGGGGGAAGTGTGGAAGTTGTACCTGGTACCTGATTGCTACTCTTGCATGGGCGTCCGTCCTTGTTGGTTTGGTTTTTGGTTAACTCAATACTGACAGACGAGTTGCCCATTTTCTATAATGTTAGGTCAGATTCCTGTTTTGACTGATTCTTCATTCCCGCAGATAATTCCCATGAACCCAAAAGCAAGCATAAAAAAAAGCTACCCATCGGGTAGCTTTCCTTTGAATCTACAAAGCAATCATGAAGCTGAAATTGTAAAGGTTATAATACCTTCGTAGTTTCCGGGAGCTGCATCGTAATATGAATCACTATTAAGAACTACTGAAATTTGGTCGCTTTCCATAGCTATACCAGTTGAAGAGGATCCTAAAACTGTGGTGACTAATTTGTTCTCAGTATCGTTTAATGTATCATATACTACTTCATTGCAAGTTACTTTATACCCAATCGTTGTATCAACGCCGGATGCTATCATGTTAGCAGCTTTCATATAAACAAGCAAGCTTGCGGTAGTGCTATTGTTGGCGACTGAAAGGTAGGCATCTGCCCCAATCCCGTTCTCAATGGTTACTGGAAGTGATGCAATTGTAGTCAAGCTATTGTTGAAATAACCAAAATTGTTTTCCCCGATAGCATTTGAAGTAACCTTAAAACCTGACGCTGCACTGACTGCGGTGGTGATCTTTAAAGTTTTATCAGTAGTCGTTTCCGCTGCCGCAAATACTCCAACCAAAGCCATTGTCATAACCAATAAGATAGCAATTGTCTTTTTCATTTCTTTCTTCCTTTTTAGGGAGCTCCAGGCTCCTGTGCAAGTTCATTTCATTAAGATGCTCTTTCCCTGAGCACACTTTGATAGTAAGGTGAAAGAAGACTTATGTCAATACAAAATAAAAAAAAGTTAAAAAAATCAAGAAATATTTTTAAAAAATATGTAAATATATATATTATATAAATATAAGTAAAATGGCATAGTGTCGAACATATGACAACAGGTATCATGTTTGGGGTATAAGTTAGTGTTATGAGCGATTTTTGCTGTTTTTTGCTTGGTGAATCATATGTTCTTTGAGCCAAGATACGTGATAAGTTGTAAATAAGCAGTGCCCGTCTAGGTGGAGTGAGTGTACTGTAGGGCATTGGTTTATACGCTCTCTCTAATGAAGTACTTTCTGCTGTTGTTTCATCTATATGTATAGAGAAATTGCAACCAGCTCAGAATTAGTAACGTGATAATGCAACTGTTTTTAGAAAAGAGCTGATATTTTGTAAAGTTTTTTGCTGGTCTATCCAGTTTTTTGTTGCGCAAAACGAGTAGACTCGGCAATAATGACAGCATCTTACGTGTGTGGAGAGGTTTGTATGAAGAAACTTACTGTTTGCTTGTTGATCGTGCTTCTTTCCTGCTCAGCTCTCTTTGCTGGCGGAAGCGAAGAGAAACAGACCAAAGAAAAAGAAGTCGTGATTGGGGTATTTGAACCACAGACCGGTGAAAACGGTGGTGGTGGATACCAGGAAGTGTTGGGCATGAGGTATGCAAACAAAGTGTACCCCACCGTGACCATCAATGGCGAAACCTATAAGGTAAGGCTCGTCGAGGCTGACAACAAGTCAGACAAGACCGAAGCTGTAACCGCAGCCCAGAGCTTGATCAGCAGCGGGGCTTCTGTGATTCTAGGTTCCTACGGTTCTGGCGTATCCATTGCAGCCGGCGACATCTTCGCTGACAACATGGTACCAGCCATCGGTGCATCCTGCACAAACCCCCAGGTAACCCAGGGAAATGACTATTATTTCCGCGTATGCTTCCTTGATCCGTTCCAGGGAACCGTCATGGCAAACTATGCATGGCAGGAAGGTGCTAAAAAAGCAGCAATTATCACCCAGCTTGGTGATGACTACTCCTCAGGGCTTGGAAACTTCTTTAGCAAAGCCTATACAGCTCTCGGCGGTCAGGTTGTCAGTGAACAGCGCTTCCAGACCAACACCACCGACTTCAAGTCAATCTTGACCAACATCAAGGCTGCAGATCCTGAAGTAATCTTTGCACCGTCCTCCATCGCAACAGCCCCGCTTATCATCAAGCAGGCCCGCGAACTTGGAATTACCGCCAAAATCATGGCTGGTGACACCTGGGAAAATTCCTCCATTATCGAAAATGCCGGAGCCAGCGCAGAAGGCGTCGTGCTCTCAACCTTCTTTGATGGTGCAGACCCAGCAACCGCAGAGGCAGCTTCCTTCATCAAGGGTTTTGTTCCCTACCTCGTAGAGAACAAGCAGCCCGAGATCATTCCTGCTGTTTCGGCTCTTGGCTATGATGCCTACATCGTCGCCCTCAAAGCAATCGAGAAAGCAAATTCCACCGAAGGCAAAGCAATCCGCGACGCCCTTACCGGTGTGAAGGTTGAAGGTGTGACCGGAGATATCGTATTCGATGCCAATGGTGATGCTGCCAAGAACATGGCCTTTATCAAAGTCGTCGAGAATGGACAGTTCAAGTTCCTCAAGACGGTCAGCGTAAAATAACTGAAAGAATTTCCTTTCTAACCGGGGCGAATTTCCGCCCCGGGTATTTTGTATTTTTAGGTTTGTGAACTGCAAAACACCAATTGCGGGTATGGAGACTTCCGGATGAGTATGACAACAATCCTGCAGCATTGTCTGACAGGCATTTCACTTGGCGGAGCCTACGCTCTGATTGCTATTGGCTACACCTTAGTCTATGGCATTCTCCGTTTGATCAATTTCGCCCATGGCGATATCTTCATGATGGCCGGTTATTTCATGATTTTCTCCTTGGCAAGTATGCCTTGGCCGATTGCCATCATAGTCACCTTGGTGGTAACCACGCTCATGGGCGTAGGCATAGAACGAATAGCTTATAAACCGCTTCGCAGTGCCCCCCGCATGTCGATCATGATCAGTGCCATCAGCGTCTCCTACCTGTTGCAGAACCTGGCAACCTACCTGTTCACCGCAATTCCCCGCGGTTATCCTGAAATCCCGTTTCTCAAGAAGATTTATCATATCGGGGATCTGAGCGCCTCGTTTGTCACCTTGCTCACCCCCATTATTACCATAGTCCTGGTAATCGTTCTTATGATCCTGGTAAACAAAACCAAGACCGGTATGGCAATGCGAGCAGTAAGCAAGGACTTTGAGACAGCGAAACTCATGGGAATAAACATCAATGGCGTTATTTCCATAACCTTCGCCATCGGTTCCTTCCTGGCTGCCGTCGGGTCCATCCTCTATTTCACCGACCGTATGTCGGTAACCCCCTTTTCTGGAACCCTGCCCGGGCTTAAATGCTTTGTAGCCGCCGTCTTTGGTGGTATCGGGAACATCCCAGGCGCAGTCATCGGGGGCTTTTTCATTGGGATAGTCGAAACGTTGCTGGTCGCTTTAGGGTATTCAACATTCTCCGATGCTTTTACCTTCCTCTTGTTGATCGTAATGCTTCTCGTGCGACCGACCGGACTGTTCGGCGAAAAAACAGTGGAGAAAGTATAATTATGCGGATAAAACGAAACTCTCTGCTCACCATAATTTCAGTTTTGCTCTTGGTTGGTCTTCTCTACTGGCTGAATTACCATAAGGCCGGCAATGGCATGTTGATCTCCATTTTGCAAAAGAGTGCCATTCTGGCTCTGGTAGCCGTTTCCATGAACCTGCTCAATGGTTTTACTGGGTTGTTCAGCCTGGGCCAGGCAGGCTTTATGTCTATCGGTGCCTATACGACCGCAATCCTGTTGATTCCCGTCAAGAACCTTGACGGTGTCTACTATATGAATGGGGTACATCCAGCTATCAGGGGGCTGAAAATTTTCATAGCGGAATCACCGGTTTGGTTCCAGGAAATTTTCCCCTACATCGCCTTGCTCATCGGTGCTCTTTTTGCAGCCTTCCTGGCCGCCTTGGTTGGCATGGCCGTATTGAGGTTGAAAAGCGATTACCTTGCCATTGCAACGTTGGGTTTGTCCGAGATCGTACGGGCAATATTTTCTTCCCCCCAGCTCGACCAGGTAACCAATGGTTCCTACGGGTTGAACAAGATTCCAGCTTTTCCTGCGATGTTCGGTGGCTTGATTCCTTCCATGGTAACTCCTTTTGTCCTGGTGACAATCTGCATAGCCTTTATGATGCTCTTGATAAAAAGCTCCTACGGAAGAGCCTTCAAGGCGATCAGGGAAGACGAGATCGCAGCCGAAGCCATGGGAATCAACATTTTCAAACATGAAGAAATGAGCTTTGTCGTAAGTTCCTTCTTCTCAGCCTTGGCCGGTGGCTTGCTTGCCATGTACATGCGTTCCATCGAAGCGAAGACCTTCTCCATCCCCCTTACCTACGACATCCTCTTGATCGTGGTAATCGGAGGAATCGGGAGTGTTACCGGAAGCATCCTCAGTGCCTTTTTGGTTACCGCTTCCAAAGAATGGTGGCTCAGGTTCTTCGACCAGCCGCTTAATCTTTTCGGTTGGCAGGTGCCCTTGTTCAGGACTGGGTTCAGAATGATTATTTTCTCGATTCTTTTGATGGTAGTAGTACTTGTCTACCGGAGGGGCCTTATGGGCAGCAATGAATTCAGCTGGGACCGCATACTGGCCTTCTTTAAGAGGAGAGGAAAGAAACAAGGGGGTGCCAAATGAGCGACATCCTATTGAAAACAGACCATCTGACCATGCAGTTCGGCGGTGTCGTCGCCGTCGATGACCTCAACATTGAAATTCCTACCGGAAAAATCGTCGCCCTTATCGGACCCAACGGGGCTGGTAAGACTACGGCCTTCAATGTCATTACAGGCGTATATTCTCCCACCAACGGGGCTGTATCCTTCGATAAGAGGATTATCGGGGAAAACCACCCCCGTTCGAAGATGAAGAAACTCTATAACGGGACGTACAAGACCTTTTTTGAAAAGCAAGTGATCAATACCCCAGACAAGATAACCTATCTGGGAATGGCACGCACCTTCCAGAACATCAGGTTGTTCAAGGAGCTGACGGTCTTCGAGAATGTCTTGATCGCCAAGCATTGCCATATCAAGGCAGGGATGCTTCGTTCTACCTTCAAACTGAACAAAACGGAAGAGAGAACCATGCATGAGGAGTCGGAGAAGTTACTTGAGACCGTTGGACTGATTGAACACCGGAACGAGAAAGCTTCTTCCTTGCCCTATGGAAAGCAGAGACGCCTCGAAATCGCCAGGGCTCTGGCGACAGGCCCCAAGCTTTTGCTGCTCGATGAACCGGCAGCAGGTATGAACCCCAAGGAAACAGAAGAGCTCGCCTTGTTCATCCAGGAGATCAAGCAATCGTTCGATCTTACCATCTTTTTAATCGAGCATCACATGAATCTGGTCATGGATATCTCTGACAAGATCTATGTCCTTGATTACGGCAAGACCATCGCCGTTGGGAATCCAAAAGAAATCCAGAACGACCCGGCTGTAATCAGAGCCTATTTGGGAGTGGAAGAAGTATGAGCCTGCTAGAAATACGTGATTTAAAAGTCTGTTACGGTGGAATTGTCGCCCTCGACGGAATCTCTTTCGATGTCAACGAGCACGAAATCGTAACGCTCATCGGGGCAAACGGGGCGGGGAAATCTACCACCTTGCGTTCCATCATGGGCCTTGTCCCCTTGTCTGGGGGGACCATTACCTATGACGGGGAAGTAATCAACGGCCTCGATACCCAGAAGATCGTGCAGAAAGGAATCGTGCTGGTTCCCGAGGGCCGCCGGGTTTTCCCGAATCTCACCACGCTGGAGAACCTGAAAATCGGGGCATACCTGCAGGATGACAAAACCGTAGAACCAAACCTCAAGAAGGTCTATGAATTGTTTCCCCGCCTTGAAGAGCGACACTGGCAGCAAGCCGGAACGCTTAGCGGAGGAGAACAGCAGATGCTTGCCGTCGGACGTGCCTTGATGGCCAACCCGAGGGTTATCATGATGGACGAACCTTCACTGGGGCTTGCTCCTTTGGTGGTGAAAGATATTTTTTCCATTATCAAGAAGATTAACGACGCCGGCGTTACCGTCCTGCTCATTGAACAGAATGCAAACGTCGCCCTCAAAACCGCTGACCGGGGGTATGTTATGGAAACGGGTACGGTTTCCATGACAGGGCCAGGAAGAGAACTGCTGGAAGACGAAGCTATCAAGTTCGCGTACCTAGGTAAAACCAGGTAGAGAATTTCTCCTGATATGAAAAATGCCCTTGGCCAACATGGTCTAAGGGTATTTTTTTGCACATGGCAATAGAAACAACAAAGTACCCTAAACAGGGTATTTTGATTTGCCTAAAGAAAAGGACTGTCACAAAGTGTGTTGTGGCAGTCCTTTTTGGACAGATTCAAGCTAGGAGTGCAGAATCGATCTTAGCAAGCGATGAATGTGAAGAAGATTACGCCGGTATAGAAGCCAGATGCTGCCAACATGTATTCCCATGGATTTACATTGATACCAATTGGGTTACAGGTCATCTGCAGCATATGCAGGTTGGCGAAAATCTCGACAGGATCGGCTGCATCAACAAACGGATCATTGTTTGTTTCTACAGATGCGTCGCCGCAGGTTGCCCTATAGTTGATATAGGTATTGAATCCCAGCCAATCACACTTCAAAGCCTTGGCTTTCATGTTTACTCTATATCCACCACGGTTGTTCGACAGGACATACAGGCACTTGCCTACATTCTGCTCACCAGGACCTGTTACGTAGTACTGTGTGCAATGAGGTCCGCAGTCCCAGTTGTTTTCCAATGTTGGTCCTTGTCCTTGGGCGAAGCAAGGAGCAATCCACATCCAGCTGATGCTTGGGATAAGTGTTTTCACTGCCAAGCAGTCAGTTAGAATCGTTGGGGGTCCTGGATGAAAAGTTTCATCGACCAAGTCGTCTGCAAAAAGGCCGAATGAGGCGATAAGCAGAACCATTAACAGAGCGACAGTTGCTTTTTTCATTTTCTTTCTTCCTTTCGAGATTGGATTTACGTTAAATACCTTAACGTATACAATATAATATACACCGATTAATACATCTGTCAATACAAAACTTTTCGCTATTTATTCGATGCTTCAAGAATTGTTTATATGTTTATAAGTAAAAGAATTAATGGTTATATTTCTTGAAATAACTTATTCTGAGAGCTTTTTTTTCAAAAAAAATATCCTCGGGAGCGAATGACAAATCCTTATAAAGTGATGAAATGTCGCTTATTGTGTAGTGTGTTTGGATTGCATTTTGGCATTTGAAAGCTAGGATAGGTCCTGTTTGCCGGTAGTCGTAACGGTTTTTCCCCGGTGAAATGATCTGGATGGGGGAGTGTGCCAGGGTGGTGAGGAACTTAGAAAAAGCAAAAAAAAACAACTCCCTCGAGAAGGAGTTGCTTTCATTTGTCAAAAGGTGCCAATCGGATTCGAACCGATGCATCAAGGTTTTGCAGACCTTTCCCTTACCGCTTGGGTATGGCACCATGTTTTTCGTACAGTTGACCATAGCAGATAATTAAATGATAATCAAGAGGAAATGGGATTGATATAAGAGAGTTCTTTCCGTTTCAGAGGTATACTATGAGTAGAAAAACAGTTACTGTAACGCTTCTTTTGGTCTTTATTTCAATCGGACTCTTTGCAACCACCCCGGAAAGCTGGGTTAATTCGTCTTTCGTCTATGATATCCCCTATAAATCCGGGCTAACTCTTTCAAGCGGACAGGAAGATGCCATCGGGTATGATTTTTCCTGGTTTGCATTTCCTCGTAACTCAGATATCGGGTTGGAAACCAAGTTTGCCATGAGCTTTTCGCTTGATGCAAATCCAGCCTTTCTGCGGTTGTTTCTCTTTACCGGTCCGACGTTCACTTCTGTTCTGGCAGGTGGCGTGACAGGGTTTTTATCTGTAGGGCCATTTTATGCACTCACCGGTACAGATACAGCTACCAGTATCTTGGAGCAGCAGCTGGGAGCTGCCGTAGACCTGGGGGCCAGGTTTCGGTTTGCAGGCAATGAGATATGGGACTTTGCCCTTATCCTTGGGACCTTCGCAGATCTCGCCTTTCTGCACATAGTTGACGAAACCAGGGTCTCGGGGCTGTCCGGAAGTATTTTACCCTATATCGGTTTTTCGTTCGGTTCTGCCTTCAATTGGAGGTATACCCGATATTACCCACGGTATTCGGTGTATAGCCCGGTGCTTTATTTCTAAATCTATCCAGCCTGCTTCCCAATCGGATGCAGGTTTTTTTTCATCCTGTAAAAAAAGTGTCTTTTGATTGACATATGAACGTTTATGATTGTAATATGATTTTAACGGTATTTAAAAGTTCAAAAACATTCAAGGAGCTTGTATGTCAACAATCCCTGCCGGAAGACACCAATATATACTCTCCCTTATCAGTAAAAACGGTACGGTAAACGTAGCTGATCTGGCCACAGAGCTTGAAGTCAGTGAACTCACCATCCGCCGGGACTTGGACCAGCTTGCCAAAAACGGCCTTGTCGAGCGAACACACGGTGGTGCCGCTGCAAGACGCAATCTCCCCATTGAACCTGATTACCTGCAGAAAGCTTCAGAATTCCCAAGTGAGAAAGAAGCTATCGGCCGTTTGGTCGCAACCTTGATAGACGAGGGGGATACCCTCTATATCAACAGTGGTTCCACTACCTTTGAGGCGATCAGGGCCATTGTAGATCTAGGCAAAAAAGTTACCATTGTCACAAACAACATCGATGCTATCTGGCTTTGCAAGGAACAGGAACAGATCAGGCTTATCTTGGCCGGCGGGGTCTACCGTCCCCGTTCCCATTCTGTATCCGGTTCTCTTTCTTCCTTGATAGTATCGGAAGTATATGCCAATAAAGCAATTATAGGGGTGGATGGATTTTCCTTGACGGCAGGGCTTTCAACACCCGTTTTGGAGGAAGCCGAAACTACCAGGGCCATGATCGAACATACCGTGGGCAAAGTCATCGTAGTGGCCTGCGGAAACAAGGTAGGTGTTGTCTCGAATTTCAAGACTGTCTCGATAGACAGGGTCGATGTATTGGTGACCGATAAAAACGGTGGTCACATCATAGAACAAATGGAAACCCGTGAGGGATTACAGATATTGATTGCTGATGAAAAAAACTAGGAGGCTCATATGAAATTTCTGGACGAATACGCCGAACATTATGCAGATTGTGCTTGGATTCATTTTCCGGAACTGGAAAAGTTTATGGAAGAAGCTTTGATTCATGCCGGTGTACCTGCAGCTGATGCCAAGATTATCGGTGATGTGTTGATCGAAAGTGACAAGAGAGGCATCGATAGCCATGGCATCGGACGTCTCAAGCCAATCTACATTGATCGCATCGACATCGGTATCATGAATCCTGTCACAGAAATCGAGGTTGTCAAAGACCAGGATGCAACTGCAGTGCTTGACGGGCATAATGGCATGGGCCATGTCGTAGGTCATAAAGCAATGGAAATGGCAATTGAGAAAGCCAAGAAATATGGTATGGGTATGGTTGCTGTCCGTAATTCAAACCATTATGGAATAGCCGGTTACTTTGCCACCATGGCTACCGAAGCGGGGATGATCGGTATTACCGGAACCAATGCCCGTCCTTCAATCGCCCCTACCTTTGGTGTAGAGAATATGCTTGGAACGAACCCCCTCACCTTTGGCCTTCCCACCGATGAGGAATTCCCGTTTGTACTCGACTGTGCCACTTCTGTGAGCCAGAGAGGAAAGATCGAAGTCTATGGGAGAGCCGGAAAAGACCTTCCTCCAGGATGGGTCATCGACCATGAAGGGAAGACCAGAACCGATACGAAGCAAGTGCTCGAGGATTTGACTACCGGTAAAGCCGCCCTTACCCCGCTTGGGGGAATCGGAGACATGACCGGGGGCTATAAAGGCTATGGGTATGCTACAATCGTCGAAATCCTCTGTGCCGCCTTGCAGGATGGTTCCTGGATGAAGGCCCTCAACGGGTTTGACGAAAACCACAAGCCGATTCCTTATCCTCTCGGGCATTTCTTTATTGCGATCGATCCTGAGCATTTCATGGGATTGGAAACCTTCAAACGCATTGCAGGTACCATTTGCCGTCAGCTGCGTGCCAGTGAAAAGGCACCAGGCGAGGATTACATCTTCACTGCAGGGGAAAAGGAATATCTTGCCTGGAAATTCAGGAATGAACACGGATGTCCTGTTCCTCCCTCCCTCCAGAAAGTAATGGTTACCCTGCGTGATCGCTACAAGATGGATTATCACTGGGATTTCGAGAAGAAATAACATAAGAAGCTAAGGAGCCAACCAATATGAATGACGATTTGAAAGAGAGGGCATTGGCCTACCATTGCCTGGATGGAGTTCCCGGGAAAGTAAGCGTAGTGCCTACGAAGCCCTGTCAGACTGCAAGTGACCTCGGACTTGCCTATACCCCAGGTGTTGCAAAGCCTGTTTTGGCAATCGAAGAGAACCCTGAGGATGCCTATAAATATACCTCCAAGGGGAACCTCGTGGCCGTCATTTCCAACGGGACTGCAATCCTCGGTCTTGGAGACCGTGGGGCTTTGGCCAGCAAACCTGTTATGGAAGGAAAAGGTGTTCTGTTCAAGAGATTTGCCGATATTGATGTTTTTGATATTGAAGTTGATGAAAAAGACCCTGACAAGCTGATTGAAATTGTCAAAGCCTTGAGCCCCACCTTCGGTGGTGTCAACCTTGAGGATATCAAAGGACCTGAATGCTTCAAGGTTGAGCAGGAATTGATCAAGATCTGCCCGATCCCAATCTTCCATGACGACCAGCATGGCACTGCCATCATTGCGACTGCTGGGATGATGAATGCCTGTGAAATCGTAGGGAAGACCCTTGCCGATATCAGAGTCGTTGTCAATGGTGCAGGAGCAGCAGGTATTTCCTGTGCAAAGATGTTCGTTGCCGCCGGAGTCAAGCGTGAGCATATTGTCATGTGCGACAGCAAAGGTGTCATCTACAAGGGTAGGGCGAAGGGGATGACCCCTGAGAAAGAAGAATTTGCCACCGAAAGGGAAGTGCGAACTCTCGCAGAAGCCATGGTCGATGCAGATTTCTTCATGGGTCTTTCTGTTGCCGATTGTGTAACAGCTGAAATGTTGCTCTCCATGGCCAAGGACCCTGTTGTTTTTGCCATGTCCAACCCCAATCCCGAGATTGACTATGAACTGGCTGTTTCAACCCGCAGTGACCTTATCATGGCAACGGGGAGAAGTGATTATCCCAACCAGATCAACAATGTGTTGGGCTTCCCCTTTATTTTCCGCGGAGCCTTGGATGTACGTGCATCTAGGATTACCGAGGGGATGAAGATGGCTGCAGCTTTGGCCCTTGCAAAACTGGCAAAGGAAAGTGTCCCCGCTTCAGTTGAGAAAGCCTACGGTGGAACAAAGTTCAGTTTTGGACGCAATTACATTGTGCCAAAACCGTTCGACCCACGCGTAATCGAATATGAAGCAGTCGCAGTTGCGAAGGCAGCATGCGAGGAAGGCGTTGCCCTCCATCCAATCACCGACTGGGAAGCCTATCGCGCATCCTTGGTAAAGAGAATGGAAAAGTATTGGAAGTAACCTGGGGATAACCAGTAGTTTTGACTTGAAAAAAGCCGCTGCGATGTACATCGTGGCGGCTTTCAATCCTATTACTGGAAAAGCAAGGACTCCAATGGGAAATAGTTTTTTCCATTACTATTCGATATTGAGGATTCCCTTGATCTGGTTTTTGGCCTGCATGAGGATGTTGTTGTACTGGGTATCGAGCTGGGAAAGGTTTTTATCCAAAAGCTTCATGAATTCAGGGTCTTGTTCTGGACGGAGCATGAAATTCGGACCATATTGCTGGCGCAATTGTGCCTGCTTTTGTTCAAGCTGAGGTGCAAACTGCTGTTTCATTCGCTCGATCATATCTTCCTGGTTTTTGAAATACTGGGAAAAGAAAGCCTCAAGCTGCCCCATGAGGCTGGTTAGGTCTTCGTTTTCAGGGGCTATAATGTTTCCGAGTTCTGTAATTTTTGCAAAACTCTCCTGAAACTTTTCAGTTCTTGGCAACGTGAGATTTGCAAGCAAAGTCAGGGCCATGCCTTCCGTTACTGCTTTCTGTTCCTCTGCCGGGTAGGCTGAGAATTTCTCCAACGTCTCTTCTTTGGTGATATCGATATCCATGAGGAATGCGGCAGCTAGCTGGCGACCTTCCTTTACTTTCAAATCATGCTTGATTTTCTCTGGGTCTACCTGCAGCGTTTCTGTCTTTTCCAAAGCGAGTTCCCATGCTGATTTTATGAATGCCATCACGTTCTCCTTGCAACTTTACCTTAAGATACCCACATTAGCCTTCTTGGACAAGTCTGGTTTTGATGATACGCTTCTGTATATGGAAATGGAACAGACAATCATCTATGCATTCGATATTTTCGGGACACTCATCTTCGCAATAACCGGTGCGGTCAAAGGGGTGCGGTGCAAATTGGATATCCTCGGGGTAGTTGTGTTTGCCTGCACCGTAGGATGTGGGGGAGGCATGCTCCGCGACGTTCTCATCGGGGCAACACCCGTTGCCGCATTGACCAATAGTTCCTACATCATTGTATGTGTCCTGGTTGGTTTGGCGGTATTCTTTCTCGCCCCTACCTTCGTAGGAAGGTGGAGGACCATCCTCTTCTGCGATGCCCTTGGACTGGGGGTCTTTACCGCACTTGGTGTTGCCAAAGGCGCCATGTATGGCATCGGACCAGTCGGACAGCTTCTTTGTGGAGTGTTCTCAGCGGTCGGAGGTGGGGTCATACGGGATATTATGAGCAGGTCGGTGCCCTCGGTCCTCACCAGCGACTTCTATGCAACAGCCTCCCTTATCGGGGGTGTTATCTATCTGCTACTGGAACGAACCTCTCTCGGATTGTTAGGCAAGTTTCTGGCCTGTACGTTTTTGGTGCTGGCTATCAGGCTTATCGCCATCAAATTCAAGTTCCATCTGCCTGTGGCAGAGACTGCCCTGCCGGTCGACGATTACCTTACCATGCATCGCCCCTAAGAAAAGGATTTTCCCATGAACACCATCGCTACCTATTATGCACAACCCTATCTGAAAAGCCTCGAGGCAAAAGTGCTTGCCATCACCGAAGAAGGTGTGGTGCTGGATCGAACCATCTGTTATCCCGAAGGTGGGGGACAGAGCGGGGATAGGGGAAGTATTGGGGGATGTCCGCTTCTCGATACTATCAAGGACGAACAGAAACACATTTTCCACAAAGTCCAGGAGCCTACCTTTTCGGTTGGTGATACTGTTTCCATTGACCTTGACTGGGAACATCGCTACCATTATATGCAAATGCATACCGCACAGCATATTGCGAGCGGGATACTGTTTTCCCGCTTTGGGATCGGAACGGTAAGTGTACACCAAGGTGAAAAAGCCCTGACAATCGAAACCGACACCGCGAATATCGATGAGACACTCTGTTACCAGCTTGAGGATGCCGTGAACAAGGCTGTTGTTGAGGCTCATCCTGTTTCCTATGAAGTGCATACCCAAAAAGAGGCTGAGGCCTTGCCTTTGCGCCGCACAATAAAAGTGAAAGGCGACGGGATCCGGCTGGTGGTTATCGAAGGGATCGACACCATCGCCTGCGGGGGACTCCATACGGAAAATACCCGGGAAGTAGGGTTGTTCCAGTACACTGCACAGGAAAAAATCAGGGGGCATGTACGTCTGGTGTTTTCCGTTGGACAAAAAGCCCTTGAAGACATAAGGGAAAATCGCTCAGTGGTGATGAAACTCAGTGCGCTTTTCTCGGCTCCAAAAGAGAACCTGGCTGCAGTGGCAGAAGTTGCTTTACGTCAGGCTGTTCTGGATAAATCGCTGTTGCAGAGAAAAGGGCAACGACTTGCAGAGGTAATGCTTGAGGCCTTGGTAACAAAGGCAGAGAAAATAGAAGGTATTCCTGTGGTTCTCTGGAAAGTAATCGATGATCTTGATTTCAAACAGATAGCACAGGTGTTTGCCCTTTATCCAGATTTGGCTCTCTGTGCAGCAAAAGAAGAAGAAGGGAGACTGCTTTGGCTCGTAGGTCTCAGTGGAAAAGCTTCTTCCCTTTTCGATTTCCCCAAAGAACGTGCAGCGTTGCTTACTTCCTTCCAGGGGAAAGGGGGAGGACGCCCTCCCTTATGGCAAGGAATGGGAATGGGGGAGGCTGCAGACTTTCTTGATTCCTTTAGGAGACTTTTAGAATGAATGTTTTCAAGCGATTGAAAAAAATGTTTTCCAAAGAAAGCCTCATGCTTGAGGATGGTACCCTCGATTTCAAGCAGTTGCTTTTTAAAACGATTGTACTAACGGTCCTGTTCTTATCGATTATTTTCTTTATTATCCAAGTGACCAACCTACAAGCCTTCAATGAGTCAGCTCCAATACAGAAGTTTATTTCGGATTTTGGCATGAAAGGCGTTGCGCTCTTTGTCTATCTGGTAGATATGCTCATCCTGCCGCTTTCCCCTGATATGATGTGGCCTTTTGTGCTCAAGTGGAATCCCCTTACTGCCATTTTTGTGATGGGTGCAAGTTCTATGGCAGGTGCCTATTCAGCCTATTTGCTTGGCCGTTTGATAGGTTTGATTCCCTTTATCAAGCATTTGACACTCCGGTTGGCAGGGGGTGATTCAGAGAAAATCCTCAAAAAATACGGAATGTGGGCAATTGTCATCTCAGGGATGACCCCGCTTCCCTTCTCGACGATTTGCTGCATTGCAGGTATCGTCAAATTGAAACCGATCCCGGTTCTGCTAGCCTGCCAGATTCGATTTTTGAGAATGTCAATCTACTTTTTGATCTATGCCTCGATTCTCAGGTAGATAACGCTACCGGTTATTGGGGCTTGAACCCTCCATTACTGTAGATGAGCTGGCCATTTATCCACCCACCTTTTTCACTGCAAAGAAATGCAACGAGATTTGCACAGTCTTCAGGTCTTCCTATTCTGTTGAGAAATGTTGCATCCCGGATAAAGGCTTTGAGATCGTCTTGCATCCAGCCAGTATCAGTTGCGCCCGGGTTGATTACGTTGGCTGTGATTCCCTTTTTTCTGTTTTCTTCGGCTGCAGCCAATACAATACGGTCCATTGCACCCTTGCTTGCCCCATAGGGAAGATTGCCTGCAACATGGTCGCTTGTAATGGCTATAATTCTCCCTGTTCCGAATTCTGCGGAGAATTGGTTGCAGAAATCCCGTATCAACAGCCAGGTAGCTCTGGCGTTCACTTTGAAATGCATGTCAAAACTTTCCAGGGTTGTCGATTGGATATCACTGTCAACTGAGTGACAGTGGGAAAGGACCAGCGCGGTGACAGATCCCAAAGCCTCAATGGTCTTTTGTAGTAGTAAAGAGGCGGCCTTGTCATCTGAAAGGTCAACCTCAAGGGAAAAAGTGTGTGCCCCCAGTTCAGTAAGTTCCTGTATGAGGTTCTCGATATCCTTGCTGTTGCTTCCCCAACTCATGGTGGCGTCATAAGGTTTCCAGTACGTCAGTGCAATATCCCAGCCGGCTTTGGCCAAGGTCCTTGCAATCGACGCCCCTATCCCGATTTCTCTGCTGACTCCCGTTATCAATGCAACTGGTTTGATGTTCGTTCCTCCTTTGACCGTATGCGCCTCAAAGTACCCGGTGCAACCTACCTAGAAAAGAAACAACCAGGGAATGCGGGCCACCATTATTGGCTTGGTGATGGCTCGCTTTCCCTTTTGCACACGTTATTTGCCGATGGCTGCCTTGGCTTCATCAATGACCAGGCGTGTTCTTTTGGGCGCATCCCCGACATACCCTTCTGCATCCAACGAAGCAAGCACTTCGTCTTCTGTCATGAAACTGAGAACCACCGGGTCAGTCTTCAAAGAAGCGGCAAGGGGGTTGGGTCGTCCTTCTTGCACCTCACTCCAAGCCTTGAGGCTGTGATTGCGAATTAATTCATGCATCTCCTGCCGGTTTGCACCCTTTCTTCCCAACTCCATCATGAGCCGCTCGCTTGCTGCAAATAGCCCATAGGTATCGAGGTTTCTCTTGATTCCTGTTTCATGGATCTGCATTCCGCGAATTACTTTTGTAGCAGTCATGAGAATCTCATCGGTTGCAAGGAAGCACTCTGGAAGCACAAATCGCCGGTTTGCGCTGTCATCGAGGGTTCTTTCCAACAAAGTGGAGGCGGCATTCTGCCAGAGGACTTCGCTCTGGGAACTTACAAACCTGCATAGGCTGTCGATTTTCTCACTGTTGATGGGATTGCGCTTGAATGGCATTGCTGAGGATCCCACCTGTTTGGACCCGAACGGTTCGCTCCATTCGCCGATAGGGGGGCTCTGCAATATCCTGAAATCGATAAAAAACTTGTAGAGAGTACAGCAAAGGCCGCTGAGAGCGCTTACGATACGCCAGTCCTGCTTGCGGGGATACACCTGGGTTGCTGCGGTAAAGGCCTTAAGCCCGAGCTGGTCCATTACCTTTGCTTCCATCTCAAAGGGAGTGATACCGGTTCCTTTCAACAGCTCACAATAGCTGGCAGAGGTTCCTACTGCCCCTTTCATTCCTTTTCCCCTGATAGACCCATATACATCCTGTAAGGCTTTCAGATCTTCTACAAGATCCTGGGTTGTCTGGGCAAACCGATAGCCGACGGTTGTCGGTTCAGCTGGTTGGATGTGGGTAAAGGCCATGCAGGCTTTCTCGGCGTAGCTATCCATCTTTTCAATGAAGGCTTCCAACAGAATTTTTACATTCTTGAGGGTAAGGGCCATAGCTTCTTTGAGCCTCATGGCATCCATGTTATCCAGGATATCCATGCTTGTCGCCCCCAGGTGGATAATACTTCCCCCTTTTGGGCACTGCTCCGCATAGGTCTTGATCTCAGCCATGAGGTCATGGTGGATTTCTGCTTCGATTTCACTCGCGCGGTCGATGTCGATGTCATCTTTATGTGCGATTAATTCACGAAGTTGCTCTTCTGTGACAAGGTCTGCATCACGCTGTGCCGTAGCCAGCGCAATCCAGACCTGTCTGAGCAATTTTCGCTTGTGTTCTTCGCTATAGATGGAACGCATTGCATCGCTTCCATACCGCCAGGTAAACGTAGAGATGTACGTGTCGTGGGTATAACCGGTCATAAATGCCTCGCTTACCCAGACTTTACCTTGCAATGCGGGAAAGGGTCAATGCAATCTAGTCAACGTAACGGATGGTCTCCCAAATCTTGTTATAGGTTTCCAGATTGGCCCCAAGGTCATTTTTCAGCTCGTAGTTCTTCAACATATCGACCGTGTAGAACGGTGTCGTGGTGGTAAACTTCTCAGCTTCGGTATTGACAGAGGAAGGGAAGTGGAAACGATCAAGGAACTGTGCATAGTTTTCCGGTTTGTGAATGAAGTTTATGAATTCCAGGGCTAGATCGTAGTTACGTGCTCCCTTGGGAATACACATGGAGTCGATATACATGGGTCCTCCGTTCTCGGGGAGGAAGAAATCGACATTGGACCACTTGTCCTCAGGCAGTTCCTCGAAAATCCCTTCTGCGTAGCCTTGGGCAACCCAGTATTCACCGGATGCAAAGGATTTGGCAAAACCTTCGGCGTCAAACTTTACGAGATTGGGCTTCCATTTGTCAGTGACCAGTCTCCGGGCCTCTTCAAGCTGTGCCTGATCAGTAGTGTTGACCGAGTAGCCAAGGTACTTGAGGGCGTCACCCATTACTTCGCGCATATCATCCATCATGACCATGCGCCCTGCAAGCTTTGTGTCGCCGAAGATGTTCCAGGTGCGTTCATAGTCCTTGACCATTGTCTTGTTCACGGCAACACCGGCAGCACCCATGAAATAGGGGACCGAGTAATCCATGGCATGGTCATAGGTTGCTTTCTCGAGAGCCATTGGTGAGATGTACTGGAGATTCGGCATCTTGCTTCTGTCCATTTTCTCAAGCATGCCAAGGTTCATCATAATGGAAACGTAGTCGCCTGAGGGGAAAATGATGTCATAGCCGGCTTCACCGCTTGCCATGAGTTTGGCAAACATTTCCTCATTGGATGCAAAATAATCGAGTACTACATCGACATCATATTCCTTCTCGAACGCTTCGATTACGGAATCAGGGGTGTAGTACGACCAGTTGTAGATATACAACTTGCGGCTTCCGTTGGCACTTTTACCGCTTTGGGAAGCGGAATCCTTACTGCAACCGAAGAGGAAGAGCACGGCCAAGGTAGCCGCCACGATAGCAACGAAATGAAGTTTTCTGGTAGGTTTGCCCATAGCAAAACCTCCTAGTCCTGTGATTTCTGCCCGTCCAGGTCAACATACGCCATACCCTGGATCGGTGGATAGAAATGAACCTTGGAACCAAGGTTGAAACGTGGGTTATCAGGCTGGGATGGAAAGGAGAATATACGATTCAGACAATTTGTTGGACATAGCGTTTCTCCTTGTGGATAGAAATTTGGTAGCCCCATAATTGGGTATTTCACCCCCCGAGTCAATAACTTGGCGGCAAAAAAGATAAAAAAAATTTATTAATTTGAATAACTGTGTTTAAATATATATAAAGTAAATAAATATATATTTATTTTTCCCTGATTAATTTTCATTCTGATAGAAAATATATCAGCTATCCAGGAGGAGCCAAGGGAGCCCGGTTGTGCCTGCCGCCCAAAGGCCCTGCTAGGGGGGATTCAAGTTCTGTTGCAAGCTATAGTTCCCTATTTTTCTATCAGTTCGACAATGTTAAGCCTTCAAATAATAGAGGGATTTTTGCCTTGAGAGCACATTTTGTTGAATCCTCTAAAAAGCGAGCAATAATTCAGACAACCATCAAAAGAAAACACCCTTCGATGGATATAAGAAAAATATACGCATTGAGGCTAAAAAAGGTGTATCATGAAATGCTTTTTTGGGGTGGGGGATGGCACGTGTTTGTTAAAAAATCTGATCAGTCGATAAGGTTTACATGGGTTGGCTTTGCCATCCCTATTATTCTTTTAAGCTTGCTGTTGTTGTTCGTCCTTTATCAACAATTTGAACGAATTTCTCTTAATATACTAGAACGGACCAATAAAGATGTTTTGTCCCAAAGCGATTCAATTGTCAACTATATCAATGATGTAGTATATATCAGTGCGATGCAGACATTCTATGATGAAAAGGTTTCTGTATTGCGAACCTCCACAAAGCTTTCAAACAGTGAAAAAATTGAAGGCGTACGGAATCTGGATTCCTATGGAGGATATAGCTCTTCTGTCTATTCCGTGTATATCTATAATGCAAAATCAGAATATTTTTATACTACAAGCAATATGCCTGAAGGTGCATCCATAGATTTTTTCGATCAGGGGGCTGTCTCCCTTCTGGAACAAATAAATCCGAAAAATCGGATGAAACCTGTATTTCGTTTCATTCCGAAACCCTATGCTCGAGGATTGGAACCGGTATATACCTATATTCTTTTCGAAGAAGACCTGAATGACTCCTATGACAATGCAATGATAATCAATGTCCATGCCGATTGGCTTGATACTGTCCTTACAAGTTTTCTTGGTAAGATGGAAGTTCTCTTGCTCAATGACCAAGATAGAGTAATTGGAAAAACCTATGCCATAGATGCTCAATCCCAACAGGAAATTGAGTCTTTGATTCGTATGAGGAGTAGTGATTCCGGTCGATTTGACGTAAAAAATGGTAACCAGACTGAACTCTATCTTTACAGTACTTTTGGTGATACCGATTGGTGTTTTGTGCGGCATCTTTCACGAAATGAATTACTCCGTGAACTCAATGAGATGGAAGCAAATACCTATATGGCAATATTTACAGCGTTGTTGCTTGTTTCCTTGTTAGGTCTTTTTACTGCCCTCAGGTTTTTCCATCCTTTACAACGTGTCGATAGAGCATTACGGAAAAGCCATTTGTCACAGGAAACTCTTTCGGTCGAAGATTATGTTGACAAGTTAGTTATTTCTTCAAATTCAGCAAAAATTGTTGAAAAAGGATATGAGCGGCATTTGAGAGCCGAATATCTGAGAGATTTGCTTACTAGAAATTGCAATGACCTGGAAATCCTGCAGGTAGAATTCCTAACCTATTCCGTGCCCTTCGCCCTGGACGTTCCTTTTGCTTTAGTCCTTTTTTCAAAGGACGGGGAAGCTTTGTTTGAGGATGCTTCTTCTATAGCCTTTACGGCTATTGCGGTTCACCATAAGGACTGCTTGGTCTGTTTTATCCAAGGAGTCCTTGATGAATCCAAAATACAAAATCTATGCGAACAGTATCAGTGTTGTAGTTCGGTAGGTAATCCCCTATCTTGGGATTCTGATATCAGAAACAGTTATGAGCGAGTACTTGAGTGTATGTCTTACTCGATGTTTGAGGAATGTCGCCAGTTGGTCTATCATGAAAAGATGCTGGATGAAAAAGTGCTCCAATTGCCTAGGCAACAGAATTATGAAACGCAGATACTTACTTGCCTTTCACAATCCAGAGCTGTCCAGGCCTATACTTTTTATCTCCAATTCAGGCAAGAATTGATTATGTGCAGATTGACGTATATTCGTTTTTCCCTCAAACGGCTTTATCTTGCTACCTTGGCTCCTTCCAGACAATTAGATAATTCAGTCTTTGAAGAATTTGATCAAGCGGTCTGGACTTATCGTGATTTTTCAATAATCGATGAAATTTTCAGAGAGTCTTTTGCTATTCATGCCGAGTATATACTGCAATCAAAGGAAGGAAGGTTGGGTAACATTATACAGCATATAAACCAGATTATTGAGCGGGATTATCAGGATTTGGACCTAGGCGTACAGAAAATTGCAGATGAATTGTCATTTTCCCCGGTCTACCTAGGGAAATTGTTTCGGCAACAAACAGGGGGATCGATTGCTGATAAAATCAATGATATCCGTTTGGAAAAGGCAAAACAGCTTTTATTGGCGGATAATAGCTTGACTATAAAGGAGATATCTTTTTGTTCAGGTTTCCCAAATAGTAAATATTTTTTTACCTTATTTAGGAAGGCTACCAACATGACTCCAAGCCAATGGAAGAAAGACCATGCTAAGGATGTTATATGTTAAAACGAAAATATAGGATTATCATTGCTTTGTCGTTTTCGTTTCTTCTTATTCTCTCGATCTCAATTTTTCTGATTTGGTTTTTATTGGGTACAAAGAATCTTCCAGTTTCAGCTGGGAGTGAAAAGCGAAAAGTTGTTCTCTATACCTCAATGCAAGAGAATCAGCTTGATTTGATCAAGAGGGAATTTGAAGACACTTTCCCCGATATTGAGCTGAGCTATTTCCATGCAGGGTCAGGTAAAATCTTTACAAAAATCTCGGCAGAGATGCAGAGTGACAGCCTTGAAGCTGATTTGCTTTGGATTGCTGACCCGCTTTCCTATGATAGGCTGATTGAAGAACATATGATTGAACCCTATAAGAGTATTTATTGCGAGGATATTCCCCTACAATTTAAGGATATGCAGTATTTGCTTACTCCAACTCGATTGCTTGTCATGGTTTTTGCCTATAATACACATTTGCTTGAGAAAAGCGCCATTCCCCAATCGTGGGCAGAGCTTCCAGGGTTTAAGGGTCTGATACTCAGCGATCCTGTTAGTTCTGGTTCAAGCCTGACTTCATTGAAAATGCTTGTAGAGAACCCGGAATTTGGATGGTCTTATCTGGAGAAACTGAAACAAGGGGGAACTCAACTTTGTAGTGGAAGTGGGGCAACAGCTTACCAGGTGGGTGAGGGCAAGGCTTTGTTAGCGGTTATACCCGATAATGTAGCTTTGATGGCCAAACAACTCGGGCAAAGCATTGACTTTGTATATCCACAGGACACGACTATTGCCTGGGCAAGTCCAATAGCACTTCTTGCCAAAGGAAATCACAAGAAGGAAGCGAAAATATTTATAGATTTCATGCTAAGTGATGAAGGACAAAGAATCCTTTACTCTGCAGGTGTTTCTCCCATCAGAGGTCCCCTTGCCCCCAAGATACCCCTGCAAGAGACTGTTACAAAAGAATCCGAAATATCCAAGAATGAGTTTATGATACATTTCGACAATATTTTCCTAACAAAGTAGATGATGCACAACCAAAAATTGGCCTCCAGGGTTCCCTGGAGACCATTTTATTGCTGTTAGGTTTTAGATGTCGTCTCTTCACTGTGATCGTACCATAAAATTCGATTGAATTTTATATGACATGTTTCCCCAGCCTTTGCAATGGCTTCTCGTCTGGTCTTCTGGACCCTAATCTCGGTATTACCAATTTTTAACAGGTAATCGACAACATCTCCAAGATAGGTTCTTCTGAGTACAAAAGCTGTTATACCGGTCGAGGCAAAGTCAATTTCCCCTGGTCGGCATGCTATATCGTAGGTAAGTGCAGGATTTAAAGTATTTGGAAGTTCAACCTGTAACGCACCATTCTCCATAGCTCCTTCGATAAACACTTTTCGATCTTTTACCATTACAGGAATGAAATCTGAAAGTCCTATGAAACTAAAAACAAATTTATTGGCAGGATTGTTGTAGATTTCAAGGGGGTTGTCAATTTGTTGTACCACCCCTTCTTTCATAACAAGCATGCGGTCACTTAAGGCCATGGCTTCGCTTTGGTCATGGGTTACATAAATTACGGTAAAGCCGAATTTCGTTTGCAGTTCTTTGATTTCAAATCGCATCTCCTCACGTAAGTGAGGGTCAAGGTTGGACAAGGGTTCATCGAGCAGCATGACCTTAGGGTTTATAGCTACAGCCCTAGCCAAGGCTATTCGTTGCTGTTGCCCGCCGGAAAGTTTTCCTGGGAAAAGCTGGGCTTCCTTGGTGAGACTGGTAGCTTTTAAAGCCAACTCTGTTCTGGACTGAATCTCGCTTCTTGATAATTTTTTAATCTGGAGTGGAAACGCAACATTATCATAGACTGTCATATGGGGCCATACAGCAAACGCTTGGAACACCATACCGAAATTACGTTTTTCCGGAGCAAGGTAGAAATGTTTATAACTTGAGGAAAATAGTTTCCCATCGCAGTACAATTCCCCCTCATCGAGGTTTTCAAATCCGGCAATCATTCTCAATGTGGTTGTTTTCCCGCAACCTGAGGGTCCGAGGAATGAGAAGCATTCCCCTTGTTCGATTTCCAGATTGAGTTTATTGACAGCTTTGACCGAGCCAAATAACTTCGTAACATTTATAAGGTTTAATGCTGGCATGTCCTAGCTCCTTGCTGTTTTGTCAAAGCGGGCGAGTACCCCTTTGATGACTGTTTCGCCAAAGAAAATGATAATCAGTGCGATACCTGCCAATGCGGCAGCCCTAACTGTTTCTCCGTCTTCATTCAATGCATAGATGGCTACACCAATTGTTCTCGTGTTTGGCCCATAGAGTAGGACTGAAGTAGTCAACTCTCTCAAAGCAGGAAGGAAAATCAAGAAAAATGCATTGATCATGCCTGGTCGGATTAATGGGATTACAATATTTGTCAATGTCTGCCAGTGAGTTGCCCCACAACTTCTGGATGCTTCCTCAAGAGAGTCAGAAACCTGCTCCAATGCAGCTGAGTTTGATTTGATTGAAAAAGCCATGTAACGTGCAATGTAGGCAACAAAGATAATTCCGGCGGTATTATAGAGATTGATACCGAATTTGCCAGACCATGTCAGGATACATCCAAGGGCAATGACAGTTCCAGGAAGGGAATAGGGAAGAACCCCTAGGAATTCCAGAATGAACTTACCCTTCACTTTCATTTTAACAATAACATAGCTTATCATTACACCTGCAAGCATCGTAACGAATGCGGTTAAGGTGGAAAGATACAGGGAGTTCCAAATAGCACTCCTAGTCATTCTCAGTTTAAAGATTTCTTCATAATTCAGGAAAGTCATATTTTTGGGAACGAATGGCAATCCATAGGTTTTCAGTCCTCCGATCAGGAAGATTGTGACTGTGGGGAGCACTACGGTTATCAAAAGGTAAAGCACACAGAAAGCAAACAAAGGCCATCGGGCTCCACGCAGTTTCATGACCGTTGGGCGCATGCTTTTCCCTGCAATGATTTGAAAGCGACCTTTCTTCAATACTATATTCTGAGCTTTTAGGATAAGCGTCGCAGTAATAACCAACACGGTGGAAAGAATGGTTCCTGTCCTGATAGCTTCATAGGATCCACCTGAAGCATAGATCCTTTCATAAATCTTGGTAGGTATATTGTAAATTCCCCGCTCCGTGCCTAAGATTGCCGGTACGCCAAAATGCGCGAGGGAATACAAGAATACCAAGAGTGCACCAGCAACGATTGAAGGTAAAACCAAAGGTAATGTTATTTTTCGGGTTATTGTACCAAGGGATGCCCCGCTGATACGGGCACTTTCCTCAAGGGTTGGGTCCATTCTCTCCAATGCCCCTGATACTTGCAGGAACACAAACGGGAACAAGTACATTGTCTCGATTGCTATAATGCCTCCGAGCGTCATGATATTTATCGGTGCTTTATCAAGTCCAAAAATAATCATGAGTATTTTATTGACATAGCCTGAACGGGGCGATAACAAAACTTTCCAAGCCATCGCGCAGATGAATGAAGGAAGCATAAATGGGACAAGGAACATTGCCTTCAGTCCCTTTTTCCCTGGTATATCTGTCCTTGCTATTAGCCATGCAAAAAACACTCCGATTATCGTTGAAAGCAGGGTAACCCCAGTTGCTATAACCAGAGAGTTTCGCAAAGCTTCATAGGTATCTTTTTGGGAAAGTACTTCTATGACACCTGAGAGGTTGAAGTGCCCCTGCTTGATGAAAGCCGTGAGGAAAATCATCAATACAGGTACGGCAACAATAATTACGAGGACCAGTATTGAAAAGAGCAGAACAGCCTCTGCGATCCCAAATTTTTTCTTAATTTTGATTGTTTTGTTCATTTTTGGGCCTCCAAGATTGAAGAATCTTCCTTAAACCAGTGAATTTCCTCAAAGACTGCCTTGCAGTCATCCCCGGGGTTGAAAATAAGGTTGTTGCGAATAGCTTCCTCTGTCTGGGCTTCAACACGGAAAGATACTTGTCCAATGTCTATATGATAATCGACAATATTTCCGAGCAATGTACAACGAGTTATTTTTACATCAAAACCTTCCCCTTCTCGTGCCAGTCTTACATCCATAGGCCGAAATCCTGCGATGAAACTTGATTCCTTTGCAAGGTCTTTATGTTCATCGTCCAAGGGAACAAAAGGTTTTTCCCCTTTTTTCAACAATGTTATACCCTCTTTTTGGATGCATTGGAGGCAGTTGGCAATTCCAAGGAATTTGAAACCAAACAACGTATTAGGTTTTTCATAGACGGTCTCTGGACCTGCAATCTGTGCAAAATCGCCATCGGGAGTCATAAGTGCTATCTGATCACTTATTGCAAGGGCTACTTCCTGGTCATGGGTGACATACAGGACAGTGCTTCCTGTCTTTCGTTGGATTTCCTTGATTTCAAAACGCATCTCTTCGCGAAGATTGGCATCAAGATTGGTAAGGGGTTCATCAAGCAAGAGAATATCAGTGTTGTCAACCAAGGCTCGGGCCAGAGCAACACGCTGCTGTTGACCCCCTGAAAGTTGATAAGGCAAACGGTCTTCATAACCGGTAAGGTTGACCATATCGATTGCATTTTTCACCATTGCATTTCGTTTTTCTTTGTCTACATTATGCATCTCAAGCGGGTAGAGTACATTTTGTTTTACTGTCTTGTGGGGCCAAACCGCATAGTCTTGGAACACAACCCCAAGATGCCTTTCCTCAGGGGCTTTACAGAGACCTTTTGCAGGATTAGCAACTATTTCATCACCAATAATTATTTGGCCGGAATCAGGTATTTCAAAACCGGCAATTAATCTAAGGATAACCGTTTTTCCACATCCGGAAGGTCCAAGAATGGTAAAACATTCCCCGCTTTTAATGGTAAAGCTCAAATTACTAAGTACTTGCTTGCCTTCAAAAGCTTTTGATACATTTTTGAATATGATGTCTGCCATTGTTTCCTCATTACACATCAGGAATCTGGAAGGATTCCAGATTCCTGAAAGTTGTCTAAATTTCTTATTTGTTCTGGATAATTGCCGTAAACTTGTCGATATAGGCAGCTTTGTTGGTCCCGAGAGCAGCATAATCAAGGCTCATTGCCCTTGCTTTTGCTGCTGCTGGATCGATAAGACCAAGGTCGGTCCGTACTGCTACATCTTCACGAACAGGAAGGGTATAGGAGCTGGCAATAATTTTTTGACCTTCAGGAGATAATAGGAAATCTACGAACAACTTTGCGGCATTGTCGTTTTTGGTGTTTGCCATAATAGCAACAGGACTTGGAACAACCAGCATCTTGTCCGTATAGGCAAAACCAAGAGTCGCTCCCTTGACGATTTTGTCGATGGTAATGTAATCGACTCCGATACAGGCTGCTACATCGCCTGCCGCGGTATCATCAACAACTTGTCCAGACCCTTGGCCCATTCGGGTTCCGTTGTCAGCAAGCTTTTGGATGAAATCCCAACCCAGGTTTTCAACAATCATTCCGACCGAAACCATGGAAGTCCCTGAAAGAGCAGGGTTTGCAATTGCAAAATTGTCCTTATATTCTGATTTTAGAAGATCATCCCAGGTTTTTGGTGGGGTTTTGATTAAGTTGGTGTTATATGCAATACCAAGGGTTCCCAGGCGGGCTGCAGTGAAATACCCGTCAGGATCATCAATGGTAGAAACAACTTCTTTTGATTCAGGACTCTTGTACGACAACAGAACGCCCTCATTTTTCAATCCAATGAAATCAGGGACTTCACTTGTCCATAGAACATCGCAGGCTACCGATCCGGCTTGTCGTTCTGTGGCAATTTTTGCCATCAGTTTACCTGCCCCGGCACTGTAGTAATCGAAACTGATGTTAGGGTATTTTTGGAGAAAAGCGTCACGAATCCCACCAATGAGGTTTTCTTTCATTGATGTATATACCATCAGTTCAAGTTTCTCTTCTCCTTTTGGAGAAGTCTCCTTGCTTCCGTTTGCAAAGAGCATTGGAACAGTCAACACGAGAACCATTAAAGCAATAAGAACCTTTTTCATTTTGGTTCCTCCCTTGTAATTTGTGAGTATCATCCTAGGGGTTGTTTTTTAAACTGTCAAATAAATCTTTATGTATAATATAGTTAGAAATTTATACATTAGTCAGTTTTTTAAACATTTGGTATTTTCCGATTGTTTTAAAGCTGATTTTTTTTGACGATAGAGGTCCTCTCTGCTACAGTTGTTCTACAACTACAGAGGTTAACTGCAATGCGTTCGTTAAAAATGATTTCAATTTGCCTAGGCCTTTTGCTATGTGTTTCCTGCTCTCCTAGGCAGCAGGTGGCTAAAGAAACAGCGTTGGGCCTTCCTATGAAAAATGAGCAGAGTGAGTCTGGATTCCCAAGTCATGATATCTCCGTCATTATTGCCTACAAAGCTGGTGGTGGAACCGACATAGGCGCAAGGGTTCTTTGTTCAGTTGCCGAAAAGTACCTTGACGTGAATCTGGTGATTAACAATATCAGCGGGGGGGATGGGGAGCTGGGATATGCCCAACTCAGTAATTCCAAACCTGATGGTTACACAATTGGGTTTATTAATTTACCTACTTTTGTCTCACTCCCGCTTGATAGAGAGACCCTTTACTCGATTGATTCGATTGAACCGATAATGAATCATGTTTTCGATTCTGCCGTTCTCGTTGTACCCTATGAGAATTCCTGTGTAACTTTGGAGGATTTTATTGAGAACGCTCGGGATAATCCGTTTTCAGTAACAATTGGAAATAATGGATATGGTGCAAGCAATCATATCGCTGCTGCCCATTTTTGCAAGGAGACTAATATTCAAGTAACGCATGTGCCCTTTGGTGGATCCTCAGATATGTTGAAAGCACTTAACGAAGGGTATGTCCAGTCTGTAGTAGCAAAGATTTCAGAAGTTGCCCAGGGCACCAGAGACAATAAATATCGTATCCTTGCTTCTTTTACTGAAGAAAGGATACCTTCCTTTCCTCAGGTTCCAACTTTGAAAGAGAAGGGCATTGCGTTTACTTTTGGTTCTGCACGGGCTTTGGTTGCTCCCAAAGGTACTCCACCTTCGATAATAGCTACACTTCTCGAAGCTTTTAAAGCTGCAATGTTTGATCTTGAGAATGTAGAAGAAAGTAATCGCCTTGATCTTCCTCTGCTTTATATGGGTCCTGAAGAATTATCAGGCTACATTGTTGAACAAAGACGCTATATTTCCGATACTGTCCCAACCTTACCATTATGAATACACAAATATTTACCCAAGAGGTTGTAAACCTCCATACCCATAGTTATTACTGCGGTCACGGATTCGGTGAAGTCGAAGAATATGCCCAGCAAGCCTTGGAGCAAAAACTCCAGGTTCTTGGCTTCAGTGAACATTGCCCGGTACCTGACGACCGCTGGGCCCGTACAAGGATGCCAAACGCTTCCCTCTCTCCCTACAGTGAGGACTGCCTTGCAGTCCGGGACAAATATGAAGGGAAGCTTGTGGTGCTTCGAGGATTCGAATGCGATTACCTCAAGCAATACCATTCCTATTTTACTGACTATATCCTAGGTGAAATGGATTGTGATTACCTGCTTTTCGGGGTGCATGACCTTTCCCTGGACAAGGACGAAGAATATTCGATGTTCTGGAACAAGCTGGGGAAAAAAGACCTTTTTACCTATACCGACCAGTATCTGCAGGCCATGCAGTCAGGATTATTCGTCTTTGGTGCCCATCCCGATGTATTTGCCTACAATTACCGTACTTGGGACAAAGAAGCGGAGGCCTGCTCCAAAGCTATCATCGAATGTGCGGTAAGTTGTAACGTAGCCCTTGAGATCAATGCAAACGGAATGAGGAAAAAGAAAATCGAAACTGAGAGTGGCAATCGGTATGCTTATCCAATTTTCAATTTCTGGGACCTTGCAGCCAAGTCACAGGTGAAAATCATCTGTAACAGCGATGCCCACAAGCCTGAATATGTGAATGACAAGTATGCAGAGTGCAAGGAGTTTGCAGATAGCTGCAATATAACCTTTGCATCCTTCCAGATTGCACGAAAAGCAACCGGGGGATACAACCTATCGGTTGTGTAAACAGGGAAGGACACAGCTTCCTGCGTCCTTCCCTGCAGAGAATTTGTTGAGTTGGGTCTTACTTACTCACCGCACTCATCATGATGCTGGTGTTCATGGCAAACCGAACCGGTCGATTCAAGTTTTCCCCCAAGGTAGGCTTGTACAGCATCTTTTGCTGGACCGGTAGCCCCCACGACGACTTCAATGCCTTTTTCATTGAATATATCGACGGCTCCACCGCCCATTCCTCCGGAGATAACGACCTTGGCTCCCTTTTCATGTAGAAAGACAGGAAGGAATCCAGGCTTGTGCCCAGGGTTTGCGACGGTTTCCGTCTTTACGACAGACCCATTCTCACAGTCAAAAAGCATAAAGCTCTCACAATGGCCAAAATGCCCCGATACATTCCCGTTGTCACTTGCAACTGCAATTTTCATCATAGTCTGTTTCTCCATTTTATGTAGTTTTTTTGCGATATCCTCAAACCAGATACTCTCATACTGTTCAATAGTCCCCGTATCACAGGCCATTGAGATTTCAGGATCGATGGGTAGCTTTGCCAAAACAGGAATTGTGTGGGCCTGTGCAATCTCTTCGATATGGCTTTCCCCGAATATCCTGTACTCTTTATTGTTATCAGGACAAAGGAAATAGGCCATATTCTCCACTAGTCCTACTATGGGGATGTTCATCATCTCGGCCATTCTCACCGCTTTTGAGACAATCATGGACACCAGCTCCTGGGGAGACGTTACCATGACAATTCCTTCAACTGGCAGGGACTGGAAAACCGTAAGGGGCACATCGCCGGTCCCCGGTGGCATATCGATGAACATATAGTCGATATCACCCCAGATGACATCGGTCCAGAACTGTTTGACCGTATTTGCAATCATGGGACCGCGCCACACCACCGGTGCCGTTTCATCTTCAAGCAGAAGGTTGATCGACATGATCTTGATCCCCTGGGAGCTTTCATTCGGATAAATCCCATCCTCGGTCCCGCTGGCTTTCTCTTTGATCCCAAAGGCTTTTGGAATGGAAGGCCCTGTCACATCGGCATCAAGAATGGCGGTTTTGTACCCTTTTTTGTTCATAGCGACTGCAAGCAGGGAGGTTACCATCGATTTCCCTACGCCACCTTTCCCGCTCACGACCGCGATAACATGCTTGATGTTACTTTGGCTGTTTTCCTTTGAGCGGAAATCGTATTCTTCTTCTTTCCTGTCTGTACAGTCTTCACTGCAAAAACTGCATTGTTCGTTGCATCCTTCACTCATTTCTTTGACTCCTTCTTCCGTATGGTCAAGATCTTGCCCCCTGGCAGATATTCGATATGGTCGCCCAGCTTTGAACGTAAAAAGCCGAAGCTCTCTTCCCCTGTACAGTGGCAGGTATAAAACCTTGCCCCGGTATTCAATAAATAGTGTGCAATACCCGAAAGGGTCTCCTTGCTTTCGGGTTTTCCTGTTCTGTGGTTGAACAAGTGGAATCCTCCGATTACATGGGTAGGGTAGTTGCCTCGTTCCCGGTAAAAATGCTCAAGGATGTTGACAATGCCCCGGTGGGCACAGCCGGCAACCAGCAGGCATATTCCATCCTCTTCGATTACCAGGTTCTGCTCATGGGAGAAATCGTCAGGGACATAGTCCCTCCCTTCTTTTTTAAACAGGCTACAGTTCCCTGAAGGAAAGTATTGAGTTCCCCAGACAGCAGAAAACAGGGATATCCCCTCGGTAAGTTGCAATTGTTCCTTAGTCGGAATAATCTGCGTTTCTTTTGCAAGGCTGCTATCCAGTCCGATATATTCATATGAGTTTCCAGCCCGCTCAGAATAGAAGGGACCGAAGGCATTTTCCCTGACGTAGACCAAGGCTGTCGGGTTGAGGGCAAGAAACGTCTTCAGCCCCCCTCCGTGGTCATAATGGCCATGGGAAATTACTGCAAGATCGACACGCTTCAAGTCGACTCCGAGCTTTTGTGCATTTTCATTGAATAATGCAGAAGCCCCTGTGTCAAAGAGAATTTTCTTGCTGTTTGTCTCAATGAAGAGGCTCAATCCATGTTCCTCGCCCAGAGATGGGTTGCAGGATGAGTTTTCAACCAGTGCCTTGATAATCATGATTGACTCCTTAGTAGTAATTCCATGGTTCGCTCGAACACGGACTTTGCGGCCCAACCGCTTTCACAAGGAATGTCTACAATTGATTTCCCGCTGTTAATCGCCTCTATCGCTTTCTTGTCAAAGGGAATCTTTCCCACATAGGCAATTCCCTGTTTCCAACAAAAAGCCTCAATCTGAGCGCTTTGCTGGGGGTTTGTATCGAATTTATTGATGCAAACCGCTACCTTCACCTGGAACTGCCCTGCAGTCTGGAGAATCCTCAGCATATCAGAAAGCCCTGATACTGAAGGTTCTGCGACAATAAGAACCAGATCGACACCGGAAAGCGAGGCAATTACCGGACACCCAATCCCTGGCGACCCGTCAATGATGGCTACCTCGGTTTTTGGCGCATTCGTTTTCAGTTGCTCCTTCACCTTGGTCACCAGCTTCCCTGTTGTCCCGCTTCCCATCTTCAAGGTAGCAGTGGAAAAGACAGAACGCTCGTTCGTGAACAGGCGCAAGTCCCCGGCTTTCGATTCCTGCATACTGATAGCCTTGGCAGGGCATACAAGAAAACATACCCTGCAACCTTCACATGCATATTCATCGATGGTATAGGTACTATCGAGCGTAATGGCGTCGAAGCGGCAATGTTTTATGCATTCCCCGCACTGTATGCAAGCTGCTGGGTTGATAACTGCTTTGGGTAGACTAAAGTAGTCAGTGGTTTTCAAATCAGTGAAATGGTTGTTCACCAGATGCAGGTTTGGGGCATCGACATCGCAGTCGGCGTAGGCTTTGGCGTCCAACAGGGAAATGAAGGCGCTTGCAAGGGTTGTTTTTCCCGTCCCTCCCTTACCGCTGAGCAATAGCAACTGTTTCATTTCCTAGTTCTCCCCCAATAGTCTCGAGAATCGATGAGAAAAGCCTCTTGAAGTTGCCATCCTCTCTTGCCGCTATCATCGCTTGCGAGTGTAGGATCCCCAATTTCTTGTCAAAGGGTATTCTCCCTGCAATCAAGATTCCCTTCTCCTGGCAAAAAGTCTCCGCAGGGTTTTCGCCTTCCATGCACTTATTCAGGACAACCGCATGCTTTTTTCCCAGAAGGGTAACCAGCTCATATACCATGGCAAGGTTGTGCACGCCAAAGGTGGTTGGCTCGGCGACCAAAAGGCAGAAGTCTGCATCCTTGATGCTTTCCATTACCAGACAACTGCTTCCCGGGGGACAATCGATAAACGTGGTCCCTTTTGTCTCACTGCCTAGCAACTGTCTGATGATAGGGACCCCAGAGCTTTCCCCTATGTTCATCGTTCCCCCCAGGGTTTTGACAGGACCGGAGTTGCCGATCTTGATGGTTCCCACTTCTTTGTTGGCCTCACTGAGGGCTTTCTGTGGGCAAACCAGCATACAGCCACCGCAGGAGTGACAGATTTCTTCGAAGATCATCAAACGTTTTCCGATCAGGGCAAGCGCGTTGAAAGCACAGAAATCAACGCACGCATGGCATCCGTTGCAAAGATTTTCATCGACTACCGGTTTCTTGACAGTGACCTGGAGGGTCTCACTGTTTTTGGGTTTGAAATAGAGATTCCCGTTAGGCTCCTCTACATCGCAGTCGATATAGGTAGACTTTTGCGCTACACTAGCCAGGTTTACCGCAAGCAGGGTTTTTCCTGTACCTCCCTTGCCACTGAGAATGGCAAGGGTTGCCTCCCTAGTGGCCATGGTGGAAACCTGGATGGATTTTGTCCAGGACAGGAAGTTTTCCATTCTGGAACGCATCGATATTGTCGGCAACACTCAAATCGATGGCCTTGTAGAGCCCTACATTGGCATTTTGTAACACCTTTGCGGCATTTTCCCCGCACCTGATGGTAATGAGCGTTCCAATCGCATTGTCTACCAGGATCTGGGCTGCCTTGATACCAGCGCCTCCGCTTGCATCGGCCGCACTATTTGCCAGAAATCGGCTTTCTTTGGTTTCTGTATTGTACAGGCAATAGAAAGGTGCCCGTCCAAATGATACGCAGACGGATGTGTCGAGGCTTTCCCCGTCTGAGGGAATTGCAATTAGCATACTAAAATCCTCCATTGGTTTTCAGTTATTCTGTTTCGGTTTCTGCAACATTGCGGTTGCACCGGTGTCTGTGGCAATATCCGGAAGTGCAACCGGGGCCTTGCCCGTCGCAGAGGTGGTATTCTCCCCCTTCAATAAACAGGACTTTCCCATTTACCAAAGACTGGGCCAGTTTCTGGCGGGCAATGTCATAGATTCCCTGGACAGTGGTCCTGGCAACATGCATCTGGTTTGCACACTGTTCCTGGGTGAATCCTTCCAGGTCGATCAATCGAATGGTTTCGTATTCGTCGACTGTCATATAGATTGCATGGTCCTGGTCGAGTGGAGACCCAATCGGCCCAAAGCGATTGTTAAGTGGCAAACAACAGACATTTCTCCATTTTCTTGGTCTTGGCACAAAGGCTCCTTTTGGCTTTACGGTCCTTGCAGACTTATTTCAGGCTCTGTATCCTGTTTTGAACATCTCTCAATTGACGTTCTACATTTTCCCTTTGTTCTTCGAGGGTTTCTTTCGTAGCAACGGTACCATAGGTATTTCTATACCCATAGCCTTGGCCTCTGCCATAGCCACGTCCAAATCCTCTTCCTGACAGCCTTGGGCAGGTTCCAAATCCCTTTCCAGAATACGGTCCAAGACCCATTGGGCCCGTTCCATCTCTTGCTGGCATGTGTATCCTCCCTGGTATTAGTTATTGACATATGTCGGTTACACTCATACAGTACGTTTATAAATGGCATATGTCAATAACTAAGTAGCTATTTCTGTTGAAAATTTTAAAAAGTAATGGTTATGAAGCACCAAGAGGAGAAACTTTTCGCTAGCAGGCAATACTCAGGATGTACTACTTTTATTGCTTGTGAGTATCAGCAAGAATTGCTAGATACTAGTATTGCAGTCTTCTCGTGTTTGTGAAACAGTGTCGGCAACGGATGCGTGAATCCATACGCGCTGGGCAGTGTGAGCTCCCGAGAAGGAAATATGACAAAAGATTTGACCGAGGGGAAGCCCCTATCACTCATTTTGGGGTTCTCAATTCCCGTTTTGCTGGGCTATGTGTTCCAACAGTTCTATAACGTCGTTGATACGGTAATCGTCAGCAAAATCCTTGGCGTAGAAGCACTTGCTGCCGTCGGTTCCACCGGATCGGTAAATTTTCTTATCATTGGTTTCTGTATGGGGCTTTGCAGTGGTTTTGCAATTCCCCTTGCCCAGAAATTCGGGGCAAAGGATTTTCGCCTCATGCGTCAGTATGCCTTCAACGCCGGGATACTGTGCATCCTTTTTTCGATTGTCCTGACCATTCTCACTGTCGTATTCTGCCGTCCTATATTAGTGGCGATGCAAACCCCTGCTGACATTATCGACCGTGCTGTTTCCTATATCAGAATCATTTTCTGCGGGATTCCCCTTATTATTCTCTATAATATGGTCTCCAGCATTATCCGTGCCCTTGGTGATAGCAAAACCCCGGTTTATTTTCTTGTTCTTTCTTCCCTTTTGAATATCGGCCTGGATTTGCTCTTCATTTTGGTGTTCAGATTGGATGTTGCAGGGGCAGCCCTTGCTACGATAATCTCCCAGGGGATAGCAGGGCTTGCCTGTCTCATATACATGGGAAAGAAGTTTGAAATTCTCCGGTTCACAGAAGAAGATAAAAAAATCAAGGGGCAACATTTCAAAACGCTCTGTAATGTGGGCATTCCCATGGGGCTGCAGTATTCCATTACTGCGATTGGAAGCGTAATCTTGCAGGCTTCCGTGAATTCTTTGGGGTCTGGAGTCGTTGCCGCAGTTACTGCCGCGTCGAGGATAGGTATGTTTTTCTGTACACCTTTCGATGCCCTGGGAACCACGATGGCAACCTTTGGCGGACAGAACACCGGTGCAGGGAACTTTGAACGGTTGAAGACAGGGGTACGAGCCAGTGCCCTTTTAGGCCTGATCTATTCGCTTATTGCGTGGGTGATTATGTATTTCTTCGGGACTCGCCTCAGCTTGCTCTTCCTGAGTCCTGAGGCAACGCAGATTATTGCCAACGCCCATCGATTCCTGATAATCACCAGTGCCTTCTATTTTCCCTTGGCACTGGTCAATATTGTGCGGTTTATGATCCAGGGGATGGGGTTCAGTCGCTTCGCAGTGCTTTCAGGCATGCTTGAAATGGTTGCAAGGATGAGTGTTGCCCTCATTGCAGTTCCGCTGTGGGGTTTTTCTGCCGTTTGCTTTGCTTCCCCCGCAGCTTGGCTCCTTGCCGACTGTTTTCTGATACCTGCCTTCTTTTCGAGCTACCGGAAACTGGAGAATCTGCAAAAACAGTATGAACTACAAAAAGAGAAGGGGGACTCGTTTTCCTCTCATCCCCTCATTTAGGAAGGTCTCCCTGTTTCATCGGATAGCTAGATTTCTCCCTTGCCCCGGTTGGGGCTTGGGTCCTAGCGGTTTTTCAAGCCCGAGACGACATAGTAATCCTCATTTGAAATCATGCAATCGACGGTAAAGAAAGGCAAAAACAGGGAAGAGAGCTCAGTCTCACTGATAAGCCCAAGCGAAACAGCCATTGCCTTCCTGCAATGGACGGTGTTGAGGTGAGCCCTACCCATGTCATGGGCTATGGTCAATCTTCCCCCCGGCTCGGTAAAACGGGCAAGCGCTGGTATCAAATGGCTTGGCGAGTTGAAATGAGGCAAGGCATTGAACACCACTACCTGGTTGAACTGGCATGTAAAAACTGCCTTTTCTATATCGAGGTTGTGGAGTTCTATTCTACGGTCCGTGTAGTTTTCCTGTGCCCTTGCAATCATCTTTTCCGAAATATCGACCCCGACAACCTTCGCTACCTCCTTTTTAAGGTAGTAGGGAAACAGTATTCCTGTCCCGCAGGCGACATCAAGGACTTTGTCACCTGGCAGAATGTGTGCAAAATCCAGGATTGTCTCCAGCTTTTCCGGTTTAGCCTTGTTACAGGCATCCCAGTTCGGGGCTTGGGAATCGAAAAAGGAGATTACTTGCAACTGGTCGAGTGCAGTAGCTAGCATGCGACTATCTCCTTGATATTGAACTCCCTGCCTCCCAGCAGTTCCTTGTTTTCACTTCCGCAGTGAGGGCAAACCCCCTTTGTCGGAACCGCGGGATATACTTTTCTACAATCTTTGCAGAGCGCATTTGCAGGGAGAATCTCAATCGCAAGTTCAGTGTCCTCAAGACAAGTCCCCTCTACAGCTGCAGGGAAACATTGCAATATATACCGGGGAATCATGGAAGAGATTTCTCCTATCTGCAGGACAATTTTTTCCACCTGCTGCAAGTCGTTGTCTTTCATGGCCTTCTCAACCACTTTGATCACTTCCATGACCACTCCCAGTTCGTGCATCGGTACTCCTCCTATTTTCCTGTAAACGCATCCTGCACTTTTTGTGCAGTAATCCTGACTTTGCGCTTGATAACGGTTTTCATAACCGCAGGTTTTACATGCTCGTAGGACACACCCTCACCATTATACTTTCTCTTCAATGAGATGGCCTCGAACTTGCATTTTGTCGTACATTGCCCGCAACCGACGCATAGAAACTCATCGACGATCGTCGCCCCGCAACCAAGGCACCTGTCCGTTTCTTTTTTGACCTGTTCCTCGGTAAAGGTTCCGCGTTCATCAGCAAAAGAAAGTGTGGCAGAATGATCCTGCATTGCCCGTTGCCTTGGCGTAGTGTCATAATCGGAAACAATTACGCTTTCCTTGTCGAGGGCCGTATATTTTTTCCTGTCTCGTCCGATGACCAGGCTCTGCCCTGGTTGTACGAACCGATGGATTGAAATACTGGCTTCCTTTCCCAAGGCAATGGCATCGATGGCGAATTTTGGTCCGGTCAAGGCATCTCCCCCGACAAATATATCGCTTTCGTCTGTCTGGAGGGTAAAGGAATCGGCAATCGCTGCTTTGTTTGGCCTTACCTGAACTTTGCTGCCTTCGAGCAAAGAACCCCATTCGATCGATTGTCCGACAGAAAGCAATACTGTATCGGCAGGAACGATAATCGTTTGTTCCTCGTCATAAACCGGATGAAACTTTTTGTCAGCGTCAAAGACAGACAGGCATTTCTTGAACTCTACAGAGGTAACCTTGCCTCCCTCAGTGAGAATACGCTTCGGGCCCCAGGAATTGTTGATTACAATCGCTTCGCCTTCGGCTTCCGCAATCTCTTCACCAAGGGCTGGCATCTCGCTACGATTTTCCAGGCAATACATGGAGACCTTTTCGCCTCCGACACGAGATGCCGTGCGGGCAACATCTATGGCAACATTGCCGCCTCCGATCACTACGACATTCCCTTCGAGTGTATCAAAAGAGGCAAGGTTGACCTTGCGTAAGAATTCGATGCCGGAGACAACACCCTCGGCGTCTTCTCCCTCAATGCCGATTTTCCTTCCCTGTTGTGCTCCGATGGCAAGGTAAAAGGCTTTGTACCCTTGTTCTCTCAATTGGTTGAGGGATATTTCTTTGCCGACTTCAATACCGGTCTTGAATTCGACCCCAAGTTCCCGAAGAATATCAATTTCAGCATTGACAACGTTCTTTTCCAACCTGAAAGAGGGAATTCCCATTGTCAGCATGCCCCCAAGTACCGGTTGCTTTTCGAAAACAGTCACGTTATAGCCATCGATCGCCAGATAGTAGGCGCAGGACAACCCGGAAGGCCCGGCCCCGACGATTGCAATTTTCTTGCCATAGTCATGGCGCTTTGCCGGGATGAAACGACGGTTTACATCCAGGTCCTGCTCTGCAATGAACTTCTTGATATCATCGATTGCAAGGGGATCGTCGATATCCCCGCGGGTACACGCATCCTCACACTTTTTGGGACAGATACGGCCACAGACAGCTGGGAACGGGTTTTCCTTTCTGATCAATTCCAAGGCTTCGGTATAACGTTGCTGGGAGGCAAGCTTGATATAGCCTTGGACGGCGATATGGGCCGGACAGGTTGTCTTACAGGGGCTGGTGCCGCTTTCTACCACATTCTCACGGTTCGTGCGATAGTCAACATTCCAGTCGGCCGGGCCCCATTCCTTGTTGCGGGGTGTATATTTTCGTTCGATTTTGTCTACGATAGGCTTGGTTGAGCACAGTTTCTGTCCCAAGTGGAGGGCATTTGTCGGGCAGTTCGTTACACACTCTCCACAAGCCACACACTTGTCCTTGTCGACTACCGATACGTAATTGGAACGCACCATATCGGCATTGAGAAACATCTCGGCCGTACGGAGCGAAAGGCAGGAACAACCACAGCAGTTGCAGATGGCATGGGTCTTGCCACTTCCGTCCAGGTTGGGGATCTGGTGCATGAGCCCATTCTCCTCAGCCCTTTTGATGATTGCAAACGCTTCTTCGCGGGTGATCGCGCGGCCGCGCTTTGTCCTGATATAATATTCTGCCGCATGTCCCAGTTGGATGCACATATCTTCCTTGAGATGCCCGCAACCCTCTCCCATGGCTTCCCGAACAGTCCGGCAGGCACAATCGGAGACAGAGAAGATAGTACTTTCATTGAGATACTTGGATATTTCCTCATAGGAAGCTTTTCTGGTTTCTCCCGAGATTGCGGTTTCGATGGGGATGACGCGCATCAAGCCTACGCCGACGGGAAACATCCCGGAAGACTTGGAACCGCGCACTATGCCATAATCGTTGAAAGCCTGTGCAATCTCGGGATGCTTGTGCACGTTTTCGAGATTGTTTGCCATCATCTCCATGATGCCGGGGACCCAGGTGTCATACCAGTAGGTATCAACGCCTTGTTTGTTGTTCACAAAGCAGACGCCATCGGTGGCCAGTTGCTCCAGCAGTTCGCGGGTTTTCTCTTCGCTTTTGTTGCAGATAGCAGACACTTGTCTGACACTCTGGGGTTTCCTGAATTCCAAGGCGAGGGCGACCTCTGCCATTTCCTCGGTTACCACCGATGATAGGATCCTGTATTCCGGTCCCTGGGCATCGAGTTCATCCTTGGCACCTTTTTTCTTTCTGCTGACCTTGTTCGCAAATTCCAAGACTTTATAGTTTATCTCTTCCATCCTATGCTCCTCAGACTTTCCAAGCCGCTACTTGTTCGCGCAACCACTGTATCCAGTCCGCCATCCCTTCGCCTGTCCTCGCAGAAATGGGGATTACCTTGATAGTTGGGTTCAAAGCCTTGGCCCGCTGGGTGCACGCTTCGATATCAAAGTCGAAATAATCCAAGGCATCGATCTTGTTGATCAGAAGCACATCACAGATTGAAAACATCAAGGGATATTTCAAAGGTTTGTCATCGCCTTCGGGAATGCTGAGGATCATGGCGTTCTTTACCGCCCCCGTATCGAATTCGGCAGGACATACAAGGTTTCCGACGTTTTCCAGGATAATAAGGTCCAGTCCCTCTGTCTCGAGGCCTGCAAGACCTTGGCTTGTCATCTCTGCATCCAAGTGGCACATTCCTCCGGTATGCAACTGGATTACCTTTGCCCCGGTCTCAGAAATGGCTATTGCATCTACATCGGAATCAATATCAGCTTCCATGACGCCGATGTGCATTTCCTCTTCCAAGGCTGAGATGGTTCTTTTCAAGGTTGTGGTTTTCCCCGAACCTGGAGAAGACATGAGATTGAGAAGGAACCGTTGTTTTTCCTTCAGATCCTTGCGCAATAATTCAGCCTGTTCGTCGTTGTTCTCGAAAACGCTTTTCTTGATTTCCAATATTTTGAATGTATTCACGGAAAA
Source organism: Sphaerochaeta pleomorpha str. Grapes (assembly GCF_000236685.1). Classification (NCBI taxonomy): domain Bacteria; kingdom Pseudomonadati; phylum Spirochaetota; class Spirochaetia; order Spirochaetales; family Sphaerochaetaceae; genus Sphaerochaeta; species Sphaerochaeta pleomorpha. The sequence continues at coordinate 1,445,598 of NC_016633.1, read as the reverse complement.
AACCTCCTTGAAAGTTACCTGGCAGCTTCTGCCTTTACGGTTTTATAGCAAGCTAAATCTGAGTAGAGCTCTGATGTATAGGGATTTCTATGGGTTCTGGCAATCTTGTAGACCATATAGACTGCTACTGCCACATTTGCTGCAAGGGCAAGGAAACTGACCAGAAAGAGAGCTTTTGGATTCTGGCTCGACTTGACAGCGAATTTTGAACCGTCGATGAAGGAGGGGACTGTCATTGCGAACATGCACCAGAGTGCCAGCGTATGGGCACGGTGCTGAAGCCAGGCGCCTTTTTTCAGGGTGAAGGCTACAAAGGTAGGGGCAAGCAACAAGGCTATCCCGCAATACCAGGCATGGTCGGCAAGGCAGTTGTAGGTATAGGCGAAGTTCCAGATATCATAGGCAACAATCCAGAACCAGCACATATCGGGCCAGAGCATGTCCTTGCTCTTTCCGCTGCTGATGCAGATGCCCACCCAGCCGGTAATGGTGATGATGTTGAGAATACCGGCGATGCCGTTCATGTAGTTCCAGACTCCACTGGTAGTTGCCATGCCGTCGAACACTTGGTTCACCAAGCCAAGGCCACCGATTTGGAAGTCTCTGACAACTGCTTCCAATATGTTGACCGCGAGGATCAAGGGAGGAAAGCAGAGGGCCCATTTGTTTTTGTTCAGGTTCTTGAAATTCCTGATCGCCCAGAACCCTATGCAACCTGCAAGGGAAGAATAGACTTTGGCAAAGTGGAACCAATCATCAACGCTCGTCCCCTTGGCAGTCTTTGGCCAGACAAACAGGGAAAGGACAAGAGGAAGGATAATGAAAAGGATGAATCCTCCCTTCTGGGAACGACGACTGATTTCATTCAAAAGAATCAGAAGACCGAAGATTGCCAGTAACATGAGATAGTTGTACCAGGGTTGTGCTTGGAAAAGAAACATTTCTTTCCCTCCTTCCGTTTCACGCCACCCTTTGCAAATGTGCCTAGAGGGTGGCGTTTTGTGTTTATTGGTAATACCACAGCAATCCTAACATAGAATCTTTCATATACCAATAAAAAAATATCTATAAAAACCTAAAATTTATCATTCTAGAGATTATTTTACTGAAATATCTAAAAATATGTAGTATACTTTTTCTGGTAATACCAGAGACCAATATATGAAATAGGGAGCAAACAATGGAATTCTCAAAAATATATGCACCATCCTTGAAAGACTTGTTTGTCAGGCAGGTGGAGGATATGATCCTCTCGGGAAAACTCGAGATCGGGACACAACTGCCGCCCGAGAGGGATCTTGCGGAACAGATGAATGTCAGCAGGACCATCGTGCATTCCGGCATAGCGGAAATGGCAGGCAAAGGCTTTCTGGAAATTCGCCCGAGGATAGGTGTCTTTGTCAATGATTTCAGGCGGCAGGGAAAAGCCGGGGCCATCCTCTCCATCATGAATTACAACGGCGGGTCGCTCAGACGAGCTGAGATACGTTCGATTCTGGAAATTAGAAAGGCATTTGACCTGCTTTCAATAGATACCATCATTGAAAAGGCCAGTGATGATGATATCGAATCTGTCCTGCCGTATCTGGAAAAGCTGAAGGAGGCGGAAAACCCCTCCGCCTGTGCGAAGGCTCTTTTCGACTTTCATCATGAATTTAGCATTATTACCGAGAATACCCTGCTGCCTCTAATCTATTCTTCTTTTTCCATTCCTATTACCGCTCTTTGGGAACGGTATTGCAGGCTCTATGGCTGTGAAAATGTCTATAAAAGTACCTTGAAAACCTACACCCTGGTGAAGGAGAGGAAGGCACATGAGGCAAAGGCCTGGGTCGAGCAGTACTTCCAGGCCATTATCAACGGTTCAAGACAAATTTATAGCGAGTAGCTTTCATCTTTTTCCCCATTACAATGCCCTGTCCTTTTTATGTTTGTCAGCCAAGCTTACTTAGTATTCCCCGTTAACCTCTGTATAAATCCCCTGATGGGTTCAGAGGGTCCGGGGAATTTCTTTTGCACAACAGGCAATGAAGGATTTGGCTCTGGCAAGGGAGCAAAGTAGCAATAATGAAAACACTACGAAAAGGTGTTATTATAATAACATTATATTTATTTTACTAACAACTTGAAAAAAAAATAACATGCATGTATGCTAATGGGAAGTAAAACTCTTGAAGCAAGGTACCTTACCTTTGGCCATCCGACTCTGCCTGGTAGTTAATCACAGGACAAGTCCCGTATAAAAGTATCGAGGGGCCCAAGGGTTTTCTTGGTATTTGAAGGGTCTTGAGGCAAGATGCCATCTTGATGCATTGGTTTTAAAGGTTTTGAGAAACATTGTAAGGAAGGAAAACAAATGAGAAGAATTGTTGCTTTAGCATTGATGATCGTTTTGGTTGCCGGGGTTTCCTTTGCACAGGGAAACAGTGAAAAAACTGCCACTACTTCTGCAAAGACCTTGCGCGTAGCAATGGAGTGTGGGTATGCCCCCTATAACTGGACTCAGACTGATGATTCCAACGGAGCCGTTCCCATTGTCGGCTCTAAGGATTATGCCTATGGGTATGATGTCATGATGGCAAAACTCATTGCAGAGAAACTGGGGTATGAACTGCAGATTGTCAAATTGGACTGGGATTCCTTGGTTCCTGCCGTTCAGTCCGGTTCTGTCGATTGTGTCATTGCAGGACAGTCCATCACTACCCCGCGTCTTGAGATGGTAGACTTCACGACCCCCTACTACTATGCTTCCATTGTTAGCCTGACTACCAAAGATAGCAAATATGCCTCGGCCAAGGGTCTTTCTGATCTGAGCGGAGGAACCTGTACCAGCCAGCTGGGAACCATCTGGTATGATACTTGCCTTCCCCAGATCAAGGATGCAAAGATTCTTCCTGCACAGGAATCTGCCCCAGCAATGCTGGTTGCCCTCAACAGTAAGAGAGTCGATTATATCTGTACCGATATGCCAACTGCCCAGGCTGCAATTGTTGCCTATCCGAATATGAGAATCCTCGATTTTTCCTCCACGGACGATGATTTCCAGGTAAGCCAGGAAGAAATCAACATCGGTGTGTCGGTTTCCAAGAAAACCCCTGAACTTACCAAAGCTATCAATGGGGTTCTCGCAACACTGACCGTTGCCGATTTCAACGCAATGATGGATGAAGCTATCTCAGTACAGCCTTTGTCGAATAACTAATAAGGAAACTGTATGTCCATATCTGAAATGAATTTTTTCGAGCGTATGGTATTTATAGTGGAAAAATATAGTGGCTCCCTGATAAAGGGGGCTGCTACTACTATGGCCATCGCCCTGATATGTACAGCCCTAGGCTGCCTTATCGGTTTTGCGGTTGGAATTGTCCAGACTATCACCCCACGTAAAAAAAGCAGCCCCGTAAAAAAGGGGCTCTTGAAATTCGTGAAGATCCTCCTTGCCATCTATGTTGAGTTCTTCCGGGGAACACCCATGATGTTGCAGGCTGCTTTTATCTTTTATGGTGCCAGCCAGCTTTTCAATATAAATATGGGTATGTGGCAGGCGGCAATCCTTATTGTCTCCATCAATACCGGTGCCTACATGGCCGAAACCGTGAGGGGTGGCATCCTTTCTGTCGATATCGGACAGAGTGAGGGTGCAAAGGCTATTGGCATGAACCATTTCCAGACAATGCTACATGTGATTCTTCCGCAGGCCTTGCGTAATATCATGCCACAGATAGGCAATAACCTTATTATCAATATCAAAGATACCTGCGTACTTTCCATTATCGGGACTGTAGAACTCTTTTTCACCTTCAAGAGTATCTCAGGGGCTTTATATACTTATTTTGAGGCAGCCACGGTCACCTTGATTATCTATTTCATCCTGACTTTCTCTTGCTCCAGGATTTTGCGCCATCTGGAAAACAAGATGGATGGTCCCGCGACCTATGACCTTGCGACGGCTGACACCCTGGCCTTTACCAGTGGCATGAATTCCTACATCCCAAGAACGAGAGGCAACCTATAATGGCAGAGATATTACAGATTCAGCATCTATCGAAAACCTTTGGAACCAACGTCGTGCTCAGGGATATCGATTTTTCGGTGAAGCCGAAGGATGTTACCTCGATTATCGGAGCTTCCGGTTCCGGCAAATCCACTTTGTTGAGATGCATCAACCTTCTGGAAGACCCTACCTCCGGGAAAATACTCTTCCATGCTAAGGATGTGGTTGACGGTACTGTCGATGAAGCCGAATATCGTTCCAAAGTAGGAATGGTTTTCCAGTCATTCAATTTGTTCAACAATCATACGGTTTTAAGTAATTGTATGCTTGGTCAGATGAAGGTTCTGAAAAAGAAGGCAGACGAGGCTGAGAAAGCAGCCTTGTTTTACCTGCATAAAGTGGGGATGGATACTTTTATCAATGCAAAACCCCAGCAACTTTCCGGCGGACAGAAGCAACGGGTCGCCATAGCCAGGGCCTTGGCGATGGAGCCGGAGATTTTGCTTTTTGACGAGCCTACCTCAGCCCTTGACCCGGAGATGGTAGGGGAAGTTCTCGATGTCATGAAGGCCTTGGCCGAGGAAGGGATGACGATGCTTGTGGTAACCCATGAGATGTCGTTTGCCCGTGATATCTCCACCCATGTTGTCTTTATGGATGAAGGTAAGATTGCAGAGGAAGGGCCCCCAGAGCAAATCTTCGGTCATCCGAAGAATCCCCGGACCAAGGAATTCCTTACCCGTTTTACCGGCAAATAAAAACCAGAGTGCTCTGAAAGGGCTTCTCCCCGTTCTTTTTGCATGAAAGATGAACGCAGAGGCAGGGAAACAAGAAAAGAAGCAAACATGGAAACAAGAAAAAAGCTGTCGTCTTTGTCTTTTTCAAGACAGTGCGACAGCTTTTTTCAATACCTTGATTAGGCTTTTCGCCTCAACTACATAATGATGATCTGGTCACGTTCCGGTCCTACGGAAATGTATTTGATCGGAGCCCCGATCAACTCGGCGAGTCGCTTGCAGTACACCTGGGCGTTCTCGGGAAGGTCTTCCCATTTGCGAGCCTTGCTCGTGTCGGACATCCAGCCATCATATTCTTCGTAGATGGGTTCTGCAATTTCCTGCAGGGCTGTCTCGGGCAAGTATTTGATAATCTCACCATTGACCCTGTAGGCTACGCAGACTTTGAGCTTCTCGAACGAGTCGAGAATGTCGAGTTTTGTAAGGGCAACACCGGTAAACCCATTGATCCAGCAGGAGTAGTCGGCTGCAACGCCGTCAAACCATCCTGTTCTTCTGGGCCTTCCTGTTGTTGCACCGAATTCGTTCCCGATTGCTCTCAGTTTCTCTCCGGTCTCGTCGAACAGCTCTGTCATGTACGGACCGCCGCCAACGCTTGTCGAATAGACCTTGGCTACGCCGATTACTTCGCTGATCCTGCTCGGGGCAAGGCCAGCGCCGACGGTAGCACCGCCTGAGGTCGGGCTGCTGCTGGTTGTATAGGGGTAAATGCCCCAGTCGAGGTCTCTCATGATTCCCAGCTGGCCTTCAAGTAGAATTTTCTTTCCATCTTCATAGGCCTGGCGAACGACAGGGACGGTGTCGATGATTTTGTCACCGAAACGTTCTGTCCATTTGCCACAGAGAGCAAGCATCTCTTCGACGGTTACTTCGGGAAGCCCGTAGTAGGCAAGCTCACGGTTTTTCCTGGGAAGGGCCATGAGCAGTCTTTTTTCAAGGCGTTCAGGGTCGAGCAGGTCGACAGCCCTGATTCCCGAACGTGCTGCCTTGTCGCTATAGCATGGACCGATACCACGTTTGGTTGTTCCGATCTGCCAGTTTTTGCTTTTTGAGTTTTCCTCTGCACCGTCAAGCATGCAGTGGTAGGGCATGATGATATGGGCCCGTTTGTCAATAAACAGGTTCTGCACTTGTACACCCTTTGCGGCAATGGAATCGAGTTCGCTGGCCATGGTCTCGAAATTGACCACGGTTCCAGCCCCGACGATATTGATGGTATCGGGATTGAAGATACCTGAAGGGATGATATGGAGGGCGAACTTGCCCTTGTCATTGATGACTGTATGCCCGGCATTGTCGCCGCCTTGGTAGCGGATAACCATATCGGAATTGACTGCAAGATAGTCAACAATGCGTCCCTTGCCTTCATCTCCCCACTGAGCGCCTACAATTGATGTTACGTTGTTCATTTATACAGCTCCTTGCCTTGCTTTTTCATTTCTTCGAGCATTTCTTTTTCCAATTCGGTATGCTCTTCGATATCGATGGCATCCCAGGGATATTTAATCCAGATATCTCCGATTTCCAAACCTGCAAAATATCGTTTGATTTCGACAGGGAATTCTACATCCTTTTCCTTGAGCTTGTTATGGAGCACCAGAACTGCAATTTCAGAAGGTTCGTACTTCAACAATTCTCCCACACAATAGGCTAGGGTAGCCCTGGTATCATCGACTTCGTCGATTAGCAATACCTTCTTACCCCTGAGCTGGGACTGTACTTCGTCAATCCATTGGATTTTTGTAGGGTGGTCCTTATGGGTCTTGTCGACACCATAATAGGAAATACCAACAGCGTAGATGGGCCGATTGATAAACGTCTTGATGATTCTGGCTGGAATGAACCCGCCACTTCCGATAGCAACGATTACATCCGGGTCATAGCCAGAAGCAGTTAGCTGCTCGCTGAGGTTCTTTACCAGTTTGTGCACCGAATTGTAACTTACGTACAGTTTATCGTTGTCCATGTGTTTTGCTCCCTCTTAGGCTTGTGGATACATTTCTGCTATATAAGGTAGTGTCCTGTGTTTCTCAGCATAATCGAGGCCATATCCGACAACCCAGACATCAGGAATGGTGAAACCGATATAATCGATTTCAACAGGGACCACATGTCTGTCAGGTTTGTCGAGCAATACTGCTGTCTTTACGGAGGCGGGGTTGCGGGTTTTGAAATTCCTGATGAGGTAATCAAGCGTGTTGCCGCTATCGAGTATATCCTCGATGATCAAGACATTCCTGCCCTCCATATTTTCCCTGGTGTCCATAAGGAGCCTTACATTTCCGCTCGTGTCCCCTTTATAGGAAGACAGGGCGATAAAGTCGACAACATGGTCGACCGAAAGCCTTCTGGTCAGGTCGGCAGTGAAAATGAAGGAGCCTTTCAGTACTCCAACGACTAAGAGGTTGCCTCCACTTGTAGCATAATCTGCGCTAATCTGGCGGGCAAGCTCGTCGACCCTCCGGTTAATCGTGTCTGCATCAATCAGAACACGTACGAGATCCTCTGTCAAAGCAGGGATCGCGAGGGAATCTTTCATTGGTCCTCCTCAACGCAGCCTTTCCGGCTGTTGGCGATGATGTCTGTATTGTTTAGGAATACTAGAAAAACAGGGCTGTGTCAATGTCGTCAAATGTTGCAGAACCAAGGATTACCTGTACAATGGTACTGAATGAAATTGACTACTTGACCACACTTTTTGCGATAGTTACACTATAAGCCAATATTAGGAGGCCAATATGTTTGCAGAAGTATCGGCAGACGTTCTCGAATTCAATCCTTTCTCGGCAATAGGAAACGATGGGTTTCTCCTTACAGCAGGAACTACGGACAATTATAACACCATGACGGCATCCTGGGGGACGATGGGTGTTCTGTGGGGAAGGAACGTTATTGTAGCCTATGTTCGAAAAAGCCGCTATACCCACCAGTTCCTGGATAAGGTAAAAGGCTTTACCTGCTCATTTTTCGGGCCGGAAATGAAAGAAGCCCTCCTATGGTGTGGGCAGCACAGCGGAAGAGAGAGTGACAAAGTGTTCGATTCTGGGCTGAAGCCGGTGCCGATTCCCTCCCCTGATGGTGTTGACCGCATTACCTTCAAACAGGCAAAAATGGTATTTTCCTGTACGAAGGCCTCGGTTATGGAAATCGAGAAAAAACAGTTTGTATTGCCTGAAATACAGAATCATTATCGCGGTGGCGATTATCATACGGTATATATCGGTTTTATTGACACTATCCTTATGAACCAGTAGTCTGACAGACACAAACAAAACACTTATCTGTTTTGGCTTTAAGCAAGGAGACTGCATATCTCCTTTTGGGAGCAACAATGAATTTTTCAAAAGAACAGGCGATACAAGCCCTTTCTATCATGGTACGGTCACGGTATTTCGAAGAACGGGTCGATGAATTTTTTAAACACAAACAGATGCATGGTACTACCCATCTTTCCATTGGGCAGGAAGCGACCCAGGCTGGCTTGGCCTTGGCTCTCAAGGATGGGGATTGGATAGTCCCCACCCACCGTTGTCACGGCCATACCCTTGCAAGGGGAACTTCCGAACGCAAGATGTTTAGCGAGATGTTCGGTTCCTCCGATGGTATTTGCAAAGGGCTAGGCGGCTCTATGCATATGACCGATACCGAGCACTGGAATGCAGGAGCCTCGGCTGTTGTCGGCAGTGGGGTTCCCCTCGCCATTGGCCTGGGATTTGCACTCAAGCGTAAAGGGACAGAAAATATCGGTGTTGCCATCTTTGGGGATGGAGCTTCAAGCCGGGGAAGCATCCACGAAAGCATGAACCTAGCCTCCGTGTGGGACCTCCCGGTCTTGTTTTTCTGTGAGAACAATGGCTATGGGATGAGTGCTCCCACCCAATCGGTTGTATCCACCGATTCTATCGCATCCCGTTCCAAGGGGTATGGCATAGAATATGCCGTAGCCGACGGTAATGACGTGCAGGCTGTATATGCGGCTGCCCTGGCAGCAGTTGCCTATATACGTGAGAATTCGAAACCCTATTTCCTTGAAGTGAAGACCTACCGGTCCTGTGGACATTCCAAGAGCGATAGCTGCGTCTACCGTACCCGAGAGGAAGAACTGGGTTGGAAAGATAAGGATCCTATCGAGTCTTTTTCCCGCAACATGGTTTTAAGCGGTCTTTTTACAGACTCCGAGGTACAGTCGATTATTTTGGAAGCAAAGCGTCAGGTTGACCAGGCTGCATTGGATGCAGAGACGGTCAAAAGCGAACATATTACACTTGAAGAAGCTATGGGGTATCTTTTTTCTCCCAATCTTGATGATACAACCTTTGGCCTGTGTATGAAAAACAGCAGGATCAGCTACCGAGAGGCCGTACGCGAGGCCTTGGCTGAGGAGATGGATCTCGACCCGTCTGTAGTATTGATAGGCGAGGATATAGGCCTATATGGCGGGTGTTTCAAGGTCACCGGCAACTTAAGCGAGACTTTCCCTGCCCAGGTGCTTGAGACCCCGGTAAGTGAAGAAGCCTTTACCGGACTTGCCGTCGGGGCCTCAATGCTTGGCATCCGGCCAGTCGTTGAGATAATGTATGGCGATTTTTCGACTCTGGTAAGCGACCCAATGGTAAACCATGCTGCCAAACTCAGGTTTATGAGCGGAGGGCAACTTTCCTGTCCGATGGTAGTCCGTACCCCTATGGGAAGTGGGACCGGGCACGGGGCCCAGCATACCCAGAGCCTTGAGTCGATGTTTGCCAATATTCCTGGCTTGATCGTCGTTTCCCCTTCCTGTCCCGGCGATGCCAAGGCTTTGTTGAAGAGTGCCATCAGGGATAACAACCCGGTTCTTTTTTTCGAGCACAAGATGCTCTACGATAATCTTGGTCCGGTAGGTGACAGCAACTATGTGTTGCCTTTGGGAAAAGCCATTACCAAAAAGAAAGGGAATGATGTAACGCTGGTCTGTTACAGCCATGCGGTCATGACTTGCCTGGAGGCTGCGGCAATCCTTTCTGCACAGGATGAGATTGAGGCAGAGGTCCTTGACCTTGCCACGCTCAAGCCTATGGACAAGGATGCCATACTCACCTCGGTGAAAAAAACCGGACGGGTTGTCATTGTCCACGATAGTCCCGAATTCGGGGGATATGGGGCGGAAGTTGCAGCCATTATTGGTTCCGACCCGGTCTGTTTTACCAGCCTTGAGGCTCCTGTGGTAAGGATTTGCGGGAAAGAATCCCCGATTCCCTTCTCCCCGGAGCTTGAAAAACAGGTTATTCCTACAAAAGAAGAGATAGTCTCAGCTGTGAGAAGGCTTTTCTAAAGGAAAGAGACTTTCCTTTTTTAAGCGTAACCTATAGAATAGACACCACCTGCGCCGCGGTAATTCCGCGGCGCTGACTTACAGGAGTAAAACAGAATGGATATCGATGTAAAGAACTTGCATCCGCTGGAAGTCCGTCTGCTCAGGCATGTCGCTATCGGGGAAAGTATTACCGCCGAGTGCATCATCGGGGAGTTGGACTATAAAGTGGGGCAGTGCAACCAAGCCTTTAGTTGGTTGTGCGCAAAGGGATACCTGGTCGAAAAGAGCCGCACAAACCGTGTTCTCTATGAACTGACAGATCTCGGAAGAGAGCAGCAGCAGAAGGGAACCCCTGCCCAGCGCATATTTACATTCCTCCAAAGCAACGGGGCTCACACCCTTCCTGAGCTTGCAGAGGCCCTTTCCCTTGAGAAAAGCGAAGTTGGTTCGGCCTTTGGCCAGCTTTCCAAATCTGGGGTGACTGCTTTGAATAGCGAAAACAAGGCAGAGACCAAGAAAGACGAGTTGCCCGAGGAAGTGCTTTGTGTTGCGACCCTTTTACAGAAGGGCCTTGACGGTGAAATCGAAGAGAGCACCCTTTCTCCGCTGGAAAAGACGGTTATGTCCAAGATTGCCAAAAAGCGTGGGGCCGCTGGGTCTCCCTTCAAGGTTATCGAGCGCGAAGACCTTGTGTATGCACTGACAGAGTCTGGCGATGCTGCCAAAAAGGCAGTGATCGCTGCAAACATTACCGGAGACGAATTCGGCTCCGTGACTTCTGAGATGCTTGCAAGCGGAAGTTGGAAAACAGGGACTTTCCGGCCTTACGGGTTGAATGCCCCCACTTCCCGCCTTATTCCTGGCAGGCACAATCCCTACGGGAATTATCTACAGTGGGTCAAAGACAAACTTGCAGCCCTTGGGTTCGAAGAGTTTGACGGACCGCTTGTAGAAAATGAATTCTGGAATGGCGATGCCCTTTTCATGCCCCAGTTTCATAGTGCAAGGGATATCCACGATGTCTATTACGTAAAAGACCCCGTACATTGCAAAGAGATCGAGGAACCTTGGCTCAGCCAGGTTGCCCAGACCCACGAGAATGGTTGGAAAACCGGTAGCCGTGGCTGGGGATATTCCTTTGACCATGAATTTACACGCCGCCAGGTCCTTCGGAGCCAGGGGACGGTTTTGTCTGCACACCAGATGACCAAGGCAAAGATTCCCGGAAAATATTTCGGCGTTGCCCGGTGTTTCCGGTATGACCAGGTAGATGCCACCCATGGTGCCGACTTCTACCAGACCGAAGGTATCGTATTGGGCAATGATGTCAATTTGAAAACCTTGCTTGGCCTTTTGAAGATGTTTGCCGAGGAGATTGCGGGAGCCGAGGAAGTAAAGTACGTTCCTGGCTATTTCACCTTCACCGAGCCTTCTATCGAAGTCCATATCAAGCACCCTGTGCTAGGTTGGTTTGAACTTGGCGGAGCCGGTATTTTCCGGCCTGAGGTCACCAAGCCCCTCGGCATCGATGTGCCGGTTCTGGCCTGGGGACTGGGGATTGACAGGATGGCTTTGATGCATCTCGGGCTCAATGATCTGCGTGAATTGTTTACTCCCAATATTGAGTCGGTTCGCACAAGGAGGGGAAACTAATGCCAAAGATTGAAACCTCAGGTAAACTGTTTTACAGTTTGCTGGGAAGAACGCTTACCGATAGCGAGATGGAAGATATTTTCCCCGTTGCCAAAGCTGAGCTGGATGGCCACGAAGGTGATATCATCAAGATTGAACTGAATGACACCAATAGGCCTGACCTCTGGTCTGCAGCGGGTATCGCCCGACAACTGAGGTCCTATTGGGGAGCTGAAGATACTGTCTATGACTTTTTCTCCACTAAGGACGAGACCTTCGACAATGAGGGACGTTGCCTTATCGTGGATACATCCGTTGCAGAGGTTCGTCCGTATTCGATCGGGTTTGCTGTCAAGGGCCATGTGGTGAGTGATGAGGACTTGGTTGCCCTTATCCAGAGCCAGGAGAAACTCTGTCAGAATTTCGGTCGTAAGCGAAAGACGATTGCCATGGGAATCTATCGCTCAGACCTCATCAAATACCCTGTGCATTATGAAGGTGCAGATCCCGATACAACGAGTTTTGTACCGCTTGGGATGACAGAGAACATGACACTCAGGCAGATGTGCAGCGATCACCCGAAGGGGAAGGACTATGGGTACATTGTGTCTGATAAGAAAGTGTTCCCCTACCTGCATGATGACAACGGCGATGCCCTTTCCTTCCCACCGGTTATCAACAGCAACCGTATCGGTTCTGTGCAAGTCGGTGACGAAGGGCTCTTTGTAGAGTTCTCCGGACCTAATCTCAAGGATCTTCTGCTTGCCTCCTCGATAATGGCTTGCGATATGGCAGACCTCGGGTTTGAGATTTTGCCGGTGAAAGTAATCTTCCCTGAAGAGACTGAATTCGGCACCGAGCTTACGGTTCCCTACTATTTCCAAGAACCTGTTTCCTGTGCCCTTGCGCAGGTGCACAAGACACTGGGGGATCATATGACCGGTGAGCAGGCAGTTGCTTCCTTAAAGAAGATGGGCATCTATGCCATCTGCAGTGATGATGTGCTATATGCCAACGTCCCTGAGTACCGCAATGATTTCTTGCATCCCGCAGACTTGGTCGAGGATGTGATGATCGGTTATGGCTTGGGCAACTTCAAGCCTGAGATGCCTAACGATTTTACCCTTGGTCGTATTTCCGCAGTCGAGGAATTCAGCCGCAAGCTCAAGGACATCATGGTAGGCCTCGGGTATCAGGAGATGGTATATAACTATCTTGGGTCAAGAAAGGAATATGTTGAGAACATGCATGTGGATGGGAAGGACTATATTTATATTTCCAACCCCATGAGTGAGAACTTTGAGGTTGTACGCCCTTCAGTCATCCCCTCCCTGCTTGAAAGCGAGAGTGTAAGCGGTCATGCCCCGTTCCCGCATAATATCTTCGAGATCGGGAAAGTCGCTTTCCTGTGCCCGGAAGAAAACAGCGGAACGACTACACGCAATTACCTTGGTTTCCTTGCCTCGAACAGCGTCATGGGATTCAATGAAGTTGCCTCCTATGTGAACACCATCATGTACTTTATCAATAAAGAGTACACCCTTGCTGTCTTGGAAGGTGATACCCGTTTCATCGAAGGACGCTGTGCCGTTATCCTGGTCGATGGGAAAAAGGTCGGTGTTTTCGGGGAAATCCATCCAGCGGTTTTGGAAAGCTGGGGTTGCAGTATGCCTACCGTTGCCTGTGAGATAGACATTGATGTGATTCTCGGCGAGTAGAGAACTTTGGTTTCTGATCGTTTCGAAGCAAGTATCGTACCTATAACAAAAGCTGCGGGAAACCGCAGCTTTTGTATATAATGGAAAAATGAATGGAACTTATTTCCTGGTAAGGAGTGAAAGCCACAATTGATTTGAGATAAGGGGTTTTCCATCGACTGAGAGAGCTAGGCATTGGAAGGTGGCATTATCAAAGGTAAATGCTGCAGTTTCAGGGGTGTTGTCAAAAACTTCTTCGCCAAAATACACTGAGGTAAGGTCGTAGTTCATAAGTACTATGGACTGGATACTATATATATAAGTACTATCAGCGTCATATACCAAATCCATTTCGATGGATCCACTTATTACCGTCCCGTCGCTGGCGACCCAATTATTCAGGGTAATATCCAAAATAAGCTCATTAGTGTACGTGTTGGACACTCTGCAGGAAATACCCGTATCAATGGCAATCAAGGTATCATCAGTGAATGAGTCGGGTAGGGAAGTTTCTACTTCGCTTGCAACCATTGCGAGGATTTCTTCGCTATACCCTTTGACGGTAGAGAGTATTTCCGTTATAGGTATCTGCTGTTCACATCCTGTGAAGAATAATACCATCATCACCACGATCATAACGAGTGCGATTTTCTTTTTCATACCAAACCTTCTCCTTATGTAGATATAGAAAATAACCAGATAAGGATAGAACCTATCAGTACAGAAGTCTAATCAACTTGCTATGAAAAATAAAAAATAATAGTACTATTTGCAGGTGTTAGAAATGTAAAAATCACCTTGTAGTCAGGCAAAACAGTAAGGAGAAGTAATTTTGGAGGTTTTTCTTGTTGTAACAATAGGCTATCACCTACCGTTGCCCCTATCTGTTAGTGGGAGACTGAGGGCACCGCACTGCTGCCAGATATCTTCAAGGCAGGCAATGCCAGATAGGATAAGAATAATAGTTTGCGTTTTCGTTTACTCCGAGCAATTTCGGTTATTTTAAAAAAGGCCTTATCCGTATGGGAAAAGGCTCTCTAGCTCTTTGTACTTAAAACGTCAAACAGGCCACAATGACTTTTTGAACCCTCAGCTCTGTCCGATCAGCACCTTATTGATGTCGGCCATGGAACTCCCCAGATGGGCAAGCATAGCGGTTGTCACCCGGTTGGTATCTTTTTCCTCTATCGCCTTGAGGATAAGGCCATGCTCGATAATGGTATTCTCCGAGCTCTTTTTTACCGAGATGGACAGGAGCCTGTATTTTCTCAGTTCCATTATGGAGAGCATGTTTATTTTCTCTAACAGGGCGTTGTGTGCCATGATGCAGATCTGTGTATGGAATTGTTCGTCCAAGGAGGCAAGTGCGGAGACATTGTTCTCTTTGTTTGCCCGTATGAATTCACGATGGATACGTTTGAGTTCTTCCAGTTCTTCCACAGTGCCCCGCTGGATTGCCATTCTTGCCTGTAAGGGCTCGAAGGCCTCGCGGACTTCCGTGGAGTCCCTGAGGTTCGGGGCGGATTCGATGAACCAGTTACGGATGGTGTTATAATCGTGTTTCTGGTTGTCCCTGACAAAAGAACCCCTGCCTGCAATCTGTTCGATATATCCTTCGGCTTGCAGGGATCTCATTGCTTCCCGAACGGTCGAGCGACTAACATTGAGCAGTTCACAGAGTTTCAGTTCAGAGGGAAGTTTTTCATGGATTTTGAATTGTCCATTGATAATCGATTCCCTGATTGAATCAACGACTTGTGTTGTTACCGATACTCTTTTTATTTCTTTCATATTTTTGTCCGATGACAGACTAACACGAATACTTCTTAGCGTCAAACTCGAATTTTACCAAAGAATTCGGTTGACAAGAGAAAAATCTATGATATTCTCAACTATATTGATCTAGGTTGTCAGACAATCTGGCATCATACAATTATGGAGGTTAGTCATGAAAAAGATTCTATCGGTATTGGCTGTGCTTGTTGTTTGCACAACCATGGTATTTGCACAGGGTAAAACAGAAACAGCATCTGTAGCAGAAAGTGTAAAACCAATAACATTGACAGTATATTCTCCTGGTAACGCGAACTCAGTTCCTACCAAGACAATCCTCAAGTACAAAGAATTGGTCGAAAAAGCTTCCAATGGACAGATTCTCCTTGAAGCTCACCATTCTGGCGAACTTGGGAACGATGCAGAGGCTTTGCAGTCGACCCGTATGGGAACCATCGACGTAATCTTTGCAGGTACTTCAGGTTTTACCAGTTTCTATGACAAGGCAAAGATCCTTGATTTGCCGTTCTTGTTCAAGAATGCAAACCAGGCTTATGAAATTGTCAATAGCGAAATCGGCGAACAGATTTTTGCTGACATGGCATCTGTAGGTCTTGTGTATCTCTCGGAAGGCGACAATGGTATGCGTCATATTGCAACCACCAAAAAGCCCGTCCATTCTGTTGCTGACGTCAAAGGCTTGAAGATCCGTGTCCCAACCAGCAAGATGTACCTCGATGTCTGGAGTGCTCTTGGTGCCACCCCTGTCGCCCTTGCCTTGAACGAATTGGCTATTGCCCTTTCCAATGGCACTGCAGAAGCCCAGGACAATGCAACTTATCACCTCGTAGCAAACGCTACGTATGACGACATCAAATACTACAGCTATACAAACTATATGTGGATGGGTTGTACGATGGCCATGAATGCAAAATCCTGGAAGGGTTTGACTGCCGACCAGCAGAAAATCCTTAAGGATCAGGCAATTGCTGCTGCCAAATACTCCTTCGATACCATTCAGACTGATAACGAGACTGCTGAAGCAACCTTGAAGGCAGCTGGAGTACAGTTTGACGCTAATGTCGATATCCAGAGTTTCAAAGACAAATTGGGTGGAAGTGCCTACTATAAGCAATATGCTCAGGAAAGCTGGTATAATCAGTCAATCATTGATGCTATTCTTGCAAAATAATCCGAAAGGGCGGGGTGAGCAATCACTCCGCCTCCCTAGGGTTTTTCTTTTTTTTCAATCCATTGAAAAGGACCATTCACATGAAAGTCGTAAAAAAAATACTGGACGGTTTTGTCAAAGCCGTATCAGTCTCGCTGATGTGCCTCGTTGCGGGCATTGTTTTGTTAATGCTAAACGAATTGTTTCTCAGGAATTTCCTGGACAAGTCATTTCGTGGCATGACCGAGCTTGCAGGCTTTATGTTCCTGTGGATGGCCTTTCTCGGCATAATCGTATTGTATGACCAGAATCGGTTGATTTCGCTGGATATGATCTATGTCCGGACCAAAGAACCGGTGACGACCATTTTCTGGTTTCTCCACAAGGTCATTGCCTTGTGTCTCGGGGTAATCATGGTAGCCTCCTTTGTAGGGCTCTATCCATATGTGAGCACCGAGTACTTTTCCTCCATGCCTCATTTTGCCAAAGTATGGCAATATCTGCCACTGGCAATAGCCGGAGGATTCCTCTGTATCAAATCTGTGTATGAAATTATCGAAAAGATTCGTACCCTCAGAAATCCCGAACAACCTGTACTTGAGGTGGCCAAATGATTTTATTTTTTGTAGCCTTTGTCGTCATGCTGTTGGTAGGCGTGCCTATCAGCATTTCTATCGGGGCCAGTGCCATCCTCGGCTGTATCCGCTTGGGGTATCCTTTGATGGTTATCGGACAGAAAATGGTTTCCGGTATCGACTCTTTTCTCCTTATCGCCATTCCCTTATTCATCCTTGCCGGGAATTTGATGAATGCGGGTAAAATAACAGAAAAAATATTCGATTTTGCCAAACGGTTGGTCGGATGGATTCCCGGAGGCCTTGGTCATGCCAATGTCGTTGCCAGCTTGATCTTTGCAGGCATGAGCGGCAGTGCCGCAGCCGATGCCGGCGGATTGGGTACCATTGAGATGGAAGCTATGACCACCAACGGCTATGATGAAGATTTTTCTGCTGCCGTTACCGCAGCCTCCTCGGTCATCGGTCCAATCTTTCCTCCCAGTATCCCGCTCATTATTTATGGGTCGGTTGCCAGTGTGAGCGTTTCCGAACTGTTTATCGGTGGAGTTATACCTGGGTTGCTAATGAGTGTGGCCCTGATGGTCATGGTCTTTTTCTTTGCTATCAAGCGAGGGTATCCCAGGTTTCCGTTCAGCCTCAAGGAGCTGGGGAAACAGTTCATTGCATCGATTCTCTCAATCATTACCCCTTTGATTATCCTCAGCGGATTCACCGCTGGCTGGTTTACCCCTACAGAAGCCTCCAGCGTTGCCGTTGCGTACGCCTTGCTGATTGCCATTGCGGTTTACCACACCATGGATTGGAAAACCTTCAAGAAATGCTTGCTGGAGTCTGCACTTACATCGGCTAACACCTTGTTCATCATCGGCACCTCCCTGCTGTTCTCCTATGTAATGGTGAAAGAAGGCATTTCAACAGAAATTGCCAATTTCATCCTGGGGATAAGCGATAACCCGAATCTCATCCTGCTGGTGATCAACATCATCCTGCTGATCTTGGGAATGTTCATGGAACCGGGTGCAATCCTTACCCTCATGATTCCTGTTTTACTTCCCATCGTACATAGCCTTGGAATTGATCTTGTCCAGTTCGGTGTGGTTATGGTCCTCAACCTGATGATCGGCCAGGTTACCCCTCCGTTTGGGGTCTGTCTCTTTATCATTTCCGATGTTGCCAAAATTGAATTGAACCGTATGTACAAATCCATTCTCCCGTTCATTGGCCCTTTGTTGGTCGTTCTTATGATGTGTACGTTCATCCCATCGCTGGTAACCTGGTTGCCTGGTAAACTGTTGGGTGCTTGATTTGTTTACGTAAGGACTCGAGTACGGTAAGTTTCGTTCCTGTTCTCTATAAATACTAGTTGCAAGGGGTTACTCATGAAAGATACGTTATTTGATGTTTCTGGCAAGGTAGTTGTCATCACCGGAGGCTTGGGCCAGATAGGGGCTGAGTTTGTAAAGGAGTTCCATAGCAGGGGCTCGAAAGTCGCGGTCCTTTCCAGGTCTGCCACCCAGGAAAAAGCCGAAAAGGCCTTGGGCAAGGAATTGGTATCGAGTGATACCATTGCCCTTTTCTCTGTCAATATTACCAAGAAGGCTTCTATCAATGAAGCCTTGCAATCAATCGCGAAACTCTGGGGTGCGCCAGATGTACTTATAAATAATGCCGGGATCGACACGCAGCCGAGTGCACCCCCGGAAGTTTCCGGTCCCTTTGAGCTTTTTCCCGAGGAAGTATTCCGTGAAGTCGTAGATACCAACCTTATCGGAACCTTTTTGATGACCCAGAGTGTGGGTGCCATGATGGTAGAGGCCAACAAGGGTGGTTCTATCATCAATATCGGTTCAATCTACGGAATGGTGAGCCCTGTGCAGGACATCTATGCCTACAAGAAAGAACAGACCGGCGTAGCCTTTATCAAGCCGGTTGCCTACTGTGCGGCAAAATCGGGAATCTACAACCTTACCCGTTACTGTGCCACCTACTGGGGCAAGGCCGGTATCAGGGTCAACACCTTCACCCCATCCGGCGTATGGCGTGAAACCCAGGACGAGACCTTCCAGAAGAATTACTGTGCAAGAATGCCCATTGGGCGCATGGCCCAGGCCGATGAGTACAATGGTTCCATGATTTTCCTTGCTTCAGATGCCTCAAAGTACATGACAGGATCAAACCTTGTTGTGGACGGGGGATGGACAGCATGGTAGAAAAACCCTTTAGGGAGAACGGGGTGTATTCCGCCCTGTTCACCCCCTTTACCGACAAAGGGGAACTCGACCTTTTGAAATTGAAGCAGCTGGTTCGATTTGAAATGAATCAGGGTGTGGAAGGGTTTTATTGTTGTGGTTCCTCAGGCGAGGGCCTGCTGCTCGACCAGAGTGAGCGCGTGGCAATCGTGGAAACCGTTGCAAGCGAAATCGGGGGCACTGTTCCCTTGATCGTCCATACAGGATCATTGGGTACGAAAGAGGCAATTGCCCTCTCCCAGCATGCCCAGAAGTGTGGGGCAGCCGCGGTCTCGTTGATTCCCCCCATTTATTATCACTACAGCCAGAAGGAAGTGGCCGGGTATTATGAGGACGTAGTCAACGCAATCGACCTAGGGGTCATCGTCTACAACATTCCGCAGTTTACCGGTATTTCATTTTCAAAGGACAATACCTTGCTGGCCAATGAGAAGATTGTGGGAATCAAACATACCTCCATGAATCTCTATGAGCTGGAACGCATTTCGCAGGCATTCCCAGAAAAGACAATTTTCAACGGATTTGATGAAATCTGGTTGTACAGCATGGCCGCAGGTGCCACGGCAACCATCGGTACTACAGTCAATATCTGCCCGAAAGTGTTTGGCCTTATCCGGGAGGCTTTCCTTAAGGGTGACATGGCAGAAGCCCAGGCAATCCAGCATGACCTTAACGCTTTTATCGAATCGTTGGTCCGTACCGGGATTTTCCCCTCGGCAAAGTATTGCATGACATTGCAGGGAATCGACGTTGGTCCATGCAGAAAGCCTTTTGATTTGCTCAGCGGAGTTGAAAAAGGCCACGTAGAGCAAGCCTTGGCCAAGATGCACAAATATCTCTGAAACTAGCAACAGAACGAAGGTTCTGCTGTCGTATGAAAAAAATACAGGAATCGGTTTAAGGCCGGCTCCTGTATTTTTTTTGGAATTCCCCGTAGTCCTTTGACTGGGGGAACTCTTTGCGATGCCCTTGGTTTTATCAGTATCCTTTGCAGGAACACCTTCTCTGTTGCATTCGGCGGAAAGCTCATCTATTATATGTAGGTGCAGGATTTGGTATGAATGATCTGATGCAATCCTGTAAGAAAAAAGGAGAACCTATATGTACATGAAACGTATTGTCCTGGTTCTGGTTTTATTGCTCGCCGGTACTTCCCTGATAATGGCCACAGATACCTTGACCTATGGTATGCAACCTTCAAGGAATGAATCAAGTATCTTTGACCTCGGGATTGTCACTATGGTTCCCTATAGGGATATCTCGTCGGGCGAATTTTCTAATTATATGCCTGGAGTCAGGATGCAGTTCAACATTCGCCCTTGGTTTGGGCTGGTAACTGATATCCAAGCCCGGTCGTTCGATTTCGATACCCAGTACTTCCGTTTGATAGCCACCCTCTCCCCTGTGGTCCGTGCCATCCTTGGGCCGGTAGAACCGTATCTGGGAATCGGTACCTCCTATGGCATCATCCTGGATGCAGGGACAATCACCTCAATGGCTCCTGCCTTCCGTTTGAATGTACGCTCTGGTATCAATTTTAAAATCCTCAAGTGGCTATCGGTAGGTGCAGAGGGAAATGTTTGGACTTCTGATCCGGTCGACTTCATCAAGAATTTTACCGGGGATCTTTTGCTGGATCACCTGGATGTTGGCGTCAACGTTACATTCCGCTTCTAGGGAACATAATCAGAGGGGTTGCCCCCCTCTGATTTCTGGTTTGTTATCAATTCCTGATTTGCTTTATTTTTTCTTCCATCCGTCCCAGGTTTGCCATTCTTCCTCTCCTGTATATCTGAATTTACCTTTGAAAAGTTTTTCATCAGATGATACGGTGAACTGAAAATCACCAGACCTGCCTTGTTCCTGTAAGCTGCCTTTAAACATTCCTTTGGAGTAAATCCCCTCCAGTGTGTTTTCGCCCTCTCCGTATACACCGGTATATCCCAAATCTGTAGCATCCAGGACAATTGCCCCATATTCGCTGAACCATACCCCTTCGAGAGTATTTTCGCCAGGAGCAATCTCGTCATTATCCAAGGGGGCTACCAGCCTTCCATTCCATTGTTCCCAGCTGTCTTCTCCTTTGAAGCGTGAAACCCCATCGAAGGCGCAACCTCCGTCATAAAGAGTGAACTTGAATTCTCCGAGGAGTCCATCCAATGTAAACACACCTTCCAGACTATCCGCTGAAACTTGGCCGTTCAGTTGATATTCCTCGTCTCCGAAAAACCCAGTGACCCTGTTATTTGATTGCGAAAGTATCATACTCCCTAGATTGGTTTCCCATACACCGTTCCAAACTGTATCAACTTGCGTGGTAGCCGGTAGCATCTGTATAAAAGCCACATTGGCAGTACTTGCCTCACCCATAGAAGTGTTCATGGAATTTGCCTGAGTCAATACTGCACCTTGGACAGGATTCACCACTTTGTCTATTTTTGAATTCACAGCCGAGACAAAATCACTCTGTACCGGTCTTTGTGCAGTCTCTGTCATTTCTTCGAGAGGGTCGAAACAGAGGTATTTTACGACACCATCGTGTTCAATGCCGATTTTGTAGCCTAGGCTCAGGACAAGGGAGATATTTGAGAATTCGAATCTCCCGATATTGGTATCGTTGCCAACCTCTCGTTTCGATTTTTTGGGTAGCTGGCTACGGTTGGAGTATGCAACTGCCTGGGTCAACGCTGCCAGATTATTCCCGTGCAAGGGTTCAAGCATCACATCTCCGGTATAGGGGATTGTAGCTCCCTTTGCTCTATTGGAAACTGTTCCCTTCAAAGCTGAGGGACCTGTCGTTTCACATTCGAGTTCTAAGGCATCAAGATTTGGAATCTTGAATAATCCTCCCCGGGGAAGTGCAACTCCCTCGAATTGCACTTTTACCGATACCCTGTTTGTCCCAATCAGAGGAATCATCTGTGAAAAGTATCCTCTGGTTGCAGTAATACTAAATTCCCTATCGTCCATGGCACCTTCGTCATCTGTTACGGTTATCCTGACAGGGCCAGAATAATCCCCACCTATTGTGCCGCTGACCAGATCATTGAATACATCGGCGTTGAAATCAATGGCTTCATAGGAAACAGAAGGATTCTTCAGGGAAGTGTTTCCCCTATATATAATCTGGGGGTTGTTATCTAAAGGTTGATAGACATTTACTTGGATAAGGTCATCGGGTCTGAGCGTGAGGGATCTGCTGTATGTTCCATTAATTCCAATGGTGATGGGATAATTCTCAACCTGTCCATCGCTATGCTGCAAATGTATTGTAGCAGGTCCTGTATAAGGGGTTTTTGCCGAAAGGTTCACTGCCTGGATTTCGACTCGGTCCTGGACTGCATCAGCGTTCACCCTAAGATTGACCGGGATATGTTGAGGTGGTACAGATTGCACTGCGCCGGTCCACTTCAGATGATCATCTTGCAGCCAGGTATTAACAGTACCGTCAAAATAGGGAATTCCGTTGATGGTCACTGTAAGGCTACCTATTTTCCATCCACCTCCCAGAAAGTCGTCAGATTTTTCCAGAAAAACCTGGGAAATCCTACTAGGAGGAAAATCACCTCGGTCAACAAAAAGATAATAGGTTTCGTTGCTTCCTCTCTCGAAATCGTTGCAAATTGCACTTCCGAGCCCTAAAAGGCCGCTACCTTTATCGAGAACAGGTGATTTCCACTCCTCTCCATCGTCCCTGATCAATCCAAAAAACACATCATCATCGGTTCCTGCCTGAAAGACATCGGCAGTCCTGATGCTTACGGTAAGCGTTCCTATCGAACGATGGTCAAGATGGTAAGCATCCAGGTTCCAGGCATCGGAAAAACCCTGGAAAACATTCCTTTCGGCATCGCTTAGAAGAGTAACGCACAACTGTTTTGCCTGTTGATAGGCAAGATCAAGTCTCTCTGCCCTGGTCATTCCGGCAAAGGGTCCGTAGCGAAGGACTCCCTCTCTCAGTTGTTCCGTAACTTCCCCATAGGTATTGTCATACACCCAGTTGGTTCCGCCTGCCACCCCTGTATCAATATAGACATTTTTAAAGAAATCCATCCATTCCTTGTACTCGTCAGGCGAAGGACTTTTCCCATAGACATTCTGGGTGGCGTTTGCCATCAGATTTCGTACATCCAGGCTTTCGAATGACCTGAAAGTGGCTTGCATATTCTGGGCTGTATAAGAGCGCTTTGGATTGCTTTTGTCTGAAAACAGCAATTTGTCTGCCCAAGCCTCAAGGAGTCCATGCATTTCCTTGGTATCGGGATTTGCAAGGTACACCCCATCTACTTCAGGGTCCGGGTTTACAAAGACTCCATGGCAGTAGAGGTCTCCGACCACATGGGTGACCCATCCTGCCGCCCAGGCAATGTTCTTTGGGTCATTTGATCGCAAAGCGAGCCGTAGAAGTTCAGCTGTGAACGTCCCGACTTTCTCATAGTGGTACGCTTCGAACCATGGTGCATCATCAATCAGTATGCCTTGAGAATTGGCCGGAAGGTCAGGGCCGGTTGATCCCCATGCCGCAATCTCTGGATACTGCAACAGGGCACCCCGTATAACACTCTGGGGGGGGAGTGCGTAGGCAGTCTCATTTGACATAACCGCATGGGCTCCAGCCTTGAAGGCATAGAGAGATTCAGGAATAACCAGGCATAATGCCAGTATCAGGAACAGATTTGCGTGCTTTCGTCCTAGCTTTTTGTATCGCATTTTCTAAGCTCCTTCACAAGTGAATCGTAAGGGGGAAGACTATTACACCTATCATGGGGCTAAGTTTATAGTATGTCAATAAAAGGATATCTTGTCATAAGTTATCAATACTCAGATGCTTTGCCTTTTTTCTTGGACTGCCCAGCACGGCATACTGAAAACAGGCTTCAGTCTAACGTAAAACAGGGGACTAATTGAAACTGCAATAGCTGAAGAGACCAGAAAACCTAAGGGATGGTAAGTTGTCATTTCGTTTGGTTTTCCGTCATACAAAATATAGCCACGAGCCAAGGGTTGCAGCTGCAACAGCAAAAGCAAAGAAATGGTCCGTGAAAGTATGGGGTAGGTTGCGAATTCCAGACAAAAGATTGGAACCTGCCTTTGTGGATATAAGCAAAAACAGCAAAAGCCCCCCGATACTAGTAGAGAGCATTTTCAGTAGATTTGCCTCTGTATAGAAAGCGAAGGCTTTTGGTTTTGCTTTCAGCAGTTGGAGCAAAAAACCATAGATCGAGGGGGCAAAGAGGCCCCCTGCAATGCATAGCAGAGCTAAAAACAGAAGGGAGAGTTGCAGGGTTTTGGGAAATTTGATATCCCCTTGCTGGATTTTCTTCTGTGCAAGGACAGCATCCTTTTTCCTGACTGGCCAGAAAATCCTGGAGAGCTTGATAAAAGAGGCAACAGTCCCTACCCCGGCAGCGGTCAACAGATAATAGGAAAAGCTTCCTTTCAAAGAATAGGTTACAAGGGTTTTGCTATAATACCCATTGAATGGCACAATGGCTGTAATCGAGAAAACCCCTACAAAGAAACAAAGCATCGTCAAAGGAAATTTTTCTCCGCTTGCCTGTAGTATCCTGCTTGCATTGCGGATCTTGTAGACGTTTCTCTCCTTCGCATAGTCGATGGTTGTGCCTACACTCAAAAAGAGCAGTGCCTTGAATATGCCATGGTAGAGTGCATACATAAGGGCTCCTGCCATGAGGACTTTCCCCTCCGGTTTTTCCAATCCAACCGAGATGGCCATGCCCCAGGCACTGACCACATAGCCTATCTGGCTGATCGAATGATAGGCGAGCAGACGCTTGGCGTCTTTTTGTGAGAGGGCGGCGATAACACCTAAAAGAGCCGAGATGGACCCCGCATAGGCAAGCAGCAATGCAGCGTCCCCCCCTTTGGGGAAGAGAATCAATATGCGGGTGAGTGCAAAGAGGGGTACTTTGAGCAATACTCCCGAGAGCATTGCCGATACCGCATGGGGGGCCATGGAATGGGCATCGGCCAGCCACAGGGAGAGTGGCATGATGGCTACTCTGATAGCAATGGCAAGTATGATGCATATTAACGAAACCAGATAGGTTAGCTCCCCACTTGGGCTTAAAACCCCAAGATTTTGAGCTATTCCCTCATAGGAAAGGTTTCCGCTAAGCCGATATAGACCGAAGGTGCCCAAAAGGAAGAAAACCATAGCTGTCGCACTTACCATCAGATAGGAGAAAGAGGCGAAGGCTGCACCATCTTTTGGGGAACTGGCAATCAGGACATAGGAAGTAACTCCCAGAATCTCAAGGCACACAAACAGATTGAATATATCATAGGTCATCATCGTTGCCGCAAGCGAGGCTAGCTGGATGAGCAGAATCGTGGTAAAGGAACCATTTTTTGAATCTGCACCCCTTTGGTAGACCCAGGCAGCGATCCCTACTGTAAAACTTAGCAAATCCAGCAGCCAGGATAAACTGTCAAAGCGGTATCTGATTGCGATCCCTGCCTTCCAGGAACCTACCGTACCCTCTATTGCCGTTCCTTGGAAAACA
Organism: Sphaerochaeta pleomorpha str. Grapes; assembly: GCF_000236685.1. Lineage (NCBI taxonomy): Bacteria > Pseudomonadati > Spirochaetota > Spirochaetia > Spirochaetales > Sphaerochaetaceae > Sphaerochaeta > Sphaerochaeta pleomorpha. The sequence goes on along the minus strand of NC_016633.1, from coordinate 1,419,887 downwards.
GGATCCCAAAGGACAGCCAAGGCTAGTAGGGGAAGGAATAACCCTATAGCTGAGCCAAGATACTGTGCGGCAGTGGCTTTTCTCCCTTTGAAAAATGCTTTCCCACAGAGCGCAAAAGCTGCTCCCAGCAACGGAAGGCCTACCGGGGCAAACGCCCATTGCTCAAGATTCATGGTAGAGCCTCTCTCGTATCTCGTCGACTGCGAAGGTCCCGGTGGCCTGGTAGAGTTTGAATGCCAAGGCAAGTGCAAGGGCTGTCATACAGACCCCGATTACGATTGCGGTAAGCATCAAGGCTTGGGGGATGGGGTCGACTACCAAAGCGATGCCGTCCTCGAGGATGGGAACTTCCTCTCCGATACGGCTCCCTTCCAAGACAAAAAGCAGAACGACCGCACTGCTGACCAGCGAGAGGCCAAATATTTTTTTGATGATGTGTTTCTTGGCGACTATCGCCCAGAAACCAACAAGAAAGAGCAAGATTATAAGCAGTAGGTCAATCATGGTGGTTTATCCCCATCATCGCAATGCACATCATTGCGATACTTGTTCCGACTTTCAGTCCAATGAGTATATTCAGAAAAATGATGGATGCTTTCATTGTTTCCCCTGGAAGGGGTCCTATGAAAAGGCTTCCCGCAGAAACAGATACAAGAATAAGAAAGGAAGCTGCTTCAATCCTGACCAAAACTGCAGGGTCATTGAGTTTCATCTGATGTTCCGTCTGGTTTCCCAAAGCCAGGAAGATCATGGCTGAAGCGATGATCACCCCACCTTGGAATCCTCCTCCTGGTGATATGTGGCCATAGAGCATGACATAGAACCCGAAAAGCAGAACAATTGGGCCGAGTTTGCCTGAAACCGCTTCCATCAGATTGGTACGCAAAGCATGGGTTTTCCTTTTTTCCAAAGCGAGGGCAAACGAAACCTGCTCGTCCTTCGACTCCCTCTCTTCCCCTCTCTTCATCCCTTGGGAAAGGAGGGTGAGCGTTCCTATTACGGAAACCAACAAAACGATGGTTTCCCCCAAGGTGTCGAAAGCCCTATAGCCGAGGTAAATGGAACTTACCAGGTTCTTAGCCCCAGTTTCTTCCACTGCATTGGATTGCAGGTAATCCCTTGCGAGACTCTGGGGTGGGAAGGCAAAGGCTATGACAGGGTAGAGCAAGAAAGAAACAGTGAGCAAGGTGAATCCCAGTTGTAGGTTTCTCCAGAATCTAGTTGCTTTCATGTATCACCCTTGTCCTTTCGCTGGGTATTGCGGAGAGCCCAGACGAATATTACGGTGGAAACCCCGGCTCCTACTGCCGCTTCGGTAATGGCTACATCAGGGGCTTTGGCAAGGATGAACAACAGGGCTGAGACAATGCTGATTGCAGATAGGGCAAACACCCCATGGAGCAGGTCTCGTGACGAAATGGAGAAAATGGCAAGGGCAAGGATCAAGAGCAGGAGTATGGAGGTCATAGGCTTTCTTCCTTCTCCCCTGTTCTGGATTTTAGACTCTTTTTTGCTTCCGGCTGGAAATAATCCCAGATGAAACGGGCTACGATGGAGCTCCCCGTTGGTCCTGAGATCAAAAAGAAGGCTATGATAATGACAATACGTGCGGCCATGGCAAAGGAGTCGACCAAAAACAAGCAACCTATGAATAGGGAAAAAACGGTAGTGGTTCCAAGCAGGGAACTAGCCTGCATTGCCGAAAACGGGTCGCTAAAGCGAAACAAACCTATCAAGCCGCCAACGGCAAAGATTGCAGCAAGGGAAAAGAAAACCAGAGCGACAATTTCCTGCCAGTTCACTGTGGACCCCCTTTCGGCTCTTCTTCCCTTTCCTTGTTTTTCAGAAACCTGGTGATAGCGAGAAAACCAAGGAATCCGAAGATATCATAGACCAGGGCTACATCGAGGTAGAGAACCCTTCCTTTTTCCACCGCCCGGATCACGAGGAAAGCCAAGGCAACGGCAGACAGTATGTTCAAGGCAACGAGGCGGTGGGCTGTCGTTGGACCAAGGAGGAGCTTGAGAATGCAGAGGGCTGCACATACTACAAGCAAGTACTGCATGATTTCCAGCATAAGGTACTTCATAACCATACCTTGGCGATAATTCGCTCAATCCTGCCTTTTACTGACTCTCCCGCTGCCTTTGCATGGGTTGTTGTACTGAACAACCAGTGAATCGTAAGATGGTCATCATTGAGGTCGAGGGTGATGGTCCCCGGGGTAAGGGTTATTGAATTTGCCAGAGTCATTCTCGAGAGATCGCTACGGAGATGGGTCCTGAAATGAACGATTCTTGGGTTGGTTTTCCCTGTAATGACAGCGATGAGCATCTTGAAACTCGATTGGTATATCAGAAATACCAATACAAACAAATAGGCAACCAGGGCAAAGGGATTGGGGAGAAAGAAATGGATGTTTGCCTGATGATAGGGGATGAAAATGCCATAGGTAAGGGCTGCTATCATCAAAGAGCCCAAGAACCCCGAGACAAGGGAGAACCAGCCGATTCCGGCGGTAAAGAGAAGCCAGACTGCAAACAGGAAGAGGGTGGTGAAGCATAACCGCAAGAGAACCCATTTTCGTTCTGCCTTCATTACTGCTCCTTATTACAAATCAGTTGGTGAAAGTCCTCGCTTGTCTTTGCCTGTAAGAGGCCTTTTCTGAATTCGGATGCATGGAGGAGCCTTGCAATACGGGAAAGAATCTTGATGTGGAACAGGGGACTCGACTGTGGCCCTACGAGCAAGAAGAAGAGGGCTACGGGAAGTTTGTCGTCGGCACCAAGGTCAAGGGGAGGGGAAAGCCTTGCTACGGCGATGAAGGTCTTTTTCATTTCAGTACACCTGGCATGGGAAATAGCACAGCCAAATCCCATGCAAACCGTCGAGAAACCTGGGTTTGTAAGGACTTTTTCCATCATAGGGGCAGGGGCCTGCTGCGGATGTGCCTCGGAGATGGTGGTGAGCAAAGATTTCAGTATTTGCTGAAGATCCTGGCAATCCATATCAAGAAGGATGCATTGTTTGTCCAATAAATCACAAATCCCGGCCATGTCTACTCCTCTTCCTTTTCCCCGATCAACCCAGTAGCCCAGTCTACCGGTACGGTAAACATGATGCCTGTCCCAGCCTTTTCCAGCGAACCCACGATACCTTCGATCAAGGTTTTTACTTTGGCTATGGATTCTTCATTGCGAACCACAGAGATAATTGTCTTGTTATAGGGTTTGTTTCCTTTCATGAAATCCTTGAAGCTCGCAAACAAAGGCACTTCATAGGTAAGGAACCGGCCCATGCCTTCGGAATCAAGGATGGTGGCCCCATCGATTCCGGCCTCAATATAGGCCTCCATCACTTCTTCGAGGTATTCTTCGTTGTTCAGTATGAAAACAAATAATTTCATCAGCGGGTGTTACCTTAAGCAATTATGCTTTCAAAGAATCAGAAAACTGTATGCCAAATAGTACCATGCGCTCTAAAGAGAGGTCAAACTGTTTCAGAAAGAGGTTTCGGGACCTAGGTCGAACAAGCCCTGGTCCTCGGTAGTATCCAGGTAACTCACTTCCCCATAGACAAGATTGAGGATTTCTTCCTTTTGGCTTTTCTTGGTTTCTTCCGATTCCTGGGCAAAGGGAAGCATTCCCTCTTTTACAACCTGCTGCAGAAACAAATTGCAGGCATAGTCCAGTGAACAGGGAAGACTGGCGAGAATTTTCTCGGCCTTCCTAAGGGTGTTTATATCGACTTCCAACGTTATCGTAGCCTTGGTATTTGTTTCCATATGGTGCAATAGTAAATTTATAGCAAGTTTCTGTAAATAGTATTTCCATTTGGTATTGACATAACTTTCTCTCAAATAGTAAGGTCAGCATATGAACAAGAACCATTACAGCCTCCACCATCACGTATTGTATAACCAACCGTAGACAGGTGTGGACTGTAACATATATATACAGACCTCCGCATGTCGCGGGGGTTTTTTCGTATTTAAAGGAGAACGTCATGGAAAAAATGTTGCGGATCGCCGTCCAGAAAAGTGGAAGACTCAGCGAGAAATCCCTCGAGATTATCAAAAACTGTGGGATTAAGTTTGGTTCGGACTCTCGGGTTCTCAAAGAACAGGCCTCAAACTTTCCCATAGAGTTTCTTTATGTACGTGACGATGATATCCCAACCTATGTACGTGACGGGGTTGCCGATATCGGCATAGTCGGCAGAAACGAATACGACGAACAGGCCATCGACCTCGCAATTATCCGTGACCTTGGGTTTGCAAAATGCCGTCTGAGCATCGCAGTTCCCAACGATTTTACCTACACCGGCCTTTCCTGCCTGCAAGGAAAACGCATAGCAACCAGTTATCCGCATATCCTTGCAGGAGTTCTCAAAGAAAACAAGGTGACTGCCTCCTTTGTACAGGTTTCCGGTTCAGTTGAGGTTACCCCGGCTGTCGGTATTTCCGATGCAATCTGTGATTTGGTAAGCACCGGGGCAACCCTTGCCATGAATGGACTGAGGGAAGTGGAGACCATCTACACCTCGACAGCCGTCATGATCGGGCGTAACGAAATGGGGGATGACCAAAAGAGTTCCATCTTGAAACGGCTCATGCTTCGCATCGATGCAGTGATGCGGGCCAACAACTATAAATATGTAATCTTCAACCTTCCCGAGGAACACCTTGACCAGGTTGCCAGGATTGTCGGTGGGATGAAAAGCCCAACGGTAACCCGTTTGATGGAAAAAGGGTGGGTATCGGTACAGACCGTCGTTGCAGAAGACACGTTCTGGGATGTCTTTGAACAGTTGAAAGACCTTGGTGCACAAGGTATTCTGGTTACTCCGATCGAGAAAATGACCGAATAGGAGAAGAAGAGCATGGCATACTTGAGCCGAGACTTTGAACCAGCGGAGGGAATTCTCGCATCCCTGCTAATGCGCAATAGTTCTGACAACAAGGAAGTGGAGACTATCGTCTCCGAGGTGCTTGCTTCGGTAAAGCGAGAAGGCGATTCTGCACTCTTTTCCTTAGAGAAAGCCTTTGACAAGGTTGATTTGGCCTCTCTTTCTGTTTCTGAGGAAGAGTTTGCCTATGCACAAACCCTTGTTTCCCCGTCTTTGCAAAAAGCTTTGGGTGTTGCAAAAAGAAATATCCATATCTTTCATCAGCTGCAGATGCCTGTAGGCGAAACGGTTGAAGTCATGGAAGGGGTCTCTCTCTCACGTAAAATCGTCCCGATCGACAGTGTCGGCCTTTATATCCCGGGGGGGACCGCCCCGCTTTTTTCTACCGTCCTGATGCTTGCAATCCCTGCCAAGGTTGCCGGTTGCAAGCACATCAGTCTGTGTACTCCACCGCGCAAAGACGGGACGATTCACCCGGCAATCCTCTATGCTGCAAAGTTGAGCGGCGTAGACAGCGTGTTTAAGGTCGGGGGTGCCCAGGCCATTGCAGCAATGGCTTACGGAACAGAAACAATTCCCAAGGTAGATAAAATCTTTGGCCCTGGGAACCGGTTTGTCACTGCAGCCAAGATTCAGGTCAATAGCGAATGTTGTTCCATCGACATGCCAGCCGGACCAAGCGAGGTAATGGTGGTTGCCACCGTCGATGCAGATCCTTCGTTTGTTGCAAGTGACCTGCTCAGCCAGGCGGAACACGGGAAAGACAGCCAGGCGATGTTGGTAGTCCAAGCTGATCAGGAAGAAGGCTATGCTTTTTTGGATCGGGTCGAAGAAGCTTTGTCTGCGCAACTTGCTACCTTGGACAGGCACGAATACCTGTTGCCCTCCCTTTCCCATTCCCATGCTATCGTTTGCCAAAGACTCGAAACGGTAGCCTCTGTAGTCAACCGGTATGCACCGGAACACCTGATTATTAACACCACGAACCCAAAGGAACTGGAAGAGTTGGTAACCAACGCAGGTTCCCTGTTTCTTGGCCCTTGGTCGTGCGAAAGCGCCGGGGACTACGCCAGCGGGACGAATCACACGCTTCCCACCAATGGCTGGGCACATAGCTACAGCGGGGTGAGCGTAGATTCCTTTATCAAGAAATTAACCATTCAGACCCTGTCCAGAAAAGGTTTGGAAAACCTAGGGCCTACCATAGAGACCATGGCCGAGGCTGAACTACTTTCGGCGCATAAAAATGCCGTTACACTACGATTGCGGAGGAAAGCATGAAGGAACTGCTGCGTGATAATATTGCGAATCTCATACCCTACAGTTGTGCCAGAAACGATTTCAAGGGTAAGGCAGACGTCTATCTCGATGCAAATGAAAACTGGCGTGACTATGTCGGGGACAAAAACCGCAACCGGTACCCCGACCCTTTATGCACGGTTTTACGTACTGCATTGGACGAGGTCCTTGGTCTTCCTTTCTCCCATACGGTAGTGGGGAACGGAAGCGATGAGATAATCGACAACCTTTTCAGGATGTTCTGCAGGCCTGGTAAGGATTCGGTAATCATCATGCCTCCCACCTATGGGGCCTACCGGGTGTTTGCCGATATCAATGATGTTGCCGTCAGGGAAATCTCCCTGACTGAAGACTTTGCTTTGGATTTTGATGCGCTTATACAATATCTCAAGCAGGAAAAATTGGAGCGGACGGCAGATTCCCGTTGCAAAATGCTCTTTATCTGCAGCCCGAACAACCCCAGCGGCAATGCCTTTCCCCTTGACCAGATTGAGCGTGTCTGTTCACTTTTCGATGGTATTACGATTGTCGATGAAGCGTATTTTGATTTCTCTCCCTATGCAAGTGCCCTCACGTTGCAGGAGAAATTCCCCAATCTGGTGGTTCTGCGAACGCTTTCCAAGTGTTGGGCCTTGGCTAATGCCCGTGTCGGCATTTGCATTGCAAGCGAAGAACTCTGTGCGGTAATGGCAAGTATGAAATACCCGTACAATGTCCCAGGTCCTTCCCAGGAAATCGCCCTTGAGGTCCTCAAAGAAGCATCTCCGGTCAAAGCTGGGTTGACCTCTATTCTCGCTGCCCGAAAAATGATGGAAAAAGAGTTGCTTCAAATTCCCTGTGTGGAGAAAATCTTTCCCAGTGATTCGAATTTTCTCTTGGTCAGGGTAAGCGATGCCACAGCTCTCTACCGGTATCTTGCCGAAAACGGTATCATTGTACGGAACAGAAGCAAGGAGAAATATTGTGCCAATTGCCTGCGTATCACAGTAGGGAACGAAGCAGAAAACAATGCATTGCTTACTTGTATGAGAGAATTCAAAGGGGTGTCCAATGGAAAATAAGCAATATAAGCCTGTCCTGTTCCTTGACCGGGATGGGATTATCGTAATCGAAGACCAGATTGATAGCTTGGAAAAGGTCATTTTTATCCCTGGGGTTTTCAATGCCCTTGCCCGTTTGAGAAAAGAATCCGATTTTTATTTTGCAATGGTAAGCAACCAGGACGGGGTAGGGACTCCCTCCTTTCCCCAAGAGGCTTTTTCCATTCCCCATGCGCGTATCATGGAAACCCTGCAGGGGGAGGGCATTGACTTCGATGCCGTCCATGTCGACCTCTCCCTTCCCTCAGACAACTGCCCGGGCAGAAAACCCAAGATAGGAATGTTGGGCGAGTATCTGAGCGGAGAGTATGACCTAGAACATTCGGTGATGATCGGTGATCGCCTAACCGATGTTGAACTGGCCCATAACCTTGGCTGCAAGGCAGTCTGGTTTGCAAATCCTGAGAGGGAGACCGAATTGGACGAAGGAAGGGCAAAGGAACTGAACCTTCGCGAAAGCTGCATTTTGATAAGTGATGACTGGCCAACGGTTGCAGGTTTTTTGCTTGGGGATAAGAAACTCATGAGCAGGACTGCTACGGTTGTGCGAAAGACAAAAGAAACAGCGATTGAGCTTTCGGTAAACCTCGATGGAACAGGAAGGGGCCAGGTTTCCACAGGGATTGCGTTCTTCGACCATATGCTTGACCAGATTGTCCGTCATACCGGTTTTGATATCCACTTGCATGCCCATGGAGACCTGATCGTCGATGAACACCACACCGTCGAGGATGTTGGCCTGGCCTTGGGACAGGCAGTCAGGGAAGCGTTGGCTGACAAGCGGGGAATCTCCCGGTATGGGTTTGAAATACTTCCCATGGATGAGGTGCTTTCCCAGGTCGCCCTCGATTTCTCAGGCCGTCCCTATTTTGTCTGGGACGTTTCTTTCAAGCGTGAATATGTGGGGACCTTCCCGACCGAGATGGTCGAGCATTTTTTCAAATCGTTTTGTGACGAGAGTAAGTGCAACCTCAATATGAAGGTATCTGAGGGGAACACCCATCATCAGGTGGAGGCGTTGTTCAAGGCTTTCGCCCGGGCGATGAAGAAGGCAGTGCACCGGTATCCCTGGTCAGACAGTCTTCCTTCAACAAAGGGGGTCCTGTGAACATTACAATCGTAAAATACAATGCAGGAAATACTCGTTCGGTGCTCTGTGCCCTTCACCGGCTTGGGTATGAAGCCACTGTAAGCGATGACCCTGCAGTGCTTTGCGCTGCAGACCGGGTTGTTTTTCCCGGGGTCGGAGAGGCTTCCACCGCAATGGAATACCTTAAGAAGACTCACCTGGATGAGGTTCTTGTTGCCCTGAAACAACCTTTTCTGGGAATCTGTCTAGGCATGCAGCTCATGTGCTCGCACAGTGAGGAAAATGATACGACCTGCTTGGGCATGTTCGATGTCCCTGTTTTGAAATTTCCCCCAGATACCGGGGAGAAAATCCCTCATATGGGTTGGAATACGATTGAGACCAAGGATGATCCGCTGTTTTCTGGATTAAGTGAAAATCGTTGGTGCTATTTTGTCCATAGCTACTATGTCCCGCTCTGTGAGGAAACGATTGCCTCCACTGAATATGCATCGGTATGCTTTTCTGCAAGCCTTCACCGGGATAATTTCTGGGGGTGCCAGTTCCACCCCGAAAAAAGCGGTAGCGTAGGCGAGCAGATTCTCAAGAATTTTCTGGAGGCCCTATGATGGATCTTATCCCTGCCATTGATATTATCAAGGGTGCCTGTGTCAGACTCAGCCAAGGCGACTATGCCTCAAAGAAAGAGTATGGCGCCGACCCTTTGGAAATGGCCAAGCGGTTTGAGGACTTTGGTTTGCATCGGTTGCACCTTGTTGACCTTGAAGGGGCCAAAGGTGGTGAAATCATCAATATCAAGACCTTGGAGCGGATTGCCAACCATACCAAGCTGGTTATTGACTTTGGCGGTGGTATCAAAACGACAGAATCTCTGAAAATGGCATTCGAAAGCGGGGCCTCCATGGTTACCTGTGGATCGATTGCAGCAAAGGAATCTGAGTTGGTTTTCCAGTGGTTGGAAACATTTGGCAAAGACAAGCTCATACTCGGAGCCGATGCAAAAGATGGGAATATAGCCACCACCGGTTGGACCGAGTCTTCAAAATGGAAGATCGGGCCGTTTATCGATATGTTTTTGCAAAAGGGCTTTGAACGGGTAATCTGTACTGACATAGCCTGTGACGGTATGCTTGGTGGCCCTTCTTTTGCTTTGTACAGGAATTTGTTGGAAACCAGGGAGAACCTTCGGCTCATAGCCTCTGGGGGGATCTCCTCGATCGAGGATTTACGCCTTCTCAAAACCATAGGTCTCGACGGGGCCATTATCGGAAAAGCTCTCTATGAGGGTCATATTTCCCTTGGACAGTTGAGTGCATTCAAGGAGGAAAGCGATGCTAGCTAAACGTATTATCCCGTGTCTCGATATCAGGGACGGACGGACCGTGAAAGGAGTCAACTTTGTAAACCTCAGGGATGCAGGCGATGCTGTCGAGCTGGCCGAGGCCTATAGCCGCTCAGGGGCAGATGAGTTGACCTTTCTCGATATTACCGCAACGGTAGAGAACCGGGGAACCTTCAGTTCCCTGGTCAGACGAATCTCTGACCATATCGGCATCCCTTTCACCGTTGGTGGGGGCATTCGTACCATCGAAGATGTAGGCATCCTTCTGGACAGTGGGGCCGACAAGATTTCCATCAATAGCCAGGCAGTTGCAAAACCCTCGGTAATCGATAGCTTGGCCCTCCAGTATGGTTCCCAATGTGTGGTCTGTGCCATCGATGCCAGACGCAACCCAGCATTCGATAAGGATGGAAAGGAAGGCTGGGAAGTGTATGTACATGGGGGGAGAATACCGACCGGGAGGGAAGTGGTTTCCTGGGCCCAGGAGGTGTATAGCCGTGGGTGTGGGGAAATCCTTCTGACTTCCATGGAACATGACGGCACCAAGGGCGGTTTTGCCCTCGATCTGACAAGCAGGGTTTCCCAAAGTGTCGGTATCCCTGTCATTGCCAGTGGCGGGGCAGGGGTGATGGAAGATTTCATCGATGTGTTTACCACCGGAAAGGCTGATGCAGCCCTTGCTGCCTCTATTTTCCATTTTCATGAAATAGACATACCGGAATTGAAGATTTTTCTTTCCCAACATGGTATAACTATGCGTAACCTGCAGTAAGGAGATTTAGAAATGGGACTTGATTTTACAAAACAGGATGGGTTGATCCCCGCTATTATCCAGGATGCAGTTACCCGTAGGGTTTTGATGCTAGGCTATATGAACGAGGAATCGCTTCAGATTACCCGAGACCGCGGGTTGGTAACCTTTTGGTCTCGCAGCAGGCAGAAGCTTTGGACAAAGGGTGAAACCAGCGGAAATTATCTGCAGGTTCGTGAAATTATCGAGGATTGTGACGAAGATACCTTGTTGATCAAAGCAATCCCTACCGGTCCTGTATGTCACACCGGCAGTGATACCTGCTTCAATGAAGTGAATGACCCTGCCGAGGTTACCTCCAGTGAATTTTTGTTCTATCTGGAGCAGGTAATCAATGACAGGAGAGAGTATCCCCAGGAAGGTTCCTATACGAACCACCTGTTCAGCCGCGGGCTGAACAAGATTGCCCAGAAGGTCGGTGAAGAAGCCGTAGAGCTGGTAATTGAGAGCAAGGATGACAATAAGCCGCTTTTCCTTGGGGAGGCAGCGGATCTGATGTATCATTTCCTGGTCCTGCTTGCCGAAAAGAACGTTAAATTCAGCGAAGTAGTCGAGGTACTCAAAGGGCGTCATAGCCGCTAGGACAAACACTTCCAACCATATCGCCTGCTTATACACAAGAGCGGGCGATAGCTTTTTGTAAGGGGATACGTAATTTTTAAACCAAGTTCCCAATCGATAGTGCCTGGATTTCCAGATGACTGTGCCCCTGCGATTATAAGCTTGTAGTGTTTTTCGCCTATTGCAGTCCTCCCATTTCAAGGCTTATCTGCCAGAGTTTTTCTGCCACGATAGGATCAAGGGCATGGGGAGCCGGGATTTCTTCAGTGGTTAAGTTGAAGAATTTCCCACTTACTCCCTCGACTTCTGTTGAGACCCCAAGGTAATAGAGGGCCTGGGCCGAGATTACGGGTGTCCTGGCTTTCGGGTTTATCAGCAGGTGTTTGAAAAGCTTATACACACGGCCGTTGTTTTCACCCATATTTGTCTTTACATCGCCTGGATGCATGGCATTTATGGTTATCCCGCTATTTTGAAAATACTGGGAGAACTGAAACATGGATAGTAACTGTGCGGTTTTGGCTGAACCATATCCTTTCAAGCCGGTGTAGTGCTGTTTCTGCCAGCGCAGGTCATCTGTTTTTAGCCCGGCGATTGCAAACCGGTGGCCTTCAGAGTTCACAAATATAATCCGGGCATGTTTCTGCTGTCTCAGCTTTTCTTGCAAGCGATGGTTTATGATAAACGATGCCAGGTAGTTGATTTGAAAGACTTCTTCGATATTGTCACCAGTAAATCGTCTTTTCGTATTGTAGACGCCTGCATTATGAATGAGTACGGCAATATCTTGCTGGAGGCCGGCCAGCATGTCTGCAGTTGCCTTGATTTGGTCAAGATGTGCGAAATCAGCCAAAAAAAAGGTACATGGGACGTTGAATTCGCGTTGGATTTCTTGCTTCAGGCGTTCTGATTTTTCCTTGTTCCTGTTGACCAGGAGTAGTTCGGCACCATGAGAAGCGTAGAGCTTGGCAGTTTCATAGCCAATGCCGGAAGTGGCGCCAGTAATGACGACCAATTGCCCGTGGAAATCTTTATATTCTTCCTTTGGGGCAGCTTTGTTATTTTTAAGCATGGCTCCGATATTCGACCACTTGTATTTCTTTAAATAAGGATTCATTGTACGCATCACCTCAACCGAATTTTTTATGCATGAATTTCCGATACGCTTTGCCAAATCGGGGAATGTTGTCGAATATATCACCCCATAAATCGTAGTAATCGCGTTGTTCGATTATTTTCCCGCTTTCATTCAAGGTCACCCTGCTTGATCCATATACCGATGAGTTGGGATATTTTTTGAAGCTTAGGCTCATTTCCCATTCAAGGAATATGATGTTGCCGTTCTGGGCAGTGTTTTTCACATCCATCTTCAAATTGTTGGACCGTGCGATCAGACGTTCGGTCATGGCTTTGAATTCGCTGATACCATGGATTTTCTGGACACTGTCGCTAAAATATATGTCATCGTCATAGTAGGGCAAGATATGGGACCAGTCGGGTTTCCCCTCGGTATTATAGATGTTAGTCCAGAGGTCTTTCAGGTGGTCTTTGTCATGTATGTATGGCTCCATGCTACCGTACCGTACTCCTTATAATTTTGGAATTATAGCATGGTTTCATACTATCAATACAATTTTTGGCAGCAATTGGTCTGGCAAGAGGGCTCTTACTCTGTTGCGTTTTCTACTCTGGGTTGATAAAAAATGTCTGAAAGCCTGCTTGTCAGCTGATTGAAAACCTATCTGGAAACAGGCGAAAGAACTTCTTGAAAAATACTTGTCACTAGCAAATAATATTATTATATTCAGTTCGTTACCAGAGAGGAGAATTGGATGAAAGATCTTTTAATTATAGGTGGCGTTGCCGCAGGAGCAACTGCAGCCGCTAGGGCTCGTAGACTTGACAATACAGTAAACATTACATTGCTGGAGGCTGGAGCAGATGTCTCCTTTGCCAATTGTGGGCTTCCTTATTATATAGGCGGGGACATTGAATACCGTTCATCGTTGATCTTGGCGAGTGAAGAGACGTTTGATGAGCAATATAAGGTCAAAGTTCATACCCATACCGAAGCAATCGAGCTCGACCGGACACAAAAGAAAGTGAAGGCACGCAACACGAAGACAGGAAAGGAAGAATCGTTTTCCTATGATTCCCTTATCCTTGCCCAAGGTGGAAAACCGATTGTCCCTCCGCTTCCCGGTGTTGAGAAAGACCATGTCTTCCAATTGTGGACACTTTCTGACATGGATAAGATTGACCGTTTTATCACTGACAAAGAGCCTAAGAAAGCAGTCGTCGTAGGGGGAGGGTTCATCGGCCTGGAGATGGTCGAAGCTCTGACCAAGCGAGGCATATCTGTCACATTGGTGGAAATGGCACCACAGGTTATGCCCAATCTTGAGGGTGAGTTTGCCGGTCTCATTACCAAAGAACTTTTGGACTACGGGGTGCAGCTCAAACTGGGCAAGGCCTTGCAGGCAATAGAAGATACACGGGTTCTGCTTAATGACGGAACTACGATCGATACCGATTTTGTTTTGCTTTCCGTCGGTGTTCGCCCCACGTTGCAGTTGGCAAAAGATGCCGCCCTTACTATTGGAGCTTCAGGCGGCCTACAGGTCGACGAGTCTCTGCGCACCAGCGACCCTAACATCTTTGCCGCAGGCGATATGGTCGAAATTGCACATAACGTACTGGGGAAAACAGTGCGCATGCCGCTTGCAGGACCTGCCAACCGACAGGGAAGAATCGTAGGGGAGAATGCTCTCGGCGGTTCCCGCACCTATAAAGGTGTCTCGGGAACTTCAATCGTGAAAATCTTTGGCTCTGTGGCTGGGTCGACTGGTATGAGTCTGAAAGCAGCAAAAGAAGCCGGTTTTGATGCCGATGCTGTAGTGGTTCACAAGGCCAGCCATACCGCTTATTACCCAGGTTCCGAGAAAGTAAGCCTTATGTTGATCTTTGACCGCAAAAGCGAAAAAATTCTCGGAGCACAGGCTGGGGGGCGCGTGGGTGTCGATAAACGCATCGATGTAATGGCAACAGCCATAGCCGGAGGGTTGACCATACATGACCTTGCCGAGCTCGACCTTGCCTATGCACCGCCTTTCAACTCGCCTAATGGTCCTGTCAATATGGCTGCCTTTACCGCAGAAAACCACCTCAGCGCTTTCAGCCCCTCTGTGCTGGCTCAGGATGTGGAGCAATTCATATTGGAGAACCAACCTATTGCTATAGACTTGCGTGACCCGATCAGTTTTGCAAAGGCTAGCCTGAGAGGATCAAACAATTTGAGTCAGAATGTAATCAGGGAAAATGTGGACCAGATCCCTCAGGATCATCCCCTTCTTCTAATCAGTGATGATGGCCAGAAAGGGCATGTGGCGCTCAGAATGCTCAAGGGCTATGGTTTTGACAAGGTATTCAACCTGAGTGGTGGCTATATCAGCCTGGAGCGTTTTGCACGCGCAGTCGGGTATACACACCTGAGTGTCGGACTCTTCCCTGTTGTACGCAAGTCTGTCGAAAAGCTAGGGAAAGCAGATGCAGATACTGCAACTGCCGAAACAGAAGACGAGACCAGCGGTGTTGTATCTAATGGTCCAATTATCATCGATGTACGTACCCCGATGGAATTTTCCATGGGTGCCTACCCGGGGGCCATCAATGTAGATTTAGACAACCTACAGCAGTGGGCACAGGAATTTGAAGACAAAGACCATGCGATTATCGTCTATTGTGCTTCAGGGGCCCGCTCAAGTTATGGGATGCGTATCCTCAAGCAATTGGGTTTCACCAATGTTGAAAACGGTGGTGGCCTACACAATATGATGGCAAGGCAATAGAAGAACTGCAGAAGTATCTATGTCTCTTGTAAAGAGCATTGCCAGTATCTACTGAAATTACCGGTACCCTTTTAAAGAAGGGCCGGTAATTTTTTGGTATGGTCGATGATGGCAATTTTCCGTATTCCCCTCCCACTTGTTTCAAACGTCCGGTTTCACCGACTGTGTTCAGCTAACAAGTCATGCAAGCAAATAATGGTACTGCCTTTACTTTCATAGTAACGTAGCATTTCATCAATTTTCCTTTTATCATAACTGGTAATGCAATCTGCTAGGACCGTAACGCCATAGTGTGCTTTGCATAAGTTGTAACAGGTTGATTTAACACAAGCGACAGCATCTGCCCCTGCTATGTAGAAATCCTTTATTCCATGTGTACTGATAAAGTCAGCAAATTCTTCACAGCTTAATGCGTTTCCTTTGTATTTCGTAAACACATTCTCCGATACTATGTTCAAGTCTGGAGCTAATTCAGCCCCCCTTGTTCCGGGTTTGAAAGTCCTCGTTCCTGCAGATACATTTTCATGCCGTATATAAACAACATGAGTGTCAGTTTGTACTGCCCAGTCAATGGCTGCATTGATATTGCCAATGACATCCTTGTAATGTTTTGTTATGTCATTTTGAATATCGATTACTACTAAGGCTTTTTCCTGCATAGTGCTTCCTCCTAATAGATTGCTTTGGTTCCTTTTTCAGTATAGTTTGTAATTGTTGACAACAGTATGGCAGCAATATACCATACGAGCGAAAAATTACCCAAAGACAGGTGTCGGATGAAAATTGACAGGCTTGTGAGCATTATTATGATACTCCTTGATAAAAAGCGTATAGGTTCCCAGGAGTTGGCAGATATGTTCGAAGTTTCAAACCGCACAATCTACCGCGACCTAGACGCTATCAACAGGGCAGGTATTCCTGTTCGGTCAATATCGGGAGTGGGCGGCGGCTTTGAAATCATGCCGGGATACAAGATTGATAGAAAGGTTTTTTCGACTGCCGACCTTTCCGCTATCTTGATGGGGCTTTCCAGCCTTTCCGATATGATACGAGGTGATGAACTGGTGAACGCCCTTGCGAAAGTAAAGAGTTTTATCCCTGCTGACAGAGCCAAAGACATTACCGTAAAAGCCAATCAAATATACATCGATTTACGTCCATGGATGGGCAACAGGAACATACAACCCTATTTGGAAATAATTAAAACAGCTTTACAGGAAAGCAAGCTTCTTGCTTTTGCCTATACAAACCAATCTGGAATTAGAACCACACGGACTGTTGAGCCTTACCAGCTTGTACTGAAAAGCAGTCATTGGTATTTGCAAGGGTATTGCCAAAAAAGAAATGATTTTCGCTTGTTTAAACTGACTCGTATAGCAAACCTGCAAATGCTGAAGGAATCTTTTACCCCACGAGAGTATCCAAAACCTCAGTTGGATGTTTCCGATATTTTGGAAACCCTACAAACACAAATCAAAATACGTATTCATACGTCTGTCATGGACAGGGTGCTTGATTATTGTTCGTTTGAACACTTTTCTCCTGATGGTGATGAGCATTACCTTGTTGATTTTCCTTTTATAGAAAATGATTTCTACTACAATATCCTGTTCGGTTTTGGGAATGCCTGTGAGTGTTTGGGGCCGCTGCATATCCGCACGGAAATGAAGCGCCGAATACATGCTATAGCTAGCCTATACGAAAACCAGGGCTAGGGGTCTCTGCCAATATCCTGAATTTCCAGGTTTTTTGCCCCCCGAAGAGGAGGCCTTGTCAATTCTTGCCATGGTATGGCTTGATCAGGCGAATCCCTTCTGCAAAGGTCTTTCCTCTCTTGTCCATGGCTTGCCACAGAGCTTGATTTCGAATTTGATCTTGCCTATGCGGATGATGGCTGGGTAACGTTTGCCGAATTCGCTCTTTTGTTGTATTTGATTGCATTCAATTGTAACAAACGAGTTCTAGGGTTAGATGCTTTCTAAAAATACAAATATTTATTAAAAAGGATTATAAAATTAATAAAATCAATAAAAATTAAAAAAAATATTGACAAAATTAATATAATAGCTGCATTGTATATACAAGAGGAGTTTACATGGAACACGGGTGGCAACGTTTAATGGCATTGACAGGTGGAAAGAAGTTCATCATTACTAAAATATACATACCTGAAGATGACATCTCAATTGAGGGTTCCTTCCAAGTGCCAGCTTTTGCAGAACTCAGCATGGAAGACCAGCTCTTCATTGCAGCATTTGTCAAGACACACGGGTCGATCAAGCAGATGGAATCGATATTCAATATCAGCTACCCAACAGTGAAGAACCGTCTCAACCAGATTGCAAGCCGACTGGAGCTCTTCGATGTTTCCGTACAGGTTTCCAACCCGGTCTCCAGTATTCTCGACCGTCTGGAACAAGGAGCTATGTCCGTTGCACAAGCTATTGAGGAGATCAAATGATGTTGCCGATGTTGATACGGGTAAGAGTGAGGGACGAAGCAAGGTCATTCGGGTTCTGCCTGCCGATGCTTCTCGTCTATATCTTGTTTCTGCCTATCCTTGTTTTGGGAGCGATTGCCTTCTTGATTCTCCTTGCCATTCCCCAGACAACCAGGCAGGCACAGGAATACCTTGACCTGGCTTGGGCTTTGCCATCCTTGCTGAGCGCCAGTGTGGGAACCGAAGTAGTCATCCAGTCGGATACAACAGATGTCGTGGTACGCATCACATAGAGTTTAAGGAGTTGCCAGATGAGTGAAGAGAGAATGAGAGTATTGCATATGCTTGCAGAGGGAAAAATCACTGCCGAGGAGACTGAGAAACTGCTACAGGCGTTAGAGGGTGTGCCGAAAGTATCTGAAACCAACCCTTGGAAACAGTCGATGGATGTCAAAGGGAAGTACTTATATGTGCAGGTGGAACCCAAGGAGGGAAAATCCTCCGAACGGGTCTCAGTCAAAGTCCCCCTCGCTTTGGTAAAAGCAGGTTTGAACATTTCCAAATTGATTCCTGTCGAAGCCCAGGACAAAATCCAGTCATCCATGCAGGAAAGCGGGATACCTTTCAAGCTGAGTGATATTGATGCACAGAACTTTGATGAGATCATTGAAGCGCTTGAACAAATGAGCATCGATGTGGACACCGATGAATCAACAGTGAAGGTGTTTTGCAGATAGAGATGGAGAGAACAAGAGCCCCCAAGACTAGGCTCTGTCTGACCGCTGGACATGGGTAGGATGTTGATTAGAAGCATTGTTTACATAGGACAAGTCTATTCAGTCATTTTTACTGAAAACTGCATTTGGATGATTCCTTTGCAGTTTTTCTTGTTATTCTTCAGTTCTGGTCCAAAAAGCCAGGAAAGCGTTTGAGAAATCATTGCAGCATAATGGGGGAAAAGAGTAGATGCAGGATGTATAGCTAGGAACCTGCCGGTCAAGGTTCATCCACAGCCTACATCCAACGCACGCTCTAGAGGTTGCATCCCTTTGAGGCTGATATTTTATTGTAATCTCAAAGCTGTTCGAATGATTGTCTCTGGTGTTGGGCGCAAAGCAGCCGACGCCTTCCTCCCTGGTGGCGTCGTAATCCACTTGGATGGCTACGAGTCCTCCCTGTCAGTGTGGATTTTGCCATCCGGTTCGGCCACTTCTGAGCCCTAATGCAATTCCAAGCAGGAGAATCCCTATAGAACCTCATGCTCGAGCATGCTGTAATAACTTTCTCCCCCTATGATCATATGGTCTATGACGGTAATCCCCAGAATTCCCCCTACTTGTTTCAAACGTCTGGTTACATCGATATCCTCCGAGCTCGGGGTAATCTCACCCCCGTTCATGTTCGAAGGATGGTTATGGGCAACCAGGATTGCCACCGCCCTCTGTTCGATGGCAGGGGCAAAGACCTCACGGGGGTGGACAAGCGTTCGGTTAATCGTTCCTACCGATGCTACATAGATGGAGATAATCTCATGGGCCCCGTTCAGGGAGGTTACAATGAAGTGTTCCTGCTGCCGGTCTGCATAGTGTCGGATAAGTGGGTAGATATCGCCGGGTTGGCTTATCTGCCTTCGTTTGAGCGGAAGCCTGCGCCGGCCAAATTCCAAAGCTGCAAAAATCAAAGATCCCTTGGCAGGTCCCAGTCCCTTGATACTCTTCAGGTCCTCATATTCAAGGTTTGGTTTCTGGTCGATGAGGGAGAGCAGGTCATGGGCAACATTGCCCACCGGGTTTTCCTTGCTTCCCGAACCTATGAGGATTGCCAGTAGCTCCTCATCGCTGAGGGCATCGGCTCCTTTTTCCTGCATGCGCTCGCGGGGACGGTCGCAGACATTCATATCCTTGATTCTCTTCGATGACATCGTGTTCTGAAAATATTTCATCTACATCTCTTCCTTTTGCATGGCTCTTGCGGGTAATTCGTATCACCTAAGGATAGGAAGTTGTCCTTTCGCTTGAGTTTGTGGTACAAAGGTGGATATGCAGGAAGAAAAGTATCGAATTGGGGATCTGGCTCGCAAATGTAACGTAACGGTGAGGGCCATACGGTATTATGAGTCATTGGGTTTACTCAAGACACGCAGTCGTTCTGACGGAGGGCAGCGATATTATTCCGATGCCGATGCCGTCTATCTGAAACGTATCACGGAACTGAAAGAATTGGATTTCACCTTAACTGAGATAAAGGCAATCGTCTTGATGGGTGAAACTGATTCCACCGGTGAAAAGCGGCGCAATGAACTGCTAAGGCAATATCGGGGCAAACTAAGTGAATCGCTGGAACGCAAATCCAAGTTGGAAAGACGCGTTGACGACCTGTCCTGGCACATCAGGCAGTTGGAGACCAACGATGACTTCCAGCAGTGCCCGGGACTTGGGTGCCACACTTGCTCCTTCCAAGACCGGTGCCGGTTCAAGGAACAATAGAAAAAACCCGTCCTTCAATGAAAAGGACGGGTTCTTTGTTTCTCACCTATTACGGGTTCGCCCTTGCATAGTCGCTTAGATATCCGTTGATTTCTTTCGCGATGGCTTCAGTGGTTTCCCTCTCTCCCTTGTCTTCTGTGAGCATCTTCAATATTCCGCTCTGGAACGCATAATAGATCTGGTAGGCACTAGGGACCCAGACTCCCTGAACAAGAGGGTTGCTGTCCTGCAGCTGCTTGATCGCAACTCCAAACAAAGGGTTTTCCTTGTTGTAAGTGAGGAAAGCCTCTTCACTATAGGTCTTTGCATTGACGGGGAAATATCCGGTGGCAATATGCCAGGCAAGCTGTTGTTCGCCCGAGGTTGCAAACTTTACGAATTCCCAGGCAGCTTCGCTGTTGCCCGCTCCATTGTCAAAGGCATAGATTGCCCCTCCTCCGACATTTACTCCCCCGGTTGCCTGTTCATTAACCATGGGAAGGCTTGCCACTCCCAGTTCAAACCTGTCTCCTACCATTTGCATGACAGTTGTGAGTTTGCTGGTAGAGGCTGCCATCATCGCCACTTTTCCACTGGCAAATTCCGAGTTGACATCGCTGGTGAGGTTTTCCAAGGCTCCCGTCTGATACAGAGCCTTCCATTTCTTCAAAAAGGTTTCCATTGTACCGTTTTCATCGAACACGACCTTGGAAGGAGTCCCTGTATGACCGTTTTGTTCGTCGGTGATATAGCTCAGCCCGTTCTGCTGGCCCAACCATACGCACAATTCGTAGGTAGTCGGGACATTTGCAATGCCGTAGCGAGTGACTTTTCCTTTGGCATCATGTACCACTAGTTTTTGTGCAACTACTGCCAGTTCATCAAGGGTTTTTGGTGCACTGGAAATCCCTGCTTCATCAAAAGCGGTCTTGTTGTAATACAGGAGAATCGTTGAACTGTTAAAGGGCATTGCAATCATCTTTCCCTTATAGGTAACCGAAAGCCTGCAGGCTGAAAGAATCTGGTTCAAGTCATAGGAATCTGCCTTGGCAAGATCTTCCATATCGATAAGATACTCGCTGTCGCGTACATCAAGGACCCCCGAGGCATCGAGCTGGACAAGGTCCGGCAGACTGCCATGGCTGTCTTTTTGCAACAGGGCCTTGGTCTTGGTCAGGACATCATTCGACTTGCCTTGATAGACTGCCTCAACGACAATTCCTTTCTCTTTTCCCACGGTTGTGTTGAATTCTTGCACCATCTTTTCTGCAGCTGTCTGGAGCAACCCACTGTTGGAGTGCCACCAGGTAATGGTTTTTATGGACTGAACTGGTTCTTTCTGTCCCTGAGCGAAAAGCGAACATGAGGCCAAAATGGCAACAAGAGCTAGTAGCAATAGATTCTTTTTCATTTTATCTCCCTGTAAAACGAGTGTTTACACTTTCCTGTATTTTTTTCCTTAACATGATAAACGCTAGGACTATCGGGCTAGTCAGGACCGAAATGGCTGCAAACTGAGGACCAAATTCCAAGGTTTCGGAAAAACCAAGCATGGTGATCCCTACCTGTACCGTTCTCATCGATTCCTTGTTGGTAACAAGCAGGGGCCAGAGATAATCGTTGAAGATCCCTGTAAACGATTGGAGGGTCAAGATTATCAAGACACTTTTGCTCAACGGGAGCAGAAGCGAGACAATGAACCGGAAATCCGTGCAACCTTCAAGGATGGCCGCTTCCTGGTATTCCTTGCTTATGGTTTTGAAATACTGTCTGAGCATGAAGATATGTACCGGGGCTAACAAAGAAGTGCTGATGATCCCAAGGTAAGTATCAAGCAAGCCGAGATGCCGTATTGTCTTGAAGTTTTCGATCAAGAGGGCATCGCCAGGTAGTAACATGGTAGCAATAACCAGGACAAACAGGGCATCTCTCCCCTTGAAGGTGAAAAAAGAGAAGGCATAGGCTGCCAAGATGCTGATCACCATCCTGAACAAGGTCCCAAACGTTGCACTTGCCAAAGAATTTGCCAGAAACCGGGTAAGATGTGACCCAGCAAAGGCCTTTGCATAGTTGCCCAGGTTCAGAACCGAAGGAAAGAGCCTGGTGGGGACATCCGTGAAATCGGAAGGAGCGAAAAAGGAACCGCTCAATGTGTAAAAAATGGGAAACACCACGACAAGCGAGAAAAGCGTGGCCAAGGGAAGCAGGGCTTTTTTCATTGGTAGTACACCCTCCGTTTCTCAAGACTGAGCAGCAGAAGCAGAATGGCGAACGTCAAGGTAAATACTACAGTGGCAAGTGCAGAACCTAAGGAATAGTTTCCGCTTTTGAACCCTTCAAGGTACATCTGGTAGACCAAAGTCTGGGTAGACCTAAAAGGGCCTCCCTCGGTCAGGATGATAACCGGGGAACAGATGAGCATTGCATCCTTGATGTTATTGCATAGGACAAAGAGCAAGGTCGGGGCAATGAAGGGAATCTGCAGATGCATGAAAATAGTTCTTTTTGAGGCCCCATCGATCAGCATTGCCTCTTGCAGGGCAGGAGGGACATTTTTCAAAGCCGAGGATAGGAGTAGAAAATCAAAGCCGATATCGAGCCAAACCCCAGCCATTACCAATAAAGCCATGGCCGCCTTGCTATCATTAAACCATTGGATATCTAAACCGAGCAGGGAATTCACTATGCCGATCGACGGATTGAACAACATTTTAAAAATCATCATGGCACTGCTCATTGCTACGGCAAGGGGGAGAAAAAGCAGAATCCCATTAATCTGAGCCAGTTTCCCCTTACGGTTGCAGGCAAAGGCTCCCCCAAGGGTGACAGCAATATTGATAGGAACAAAATAGAGCGTAAAACGAAGTGTGTTGGAAAGGCTGTCTTGGAACGATTCGCTTGAGAACAGTCTGAAGTAATTCTCCAGGCCCACAAAGGAAATTCTTTTCCCCGCTTGGGAAATTGAAAATAGGCTGTTGGCCACCGTCAACAGAAAGGGTCGGTAACTGAACAGATAAGCCAACACCAAGGCTGGGATAATCATGAGATAAGGTTTTGCCAAATGGGGAAGACGAGTATGCATAGGTTTCCTTTTCAGTGGCGATAATACTTCGTTTTTTGGGTTGCCTGCAAGGACAAAATTAGATTAATTGCTTTTTTACTATATAAATAGCTTACGTAGAAAAATCTGCGTCAGGTTTTCGGTATATGAAATCTGACGTAGATATTTCAAGGGAAGGTTTTTCCTTTTACCCTGGCTTTCTCGATTCTCTTGATTCTTTTTAAATAAAATTGCACAATATCATTGTACGCAATCAATAGGAGTACCCGCTATGGAAGAAATACAAAAACTTGACAACCAGCTTTGCTTTGCATTGTATGTCTGTTC
The DNA here is from genome assembly GCF_000236685.1 of Sphaerochaeta pleomorpha str. Grapes. Classification (NCBI taxonomy): domain Bacteria; kingdom Pseudomonadati; phylum Spirochaetota; class Spirochaetia; order Spirochaetales; family Sphaerochaetaceae; genus Sphaerochaeta; species Sphaerochaeta pleomorpha. Next base: position 1,396,635 of record NC_016633.1, on the reverse strand, counting down.
CAAGGAGATCATAAAGAAATATAAGCCTTTGCTTGAGCCGTTTGGCCTCACCTATACAGGATATATTACCATGCTTGTGCTTTGGGAGAAGGATGGTTTGACCGTCAAGGAACTCGGGGAAAGGCTTTTCCTTGACTCCGGGACGTTAACCCCGGTTCTCAAAAAACTGGAAGCCTCCGGGTTTGTAGAGAGAAACAGAAACAAAGACGACGAGCGTAGCGTAACCATAACCTTGACAGCAAAAGGAAAGCGTACCCAAGAGAGTGCCCTTTCCATTCCAAAAGCAATGGGGTGTGCCATTACCTCTGACAATCGGTTTGGAGAAGAAGAAATGAAGGATTTACTCAAGGAACTGCATATCGTTTCCTCTGTCTTGGTTGAAGACTAGAGAAAAAATTCATTCTCAAGTAAAAGGCAAAGCGTATGGTATAGGGGCAGGTGAAGCTCCTGTACCTTATAGGTTTCCCTTTGGGGTACTTTGAGGCAGATCGTGCAATGGCCCGCAAGTGCACCCCCGGTTTCCCCGGTCATGCCGATTACGTGCATACCCTTGGCCAAAGCAGTGACTGCCGCATAGTTAACGTTCTTTGCATTTCCGCTTGTAGACAGGCCCAGAAGTACGTCCCCGCTTTTTCCATATCCATGGACCTGCTGGGCGAAGACCAAGGCAGGGTCGACATCATTGTTGAAGGCCGAGCTGAGAGCCGTATGGCATCCCAGATTGATCGCCGGGATAGCTCCCTGCAGGTGCTTTGCCAGCACTGAACCCATGCTCAGGTCAGCTTTGACCAATTGTTCCTTGAATGACTTGTCCAAGGGTCTTTCGATGGCAAATGACTTCATCAATTCCCCGACAATATGATCGGCGTCGCTACTGCTTCCCCCATTCCCACAGACCAGCACCTTGCCACCTTCTTTGATGCTTTTGATTAGGATCGAGGAGGCCTTTTCTATATCCTGTGCCATTGGCTTCAGTTGTGGATATCGTTCAATTAATGCTTCAATTTCCTTATGCATGGGTTCTCCAATGATCTTTGGCAATACCAAGGGCAGCCAAGTCTCCCAGTTGTTCTGCAAGTGCGGAAGGGACTATCTTGCAGCATTGCCTATTCAATTCCAAGGCTTCGTTATCGATTATAGTGTTTGCTATTGAATTGAATAGTTTCTCATTGCGTTGGTAAATGCTTCCGATGATAATTTTCTCAGGGTTCAACAGGTCTATGAGCAAGGAGAGGGCCAGTCCCAGATGCGAGGCGCTTTCCCGGACTACCGTCAGGGCAAAGACGTCGCCGCTGTCGGCAAGGGCGCAGATTTCCTTGGCTGTCTTTGCTGTCCTGAAGTTTTGCTCAAAGAGCAGGCTGATTCCTGTTCCACTGCAAAAGCTTTCAAAGGAACCGTTTTTTCCATAGCAAAAGGGTCCTGATTCATCTGACCTGATATGCCCGATTTCCCCGGCTTGCCCGTTAGTCCCCCGATATAGTCGTCCATTAAGAATCAAACCGGCACCAAACCCTGTACCGAAGGTCAAAAAGACCATGTTCTGGGTACCTCTCCCGTTTCCCCAATACCATTCGGCAAGAGCACAGGCATTAGCATCATTTTCCAAAAAGAAGGGTATACCAAGACGGGAAGAGAGAATCGAGCAGATTGGGATTTTGTCCCAGGAAGGGAGGTTCGGTGGGGATAGGATAAGACCTTGCTCGGCATCAAGGGGACCCCCGCAAGAAATTCCCCCGGCACTTACCTTGTTGGCCTTCATGACCTGTATACTGGCAATACAGATTTCTTCAATGACTTCTTGTGGGTCATTCGAAGTGGCAAACATATTCTTTGCCAAAATCACCCCATCGGAAGACCCAAGCGAGACACTGGTCTTGGTTCCCCCGATATCGATCCCCAGAAACAGTTCTTTTCCCACAGGTAAGCCCCTTTTTCTCAGTATCCAATGGTATGGACACCTTGTAAAGGGGCTTGTTTGGAAACTGAAGCAAGGGATAAACGTCTTGGTTTTTCCCTTATTTTACAATAAAGATGGCCTTAAGCTGCTTAAAACCATTGAATCTGCCATCATACTCTGAAGCTGATACATCTAATGCTTTGCCGGTGGCCCTAATAAGCATGCGGTATCCTCTATCCTCTTGTGTAGTGGTATAGGCAAGGGAGGTTGCCCCAGGTATGAGGATCTGGTTTTCGTAATCTTCCGGATCGAGGCGATACCATTGGTAGTTGAGGCAATCCTCAATTTCCGTACTGTCCGTGGGATCCTCTACACGGAAACTTGCAAGTAAGCCATACCCGACGTTTGGGGCAATTACCCCGGTGTTTGTCACCTCTTCCCCAAGTCCATTGTTGCTGAAATAGCCAACTGTGGTACATCTCGTGCAGTAGGTTTCGTTGGAGGTTTGCCCGTCGTAGGTTCCCCCGCTGATAAGGATCCTCAGGTAACAATCGTAATTAATATCGATACTGAAGTTGTCCTGGTCAAGACGAGTCGTCACCAAGTCAGAAGCATAAGACTGGAAATTATTCCATATTGTATTATCTGTTGAATATTGCAAAGTATAGCTTGTAGCCCCGATTTCCTCAGGGGTAGTAAACCACATAGTTACACTCGACCCATAATTGTTACGGGTGCTTTCTTCAACGAACAAGAGATTATCCGGTGTTTTCTCTAGTATATGTTGTTCCGATTCCAAGGGGCATCCCACGAACAAAAAGGCTGCCATGACAATAAACAGACACACTGCATAGGTAAGGTGAATATTCTTTTTCATCGAGGGCCTCCGATAGGTTGGTCTTTCGAACGAAGGAGAACAAATTCAAGTATATAGTAATGTATAGCATGCTTAGCTGATGGAAGAAATATCATGACCCATGGTTTTTTGATATAACTATTGGTAATTTAAATACTTATATTCCTAGGGAAATACTGTTGATTATCATTTTCAGAACGTGAATGAAACTCCCAGTATTAATTGCAGGTCTTTTTCCCGGTCGCTTATTTGTTCGGTACTACGCGTAAAGGTTCGCTTTCCTATCCAGTTTATCTGGCCGTACAGGGCTGCTGGGGCAAAGGCCGGCCACCAGGTTCCTTGTAAACCCAAAATCAGTTTTTGACGTATAGTATCGCCGCTTGGGGCGCTTGAAAGGATATTTGCATAGGTAGTATCCGTATCTCCGATAGCGTAGTACATACCAACTTCTCCCTGTTGCAGAACCGTGGCAGTAAAATTTGTCTTGAAAGTGCACGCACGAAGGTAAGAGAGGTCAAAGCGAAGGACCTGGCTGTCTGAACCATATTGGTAGCCCAGATAATCGAAGACATACGGGTCACCGTTGTTTTTTAGGCCCCGGTAAAGCAGAAAGTTTATTTTGTCCCTCCTATAGAGCGAAGGGTCGGTCAATACATATTCCATACTGGTGGAAAAAATCCCTTCCTTGGATAACCAAGAATATTCGGCTCCGATGAGTCTTCCCATGGCATTTGCCACTGAATCGGTCTCATTTGACATTTGATACTGGTCGAGTGCAAACTGCCCATAGAGTGAAAATCCCTTGCAGGGAGCGAAGTTTATTTCCAGACTCGCAATCGAGTTGAATTTTTCCGAATTATAATAATTATGGTATATAGAAGTAGGATTGAGGTATTTCATTTCAAGCGAAGGGCCTCTGTACATCACATTCTCGGTGATGGTTGCCCTGAGCCGTGTAAAAGGCTCGAACTCAAAGCGACGTCCCATAAAGATTCTCTGGTTCACTTCGTCCTCGTGGTCTTCGAGAAACAGATAGAGCAGCTCCATCTTGAAACCATTGCTGAAAAAATCGAAGCGCAAGGTATTCTGTAAGTTGATATGCCCACCGATTACCAAGTCCCCGCTTTTACCGTTCCCCCATCGTATTGCACCCCTTGCCATTGAGACATTCCACCAATTGCTTCCGAGCGTTATCTGGGAATTGTTCGGCCAATTTGCATAGAACTGGGTATCGGCGGTAATGGCATTGGTGGAGAAAAGCCTGTGGTAAAGCTCCGACCAAGTGACATGCCCGATTACAGAAGTAGAGGCAGGGAGAATAATTCCTATGTTTTCATCTGCAATATCTTCTGTTATATCGCTTCTGGTATATAACCCGATACCAGCCTCGATACTGGTTCCAAAATAGAAAATAGTTCCGAACTGGGCTTCCATACGGAAATTGAGAAGCGGTTTACGCTCGTCTCCCCCGAAGATCCAGTCTTCAAGGATGATGAAATCATCCATGTTGGTATGTGCATAGGCTTCCAGAGCTACCGTTGTAGAAATACGGTAGGAAAAGTCATCCCCTGCAGTAGATTTGAGCGTCTTTTCCAGAAGACTTAGGGTCTTTTCTTTGAAGTGCCGGGTTTTTAGGGAGTCAGGGAGCTTTTTGATAATCTGCGCAGCTTCTTCATTGCTCCATGGTCGTGCATCGGAGGGACGTGCCAAACCTTCTAAACGGTATAGTGCATCGACTTGATCGTAGAGAGGGGAGGAAAGGGAAATTCTTTTTGGCGAGAAGGAAGCAAATACAGGAAAGGTAAGTAACAGTAATAGAGATACAGTAATAAGGTTTTGAATAAAAAAAACTGGATGTCTTCTCATACGTGATAGAAATCCTCCAATGCATTCTACAATACAGTCTACCCTACAAAAGGCTGTTGTTATAGCCATATGACATAATTATCTTTCTTATGTGCGAGGGCTAGGAAGGAAAGCAAGCATTAGAAAGCCTCTAGGAAAAGAGAAAAACAAGCTTGTTTGCAAGTCAGTCGAAAAGGGTGAACCCTTTGTTTTAATAATGTATACAAAATAATATACAAAAATGTTTGTCTAAATGAATGGGTGGGTATACACTAAGTGTATATCGTATAAAAGAAATAGGAGGAAGGTTTAATGTACAAGAAAACCTTGATTGTTGTTCTCGTTATTCTGGTTCTGGTCACGGGTTCACTTGCAGCTCGAAAGGCAAGTGTATTTGACATTAGCATGTCCCATTCCTATCGTCTGGATGATGCAAAGGCTATAAACTACCAGTCGTATGTCCCTGGGGCTAGGGTACAGATAAACATCAGGCCCTGGTTTGGAGTGTCCTTGGGGGCCATGTATGACTTCGTAGAAGGTATGGATGATGTGAATCGTGTGGTAATGGCTGCGGAAATGGTACTGAGGGCTCCGATTGGTTTCTTTGAACCGTTCGTGGCAATAGGACCAATGTATTCGCTGGTATTGCCCGAGACTCCTTCCGTTCCCGATACCTATGGGGTGCAGGCACGCGCAGGGATCGATATCAAATTTGGCAGGATGTTCAGTCTTGGGGCTGAAGGAATTCTCGTTGCACCAAGCTTGACAGATTTGCTTGATAACGATGTTGCATTCGACTATGCATATATCGAGGAAAACCTGTACGTGGGCATTACCGTGAAGGCAAAGTTCTAAAGCCTAGGGTCTTTTTGCATGAAAGGGGGCAGAAATACCCTCGGTGGAGTGTGTTTCTTTGAAAAAGAACAATGACATACCTGGCTAGGGGAGTTTCTACTGGAAACTCCCTCTTTTTATCTCGATGTGTAGATTCTATTACATTTACTTTGGGCCTGTATCTCTGCTGGCAAGGGCGAAGGTTTTTGATTTCCAATATATGTTGACAAACATAATGGTGGCTCCTATACTGCATTATATTTTTGAAAATATAACGGTGGTGTTACCATGTCTTTTACCTGTTCCCTGACAATACGGCTCTTGCAAGAAGAGCCATTCTTTGGCCCTGGGGTCAACGAGTTGTTGCATCAAATCGATTATAAGAAATCTCTTTTTGCTGCCGCAGCCTCGATGCATATGTCCTATTCCAAAGCCTGGAAGATACTCAATGAGGCTGAAAAAAGGATTGGGTATCCCTTGACTTCGAAATCGATCGGAGGGGTGGAAGGCGGTGGGTCTGTTTTGACAGAAGAAGGGCGTTCCTTCATGGAGCGCTATGATTCCTTCCTGGTTGATGCAAGCGAGGAAGTTGAGGCCAAATTCAATACATATTTTCCAGAGGCAAAGAAATGAAGTTAGTTAGAACAGTGGATGCAGTCGGTCAGGTTCTCTGCCACGACCTTACCCAGATTATCGTAGGAGTGAGCAAGGACGCTCGCTTTCGCAAAGGACATGTCGTGAGAGAGGAGGATATTCCTGTTCTCCTTTCCATGGGAAAGGAAAATCTCTATGTGTGGGAATTTGAAGAGGGGATGCTCCATGAGAACGAAGGAGCAGAAATCCTCTGTCAGGCCTGTATGAATTCCTCCATGGAGCAAGGGCCGGTCAAGGAAGGGAAAATTGAACTGAAGGCTACCCAGGAAGGGGTCTTGGAAGTAGATACCAAAAGGTTGCTTGCCATAAACAGCCTTGGCAATGTCATGATTGCCACACGGGCAAACCATTCTGTCGTACGCCTCAATGACAAACTTGCTGGGATGCGGGTAATCCCGCTGGTGATTGACGCCGGCCAGATGAAAAAAGTATCGGCAATAGCCGATGCGTCCAATCCTTTACTCTCGATTCATCCTTTTTTGATCAAGGATTGCACCCTGTTGGTAACCGGCAGTGAAGTCAGCAAGAATTTGATAACCGATACGTTTTCGCCTGTAGTCGAACAAAAACTCAAGGAACTGGGCGTTGTGGTCACCGAAAAAATCTATACCGGTGATGATCAGGCGTTCATTGCAACTTCTATCAAAAAGGCAGTAGCCGGAGGATCTTCGATGGTTATCTGTACCGGTGGAATGAGCGTTGACCCTGATGACCGTACCCCTGGTGCAATCAAGGAATCGGGGGCGAACATAGTGACTTATGGTGCTCCGGTTCTTCCCGGCGCCATGTTTTTGATCTCGTATCTTGGTGATGTACCGGTTCTCGGCCTGCCTGGGTGTGTCATGTATGCAAAACGAACTGTTTTTGACTTGGCTCTCCCACGCATTGTCGCCAGGATTCCCCTGTCTGGGGACGATATTGCGAAATGGGGAAATGGTGGGCTCTGCCTCCAGTGCCCTGTTTGCCATTTCCCGAACTGCAATTTCGGTATGGGAGGTATCTGATGGAAACCTTGACCCATCTCGACTCCGAGGGAAAAGCCCTCATGGTCGATGTTTCAAGCAAGCACGATACGATGCGGACTGCAATCGCCTCAGGCCGGATCTTGATGAACAGGAAAGCCTTTGAAGCCATTGGTGGAGGGACAGTCCTGAAAGGCGATGTGCTGGCCGCTGCAAGGATTGCAGGTATCATGGCTACCAAGCAGACCCCGAATCTCATTCCGCTTTGTCATTCCTTGCTGTTGACCTCCGCAAAGGTAGACTTCCGTTTCCTCGATGATGAAGTAGGCCTGGAAGCGACCTGCACGGTAGAGACAGAGGGTAAGACCGGGGTTGAAATGGAAGCGCTTACCGGCGTGTCAGTTGCCTTGCTCACCATCTATGATTTTTGTAAGGCCCTCGACCGTGGCATGCAGATCAGCGATATCCGCCTGTTGTTCAAGCAAGGTGGAAAAAGCGGGACCTATGATAAGCGATAATCCAAGCCGCTCCGATCCGCTTGTAGATGCACAGGGAAGGGTTTTGACCTACCTGCGGGTTTCGGTTACCGATGCCTGCAATTACCGATGCCTCTATTGCGGACCCCAGCAAACCCATGGGATATTTGACGATTCCCAGATCATGCAACTGTGCAGGATTTTCAAGAACCTCGGTATCGACACCATCCGTATCACCGGAGGGGAACCTTTGGTGAGAAAAGACCTGCCCTCTCTGGTCGCTTCGATAGCAAGCCTAGGGTTTTCTAGAATTGGTATGACTACCAATGGTTCCCTTCTCTCTGAAAATGCCCTTCCTTTGGCACACGCTGGCCTGAATGGGGTGAATATCAGCCTTGATGCGACAGAACCATCCTTATTTGCTTCCCTCAGTGGGGGGTATTCGGTTGAGCCGGTTCTGCTGGGCATCGAAAAAGCCCTCGAGGCAGGGTTGCAGGTAAAACTCAATTGTGTACCCTTGCTCGATACGTACCAAAAACAGATTCCCCAGGTTATGGAACTTGCCCGCAGCCTTGGTGTTCCTGTCCGGTTCATTGAATTGATGCCGATTGGCAATGGCTGTCTTTGCCAGGGAGTTCCTTTTACCCTCGTACGTTCTTTTTTGCGTTCGAACTATGGAAACCCCGAACCACTCGAAGCTGCAGGGGTAGGAGGCAGTGGCCCTGCCCGATACAGCTACTATGGCAACGTAGCTGTTGGTACAATCGAAGCGTTGTCCGCTTGTTTTTGTTCGGCCTGCAATCGTTTGAGACTGACCAGCAACGGATTGCTCCGTTCTTGTCTCTATCACGACGATTCGCTTGAGCTACTCCCCCTACTTAAGGCAAACGCGACTGACGCCCAAATTGAACTGGCTATACGTCAGTTTGTAACGAAGAAACCATTACACCACGATTTTGCACTGCAGGGGATGTCTTCCTGTTCCCTTGCTTCTTTTGGAGGATGAAACATGATTGAAGGAACAATACGCTCTGTCTGTACCAGTTCAGGGAAAGGAACAGCCAAGGAACCCAGAGAAATGGCCATCGCCAAGACCCAATGGGGTTTGGACGGTGATGCCCACTGTGGAAAATGGCACCGTCAGGTAAGTCTGCTTTCGTATGACAAAGTAGAAGCCTTCCGTAACCAAGGGGCCGAGATCGCCGATGGTGATTTCGGTGAAAACCTACTCGTTTCTGGAATTGACTTTGCGACGTTGCCCCTTGGTACTGTATTTGTAGCAGGGGATGTCGTCTTGGAATTAACCCAGATCGGAAAGGAATGCCATTCGGGGTGCGATATCTTCAAGAAAATGGGAAAGTGTATTATGCCATCCCAGGGGGTGTTTACCAGGGTCCTGCACGGAGGGACCTTGCAACCGGGAATGGTTCTCAAAGCTTATGTGAAGATGAGGGCCTTTGTCCTGTGTGCCAGTGACAAGGGATATGCAAGTTTGCGAGTCGATGAAAGCACCCCTGCGGTTTGCCGCCTAGCCGAGGAGTCTGGATATGAGATTGTGGGGACTTGCCTGCTTCCTGACGATCGGACGCTCCTGTCAGAAAAAATGGCAGAGGTCTGTGACAGGTATCAGGCCGACCTGCTTTTGACCACCGGAGGGACCGGCCTTTCTCTCAGGGATATCACCCCGGAAGCTACTCTCGACATTGCCCATCGACAGGTTCCCGGGCTAGCAGAGTTGATGCGGTCCTCCTGTTTACCGATTACCGACCGTTCTTCGTTGAGCCGGAGTGTCTGTGCTACCCGCGAGAGAACGCTCATTGTAAATCTTCCGGGAAGTCCCAAGGCTGCTGTGGAAAACCTCAGTGCTATACTCAGCCCTTTGGAACATGGATTGCTAATGCTCAGTGGAAGATCCTCTGAGTGTGCAACGTTGCGAACAGAAGAAAGTCACCAGGCATAAGGTATTTCTTTTCGAAAAATATATGAAGTTGGAGCGTTTTATGAAAAAGACACTATTGGCTCTGTTGGTTTTAGGTATGTGTATTGCTACTGTTGGGGCCCAGGGGGTACAAGAGGAAAAGACGGAGATTTTGGTGAGTGCAGCTGCCAGTCTTACGAACTGTATGGGCGAACTGAGTGTCCGCTTTATGCAGGACAATCCCACAATAACCGTCAATTGCAACTATGGTTCCTCCGGTTCTTTGCAGATGCAGATCGAACAGGGCGCCCCTGCCGATATCTTTTTTTCTGCAGGTAGCAAACAGATGGAGGCACTCAAGGCAAAAGGGCTTATGGATACAGATACGGTCAAGGACCTCCTTGAGAATAAGGTTGTACTCATTGTTGCCAAGGATGGGAAAAGACTTGCAAACTTTGAAGCCCTTGATGAAGATTTCATAACCAAGATCGGGGTTGGCGAACCAAAGTCGGTTCCGGCTGGCCAATATGCCGCCCAAGTATTCAAAAGTCTCAATCTTACCGATGCAATTGCCTCCAGACTTGTGTATGCCAAGGATGTACGGGAAGTGCTTTACTGGGTGGAGACAGAGAATGTACAGGCAGGAATCGTCTATGAAACGGATGCGAAGATAAGTTCTGCCGTGGTAATCTGTGCGACGGCCCCACAGGGGAGCCATACACCCATAATCTATCCTGTAGGAGTGGTCAAGGATAGCAAACATCCGACCCAGGCAAAAGCGTTCGTTGATTTTCTTTCTACCGAAGAGGCTGTGGAAATCTTCGCAAGCTATGGTTTTACGGTAATCGAGAGCCATGTTTGATTATTCTCCCTTGGTCATCTCCCTGCGGGCAGCAATCCTTGCAACTACCCTGGTATTTATTCTGGGGAATATCGTTGCACGTTGGAGCATGGGTCTCAAAGGTGCTATCGCCACGTTTGTAGACACTGTACTGACACTTCCTTTGGTGCTTCCCCCAACGGTTTTAGGTTTTTTCCTGTTGGTGTTATTCGGGAAGAATGGCCCGTTAGGGTCGTTACTGGGAGCTTTCGGGGGAAGCGTTATCTTTACCTGGTATGCGACAGTCTTGTCTGCAATGGTAGTTTCCTTTCCCTTGATGTATCGCTCTGCACGGGGTGCCTTTGAACAGGTAGACAAGGAGAGAATCTGGGCGGCACGGACTTTGGGGATGAAAGAGCCAATGATTTTCCTTCGGATTATGATTCCTGAGGCCTGGCCGGGCATTGCTGCAGGCCTTGTCTTGAGCTTTTCCAGGGCTCTGGGGGAATTTGGGGCAACACTCATGATCGCAGGTAATATTCCGGGGAAAACCCAGACGATTCCAATGGCAATCTATTTTGCCACCGCAGGTGGTGATATGAAAACCGCTTGGGTCTGGGTACTGGTCATTGTTGCCCTTTCTGGTCTTTCCTTGATTGCTTTGGCAAATTTCACAAGGGGGCGGCAATGAGTTTGCAAGTTGCAATGACCGTGGGGGCCCCGGCTGCAAAAGGGTGTCCTCCTTTTTCCCTTGCAGTGGAAATGACTGTTTCCCCTGGGGAAATTGTTGGTTTGCTTGGTCCTTCCGGGAGTGGGAAAAGCATGACGCTCAAGAGCATCGCAGGGATTATGGAACCTGAAAGAGGCTCCATTATCCTTTACGGGAATGTTTTATACGATTCTTCCACCCATCGCAATGTGCCCACCAGAGAGCGTAGGGTAGGGTATCTGTTTCAATCGTATGCACTCTTTCCCCATATGACAATCTTGCAGAACGTAATGAGTGGAATTGCCAGAGACAGAGCTGAGTCGTATGGGCAATGGAAAAAACGGGCACACCAGATTGCCATGGAATACCTTTCAATGGTAAAAATGGATGCTTTTGCCCCTCAGAACCCCTTGAGGGTATCAGGTGGCCAACAGCAACGGGTGGCAATTGCACGGCTGCTCGCCTCCCAGCCCTTGGCAATACTTTTGGATGAACCCTTCTCTTCTTTGGACAATGAATTGAAAGATGCCATTGATGCCGATCTCAAACCTGCCTTGTTGTCTGCACACTGCCCAGTGGTCTTTGTTTCGCATAACCAAGAAGAAGTCAAACGGTATTGTTCCCGTACAATATGTATCGGTGAAGGTGCCTTGGGGAACCCATACGCTGAGCCACGGTGTACCCCGTAGCTCAGCTGGGAGATAAATCTTACATCCTGATTTCCCGTCTTTGGAAGAGTACGTAACCACCGGTGAAAAATAACAGGATACTTGCGAAGAAAGACGTCATCTGAGGCCATATAAGCAACAGACTTTGTCCAAAGGGAAGCGGTGAACCTAGCATCGCCCCTTGGATCTGGGAGAAGAGCACAACCCCGAGTGATCTTGTCGTAGGGTTGAGAATTGCGATCGACGATTCACAATAGAGCGTGTAGGGAGAGAGCCTGGAGAGCACAATGTTGAGTTTTGCCGCCAAGAGACTCCCGTTTCCCCCTATTGCCTGGGAAAGTAACTGGGAAAGCATGGGCCAGAAAACCAAGGAGAAGAGCCAGATGGCTATTGCCACCAAAGCCGAGGTGGCGTTCTGTCTGCATATGATGGAACAGAACATGGAAATGACAAACCAGAGAGTTCCATAGAGCACTGTTATCAGATAGAACACCAGAGCCCTTGCAATCTGCTCCCCAGAGGGAGGAACGCCCAAAAAGAGCATAGCCGAGCCGATAACCAGAAGCCAAAGGGCAAGCAAAATAATTGCCATCGCAACCAATGCTCCCAAGGCCTTTCCGAACAGCAGGACGTCACGGTAAATAGGTTGGGATAATACTCTTCCTAGGGTTCTGTTCTGGAACTCCCCGTTGATCGTGTCGAATCCCAAGGCAATACCTGTCAGGGGAACCAGAAACGACATAAAGGAAAGGAATGAGGGAATGGGGTCTTTTGCGATGGTAAACAAGCCCAGAAGCAGAAAAGAGTCTTCCCCTACCAGAGAACGAAGTGTCTCTGTTGCTACATACATACTGGCCCCGGCAGTCAACAGGATAAGAATGGTCAAGACCACCATTCTCACACTACCGGTAAAATCCTGCAGTTCCTTGTAGAAAACCACGGATAACCCGGTCAAGGCGGACCCTTCACGCTGTTTCATCCGCTACCTCCTTGAAACTTGCCTTATAGATGTCATAGAGAGAATGCATCTGCATTTCTATCGAGATAAGGCCGATTCCCTCCTTGAAGACAGCATTTGCCACTGCCGGTCTGACGTCCTCCATACACTCAAGATTCCATGTTTGTCTACCTGCAGGAAGTACCTTGGTAACCTCACTGATACCGGCAAAGGTTTCTGCAAGGTTTTTTTCTGAGTCTACCCTCAGCTCGATAATCTGCCTTCCCCCGAACTGCTGCTCGCTCAGTTCTGCAACCGTTCCGTTTTTGAGGAGTTTTCCCCTGTAAAACAACCCAACCCGGTCACAGACCGATTGGACTTCCTCCAGTTGATGGCTGGAAAGCAGAATGGTCATATGCTCCGTATCCCTGAGAGAGGTTATCAAAGAAAGGAATTCAGCTACGCTCTCGGGGTCGAGCCCTTGGGTAGGCTCGTCCAGGATAGCAATCTCGCAGTTTTTAACCAGTACCTCAGCAAGTCCGAGGCGCTGTTTCATCCCGTGGGAGAATGTATGGACTTTGTCATTCTTGCGGTTCTCCAATCGCATTCTCTGCAAAGCTCCTAGAATTCGTTCTCTCCGCTCTTTTGCACTTAGTCCCAAGAATCGGGCTGTATAGTCAAGATTCTCATAGGCAGTCATTGTGTCGTAGAAACCTACGGTATCGCTCAGGTAGCCGACTCTTCTTTTTACTTCCAAAGGTGTTCTCAGCGGGTCGAAACCAAGAATGTCTACTGATCCTGATGTTGGTTCAAGCAAACCCAGCAACATAAGGATGGTGGTAGTCTTTCCTGACCCATTGGGGCCGAGCAGCCCAAATATTTCCCCTTTGTTCAGGGTCAGGGAAATATCATCGACTGCAAGCATTCCCTTTCCATATTGCTTTCTCAAATGGGAGATGCTCAGCACTTGTTCGCTGTTCATGTCAACCTCCTGTTTTATCGTCTTCCGAATTTCCTGATAGATAGGAGCAGGATTACTGCAGCCGCGGCGATAATCAAAATGGATACGATTCCCCAGAGGGAAGAGGTTTTTACCGTTACACGATATTGGGTGGAAACAGTCCCCGAGGCACTGGAATTAGCCTTGAGGGTCAGATTGTAGTCCCCCGTAATTGCTTGTGCCGATGGTTTGATAATTGCTTTTACTGTCTGGGTTTTTCCAGCCTGTACAAGGTCTACTTTCTCAGGGGAAAAGGTAACATTCCAATTCGTTGGGCTGTAAGCTGACAGTTTTATATCCTTTGCATCTGCTGTACCGGAGTTTTTCAGCTCCAACGTTACGACTGTTTCTTTTCCTGCAACTGCATTGCCACTGAGTAGGCCCCCTTCTCCGCTAAGACTCATTCTTGCCTGGCCTTGGACATCAAGATTTACAGAGGTGCTGGCACTGGCGCTTGCCGCCTTGGCAAGGATGGTGACAGGATAGGTTCCTTCTGCAAGTCCTTGGGGTGGGGTTACCGTAACTTTAAGTGTTTTTGTGGCGCCTGCCGCTACCGAGAGAGTATTCTCACTCTTTGATGCATACTGCTCAGCAAATTTGGCAGAGAACCCTTCGGGCAGATTGGCATCAAGGTCGATAAGGGTTTCTGCGGCACTATTGTTATGCAAGGTTACCTCAAAGGTGAAATCGGTGTCAGCATTTCCCCTGATTGTAGGTAATTCAGTATCGAGAGCCAGGCGTTGGGGGAGTTTTTGGCCTAGGGTAACGGTAAGGGGAAGCGAGAAGGTTGCGTTGCTTTCGCCGTTTGCCACTACAGTGAAGTCATGGGAAGAGGCTGTGTTCGATTTGGTAGGTATTACCCAGAGTTGGACGGAAGCGGTATGGTCCGGCTCTGCGAATACGGCGTTGATCAAAGCACCACCGCCAACAAACTGGTATTCCCAGCCTGCGGGAAGGCCCTGAACTGCAAGATCTACTCTCTGGGGAGTCAAGTTATAGTTTTTAACCGTCAAGTCAAAGACAATCATATCAGTGTCACTGACGTTCAGCGAAGGATATGAGGTTGCAACCGAAAGACCTTCATAAGCCGCGGTAAGAGGGGTAAGTCCAAGCAGAAGAACCGCCAAGACTATCCAGCAGGTTTTTAAATGCTTATTCATTTTCTATACGTTCCTCCTGAAATAACAATCTGGAAAAACGATAGCGAGAGGGGAGAAATCCGTCAAACGACATATGTTATGATAATGCTATATCTAAAACAAAATTGATTTTTGAAAAAAGGGAAAATGCTTAGTTTTTTGTTATTTTTATCAAGAACGTACTCAAACCAACACGATTGCCATGGAAAATTCCCAGAATTGTCACATATGGCAAAATAATGACATGGATACAGATCTAAATGCCTTGAAAATAAAAAACATGTGGCAATCTTGCATCCTTGAAGGACTACTATGAAATAGTATGGAAAAGATTCAGAACCATCAGTTTTTTTGGAGGAACAAAAAAAGAGGTGACTCAAAGGGAGCCACCTCTTGCAAAGGAGCCTTCTGTACTTCACCGATCGGCTGTCTAGAAGTTTGTGAACGAATAGCTGAAATGATTTGAGGAGACTGAGGCAACGCCATATTTCTTCACTACCGTAGACCCGAAGAGTATGGAGACCAAAAGGTAGACAGTGAGAAAAATTCCCGCACCGATAAGCATTTTTGTGCTCTTTTTGGTTTTATTTTTTGATTTCATGGTTTGATTGTTCCTTTTTGAAAGTCTCATA
Organism: Sphaerochaeta pleomorpha str. Grapes; assembly: GCF_000236685.1. Lineage (NCBI taxonomy): Bacteria > Pseudomonadati > Spirochaetota > Spirochaetia > Spirochaetales > Sphaerochaetaceae > Sphaerochaeta > Sphaerochaeta pleomorpha. The sequence continues at coordinate 1,381,288 of NC_016633.1, read as the reverse complement.
ATAGGTTTCCAGTTCCTTGAACGGAATATCCAGTACGTCCAAGGAGGTAAATAGCGAAGGCAGTTCCGACTTGATGAACTGTTCCCGTTTCTTCTGAAGGACAAGCTCCCGGGCATGGGGGGAGGTAAAGTACCCGATTCCCCGCTGGTTGTCCAAGGTTCCTTCATCCTGGAGAATCGCATAGGTACGAATGACAGTGTTTGGATTAACCTCAAGTTCCACTGCCAGGTCTCTCACCGAGGGGATTCTCTCGCCATCGGCCCAGGTCCCATTGAGGATCAGGTCGTGGATATATCCGGCAATCTGGATATATATAGGTAATCGTGTATTAAACTGCATCGGTTGCTTGGACCTCCTCAACCTTAAAGTAGGCGGTAACCCAGCAGAAGAGTGGGAGCACTGCATAGTAGATGATCTTTCCCAGGGTAATGAATACTCGTAAACCTGCTACATCCTCAATTCGCTGGACGGAAGAGAATGAAAAAGAGATAGTTCTGGAGAAGGGGGAAATGCCGGTGATAAGCGGGAAAAAGATCCGTGCGAACAGCATTCCCAGCAGCCCCATCACAATGGCCAAAACAAACAAGGCTAGAACTGTCTTGATGAAATGGGCTTTATGGAACAAGGTTGCCCCAAGGAGGAACACCGATTGCCAGACAAAATACATGGCAAGCTGGGAACCCACCTCAGATACTAACGGGTTGAACATCGTAAACGGGCTTCCAAAGAAAAGCAGCATGAGTGCCTCGATGAAGACTGAAGCAATGGTCATTACCAGTATAAGTGCGACAGGGTAGGCAAATGCAGTCAGTATTCCTTTTGCGAGGAATTTCTCCAGGGAAGTGGCAGGCAACATAAGCCATTCATTCTGGTGTTCTTTGCTGAACATATCGTTTACAAAGACCAGACTCGTAAGGATAAAGCCACCAACGAATAAAAGCCCAGGGAAAAACCCTGAATAGATGGTCTCATGGGTCAGGTTTCCCGTATAGCGGGAATAGATGGCGCTTGCTGTTTCATTGACGAGCATGATAAGGATAACGGTAATGGCATAGATTGCCAGTTCTTTTTTCCGTGTCTGGATTTCACGGTTCGCTACATATAGGAATCTCATTGGACACCTCCCGATAGATTAGACCCAAAGGTCTTGGGGTTTTCTATTACTGCGTTGAAAAGGGTTTCCAAATCGATAGGGATTTGGCTGTCTTCATCTGTACGTTCCTGCATGACCATCCAGCCACCCAATACTTTTTCCGAGTAGACAGCTTCTCCTGGAGTAGGTTCTTTCTGGCAAAGGTGGAGTGCATACTTATCGGTAACCGAATCGACTGAGTTTTTGAAGATGACCACTCCGTTATGCAACACGATAATAGGGTCGATCAGGTTTTCCATGTCTCTCACCTGGTGGGTGGAGATAATGAAGGTTCTATTTTCGGTCATAGCCGAGGCAACGGTCTGCCTGAACTGTTTCTTTGAGGGAATGTCCAGTCCATTGGTAGGCTCGTCAAGAATGAGTAGAGCCGTATTCGATGCTAGACCGAAGGAAAGCAACAACTTTTTCTTTTGTCCGAAGGAAAGTTCGTTAATGTTCTGGTCTACGTCAAGTTCGAAGTTTTTATAATAGGTCTCGAACTGGGCATGGTCGAAACGAGGGTAAAAAGGGGTCCTCATTGCCAGGTATTCCTTCAGCTTCATTTTGGGCAGGGGGAATTCCTCCGGTAGATAAAAGATTTCCTTGAGCATGTCTGGATTTCTTTTGGTGGGGTCGAATGAGAGCGAGGTTATTGTCCCCTCAGAGGGGAACAGCTGTCCGGAGAGTAACTTTAACAGCGTTGTCTTTCCCGCACCGTTCTTTCCGAGTAACCCATAGATGTTTCCACTTTCTATAGTCAGGTCCAGATGGGAGAAAACAGATTTTTTCCCATAGTTGAAACTAAGGTTCTGCATTGAAACCAGAGGACCTTGTCCCAGGCCTGCAGATTCTGATAGTACCTTATTGGTCATGTAGTGTCTCCTTGTCAAATCTAGTGCACTAGTTAACTAATACACTAAAAACAAAAGTTTGTCCAGAGCCCTCCGCGATTCAGTTTGTATATTCTTCTTAAAAAGTTTTTGTTTTGCCAATCTTGTAGTTCGCAATCTCAACCAATTGTCCGTCAGTTTTTTCATTGTCAGAAAGATGTCTCGTAAATGTATATCCTGTTTTTGCCAAGGAAATTTCCAGAAAACATAAGCATATTCCCCTATCGATGGAATTGTAGTAGGGTGGTTTGCTCGCTGGAATGAAGGATTTGACACTTGTGCTGCGATAGACAGTGATGCTGTTGTTTTCGCTTGAAATCGGACAGGTTCTTTCGGAAGTCTTGTTCCTGGCTTTTGCCAAAAGCTAGCATGATGACATACGCAAGTCCACCGACTTGCATTTGGTCAGGTTTTGCAAGGGCGTACCAAAGCGATCCTAGGTTGTGCGAAGCGAGAAAGAGGTCCATTTGCGCCAAGAGGTAGCCTGCATTGAGGAGATATCGCTATACAGCAGAAGGCAGTATTTGCCCTGTCTGGCAGTAGTCTTACTCCTTTCTACTATGGTAAACCGAACGGAAATAGTTTCAATAAGCGGTACGATGCGTTTTGTCGCTGCTTCGATTTCAGCTATTTCAGCCTCACTCAAATGTAGGGTTTCATTGTATTTCCACATGGATTTTCTTTTGAAAATCATGGCATATAATTTGTTCCCTGCTTTCCCCTGCCTTTAGATAATCAGAGGCAAGGTCAAATAAAACCTTGCCTCCAGAAGTATCTTCCCCTGCTATACAAAGGGAATCCACAATATTTTTAAAAGTTTTTACTGTTTGCCTATTCCCGGTTATCCATGTAGAACAACTTTTTGGCATTTGCAAAGGCTTTTTTCTTTGCAAGGAACACATAGGAAACAAAGGAAACAAGCAGATATATAGCAGAGATTCCTAGTGCAAGCCAAAAAAGGCTTGGTTTTCCTTTAGTAACGCTGAAAGCCGGAAGGTTGATGGTGAGAATGATAGGGATTGCCAGCATGAATACGATTCCAACCGAATACAGATAGTCGGTAGCCACCGGAGTCTCGAAATCGGGATCTACTACCCTCAACAGGGCAAGGCCGGTCGGGAGTGTTCCCGTTGCTGTCCCGTAGATGAGGAGCATCCGGTAGAACTGGTGATCGTCATAAAGCCGGGAACAATACCAGGGTAGGATGAAAACGGTTGCCAATACGCCTGCAAGGACCAAGGCCAAAATAGGCAGCCAGTAGCCCTGCACCGCAACGATGGAAATGGCACCAAGGGACGAAGCGACGGTAAGGTCTACCGAGAGCCCGCTTATCCTGTTACAAGTAGCGTTGTCAATGGTGGTATCGACCTTGAAGAAACGCATGGTGAGTTTTACAGCGATTGCACAAAGGGCACTGAATATGAAGTTGATTCCCCAGAGGCTGTCTGCCAATTCTGTGCCGATAGGGCCGATGAGGGAGAGCAAAGCGCTTAGGCCGGTGAGAAAACCCCAGCTAATAAGGTAGGTGAGCATAACCAAGGCGATATGATAGCTGAGGGTATCCAAAGATTCCCCATCGGTAGAGAGATACGAGCCGATGGGTCTCTCTTTCTGGTCCCTGCTGAAGAATCCGGTCCTGACGCTTTTGCTGTTGATCTTGTCCCGGTATTCTTTTCCAATCCATCCCCGTTTCAAACCTTGGTTTATGAGGATAACCCCACCGAAGCTACCGAGTAAAAAGCCGATGGCAGCCAAGGACAACCCTACCGAAGAACCTCCTACGAATCCCATTTTCTCCCAGGTTGTCCCGATTGAGTAAGCCTGTCCAGGTCCAAGTTCAAAGCCCATGGGAAGGGAATACCCTATTGCGGGGAACAGGTCGGGTTTCACCGTTGCTATCAATAAAGCGGTAACGGAGAGGCCAAGGGTACATTGTAGCCCATATTGGCCCATGACGGCCGTTACGTTCTCGGCTAACATTCGTTTCCCTTTTACCCTGTTTTTCTCGCTTGGGGTTACCCGTAGCAGCATGGCTATGAAGGAGAGGTTCAGCAAGTGGTAGACCATTTCTCCGAGGAAGGCATTGCTAAGGCCCCAATAGGGGGTAATGAAGTTGTAGAAAATAAGCAGGATCAACCCTGCGATGATGGGTGCGGGCATAAGGAAGCGTTGGAAAAAACGAATACGTGAACGCAGCAGGGCTGCAAAAAGCAAGGCAAAGGAAATGATGCCAATATGTATTATGTAGTTCCAGTTCATGTGCACACCCCTGATTTTAAAGATTGGATTTGTTTTTTTATTGCTGCATAGGTTTCTGTGTATTTTAAGATGGAAGAGCCTTTTTCTATTCGGATCCTGTAAAGTTCTTCGCCACGATAAAGCTCGATGGTTGATTTCGCATTGATAATCATGGACTGGATATTGTCAAACGGGAAAACGATGGTTTCCTCATTGCCCATGATCTTGGAATCATTGCGATCCTGCCTGTGGATGGTTATTGCATCTTTGGTCAGGGTAACTTCAAAATCTTTGCTAAGGGTCACTAAGGTTTGTCCTAATCCTATTTGAAGTAAGACCCCTCTGTCGGGAGGGAATAGCAGGGTTTCTTTTTTTGCTGTCAAAACCAGGTTATGCAACTGGCCGATCTCCCACGTATGCCATTGGGGGAGGTTCTTAAAGGTATTGTTTCCTTTTATTGAAACAAACTGTTCGAATTCGTCGAGTTGTACTGTCATATTGCAATGGGTACAGGTAATGAGGTTTTTCTCAGTCTTTATGCTGCTTTTGGCGCCACAGTCGGGACAGATGTACAGGACCCGTTCCAATCCCTTTGCCTTGGCTTTGTTTTTGAAAGGCCTATGGGTTTTCTTTTGCCATTCTTGGTGTGAGAACCCGATATGTTGTTGCAAATAGGCCATTAACTCAGCAAGTTTCATGGTTTTGATAGTCTCTGGCATCAGGGGAGGGAGTACCCGTAGGGTAACCGTTCCCTTGCGACTTGTATCGGACCATCTGGGTTTCAAAAGATATCCGCCTTCGAGGTTTACGATAACTACCGGTACTTTGAACATTCTTACAAGCTTTGCCGTTGCTTCGTCAAAGCCTACCGGCTCTCCGTCCCAAGTCCTAGTCCCTTCGGGAAACAAGCCGACGACTTCTCCGTTTTTTAGGGCAGCTGAGATATCCCTGATGGTCTGGAAATCACTTCTTCCCTGTTGCTTCGAGATTCCCCCGATCCATCTGCTTACCATAGTCTTGACGAAACGGAGTTTGAACAGATAGGCACCTGCTACCCAACGGATATGTACAGGCGATGCTGCCGAAATAAAAAAGGCATCCAAGGTATGGGTATGGTTTCCAAGAACCAGAAATGGGCCTTTCAATTGGGAAAGCAGTTCCATTCCTACCGTTTCAACATGATTTCGGCGCAATAAATAAGCCCCATAGGTTGGGCGAGCGATTTTGATAAATAGTGGTGTTTTCGACACTTTGCCCTCTTCCGTAAGAAAACTATACCATGTGGGATTTGAACTGTCTACCGTTTTGAAAATTCTGAAAACATTACAGGGGTTTGTTTGCTCAGAAGTTGGTCAACTGTATTGCTGTCAATCGAAATACATCAGGGCCTGGAGGAATTTTGTTCCTGCTGTTGGTTTGTATGTTTTTCCCTAGGTTCTGGTTGTTTTAAAAGCCATGCTGTTTTCATGATTTTTAATCAAAAATCATTCTATATAATGAATTATTAGCCAACTGAACTTCCCTGCAGGTAGGGGTGGTAATGGATAGTGAGGTAACAGACGCGTTGGACAGCCGAAGGGGGAATGCAGAGGTTGTCAAAAAGCTTCTTAGTTATCGTGAGCTTTGTTCGCCGGTAGTCCCTGCAATGGTAAAGACTTTCAAAAATCGTTGATGCTTGGGCCTCAAAGCGGCAAAGCTCAAGCCTAACCTGGGTGCTGTGTCTTGTCCTTCCCTCAGGAGTCTCCTGGTGTCTGTATATATATAGCAAATGAAGTGAATACTGGGGATTGTCTTTTTCCTTTGCAGAAGGCTACTATCGCTAAAAGGGGTTGTTATGCGTTTAGGGGTAATTGCTGATGATTTTACAGGTGCTACCGATATGGCAGGGTTTTTGGCAGATAACGGAATGGCCACAGTAATGTTCAATGGAGTCCCTGCAAGGCAAGCCAGGGAAGGACACGAGGCAATCGTAGTCAGCTTGAAGATTCGCTCTTGCCCTGTGGAAGAGGCCAAACACCAAGCCCTCGAGGCTCTCAGATTCCTTATTGGTTCTGGATGTACCCGTTTTTACTATAAATATTGTTCTACTTTCGACTCTACCCATGAAGGAAATATCGGGCCGGTAATCGATGCTTTGCTGGAATATCTGCAGATTTCCCAGACCGTTATCTGTCCCTCGCTTCCAGTGAATGGGAGAACGGTTTACCAAGGGTATTTGTTTGTCCATGATCAGTTGCTACATGAATCGGGGATGAAAAACCATCCGGTCACCCCCATGGCCGATGCAAAGCTGTCCCGTTTGATGGAAGGCCAAAGCAAAGGGGTTTGCTCGCATATTTTCTATCAGGATATTGCTCAGGGTCCAAGAAGGATACGAGAACGGATTGAAGAAGAGCGAAGAGCAGGGGCGAACTACCTTATCGTTGATGCCCTGAATGAGCAGGACCTTTTCTCAATAGCTGAGGCAACAAACGATTTCCTTTTATTGACCGGAGGGTCGGGGCTTGCTGTTCCCCTTGCCTGTCAGATAGCCTCCTCCAAGGGCTTTTCTCCTTTTATCCCTGAGAGAAGAAAGGGTGTGGTTATTGCAGGCTCCTGTTCTGTGTGCACCCTCCAGCAGGTAGCTGAGTATAAAAAGTATGCACCTTCCTTCTTTCTGGATAGTCACGAGTGCCTGCATAACAGCCAGTATGCCAGAGAAGTTGCCTCTTGGGTGCTATCCCAGAGTGCAGGGGAGCTATCTCCCCTCGTTTATGCTACAACTGAGCAACCGGATAAAGCAGGGAACGCAGGGCCTGCAATTGAGGCAACCTTCAGTGCATTAACCAAGCTTCTTGCCAAGCAAGGCATACAGAACTTCATTGTTGCAGGGGGAGAGACTTCCGCTGTGGTTGTAGCTGCACTTGCCGTGGAAGGCTTTGAGATCGGGCCAAAGATAGACCCTGGGGTACCCTGGGTCAGGTCACTGGACAAAGCCTTCCAGCTTGTGCTGAAATCTGGCAACTTCGGGGAGGTCGATTTCTTCAGGAAGGCCCAGAAGATGACCGCTTCCCCTGACTTAGTGTTGTAGCTTTTCAAAGCTTTGAAGATTCTCGAACCCAGGTTTTCCCTTCCCCTGCTCAAACGCATGGATAGTTTCTACTACCAAGTCATTATAGGGGGTTGGGACCTGTACGTTTTTACCATACATGCAGACTATTCCGTTTATAGCGTCTACCTCACAGGGTTTGCCTGCCTCCAGGTCCTGGAGCATGCTTGGTTTAAGATTCTTATGCTTTTTCATGGCAAAGGGAATGAGGAAAAAGGATAGTTTTTGTTTGAGCTTTGATGCATAGTCAAATAGCTTTACTGCATCCTTTCCCTGGATTGGTTCAATTGTGATGTTTGCTTGCCTTGCTACATCGATGCATTCCTTGATAATCCTCTGGGCACACAACCTGGCCTTCTTGTTTTGGGAAACTTCCCCGAAGGTACAGCCAAGAACCGTAGCCATTCCGCTGAACGCTGAGTTGACCAGCAGTTTTACCCACCTAGCCCCCAGAAAGTTTTCTTCTATGTGTACTGGACCCATTTTTTCCAAAATGTCCTTAACCTCGAGGAGCAATGCATCGTCTTTTTTCCTGGTCAGGCTGCCAAGGCTGAACGTAAGCGTATCGAGTTCGGAGGTGAGTCGTGAAACCCCAGGCCCTTCGAGGGTGGCACCCCATGCAATCGTACAGCCCAAGACACGGCTTTCTCCAAGAATTTTTGCAATACCCAGCTCAGGCAATCCATTTTGCATGGTACACAGAACCCCGTCATCCTGTAAAAACGGGATAAGGTTTCTTACGACCCGTTCATTGTCCAATTGCTTGGTCATGAGGAAAATGAGGTCATAGCGTTCTTTCATCTCGCTTGGCAATAGGGCTGAGACAGGAACAGTGAATTGCGCTGATCCTACAACCTGGGCACCTTGCTGACGCAATGCCTCTACTTGGAGCGCATTTCTGTTGATGAGGTCCACAGGGATCCCACCCTTTGTGAGATAGGCCCCAAGGATAATCCCCAGAGACCCGGCCCCATATATTGCAATTTTCACTGTTTCGTTCCCCCTGGCAATTTCCCACAAGTATAGAATGGCAAGCTTTGGTAAATCCAGAGAGCTAGAGAGTCGTACGATCACATTTCCGGGAAAAATGTTCTTTATCGGAGAATATAAAAGAGGCCTTCCCGATTTGGGAAGACCTCCATGGTATTTTCTGTTCTGAGAACTTAACGACCGACAGCAGTCAAGGAACCGTTGATTCCGAGAATGTCGTTTTCGAGGGTTACCATCAAAGATCCATCGAAATAGTACATTGAATCGGCACTATCAGCACTTCTGGTGATATCGCCGGTCTTTTTGGTTGACTTGTCGTCTACCAAGGTACCGCTTGCAACTTTGCTGTCCCATACTTTGGCCCAGTCGATGGTTGCGGTGGTTCCGTCAGCAGAGAAATCTTTGCTGATGACCTGGGGTGCGCTACCTGCAATGTAGCCGATTGCTCTCTGCTCAAAAGTCCCGTTGGGGAAGGAGAGCTTGCCGGTCTTGTCAGTGACAATGCGGTAAGCGGTTCCACGGTGGGCATACTGGATGGTAATTGTGCCATCGCTAGCCTTGGAGGCATTGAGTGCGTCACCAGTGAGCTGGGAGAAAGGATTAACACCGAAAAGGAACAAGCCACGAAGTCCGCTGGACAAAGTGTTCTTGCCTTCTACATCATAGAGGTAAGCCTGGAAAAGATGCGTTGAACCAAGGGCTGAAGCACCGGTTACGGCATCAGCATGGTCTTTCTCTACAGCCATGTAACGGATGTTACCGGTGAAGGAGAAATAGTTGTCCATGTCTTCTTTTGCAAGGTTAACCTGATAAGCGATTTTCAAATCTTCTGAGCCGTCGGAAACTGGGGCTTTTGCGGCAGGGGCTGCAGGAGCCTGTGCGACAGGGGCTGGTTTCGAACATCCCATGATCGAAAAGGAAAGTGCAAGCACAATTGAAACAAGAAGTAATACGTTGATGCTTTTCTTCATTACTAAACTCCTAAACTGAAATATATGAACAGATGATTAAATGTATATGTATTTATCGATTGAATCAAGATAAATACAAAGTGATTTAATAGGATTTTGAAAAAAGTTGTTTTCTCGATATATGGTGTAGGCTTTTGTGTCCCAGATGAAACAAATGGGTTTTATGACCCTATTTCTATTACCCTTTGTACTATCAGCAGCTAGGATAGTCTATAGGTATAGCCCCATAATGGCTATCGCATTACTAATAATTCCCTTCATTCTTTTTCTCGCAATCATTGGTTTCCATTGGTTCCTGATGAAAACCACGTGACGCAGCCAAAAGTAAAGACTCTGGAAGCTATTGCCGCTCACGAACGGGAAGCAGGGTAGTCCGGAAAAATAGGTAATCCCATTCCATGGGTTTTCCTGTTTCCGCCAGGGAAGTTTTAATACGCCTGGATGTTTCTTGCATTGGGATAGCAAGTACTCATCAATGATTTATGTAACCACGGGGAAGATGAACCTGCTTTCGTGAGTATGGCTAAAACAGGGGCCTCTAGGACATACCTATATAGACAAGGGAACAGTATGGGAAAGATTGTATACTTGGTCTTTACGGGAGTCTCTGGGAGCTTCCTCCAGCACTATGGCTATGGGGCAACAGCAAGGGGAAACGAAAAATCCAACAGACAGATGGTGTGGTATATCCACAGTTCTGCAAGGTTAATCCGCAGGGGTAAGCAGAGCAAGGCAGGTCCTTTCTTGCCAATCTTTGCTGAGAGTAGAGTTAATACTATCGTAAGGAACCCGAGAGCGATTTATTAAGTTTCTGTTTTGCTTAAGGTGGTATTTCTCTTAGGAAAATCTGGCTGTAGGTGACATTTAATTTTATTTGGGCAAAGGGATTAACTTTTCTGAAAACTTTTGTTAACCTCCTTTTATGCAAAAAAAATCAATAACCAAATCGAATAAAAAAGTCCGATCTTTTCTTATATTTTCGGTTCTTTTACTTTCCGCTGTATTTATGTTTTCCTCTCTTGTAGGATGTGCAGACGGGGTGTCTCTCCCCTCCGATGGAGGGACTCTCCCTGGTGATGGTGGTCCGACAACCCCGACGAGTTTTTCTCTTTCAGGTACTTGGTCTTCCTACGTTGCCTCTGCCTCCTTACAGGCAGCTGCCGTATCCTCTGATTCTTTGTCCTCCCGTTCGGTAGCTTCTTCGCCCTTATTAGAGGTCCTAGGAGAAGTCACTTCCTTTGTTACAGGATCTTCTACCCCTGATGAGCCTGTGGATTCTTTTATCATAGGGTACGTACAGGATTCCTCTGAGGTTTCTTCCAATGCGAAGAGAGCAACGGCAAGGGACCAGAGACCTGGGGAAAGCCTTGGCTGGAAGTTCCTGGACCAAAGGGCATCCTCGGTTGTCCAGAATCTTCCTTTTGACAAGGTCCAGATTCCTGCCAATCTTTTGGAGCAATATAAGGAAGGTTCCTCCTATAACCTAAAATCCATCAAGGATGACTTGAATGCGTCTCTGTCTTCTGATGCAATTGCCTACGTAGAACCCGATTATCGTAGGAAAGCGTTTGCGGCTCCGAACGACACGTATTACACCAGCCAGTGGAACATGCAGACAGGGTTTATCGATCTTCCCCAGATGCGTTCCATAACCACTGGAAGTTCCTCAGTCATTGTTGCCGTTATCGATACTGGGGTGGACCAGAGCCTGGATGACCTTGCCCTTACTCATTTTGTGAGTGGGTATGATTTTGTAAATAATGACAATGATCCAACAGATGATGGAGGCCATGGTACCCATGTGACTGGTACCATTGCACAGTCGACCAACAACGGGAAGGGTGTCAGTGGCATTGCCCCTGGGGTCTCTATCATGCCTATAAAGGTTTTGGCCTCGGATGGAAGCGGTTCTGTTTCGGCTCTGGTCGCAGGGATTCGCTATGCGGTAGACAATGGAGCCTCGATTATAAACCTTTCACTTGGCGGTTCTGAGGTTTCCCAGGCTGAAATCGATGCTTGTGCGTATGCCCAGCAACATGGGGTTCTCATAGTGGCTTCTGCGGGGAATGAAGGGGTTACTACAAAGAACTATCCGGCTGCCATCGATTCAGTTCTTTCGGTAGGGGCAGTTGGCTATTCCAACCTGTCCAATCGTTCCAGCTACTCCAACTATGGCGACTGGGTGGATGTGATGGCCTATGGCGGTAGCCTGAATGCTAACAATTCTATGCCCTCCATAACGCTTCCCAACGGGATAGTTACCACCGATGGTATCATCCAGCAGACGATTGTCAACGGACAGGCTGGGTATTATTTCTATGTTGGCACTTCCATGGCTTCGCCTCATGTTGCGGGCTTGGCTGCTCTGCTTAAATCGGTGAATCCTTCATTCTCGGCAACGGAACTCTACAACCGGATATGTGATACGGCTGAGACAAGTCGTTCTGATTATGGTCTCGGGAAATATGGTGTTATCCAGCCAATGAAGGCCATAGCAGGGGATGTAGTTCCAGATCCAGTGCCAGATCCAGATCCAGTACCTGAGCCAGATCCTGAGCCTGCTGTATATCAGGTGTCAGACTCTGTTTCCTCTTCCTTCGCCGATACCAGTGTCCTTGCAGCTGCTTGGAACTTCTCTGCCGCTCCAGGGAGCATCTCCCTGTCTTTGCACACTCCTGCAGAAGATACAGGGACATATAGCCTTGCCTTGCAGAATGCGAACGGACAGGTAGTTACCTCTGGCAAAACAAATGCGCCTAATGTGCTGGATCTTTCCTACACGGTAGCTTCTGGTTACCAAGGTGTGTATACACTGGTTGTCAGGTATACTCCCTAAAACAGACAGATCCTAATTCGAATATCTGAGAGAACCCCTTTGCTTGACTAACGAAAAGCAAAGGGGTTTGTGTTGGTAGCATCTCGTACCATCAAAAAAACAGCAGTGGCATTTCTTGTTCTTTGAGTACAGATGCCACGTTTTTTCCCAGTGAATAAGAGAAATGGATAGCCTGTCTTCTGCATTTTTTTGTTTTCCAATTCTTTGAGGGTAGACAAGATGTGTTTCCTGATGGATTCTAAAAAGGGAGACAGGTACTTTTCTTGTAAGGTAAGGAGAGTCTATCCATGAAACGTGTTGCTATGCTTCTGGCTCTTGCTACAGGTGACTTTGGTTCAAATAAGAGAAAGAGACAGGTCCGTACGTTGCCGAGGTTCTCTTCTGTCACGCTCAATGGGCTTGGTACGGTCCATTTGCATCAGGGACCCCAAGAAGTTGTAATAACCATGGATGAGAGGCTTTTCGATCTCTTTGTTACCGAAGTCAAAGGCAGGGTTTTGCATATGGGATTTTCCCATTGGAGTCTATTGAGAAGCCTCTGGTTCCTGTTTCAAACCGATAAGGGTCGTATTGACATCACGCTTCCCGAAATCGAAGCAGTCAATGTCAATGGGAAAGGAACTGTTCTTTCAGATCCCTTGACCGCAGAATCATTGGAGGTTGCTTTGCATGGAGCTTCATCCATTACCCTGCAAGGTAATGTTTCCAAATTACGAATAGTCAGCACTGGCGCTGCGCGGTTTGAAGGAAGGCACCTTGTTGCCGAGCGATGTTCGGTCAAAATGAATGGTTCCGGTAGGATTGAGATTGAGGCGAAAGAGAAACTGAATGCTTCTGTTATTGGGGCAGGGAAGTTGGTCTACTGGGGCGAACCCAAGGTGACTGTAAAGACAACCGGGGCAAGTACAGTCAAGAAGGGTGAAGATCGTAAGTAACTTACAAATCTGATTTACAATCTGGTAATGGGGGACAAAGGCCAAATGACCGGGATTGTTATTTTTGGCAGAATCTCCATGCTTATAAGTAATGGAAAAGGGCCTGAGAAAACCAGGCAATTCAGGGGATGGTTTTTCTTTGATTTCTGGGATGGTGATTGCAAAATTCTCAAGTCAACCAAGACTTTTTAAGTGAAAGACCTTCAGGTTTTCTCATAAAACAATATTACATTGCTTCCTCCAATCTATTTCTCTAGATTGTTATTATCAATCCGCCAGCATCCAGAGAACCTGTAAGCAGGTATTCCTCTTGTTTGGATCCAGAGGAGTACCGTCCTGCGATTTACTCCAAGGCGCTTGGCTGCATCAGCAGTTGTTATGAGCATTAGCCCTCCGTCTCTTGTGAATGGATGGTGCGGTTTCCCGCACCACTCAAATTGCAAACCTTTATATATGTGAAAAATCAACCGGCTAAGCCGGACCTCTACCGTTGTGAAAGCCACTCCTTGATTTCCGCAGGATCAAGAACTACCTTTGCCCCAATGTGATGAGAAGGAAGGTAGTCATGACTGGTCTTGGGGCGGGCAATAAGATCCCTTACCTTGCAATCTGAAATCGAAAGTAATTCAGCTGTTTCTTTGACTGTTGTAAGGCGGTTTGGAAAATCCATTTTTGCATACTTTATCTTGATTGCACTCGGCTATGTCAGCTATTGTTATGAGCATTAGTTATTTCTTTGTGAGTCTGAATGAATTCGAGTACCGCTTGCTCGTATAGGCGAGAAAGAGTTAACACCGGACGTTCTGCAACGTACTTCTTTGCTTCACTTACCGTTTGTTGTGGTATTCTAATTCCAAAATACACTGTTTTTACGTGGTTTATCAACAATTTATTTGATAATCATAAAATCATAACTGTATAATCGTGGTATAGGAAAAAACAGGAATATTTTATGCACATGAATAAGTTCTGGGATCGTGTGGACTCCTTACGGGAATTACAGGGAATTTCTCAAAATAGATTTGCCGAAAAAATCGGTAAGAGTCTTAGAACTGTTGAGGATTGGAAGAGAAGGAAATACATCCCAACCGGTGATATTTGTCTCTTGATTGCACAGCTTTTTTTGACAACAACAGAGTTTTTAATCACGGGAGAAGAAATTACTCTTCCTGATGATGATTTTGCAAAAGAAAAACCAGTTGAACCGATTCAGTCTCCGAATGGAAGAACCTTTATCCCCCATTACAATGAAGAGCCAACCCTTCTAGTCCCTATTGCCCCCCAGAGAGTTTCCGCTGGCCCAGGACAAGAATTCCTACCACCTTCCGAATATATCGGCTACGTGCGCATTCTGGAGAGAATGGCAAGGGGTATAGATCCTACTTCATTGGTTGCGGTATCGGTCAAAGGTGATTCTATGACCGGGGTGCAGATTTTCGAAGGTGACATGGTTCTCTTTGCGCAGCATCATATCAGTGAGAATGGGATATATGTTATTTCCCTGTACGGTGATCTGAAAGTCAAACGCCTGGAATTCAGATCCGGGGAACAGAAGATATTCATTCATAGTGAAAACTCCCGTTACTCAACCGAAGAAATATTGATGACTAATGAGAACCTGATGATCTTAGGGAAGGTAGTAGGATGGGTACATTGCCATCCATATTAGCGAAAGCCCTTCATAACGCTTGAAGGGCAATAAAAGTTTTGAGTACTGGGCAAAAAGTACATTTCATAATACTGCTTGATCAATTAGTCGGTGAATACAATCGAAATATTAACTATGTCTTCTGAATAATTATGAGGAAAAATATGAAAACTATTGTGCTTGACTGTTCTTCATATGAAAGTGCGCTTCATTCTCTTTCAGTTTCAATACAAAAAACACCAGAAGAAATTATTAAGAGAATTGCCAACATAGACACATATGGCATTTCGAAAAATGACATTGAACAACCCTTTGAAGATTCACTTTTTGACGAGTTCATGGAAGGAATTGATTCGATTCCTTTTGAACAGATTAATTGGTTCCATTTCACAAGGACCTTTCCCGAGAACTCATATAGCCAGGGGCTACTTCATAGATCTAAAGCTGAATCAACAATTTGGGAATGTATCCTTAAGGCAATTGCAAGTATCGATAAATCCATCAGTGAAAATCTAGAACATTGTATTCATACATATGTGGGTCTTTATAACGAAGGCCCGTGTGGTATGCTAGTACGTGAAAATGGTTTTCACTCAACAGAAGCACATATCCACAATTATCTACAAGAACCAGAATTCATTCAGGATGCTTGCCTGCAGTATTCGAAACTCTATAAGCAAGATATAATGCCACTGATATCTAGACTTCTTGTTCCATGTATTGTTACTTTTAGAGCCAAACTAAGCGATCTAGACAATGATGATTATATAAACAATGTACTCCAATATATTTATTACAGAAGGAGAAGAGAATTTATTAACCTTTATTGCTACAATGGAAGGGGTAAAGCAATTCCGCCACAAGATATAATCAGTATAGATTTCAATCCAATTGAATAATTTCGCTCAACAACTTTCTATCGTTTTTTAAATATTCTATATCATCAGACAAAATGGTGGTAAGATTGGGCCGATTAGTTTATATTAAAGCTTTTATTACGCATATTGGATGGGATCATGTTTAAACATACAGATTATTCAGAGAATTATGGTGCCGTAATGCAATTTAATACCAACAAACATGAACCAATTCATAGGTGGTATCCTTTCGTGGAAGGATATTCAAAAGAGTTCATCGATTCAATCCTTGAAGAAGTTGATTTGAATAGAGTCCAATGTAGTCTTGATCCTTTTTCTGGAAGCGGAACCACTCCATTGGTTCTTCAGAACAAGAAAATGAAATGCTATAGCTTTGAAGTATCACCCTTTATGCATGAATTATCTTACGCAAAGCTAACGACTACCTATAAGAGTAAGAGTCTTTTAAATGATCTCGATAAATTGAATGAATTATTGATAGCAACACCTGAGGATATTGATAATTATATTACGTTTCCAAAATCAAAATACTATGTTCAATCAGAGGAAATTAACAGGTGGCATTATAATTTACCTACTATGACAGGTATCGCGGATTTGATTTATGCTTTTTCTAAAATTGACAATCTGAACAACCAAAGATTATTTAGGATTGCCCTTGCATCAATTCTAATCCCCATTAGTAATATGTATCGAAATGGAAAATGCCTTTCCTATAAAAAAAACTGGAAGGATATACCTGTCGTTGATAGACAAGAGGTCCACCAACTTTTTACTGAAAAAATACAAACTATATTCGTACCTGATATCATCCAACTTGAGAAGCAAAATAATGAAAATCTAATTGTGTCAAATCGGGAGTATTGCCTTAAAGGCAGTGCACTAAATTTAATAACCACACTTCCAGACGAATCAATTGATTTGGTCATTACTTCACCTCCATACTTGAATTCTAGAGATTACACAGATAGTTATATAGATGAATTGCGCGTTCTTGGTTACTTTACGAACCTTAAAGCTGAACGAGCTTTCAGAGCGACAACGTTAAAATCCCATGTACAGGTTTCGTGGGAAGATTTGGAGTTAATTTCCGTTCCAACCTTTAAAAGAATTTATCATAGTATTGAAATTCATGAAGCAGAGTTCTGGAATAAAAATATTCTCAAGATGATTAATGGGTATTTTTCAGATTTGAAAATTTTACTTGATAATCTCTTTTTAAAAATGAAACCAGGTGGACAGGTTTTTTTAAATATCGGGAATTCGGCATATTTTGGTATTGTAATTCCCGTTGATGAAATAATTGCTGAATTAGCTGAATTATCAGGTTTTGCAATAAGCGAAATACGTATTGCCAGAAATATGAAATCGAGTGGTCAGCAGAAAAATAGTGTTACCCATCTTGTAGAAAGTGTTATAGTAATGCAAAAAAAATAATTTATGCAGGATGTGAATTGATTAGTTTTAGAATAGGAAGTATCGAAAACATTTTTTCATATCCTTTTAACTCTTCTTTATCATTTGAATATTGACTAATATCGATTTGATTTCGACGCAGGTCTGCACGTGCATCAAAAACCACTAAGTAGGCTTGTCTTAATGATTCGGGATTCATTGTATCAACGATCTCTTGTGCATACTGTAGGGTTTGAATTATTCCCTCTTTAATTCTTTTTCCCTCATAGATTGTATACTCAGATTTTGCTCCATTGCAAATCGATTTTCCTAGCCATTTGACTTCAAGAATATATAATTCATTGCCACCCTGTTCAGTATAAATATCTACCAAATTGCCTGAATTCAATTTATACTCAATACTAAATGTACCTTGGACATGTTCATTCAGATAATTTTTAAGATCATCTCTCATCAGGTTTTCCGGCCTATTTTTCAAGATTGAATATGTTGTATCTTTAATTTCATCATGAAACCGTTTTGATTCAAAAAATTTCGTGACGTTTGTCTTCTGTGAAAGATAAAATTGATTGTAATCTCCAAATACCTTTTCAATGTCATTTATCATGAATTTTTTATTATATAGTTTAAGGTCATTGTATGAATATAGTCTATTTTTTTTCTTTTTCTTAATTCCATTCATCCAAAAGTCAACACCCTCAAAACCAAAAAAGAAAAGACACATATTATGACCCTTTGAATATTCAGCAAATTCACATTCTTTGTCGTTGGTAAAATCTTCTTCAGATTTTTGATACCGTCCATCACAAGAAAATTCAAACCAATTAGATGTACCAAGTTGATTCTCGACAATGGGCAAATTAGAAAATATTGAACTTAGGTCTAGACTCTCAATTTCATCTGGCAAAAGAATTGAATATAAGATTCTTCTAGATGAATTATTATTCCAGAAACTATTTAATTTGTTCACGATTATATCAATTTTTTTTGTCTCAGAGACAGAAATTTCACTAAGAGGCGCTTGACCAATATCATCTAAAAAGCTTGAAGAACTCATTTATATGACTCCCCTTTCAGTATCTTGCCAAAAACATACTCAAAATAGAGCTCTAGATAACGCTGGTCAGAGATTTGAGCTAGTATTTTAACGTCAAGGGTTGATTCAAATGCTTCTTTAAATTCATTTAGTATTTGTATGGTCTTATTGCTAATATCTAAATCTAATAATCGATTGAATTGATTAGAAGCAGCTTTTTCATAATATTCTGGGTCTCTAAAAATAAAATCGTAAACTTTATCTTCACCATATAAAGCAAGGATATAAACTATTACTTTCAGCCACTCTTTTCGTTTTTTATCATATCCTGGGGAGGATTCAATTTTCTTTTGTTTTGGAAAGAAATTCTTATCAAGAATTAAAAAATTATCCTTCTTTTCCGAGTCTCTTGCAATATATTCATTTGCAGCCAGAAAAATATATGCTTTATCAATATCTGAACAATAAGGACCTCGTAGACTTAAGGAAAACTTATAGTCAATCGAAAATGGACTACTTTTCCCTACCCCATGTGTGAATGTATATGACACAGATGCGAGATAAATAATTCTAATCGTACTCATCAATGATATTGTTGTCCAACCTACTTCATTGCCAAGGGACAATACCGAGAAAATGTCTTCGAGTATTTTCCCATTAGGTTGAAGACTATTGCTTGCCATTTATAGATTCCTCGATTTCGATCGCAATCTGTGACAATTCAAGATTACTTTCTTGAACAGATGAACAATATCCCAATTTCAACAGATTTAGGTAATTTATCTTATGTGACCTATCTTTGATAATATGTCGTAGAAATTGATTGTTATTAAGGTTTAAAGTCAAAATTAATACATTAGGTCGATTTACATACTGCAAAAAAATTCGCGCTGCATTTTCTTCATAGGAAAGGTCTAAGCTACTTTCAGGAGTTTCGCAGATAAAAAAACTTGGAGCAAAGTAAAAATATTCTAGAACACTCATTCTGAATGAATGATCGATGAAAAATCTTTGTGACTCAGAAAGCGATTCTTCAAAAAGCCTGTCAATATTCCCAATTACTGGAATATATCTTTTAATATCATCTTCATCTTTTCCATATTTTAAATAGCAAGAAGCGATTCCTGTAAATCGTGAAGCGTAAGATTCGAAATACCTTGATAGCTCTTTAGTAATCTGTATCCTTTGCTCGTCGATCGTCAATGCAATAATAGTTGCTTCTTTGTCCTTTCGAATAGCAATATCCTTAAATCTATCTCGTTCAAGAAGCAAAGAATCATATTGTTTTTTCACGTACTCAAGCTGGGATTCGTTTCTTGTTTCTTTTCTACTATTTTCAATACTGTAGAGTTGGATTTGTTGCTTATTAAGTAATACTTTTTGATTGAGCAACTCTTTTTTATTTTGATCTTGTTTGTTTTCGGCTTGGACAATAGCTTTTTCAATATTAATGAGTTCTGACCTTAGTGCGTCCAATTTTGCGTTTTCAGTTATCAAACTCTCTGTTGACAGTTCTTCATCATCATCTATTAACTTTCTACCACAAAGGAAGCAGTGATTGACAGATTTTTCAAAATCATCAGGGAGTGGATTGTTGCACATAGGACATGTTTTTAGTTCATCAATCATCCGTGAATAGTCTTCATATTTTAAATTCAATTTCTGCCAGAATTCTTGTGAAAGTGTATTTGACAACCTTCTTGATATGAATTCCTTTTCATCAATGTCCTGTCTTATCCTAGCTTGATCTCCATAAAAGGATTTCAGGGAGTAAAGGATTTTTTTTTCTTCATCGTTCAAATCCTTCACTTTTTCTATAAGATTATATATTGAAGTTCTTAATTCCAAAGAAGCGGATTCCGATAAAGATAACGCATCCAGCGAATAGCTATCGAGAATTTTTTTTACAGCTCTCGCATCTTCAGATTTATGTCTTGACAAGCTATCATTATATTTTGCATCGCGTTGAAGCTCATCAAAACGTCGGCTTAATATTGGATCGTTAAAATATCGACTCAGCAGCATTGTCTGAAAGTGTGAATTCCATAACACAGTCTTTCGACGTTCATCAAACATAAGCAAGTCGTTGACAAATAGTATCAAATCCTCAAAACTTGATAATTCGGTTTCAGCAACAAGAATTTGTTCATATTGGTATTGTAAAGTGCCGATACGTTCATCATTATTAATTAGTTTATCATATTGTTTTTGATCAATGATTTTTCCATCTAAAGTTGTGATATCACCATTTCTTCTTATCATAACTTTTTCAAGAGTTATACTAGAAAGATTCCTCACTATTGTGAATATTGTGTCTCCTACAGCAAACTCTAACAATACCTTCGCATCTGAACAAACTTTATCTTTTCGCATCCTGCTAGAGAAATAATCGTACGGATAATGGTCTCGTCTTTCGATTTTTGCAGTTTTATAAGTTCGTATTATAAATTCACTTTTGTAAAGCCCGATCAAGGCAAATTTAAGAATATTGATGAAGGTTGTTTTCCCAGTCCCATTTCCTCCTATAATTAAGTTTATTCCTTTCACAAAATCATAATTAATATCTTGTTTATACAAGGTAAAATTTGTAATTTGCATTTTGATTGGACTAGGAAATTTAATTGCATTCGCTTTAAGCATTGAAACTCCTGATAACAAGGATATTATAATTCGATATCTATAGAATTCAAGGATAAATATTCTAATAGTAGCTATTTTTTGAGCTTTATAGTTGATATTGTCTTTGTGAACTAGACAAAGCCCTTCCCTACTTGCATGATCGACGCCTTAGGATCCTGAGGCCTATAGATTACACCAATACCCCCCATAGTTTGATAGCCTACATCGAATACAGAGCTATCTGGACTCGTTACAAGTCAAATCTTAACATGAACCCAAATCAACGGAAGTTATTTCCTCCCTGAAAGCCCATATAAAACAAGTCCCAACCCTTTCCTTTCAGGGTAGCATCCAATATCACACATCGTCTTTCAGCCACTTCCCTGTACGAAGAGTTTTTTTACATATTTACATGCGATAAGTATTCTTCGAAAAAAAGTGACACTAATTGTGACACCAAAACCATGTATTATTCATTATTATTAGATATCACGATGTTTCTTATATATTGTTAATATACATATAGTTAATATCAGTTTTTACCATATATATTTTAGTCTTTTGTAGCCTTTTCAGGAAGGGGTTGTATCAAACATAGTCTTTAAGCTTATGTATGAAGAATGTTCTCAGTTATTTGTAGTACATCGGCAAAGTCATTCACCAAGAAATGAGCATAACGTTTTGTCATTTCTTCAGTAGAATGGCCGGCGATCTTGCGTGTTTTCTCTCCGGTTATACCATGTGAAAGAAGTTGTGAGTTCAGAAAGTGGCGCCATGAATGGAAAGTTATGTTCCTCTTTGCTCGCTCCTCTTCTTTTATTCCCTTTGCTGCCAATGCCCTGTACAGACTATCTCTGATGGCATTCGGTCCCAAAGGTATCCCTGCGACGGAAAAAATGCGATCACAATCACCCGAAAGCTTTGATAGCTTCTTTAAGGCGTCCATCAGACTTGCAGGTAGAGGAAGGTTTCTTTTATCCCCAGTCTTCGTACTCTTGAGCTTGCCATGAAGATCAACACTGTGTTCGACATGAATATACCCATCCCTGATATCTGAATGCTGTAGGGCGCGAATTTCGCTCAAACGCATCCCTGTACACGCTGCCAGTAAGGATGCGGTATAGGCCAGAGGATTATCCCAATATGAAAGATTGGTGAGGAGGTCTCGGGCTTCTTCGACTGATAATATTCCACGTTGCTTGCTCTTGTTAGCCAACGTTCTCACTTCCTTGATCGGATTGGTTTTGATGTGGCCCTGTCTCCTGGCTTCTTCCAGGATGACAGAAAAAATCGAGAGAATATTATTTGCAGATTTCGGGGCAAGGTTCTTCTTGCCAGTAAGGTACCGCTGCCAGGCTTCGATCTTGGCCGCGGTGATATCAGAGAGGGGAGAAGACTTGAACGTCGGGAGGATGTATTTCACCATCAATTGCCTGTTGGTTTTGATGTATTGCTAGGTGAGATCCCTTCCCCGTCCGGATTCATCCTTGACATAATCACAGCCAGGGGTCCACCAATCTTTGGCATATTCGCCGAAAGTCAGGACTACGATCGGTTCTTGTTTCACCGGTATAAGGGCATTCCTTTTGAATAGAGCCATAACATGAGCGAGCGCCTGGGTTTTTGTCGTGCACCCCGTCGAGAACTTTCTTCGCCTGCCGATTTCATCATAGACAAAATAGTAATAAACAACCCTTTTCCCCGTATTTCTCTTTGTCAGCGTAAACGGTTCCTTTGCTCTCATTTTCTTTCATACTCCTATTTATTGAGTACACAACTGAGTACAGTACTCAAATCGAGGCGAAAAATTGAAAGGAGTATTGAGACAAAAAGAAAGGCAAACCCCTTGCAATTTACTTGCATAGAAAGGTTTGCCTTAAGTGCCCAGGAAAAGACTCGAACTTTCACAGGTGTGACCCCGCTAGGACCTGAACCTAGTGCGTCTACCAATTCCGCCACCTGGGCGCAGGACCAACTATAGAATATTATTTATAAGTGTGTCAACAGGAAATAGGGGAGAGAAGCACTACTGCCTGGGCAATTATCGCGTCGCCGGTCCCAACTTCGTTGAGCATGCCTTCTGCTGTCTTTGCCTTGACGGAAATCTGATCCAGTTGCAGGTTCAGTACCTGGGAAAGGTTGTCCCGTATCATGTCGATATACGGTCTGAGCTTCGGTTTTTGCAGGATAACCGTGCAGTCGATATTTGAAATAGTGCATTTGCCATCCAGCTCTTCTTTCCGAATCTGTTGTAAAAGGAGAAGGCTGTCAGCATTTTTGAATCTGGAATCATTGTCAGGGAAGTGGGAACCAATGTCCCCTTTGGCCAAGGCACCGAGGATAGCGTCGATAATTGCATGGATAAGCACATCACCGTCACTGTGGGCTGCCTCGCCTTTGTCATGGGGAATGAGACATCCCCCAAGGATAAGCTTGCGGTCCTCCACCAAAGGGTGGATATCCCATCCGGTCCCGATTCTCATACCGTTCCCTGCTCTTGCTTCACACTCTGCATCGCTTCATGGAGAGCCCGTGCAGCCTGGGCACTCTGTCTGCCCTTCTCAAGGTCGATCAGGTACTGGGCAATCTGCTGCTCGGCATCGGGAATATCTTCAATATAGGTAATTTTCTTATTTTCCCGTTCGCCTTCGCAAATCCCTACGCTTTGCCCAAAATCAGAGAAAATCTCAGTGTCATCCACATAGGTTTTCTCGTTGGTGTTCGCCACCTGGTGGGCATAGAAAATCTCAGGGAAATGGAAAATCTGGGGAGTCTGGACAGCGACTGTCCTGCTTCTGTCGATATGTCCGCACAAAACCCCGTTCTCATCGATGGTTTTCAAGGCATCGGTAGGAGGTAAGGCAGGGACAGCTCCTTTGAATACCGTCGCAGTTGCCAGCGTACGGATTATCAAGGAAGGACTAATATAGCAACGGGCTCCGTCATGGATAGCAACATAATCGATGGGAAGAGCCATGTCATGGATCATTTTCAGTGCATTATACACGGAAGCCTGACGACTCTCTCCTCCGTTGGCAATGACAACCGGCACTTGATTCTGCTCGAAGAGATCTTCAAGGGCCACGGCGCACTGGTCTTCCATCCCTTTGGGACAGGTAACAACAATTGCCTGGCAATTTGGAATCTGTAAAAAAGGTACGACAGAACGATAGAGGACAGTATGACCCTCTATCGATAGGTATTCCTTTTTTACACCTTCGTTTTTGGTTATATTGAATCTATCGCTACGTCCGGCAGCCGTGACAATGACCGCATGTAGAGGGAATCCCATGTTACTTCTCCAGTCTGGAGAAAACCAACATTTCGATTTCCTTCTTGTCCTTGTCCAAGGAGAATGCAGTCTCATCAATCAAAAGCCTGAGGGCATTATCATAGAGCTTGCGTTCCTGGACTGGAAGTTCCTTGATCTTGCTTCGGTGATACAGAGCCTGCACGACCTTTGCAATGGATGCAATGGAACCTTGCTTGAGCAAGTCGACATTCATCTGGTAACGGGCTTTCCAATCAACAGGCATTGGTTCGTATCTACTGGAAATGGAATCGATAGCAGCCTGGGCTTCTTTCTGTTCCACGATACCCCTTATCCCCAATTCCTCTGATTTTTCTACAGGAATCATTACTGTCATATCAGAGATATCCAGATAGATTACATAATAGAGAGTCTTGGTACCTCTGAAAGAGCGTTCCTCGACACGTTTGATTATACCAACTCCCTGAAGAGGGTAAACCACATGGTCTCCGACCGTAAACTGAACATTATTCCGCACTGAATTCATAGCATGATTATATACTATTTTTTGACTTAAAACAAGCAAGGGCAAATTAATTGCATGAGATACCCCAATAGGCAAAAACAACGGAAATGTATTATAGTAACAACCATGCAACACCTTCAACGACAGTGCGGATTGCTTTTGCATCCCACTTCCCTTCCTTCTAATCTGGGTATCGGTAGCCTTGGTGATGAAGCCATGGCTTTTATTGACTTATTAAAACAAGCTAAAGTAACACTTTGGCAGATTCTTCCACTAGGACCAACCGGCTATGGCGATTCTCCCTATGCCGCCAGGTCTACCTTTGCAGGGAATGAATTACTCATTGATTTAAAAACCCTCGCCTATGAAGGGTTTTTGGAAATAGGGGATGTGCTGGTCCACCCTTCATTCCCCCGTAACCGAATCGATTACTCGATGGTACGTTCATTCAAGGAACCCCTTTTGAAAAAGGCCTCCGACGCTTTCCTCGCCCTTGCCGACAGTAAGCACAAAGAGGCCTATGCTTCTTTTTGCAAGGAAAATGCCTGGTGGCTTGACGACTACGCCCTCTATCAAGTGCTTTGTTCTGAATATAATGACTCCCGATGGAATAGCATGTGGCCGAAAGACCTGACCTTGAGAAAGCCTGCAGCCCTGAAGAAAGCAACAGATACCCATAAAATGGAAATAGAGCGGGTCAAAGTACAGCAATACTTTTTCTTCACCCAGTATAAGGCGGTAAAGGATTATGCAAATGCCAATGGCGTCTCCATAATCGGTGATATTCCCATATTTGTAGCACCGGACAGCGTTGATGCCTGGACAAACACCAGACTTCTGAAAATGGACAAAGATGGAATGCAGACTGCTTCCAGCGGCGTTCCCCCAGATGCTTTCTCCTCGGATGGCCAGCTTTGGGGAAATCCTGTCTATAACTGGAAAGAGCATGAGAAAGAAAACTTTGCCTGGTGGATCAAAAGGATTGAACAGACACTTAAGCTCTGTGATATTATCAGGATCGACCACTTCCGTGGGTTCGCTGCCTATTGGGAAGTCCCCCAGGGCGAGACCACGGCGGTCAAGGGGACCTGGGTTCCGGCTCCCGGCGAGAAACTCATGGCAGCCTTGAAACAAGCCCTTGGGGACCAGATTCCCCTTATTGCCGAGGATCTCGGGGTGATAACCGAGGATGTAGAGCAGTTGAGAGACAGCAACAACCTACCGGGAATGAAAATCCTTCAGTTTGCCTTCAACCTGGAAAATGGGAAACTTGACACCACCAATGCCTATCTTCCCCATAACTGCCAGTATAACAGCGTCATATATACCGGTACGCATGACAACAATACAACCCAAGGCTGGTATAACGAACTTGATGGAGTGACCAAGGACAAAGTCAGGCGTTACCTTGAGGCCCCCGATGACCAGGTACTCTGGCAAATGATCAGGGTCCTGATGATGAGTGCTTCCCAGTATGCAATCCTGCCCATGCAGGACCTTCTTGGCCTTGGGAGTGAGGGGCGCATGAATGTCCCTTCCACCTGTGGGCAAAACAACTGGAGCTGGCAGCTACATTCCCTCGATATCGATATGTGGCGAATTGACCGACTGCGAGGCCTCATCGAAATTTACGGGAGAATAGGGGCTTAGAGCTGACTGATAAGGAAAGATACCAATTCCAGCACTCTTTCATCCTGTTCAATGTCCACAACTGCCTGGAGAGCTTCCTTCCTGTAAGGTACGCTGTTCAGGCATTTCTCTATCTGGGGGACAAGGTTGGTGTCGAGACAATCGGTATACACGCGTGCTGTCTCGATCACTCCCTTGATAATATCCAGATGCACGGTTGCTTCACCCCAGGAATATCTGTGCGAGATTGCATGGGAAAACTGCGGGGTTTTGCTGAGAATGGTTTCCTTGTCCCCGAAGAGATGGAAATCCCGTTGGGATTCAGGAAAATTTAAAAAATCTATTTCCTCTATCTCGGTAGGTCCATACGCTTTGCAGAATGCAACGATAAGGGCGTCCTCAACCATTTTCATCTCAATGTCACCTTTTGCCTGTTGCAGGTTTCCCACCCTTGAGGCAACTGATTTCACTGCTTTGGAAGCAAGTTTGGAACTACTCGGGGTGAGGTAGTTTCCCATCACCGACAAATCGCTGTTGACCAGTAGCGTGCCATGGTGGCAGAACTTATCCTTGGTGGTCTGGAAAGCATTTCCCGATATCTTCTTGCCTTGCATGACTATATCATTCCGTCCTGAGAGTTCGCCTTCAATACCGAGAGAACGAAGGGCATCAAGGACTATCTTGAAGTTCTCTTCTTTCGAGGAAACGTCTTTTTTCCCCACGAACGTAAAACAGAGATTCCCTTGGTCATGGTAGACAGCCCCGCCTCCACTTTGCCGGCGTACCAGCTGTACATGGTCTTTTTCCATTGCCTCGAGATTGCATTCGGAAAACGGATTCTGGAATCGTCCGATGACGATACACGGGTCATTTACCCACAGATAGAGGATATGGTCATATTCTTGACCAAGCAGGTAGGCCTCGCCTGCCAGATTGGCAGCGCAGTTATGTGTTGTTGCGATATAGATTGCATTGTCCATGGAAACACTCTATCCCCATGTTTTCGGCTATGCTATACTTTCGCCCATGAATATCATCCTCTTTGACGAACTTTCAGCTGAAAATTTCCTCCCTTTTTCTGATTATCGGGGTGAACATATCCAGAAAATACTTCATTTGAAAGAAGGTGACCAGTTTCTTGCCGGTGTTACAAACAAGCAGAAAGGCCTAGCCACGATTACCTCGATCGATGAGACTGGCGTCCATTTCAGGTTTGTCGCACAACATGACAATTCTTCCCACCTCTATCCTGTTACGTTGCTGCTGGCGCAGGTACGGCCCATCTGTATGAAAAGGATCCTCAGGGAGGCTGTGAGCCTTGGGGTTGAAAGAATTTTGCTCACCGGGTGCGACACCACCGAGAAATCCTATGCGAATGCAAATCTCTACAAGTCGGGAGAGTATAAATCCATCCTGCTCGACGGTGCGATGCAAAGTGGGGAAACCGGCGTCAGTGAAGTACTTTTTGCCCGTTCGGTCGACCATGCGATGCATCTGCTCCTTGCCAATACAAAAAGGATTCTCCTTGATAATGTGCTGGAAAGCAAACCTCTTTCAAGCATGGAGATAGGTTCTGACGTGCCTGTGGTACTGGCCATAGGACCCGAGAGGGGATTCAGTGACAGGGAACGGGATGTGATGATGTCCTCGGGTTTTGTCCCGGCAACCTTAGGTGCCAGGATCTTGCGTACGGAGACAGCCTGTTCTGCCGGGCTTGGCGTATTGCTAGGCAGGATGGGATTGCTTTGAAGCCTTGTTTCTCTGGCTTTTTTTTAGCATAATGCCCTTGATTAAGAATTAGGAGATACGTATGGCCCATTGCATTGTAAGTGCTGCAGAAGAAATATTAGACAAGGAATTCGCTGTCCTCGACCATGGTTTTGTTCGTCTTGTGGATTATCTCGGTAGTGATGAGCGTATCGTCCAAAGTGCCCGGGTTTCCTATGGCAGCGGTACGAAATCCTATCGGCAGGACAAGGGTTTGATAACCTATCTGCTTCGCAACGACCATACCTCACCGTTTGAACAGGTCAATTTCACCTTCCATATCAAGATGCCCATATTCGTGGCAAGGCAGTGGATCCGTCACAGGACAGGCCGTGTAAACGAAATAAGCGGTCGCTATAGCGTCATGACCGATGAGTGTTACCGCCCTGACAAGGAACACATCAATTTGCAGAGCGACGATAACAAACAGGGACGAAGAAACGAATGTGTTGACGATGCTTTGGCCAACCAGGTCCTCTCCATCCTCGAAGAAGACCAGAAGAGAAGCTATGAGAACTACGAGAAACTCCTCAACCTTGGAATAGCCCGGGAATTGTCAAGGATAGACCTTCCTTTGAGCATGTATACCGAATGGTACTGGCAGATGGACCTACATAACCTTTTTCATTTTTTGCAGTTGCGTCTCGATGCCCATGCACAATATGAAATTCGCGTGTATGCACAGACAATCCTGGAAATGGTCAAGACTGTCTGTCCTATCGCCACAGAGGCTTTTGAAGAATATAAAGTGGGCGGCACGAATTTCAGCGCAAGCGAATTGGCTGCGCTAAAATCAATGCTATCTGGAATGGAAAACCCGCTTACTGGCAGAAACAGGGAACTATTCGAGGCTAAACTGAAGTAGCCATCTTATCCTGCAATTTCTTTTCTTTCAATTTTTTCGAGAATTCTTTCTTGGTCAACGGCTTTGGTGGGAGCACCGGCCGTTCCATCAAGGAGGCAGGGTTGTTGAGCAGGTCCTGCATTATCTTGATCGACTTGGTGAAATAGAATCCATCGGTGATCCGTTCGTCAACGGTAAACCCCACTTCCATCGAGTCTGTGATTATTGTCTTGTCCCCGACTTTCTTTCGGGTTCTCCGCATTATTCCCATGGTAGCGAACAGACTCGTGGTACCCCATTCATACAGATGGTGATGGGGGCTTCCGCCTCCCAGGCCGATGCTTCCCATATTGCTGATAAAAATAGTGGTATGCAGGCCATCGGCTTCCCTCAGTGCCCTGGGGGCTCTCCCGTGTTTGTCCAGATTGCTTGCAAAGATAACAAAGGCTTTAATGAACCACTGGGGAAAACGGAGAAAGAATCGTATCAAGGCATCGGTTGAAGAATCGTTTGAAGGGTTCCTTTGCTCGAGGATAGCCTTATTGATAATATCGGCAATTTCGGGAAGGGTCATCTCTTCCTTGAAATACAGCGGCATACTGTGTTCAGGGGCATCGTCTGTATAATCTTCCTTGACCACAAAATTTACGGACAATTCATTTCTTTGCCAATATTTATTGTTTGCCAGAAAGCGATTCAATTCTGGTCTGAGGGCTATTGTCCTAAGAATTGCTGCAATGAATACCTCAAAAACCCGGTATGATCTTCCGTCAGGGGCTTTGTTTGTCTTGATAAACTCGACAGTCTTTGTCAAATCTATGATCATACTTTGGAAAACCAAGGCCTCACTTCGTTTTTTCATGATAAATGGAAAAATCTGCTTGTACGGGAGAATATCATATACGCGTACTGCGTCGTTGCGTTTATTCATAAAAGATCCTTATTGCAATGATAAAATCTGTATAAGTGTAGCTCCTATGACGGAGGCGAGCAAGAAAAAAAGAAATGATATTCCGCAAATGATATTTCGCAAATTTACAGATAGGAAACAGGGTCATTTACTTTTCTGAAACATTCAATGGTGGCCGTATATGCACTTTTCATAGCGGCCTCGAATAAACGGTCATTTTCGTAGCTATAGCCAAAGGTAGGTTCCCAGAGCGAGGGATCTTCCATGCAGAGATAGAAGAAGGGGCCTTCTTCTTTCCAAATCCTAGGGAACTGGGCATAGGCGAAGGAAAACATTTCCCGTTTCGTCGCAAGAGGATAGGAATATTTGCCTGCTGCCGCTGTCAGATCCATGTCAAGGATTCTGCTTTCCCTGTGCTGTTCCCTGAGTTCTTTCAGTACTGCTTTGGTAAACGTGAGGGTACCGAATGAAAACAGTACCAGTTCACTGGCGTCGAAGGTGGCAGTCACCAAATCTATAACTTTTTTGTATTCTTGTTGCCAGCCTTCAAAATAAACCATTGGGTGGAGATGGAATCCTATAGGGATTCCTTTGTCTGCTGCTTTTCTCGCTGCCTCGATCCGCCCTTCGAGACTTGCGGTGAGATGTTCCTCTTTTTCAATGATGGTGGGGGCATTCAAGGACCAGGTAGCAACTATGTTTTTTGGTAGGGACGGCATTTGGGTCCAGTCTGTACGCTGGCTTTTTGTTTTCAATTCGATAATGGTGCCAGGATAGCGTTTCGCAAGGATGCAAAGTGCATCAAGGGTCCCGTAATCGTTCCCCCAGAGTAGCGAATCACTCGATTGCCCAGTGCCTATATGCCAGGTATCCTCATCCAATTCGATTGACTCCAGACGTTCCTTGAGATTCCCAACCACCTGAATCTGGTGGCTGTTATAAAATGATTGGATTGAGCAATAGGAACACCCAAAAGCACACTGTTGTACCGCATCGAGGGTTTTTAGGTTGCAACATCTGGTTTTTTCCCCCTCTACAGGGCAGGGGCAACGCCCCATGAGTTTGTCAGCGGTTACCAGAATGCTCTGGTATTTGTCAGGGAGCCTTTGTTCCGGTGAAAAATCACTATAGTCTGTAGGTTTTTGCCTTTCCTTTTGGACTTTTGCCAAAAGGTCGGATACAAGGAGTTTTGCTCTTCTGCTTCCCTGTACTTTGTTTGCCTTGTTTTCGTCAATCCAGGAGGACAAGGGCCCTTTCTGCCACTGGATCAGATCAGAGGCGGTTTCCAGCAATTGTCGTTGTTCCTGGAAACTGAAATGATAGGTTTTTTCAAGATTTGCTATATACTGCTGTTCCGGTTCCGGGAGCTTATGAAATAAAGGATGGTCCATGGCCTCAGTGTATAGTTTCTTGATTGCCAAAACAAGGCAGTATAGGTATTCTCTTTAGTATGAAAAAGAAAGATTCCATACCCTATAGCAGCGAAGCCGAAGTCGAAAGTATCGGTACTGCAGTGATGGAGGCAAGTGAGCCTGCGACACAGGCAAAAGAATTGCCCCATGTAAGTGGTGTCTATCTCATGCGTGATAAAGATGATGCGATTATTTATGTTGGTAAGGCCAAGGACTTGCGCAAACGCGTTACCAGTTACTTTTTGGCCAATCGAAATGCCAAGACCGCTGCATTGGTCAAGAAGATCGTACGCATAGAACATATAATAACGGGAAACGAATACGAAGCCCTTATTCTCGAGAATAACCTTATAAAGAAATATTCTCCGCACTACAATATCTCTCTCAAAGACGGGAAAAGCTACCCAATGATCCGCATAACCGCTGAACCCTTTCCAAAGGTATTCAAAACAAGGCGGATTATCAATGACGGTTCCTCCTACTACGGGCCGTTTCCCGATGCAGGGAAGCTGGAGATGTGTCTGGATCTGATCAAGAAGCTCTTTCCGCTCAGAAGATGTAGCATTCCTTTGAAAAAAAGGGAAAAACCCTGTCTTTATTATCATATTGGACTGTGTTCCGGGCCTTGTGCCTCAATGGTGAGCGAAGAGGAATATCGTAAATCCATTACGGCTGTAAAAAACATGCTTGAGGGGCACAACGAGCAATTGGTAAAGGATTTGACCAAGGATATGCAAGAGGCGAGCAAAGCCCTGCGATTCGAGGATGCAGCAACCAAACGGGACCTGCTCAATGCAATAAAAGTAATTTCCACTGAACAGCAGGTTGAGGATTTTGTCCAGGAAAGTCGCGATTACGCAGCCATCGAGATGCGTGGGCCTCTCTGTACCATTTCTCTCATGCAGATGCGCGACGGCCGCTTGATCGGAAGGGCGCTTTACCGGGCGGAGACGCTTGGCGACGAAACCGAGACCCTGCTCAATTTCCTTGTGCAGTATTATGCCGATGGCCTGAAACTTCCCCAGTTTCTCTATGTCTCGCATGAAATTGATGTCGAATTGATCAGGAGATATTTCGTTGAACAGTTGAAGGGGAGGCTTGAGGTCTCGGTTCCCCTCGAAGGGAAACACTTCAGGATTTTGCGAATGGCCAGTGAGAATGCATCCCGCGATGTGGAGAAGCGTTTGAAAAGCCGGGACAATACCCCGGCCTTGGAACTGCTTGCCAAATTCCTCGATCTCGAAAGTCCTCCCTCGTTGATAGAAGGGTTCGATATTGCCCAGTTATCGGGCAAATATACCGTTGCGTCCTTGATATCCTTCCGTGATGGCAACCCTGATAAGCCAAACTACCGCAGGTATAACATGCGTACCCTTGGGGGCAAGATTGACGACTATGAAGCGATGAGGGAGGCTGTTGCCCGTCGTTATACGAAGATTCTCAACGAGAACCTTGAACGTCCCGACCTTTTGGTTATCGATGGGGGCAAAGGGCAGGTAAATGCCGTACGTGAGGTGCTTGATGATCTTTCCCTGTTCGATATTCCTGTTGTCGGATTGGCCAAGGATGTGGAGGAAATCGTATTTGATGACGGAAGGGAATCGCTTCTTCTCCCTGAACATAGCGAAGCCTTGAGGCTTCTCATTGCCGTGCGTGACGAATGCCATCGATTCGCAACCAGTGCAAACCAGGCAATGCGTAGCCATGAGGCATCCTTCAAACTTCTGGAATCTGTGGAGGGCATAGGGAAAACGCGAAGCCAGGCACTGATGAAAACGTTTGGGAGTATGGAAGAAATGCTCAAGAAAACCGATAAGGAGCTGGCACAGGAAGCTCATATACCACTGGTGGTTGCCCAGAGAATATTAAAGACCCTTACGCTGTAAAAACGAAGCAAAGGGTATTCCCTGGGTTTTTTTACCTTTCTTTATGATGATTTGGTAGAGCATCTGCTCCAGTACCAATTCAACCAGATCATTTCCTGCTTCCTTGCTCGAAATATCCGCATCAGATAAAACAGTGATAATGTCTCTGCATTGTTCCAGGCTATAGGTTGCTAGTGCCGTATGGTAGGTCGATTTGTCCTTGGGATTTCGCAACGAAGATGCTTTTCCCAGTACACTTGCACTGCTGAAAGCCTCGTATTCGCTTTTCCCGGAAGCAATTGACTCTTGAATGGAAAGCAGACGCCTGAATTGCCAGAGAAGGCCGGAAACCAAAAGGATTGGGGCCCCGCTGTCCCCGCTGCCAAGAATGCTATGCAAGGTATCAATGCTTTGTTTGAAAGAACCGGCAGCTATTTCAGGGAAAAGGGTGAAGGCATCTTCCTGCCTGCTATGGTGGATGTAGGCTTCAACATCATCCTCTCCGATGGCAACCTTTTTCTCCCCGGTCTGCCAGAACATGGCAAGCTGTGTACAAACGGTTCTCAATTCCTGTGTGTTGTTTTCTATCAGGTCCAATAATAAGTCGATAGCATCAGAGGTGATGGTAAGGCCGAACCGACGGAAAAAATTCCGCACCCAGTCTGTTTTCTGGTTGTCGAACAACTCGTAGAATACTTTGGTATTTTCCTTTGGCACTGCTTTCATGATTTTTGCAGAGACCGAAGTATCACTCGATAGTATCACCAGGGTTGCCGAGGTACTCGGATGGGCCAGATACTGGGCAATGGAGGTTGTCAGGGAGGCACTCATAGACTCTGCCTGGCTGAGCAAGACAAGCCGGTACTCCGCGAACAGCGAGTTGTTATCCAACGCTGCAAAGATTTCCCCGTTTTCCGTCTCGAACGGATAGAAACGATGCAATTCAGGATCTGAGCCGATCTGTTTTCTCAGTTCGTTGCGAATTTCCTTGAGCCGTTGTTCCTTCTCACCTGTTTCTGGCCCTAGCAGGAGGTATGATGGTCCGATCATGCGTAATTTCTTATCAAAAGCGAGAGTTTGCCAAAGACACGACAAGAGCGGGTAATGATGGAACCCATCGACGAATTGGCCGGTCTGAGTTCGATATTCCCATTGGAGGGGTAGTAACCCTTGAGTGTAATACCTTGTTCGTCCTCGCCTACCGAGGCAGCTACAATATCACCGCTGTTTGCTGTCTCACATTTTTTCAGAATGGCGATGTCCCCATCGAAAATTCCGATTTCAATCATGCTTTCCCCCCTGACCTTCAAGGCAAAATAGGTGGAATGGGTGTTTGGGAGCATGCTGATGGGTAAATTGAGCAAATATTCGGTATTTTGTTCGCTCATCAAGGGAAGCCCTGCGGCTATCGTACCGATTACCGGGATATCGATCATCTCTGCCCGCGGTGAATAGTCTTCCCCAATGATTTCGATTGACCGCGATATGCCATCGGTAGTCTTGATTACGTTTTTTGCCTCAAGGGCTTTGAGATGGTCATGGGCGGCTTTTACGGAAAAATTGAAGTGTTCTGCAATATCCCTTACCGAAGGTGCATAATTCTTTTTTTGGATGAATTTACTGATAAAGGAGGCTACTTCTTTCTGGCGTTCCGTAAGTTCTCTCATGTCTTACTCCTCGAACCTGTTCTTAAAAAGATTCTGGATAGCGTCGGCCATTTCCTGTTCGTCGGGGCCTTCGCAGATCATATTGATTTTACTCTGGTAGGTAGCCCCGAGGGTGATGATACCCATGATGGATTTGCCGTTGATTTTCATAGTTTCTTTCTCTAGGAATAATTCGCTTTTGAATTTATTTGCCAATTTCACAATATTTGCTGCCGGCCTGGCATGGATGCCGGCCCTGTTGCAGACGGTAAGTTCTCTATTAACCATCAAAGTGTCTCCTCGTTGATGTAGTACATTTTTCTTGCAGACTCACTTTCCAGCCATTTGAGTACACTTTGGTCAAATTCCTTGGCAGAGTAGTAGCCTAATTTTTTCAGCCTTTCATTACGGGCTGCGGTTTCGATAATGACAGGGATGTTTCTTCCCGGCTTTACCGGGATGACCACCATGGGGATGGAAATTCCAAGGTACGTATCATTCAAGCTGCTTTCACCGACCCGGTCATAGTTCTTGTCAGCTTCCCATTCCTCGAGGTGTACGGACAGTTGTACCTGTTTCCGATCCCGGATTGCACCTACCCCGAAAAGGTTGGCGAGGTTGATAATCCCCAGTCCCCTGATTTCCATGTGGTGGGCAAGCAACGGGTTTTCACCCATGCCGATAAGATAGTTGTCGCTGATATTTCTCAATCGTACGGTATCGTCACTGATCAGCCGGTGTCCGCGTTCAATCAATTCCAGGGCTGTCTCACTTTTCCCGACTCCGCTTTCCCCGGTGATGAGTACCCCGATTCCATAGACTTCGACCAAAACGCCATGGATTGTCTGCGTCGGCGCAAAAACCTCATCGAGGGTCTGGTAGAGCCTCCTTGAGAAATCGGAAGAAATCAAAGGTGTTGATAAAACCGCAGTCCCTGATTGTTCGGCAAGGGCAAGCAGGCTGTCACTGGGGGTTCCGTCATCACAGAATACGCAGCAGGGAATGTCATAGCTGAAGAGTTTCTCCAGACTTGAAAGGTTTTTCTCGCGTTCCAGTTTGGATATATATACCTGTTCTCCACGGCCGAACACCTGGATGCTATTATTACTGAATTCATCAAAGAACCCGCTGAGAGGTAATCCGGGACGGCTTATTTTACTGGTCGTAATCTTTCTGGAAAGTCCGGCCCTGCCCCCGATACAGCTCAGGCTGAGGTGGTTGTGTTCCTTTAGGTCCAAGTCTAAAAGGTCAAGGACGGTAAAATCTGACATCACTGGCTCCTCTTCAAAAAGTATACCGAATCTTACGATTTACTATACAATTGTTACTGTCGTTCGGCAACCCTCTTTCGAAATGCAAATGGCCATTGACGTATCCTGTTTCACGCCTTATCTTTTATATATGACCATAGTCAAAGGAGGGCTTATGAATTTGACAGTCAGAGGCATCCGTTACAACCCTAGTGACGAGACCCGTGCATTTTTAGACAAGAAATTGGAAAAACTGCATTTCGCGGAGGATTATCTGCATGATTTGGATATTGTAATCACCAGGGAACCTTTGGGCCAAGGGTATCATTTGGATGCGAAGCTCCATTTTTCATGGGGGACAATCAAGATGGTCAGCTACGATTGCTATGAATTGTTTGAAGGAATCGAGTTGATCGCGGATAAGATCGAAGCCACTGCCCGAAAGGAGAAAGGGAAGATTAAAGAACATTGATTTGTATTTGTAATATGAGAACGGGGGTGCGAAAGCACCCCTTCTTCATTAATAGTGAATAGTGTGTAGTCAGCTCAAAGACCCATCAAAAACGTTCATTGCCAGTAGTTCTTTCTAGTTTGTCCCCCGGATAAACGAAGGGTCGATGTTCAACTCATTCCGGTATTTGGCAACGGTTCGCCTTGCAACTGATATTCCCCGTTCCTTGAGCAGGTCAGAGATTTTCTGGTCTGAAAGGGCCTTCGTGCCCTGGTGCTCCTGGATAATCTGCCTGATAGTTTCCTTTGCGGCATTTTTGGAAATCTCTTCACCCTCATCGCCTACTGCATTGCTGAATAGCTTTTTCACGGCGATGATACCCCAGTCGGTATCGATATATTTTGCCGTGGATATCCGGCTGATGGTAGTCTCGTGGACTCCCAGGATGTCAGCAACTGTTTTCTGGGTCAAAGGCCTCAGATATTGCGGTCCATTGTAAAAGAATTCCCGTTGGTAATCCATCAGGATTTCCCCGACCCTGTAGAGCGTCTGGTTTCTGATACGGACTTGGAAAATCAAATCGTTGGCACTTTTGATATGGTGTTGGATATACGATTGGGTTTCCTTGGCTTCCCTGCTGTTTCCAAGATCTTGGGCCAATGATTCGAATTCGGCATTGATGGTAAGGTCTGGAAGGGATGAGTTATTCATTTTCATCACCAGATTCCCTTCAACCTGATGAATGGAGAGGTCCGGAATGACAAAAGCCTCGGGTCCGTTGGCGAAGGACTGCCCCGGGTAGGGCGTCAACGTCTTGAGAAACGAATAGATGCTCTCCAGTTCCTCTAGCTCAATCCCCAGTTGTTTGGCAACCAATTGTTGTTTGTTTGCCCTCATCAGTTCCAATTTGTCGTTGACCAGGCTGGTTAGGATTGCAAGGTCGTTTCCAGTGATTTTCTTTGCTTTTGCCTGAAGGATCAACGATTCCCTCCAGTTTCTGGCCCCGACCCCTAAAGGCTCGAAGCGCTGGATTACATCCAAGACTTTTTCACTATAGGGCAATTGTTCGGTTTTCAGTAGGGATTGTGGATCCTGTGTGAAAAAACCGTTGGCATCGAAATTGGTAATGAAGACAAGCCCTACCTCATATTCCTGGTCAGTCAACTGTTCACATCCGAGTTGGCTCAAAAGATGTTCTTGTAGTGTTTCTTCTGTACTGAGAGCATTTTCCATGAATTTCTGTTGCCTATCCGAAGCTTCAAAATCATAACTTCCCCCCTCATCGCTTCCATAACTGGAGGAATCGGAATAGGTATCGTCCTGGCCTTTTTGCTCGCGTACCCTTGCATTCTCTGCATAGTTCTCATAGGAAATTTCACCCATGCCAGGAAGCTCAAGGGCTGGGTTTGCCTCAATCTCCGCCTTAATCCGTGCTTGGAGTTCGGCCAAGGGAAGGGCCATCAACTCAAAGGATTGTAAAAGCTGGGGACTGAGTTTCAGCTGTTGTTTCTGGGCAAGGGATAGGGAGTTGGATATATTCATCAGAAATCATCTCCAAAATCTTCACCAAAATATATATCCCTGGCTATCTTGTTTGCAAGGAGCTCCTGCCTTCCCCCGGAAACGAGGATGGCACCGTCATTGATAATATGTGCACAGGAGGTAATGGAAAGGGTGTCACGTACATTATGGTCGGTGAGGAGGATTCCGATGCCCTTGTCAGCCAGAGCTTTGATCAACAGCTTTATTTCATAGACAGCTTTCGGGTCAATCCCGGCAAACGGTTCGTCCAGAAGCAGGAAGCGGGGGTTGCAGCCCAAGGCTCTGGCAATCTCTGTTCTCCGTCTTTCCCCGCCGCTGAGCGTATAGCCTTTCTGTTTTCTCAGACCTTCGATTCCAAACTCATCAAGCAGCTGTTCAATGCGTAGATCCTGTTCGGCTTTGGTAAGGTCCTTACGGGTTTCCACGACAAGGCGGATGTTTTCCTCTACCGAGAGCTTTCTGAAGATGGAAGGTTCCTGGGGGAGATAGGAAAGCCCCTTTTGTGAACGGAGGAACATAGGCAGGTCGGTTACATCCTCTCCGTTAAGGAGAATCTTACCCCTCTTGGATTTCAAAAACCCGACGATCATAAAGAACGTTGTTGTTTTTCCCGCCCCGTTGGGTCCGAGCAGACCGATGATCTGTCCAGCCTCCATGGAGAAGGAAATATCTTTGACAACCTCTTTTTTCCCATAGGATTTTGCAAGGTGCTGAATTTCAAGGATGCTTTTATACGTATCAGCCATGGACCGTTCCCCTGATGGAACCATCCATCTTGATTTCTTTGGTTTCCAAGTCAACGCTGATTACCTGGGCCTGGTAGGTATCTTCTTTCCATTCGATGGTTGCATCGCCTAAAAGCCTCAGAGTCTGTCCGGACCTGTCGAACTCTACGGTTTCTGCCTTACAGACCATAGGGCCATCATCGGTATTGTTGAAAAGCCTGACATGGATCTGCATGCGTATCGTTCCGTTTTCCATGTCGAATTCAAGCCATGCCCCGGAGGCCGAAACTTCGTTGGTGGTATCTTGCAGTTCGACCCAGCTGTTCACAATGATTAATTTTTTTGTGCGGTCGTAGTAGAGGTTCTTGGAAACAAGGGAAAACCCCCGTTCTGGGTCCTCTACGGAAACAGAGCCCGTACAATTGACGTACTTGAAATTGTCACCTGAAAGCTCTATGGAGTCGGCTTTGAGGGTGAGGGAACCTACGGTAACCAAAGCCTTGTTACCCAGGGTTATAACCTCTTTTCCCTCTTGCATGTTCATACGGGTATACCCGCCGGAAAATGAGATATCCTCGCAGAAAAGCGGGAGGGCAGAGAGAACTAACATCGTCAGCAGGAAGGTGAATTTTTTCATTGCCTGAGAACTCCTTCTTCTATGGAGGAGAACTCGTAGGTCCCTTCCTTGAGGTTTCCTGTAAAACCGTTACCTGAGAGGGAATTCCCTTTGTCGAAGGAAATAAAAACAGCAGAATCTATGTCGCTTTTAAGAATCTGGCTTTCATTTTCCCATACCAGGTTCTCTGCCTCGATGGAAAAATCTTCCCCGACTTTACTGATCTTGATATCTCCCTGGAGCTGGGCATCATAGGTTTTAGTATTCACAGTTGCCCGTTGGGCCGAACCGGTCAAGTCCACCGACCCCTGGCTGTCTTTTTGCTCGAAGGTGATACCCTCAAGCAAGGCCTGGTCCGTTTTCAGGTAAATCGAAATGGAGGCCGCCTGTATGGTAATGGGGGACTCTTTAGCCCTTCCCAGGATGTATGTTGCATTGGAGAGCTGGATATCCGCTTTTGCATCAATTTGCCCGTACGCTGTAGTTCCTTGCTCGGCTGAGCAGGAAACTAGAAAAAGGAGCGCAAGAACCATGCCAAGAATGCTTCGGTTAACCATAGATTTGAGTATACCACTTCATTTCACTATTGGGCAATCATACATTTGTCCTGGTAAAAAGGCTTATTGTTCTCCGTCTTCCTCTACGATATGGTCGACTTGGGGGAGGTACTGGTGTCTTTTTGCCCTGAAGTATGCCCAGGCAGCGAGAAAACCGATTCCTATCCCGGCCAATCCTGAAAACATTCCCACTATTTCTGAGTTGCTCAATGCCGAAGCGATATAATAGCCGATGGGGAACAACATCAGGGGGAATATCAGGGTAATCAGGGTTCCCGCGATAGTTCTGGAAGGTTTGAGGAACAGTTCAACCTGCATTCCCGGTTCCAGGGCTAAGGCTTTTCTGTTGTTAGCCTCAAAATCCTTTCCTTTCTTGTTGCAGAAGGTCTCTCCCTTGCAACCATTGCAGGCGCTGCTTGCACAAGCAACCTGAATGGTTTCTTTATTGATGACTTTGGTAACGGTTACCGTTTCATACATGTTCGTTTTCCTCTTGTTGTGCCGGTGATTCCACCTGAACCCTGACTGTTTCGATGGCTGTGGCCTTTCCATCGTTCTCGACGTCAACGAGAACCCCTACAAGTTCCAAATCATCCCAGCATTCGTTTGAACGGACAGGGATCTGGGTGATGAACTTGTTAATCTCCGTGCTGCTGGAAAATCCCCCGACACTCGTCTGGCTGCCACACCGGCCGTTATCGGTAATAAAGGCCGTATGGTGTTTGAGTATCCTGGCATCCCCGCTCAAAATCTTCGTATGGGTACCGATGACCGCTGAGGCTTTGCCGTCGAGCATATAGCCCATGGTGCTTTTTTCTGCTGTAGTGGAGGCATGGTATTGAATCAGGACAATCTGGTTGTCTTCCCTTGCCTTGTCCACCAGCATCTGGGCCAGGGCGAAGGAGTTGCCGAGATGGGTTCTCGGAAAGTCTGCGTTCCCCAAAAGATTGATGACACAGACTTTCTGTTCATTCACCGTGAGGTATTTTACGCCCCGTCCCGGATTTTGCTGGGGGTAGTTGGCTGGCCTCAGTATATTGGGATTCTTGGCAATGAATTCCACCATGTCTTTTTTATAATAGATCTTTTCCCCGCCGGTAAGGATGTCAATGCCCAGCTTGAAAAGCTGCATGGAATGGGCGCGCCCGAGGCCAAAACCTCCGGTGGCTCCTTCGCCATTTGCAATGACCAGGTCAATCTTTTTGTCTTCGCGCAATTTTCTCAGCGCACTTTTAACGGTTGCGATGCCAGGTTTCCCGACAATTTCACCAAGGAAAAGAACTCGTATGCTCATAGTACTAGAGTAACGATTTTTTCCATGGAGAGGCAAGTGTTCCCGTGATATAATATAAAGACAATCCTGAAGGAGCCTGGCATGCATTGGTTTGACAGAATTTTACAGAAACTGGTTCAGAAAAAGATGATTGCCATGCTTTCTCCCCGGGATATCCCTACCGATACAGAACCTATGTCCCTTGTATTGAAACCTGGACCTTCTGTACCGTTGCCCCAGAGAATCCTTGCAGAAATGACTGAGGATGAAAAACTGAACCTGATAAGCGGCGTTGATGAGTTCTGTATCCGTGGAATTCCGCGGCTTGGGGTGAAACCTGTCTGGACAAGCGATGCAACCATGGCCCTGAGAGGGTGGAAAACGAACGTGACAGATTTTCCTGCGACCATTGCAATGGCTGCCTCTTTTGATAGGGCTTTGCTGAGAGAAGTTGGAAAAGTACTTGCCCAAGAGTGCAAATCTTTGGGAATAGGGGTCCTCCTGGGTCCTGGTGTAAATATCGCGCGATTACCTACCTGCGGGAGAAATTTTGAATATTGCGGGGAAGACCCCTACCTTACAGGTGAGGTTGCCTCCAGCTATATCCAAGGTGTCCAGTCCCAGGGGGTCATTGCAACCGTAAAGCATTTTGCCTGCAACAACAGCGAATATGACAGGCATAAATGCAATTCAGTCGTAGATGAAAGGACGCTCAGGGAAATCTATCTTCCCCCTTTCAAGAAAGCCGTTGAAGCAGGTGTCTTGGGTTTGATGACCAGTTATAACCCTGTGAACGGAACCTATTGCAGTGAGCATCCCTACCTCCTTGGGGAAATCCTTCGCCATGAATGGGGCTATGACGGAATGGTAATCTCTGACTGGAATTCCCTGTATTCGACAGTCGGGGCTGCCTGCAACGGTGTCGATCTGGAAATGCCAGGCCCGAAATGGTTCGACCCAAAAAAACTGAAAAAGGAAATTGCTGCAGGTAAGGTCTCAATGGCCGATATCGATGCAAAACTGCTCCATATTTTTACCTCCTATGAAAAAGCTGGGCTTTTCAATCGACAGCCGGTAGTCCCTGGGGATAATGTGGGGACAGCAGAGCATTTTGCCCTGGCAAAGCATCTTGCAAGTGAATCGGTTGTCCTGCTTAAAAATACAGGATCTTTGCTTCCCTTGCAGAAAAAAAAGGGCCTTGTTGTCTGCGTCGGAGGTCGCAATGCCTTTCAAATCCCTGCAGGAGGAGGATCCTCCATGGTTCAGCTGCAACAGCAACCTGATAATCTTGCCGATCAAATGCTCAAAGAGGGCGTGGAGGTTGTCCTGTTGCCTGCACGATGGTGGAGGAAGAAAGCGTACCGGGAAAAGGTGAAAAACTGCGACGCAATCATATTCTCCACTGGATTCGACCACTTCTATGAAAGCGAATCCTATGACAGGCGGTGGCAACTCCCCTCGGGTGAAGCGGATGAGATGCATCGTATCGCTTCCGTGAATGCTAACCTTATCGTCATCCTCCATGGCGGTGGTGATCTGGAGACTACTTCGTGGATTACCTGTGCAAAATCGGTTTTGTATGCCTTTTATCTTGGTTCCAGTACTGCACCGGCC
This sequence comes from Sphaerochaeta pleomorpha str. Grapes, assembly GCF_000236685.1. Lineage (NCBI taxonomy): Bacteria > Pseudomonadati > Spirochaetota > Spirochaetia > Spirochaetales > Sphaerochaetaceae > Sphaerochaeta > Sphaerochaeta pleomorpha. Next base: position 1,338,734 of record NC_016633.1, on the reverse strand, counting down.
CTTGCTGATATCCTGTTTGGGCGCTGCAATCCCTGTGGCAAGCTTCCCTTTAGCATGGCAAAGGATTTTTCAAATTACCGTTCGGTTTCCAATTATCCGCATGATTTTGATTCGGTTCGTATCAGAAGGATCCAGGGAGGGCAGGGAAATCCAAACAAGCGCTTTGTTTGGGATATGGAGTATCGTGAAAACCTCATGGTTGGGTATCGGTTGTTCGATACCGAAGGAATCGAAGTGGCTTTTCCGTTCGGTCATGGATTGTCCTACAGTACATTCTCCTATGCTAATCTACAGCTGGAGAAACACCAGGACGGTTCTGTTTCCCTTTCGTTTACTATTACAAATACGGGTAAGGTGGATGGAAAGGAAACCGTACAGGTCTATATCCATGAGGAGCTTCCTGCTGTGTTTCGACCCCGGCAGGAACTGAAGCAGTTCGAAAAGGTATTCCTTGGTGCAGGAGCTTCTGCTGAGGTGAAGCTTTTCCTCCCTGCAGATGCTTTCTGTCACTATGATAGCAACGCGTGGAAATTCGTCAGGGGGAACGGGAGTTTTTCCTTGCGCATTGGTTCGAGTAGCCGCGATATTCGCTTGCAAGCCATTGTATGAGCAAAAAAAAAGCAAGGAACCTGTCAAAGGATTCCTTGCTTGGTTGAGCCCGGTGCGATTCGAACGCGCGGCCTTCTCCTCCGGAGGGAGACGCTCTATCCAGCTGAGCTACGGGCCCAAAATCGCTTAATGGTACGGCTAAGCGATAGCTCGTGTCAAGTGAAAAAGAATGCGCTTCCTATGTCATCTGATAAAAATGGGTTAATTCTTTTTATATAATAATTTGAAATAGCTTTAGGTGTTTTGTGTTATAAGGATAGTAATATAAAGAAGAAACTCTTGACACTTGTTTTCCCGATTATTACACTCTGGGTGTATGCTATAAGCTCTGCATCCATAGGAGAAATACATGAGAGTTCAGAGAAAAATGGTTTTAACCCTCATTATACTATATCTATCGTTTTCTGTACTGGGAGCCCGTACGCTTACGGTTACAGACATCAATGTGCAGGGAGTGGTCCCCGTCTCGGAGAGTTTTACCGTAGTCCAGAATCCTGATGCCCTGAATTTCAACCTTGCAGAGAGCCGGAATACCCAGTTGGTCGTCGGGACCTACACCCTTCTGTCGAACAATAACATGGCTTTATTCCACATGTATATAAAACCGGGAGAAGACGGGATGGGTGATCGGTTTGCTTTTTTTCTGGACAATGCAAGGGGTTTCAACGGTGGCAAAAAAACTGTCCTTCCTTTTTTGGTAAGGGTCACCTCCAGTGTAAGTGGTGCAGTGAGTATCGCTGGCGATACCTCGATGGATAAGGAAATCGGTGTCAGGGGAATCTATGCCGCCAATGATGAGATAACCTATGAAACCGGGGAAATCATTGCAGACATTCCCAATTTTTCCCTGGATGATTATGCCAACGGGTGGTACTCAGCTTCCATTCAGCTAAGTATAGAGGCCCATTAATGCAGCATCTCTTCCAAGAAAAAGTCCTCATCGGTCTCATCTTCTTCAAATTGTTTGTTGATTAGATCTTTGAGCCACTGGTTGTTATCGCATTCTTGCCCTTGCACACTCTCTGTTTCGTTGCAGGGCTGTGCCAGCCATTCGCTCAATGCTTCCAGGCTTTCCCTGTCCTTGAAACAATGGGCAGTTTTATTTCCTTGTACATGGTTTTCTTGCAAGCAGAAATACGGACAGAGTTCGCATGTTTGTGAAAGAAGGCAGAATTCCTTTATTTTTGAATACCATTCCAGATTGTTCACCGTAGTCTCCTCCCGCCTATAATAGCCTAACACAGGTAATTATTCCATGTATTTTCTTATCTGTCAGCCGATGATGCTATTTGACTTCCCCTATACGGCCGTTGTAGACTTACCTGTCTGTAAAAAAGGCAAGGGGGAACGAGTTATATGAAACCTACATTGGTAGTTTTGGCAGCTGGGATGGGTAGTCGTTATGGCGGGGTCAAACAAATCGACTCTGTCGGAGTCCATGGGGAAACCCTTCTTGACTTTGGAGTCTATGATGCAATGAAAAGCGGTTTTGGAAAGGTTGTTTTCATTATCCGTAAAGATATCGAAAAAGATTTCCGCGAACGATTGTTTGATCGTATTGCACGAAACATGGATGCCGACTATGTATTCCAGGGCATGGATACCCTTTTGACCGAAGAACAGAAAAGACTATCTGCAAACCGCAAGAAACCGTGGGGGACCATCCATGCGGTTCTCTGTGCGAAAGATAGGGTAAAGGAGCCTTTTGCTGTAATCAATGCAGACGATTATTATGGCAGGGAAGCGTTTGCAATCCTTTCAAAGCACCTTGGTTCCCTGGAAGAGGGAAGTAGGGAGCATGCAATGGTAGGCTATGTACTCGACCATACGATGAGCTTGAGCGGTTCTGTCTCCCGGGCAATCTGTACGGTTGAGGATGGCTATCTCAAGAGCATGCGCGAAAATACCAAGATTGAGTTTGTAGGAAAGAAGGTAATAAGCCATATTGATGACCAAGATGTCGAACTTACCGGAAAAGAATGGGTTTCCATGAATTTCTTTGGGTTTTCCCCCACTGCCTTTGACAGCTTCTCCTCCTACTGGGAAGAGTTCATCAAGGATAACATCACGACAGAGAAGACCGAATGTTTCCTTCCCAACGGTGCAAGCCGCATCGTAACGAACAACGAAGGCAAGATCAAATTCTATACCACCCAGGAAAAGTGGTTTGGCATGACGTATAGCGAAGACCGACAGTTGGTCCGCTCCGAACTTTCCAAGAAAACCGAAGCAGGATACTATCCTGAAAAACTCTGGACGAAGTAATTATTTCTTTTTCTTGTCTTGCTGTTGCGTAACATCCGAAAGGCCAGCCCAGGCAGCCTCCTCGATGGGTGAGAACCCTTCACCGAGGACCTGATAGGCCTCTTGGATGACCATAAAGGCCCTGCTATCGGCTTGGTGCACGATGTTGGTAAGCTGGCCTAGTTTATGGTTGGACACCACCGTCATGATTACCGGCCGGTCGCAGCCGGTAAACATCCCGCTTCCTGAAAGAATTGTTCCTCCATGGCCAAGTTGCTCCAAAATAGCTTTCTGTATGATTTCTCGTTTTTCGCTGATTATGAAAACGGTTTTGGAAGACCTGGTTCCAAAGGAAAGCACTACATTATCGATAACCGCTCCGGTAATGTAGAGGTTGATAGTGGCATAGAGTGCGCTTTCAAGACCGAATACAAATCCGCTTGCAGCAATGATTACTGTGTCAACCAAGAACAGGGAAGAGCCCATCGAAAGCGGGGTGAACCTGGCAAGTATCTGGGCCACTATATCAGTCCCTCCCGTGTTTGCCCCACTTTTGAGGACAAGCCCGCAACCCACGCCAATGACAACTCCCCCGAAAATCGCAGAGAGCAATACCGAAAGGACATTGGAATAGTCCAGAACCCCGCCATAGCCGAAGATACGGTTCAACAATGAGGTGAACAGCGAAAGCAAGAGTGTTCCTGAAAGTGATTTAATCCCAAACTGCTTGCCAAATATGGCGACCCCGATAATAAAGAGGGGTACTGACAGGACAAGGATAGATAAACCGGTATCGAAACCGTTGGTATGGTAGAGTATTGTTGCTATGCCACTTACCCCCCCGCCGGCAATCCTTGCGGGGGTAGAAAAGAGGGCTATTCCTACTGCGGTGAGAAAGGAACCTGTTACGATATAGAACAACTCGTTGAATTGATATTGCCTTTTTGTCATGGGGATAGCATACAACGCAAAGCAATTCTTTGCCACTGGATAGAGGCCTGATTAAGCTCAGGAGAGTTTATCACTGAGCACAGGGGAAAAATCCTGCAGGCGCAGTATCAGTTGTTCAGGTTCGCTTTCGATGATAAGTGCCTTGAGATGGTCTGCATGGATGAATCCCTCGTCGCTGCTCTGGTGAAGGAAGGTGATCAACTGGTCATAGTATCCATTGATATTCAGCAAGGCTACCGGTTTCGTATGGTATCCTAGCTGAAGCCAGGTGAAAATCTCAAAAATCTCTTCTAAGGTGCCTATGCCCCCGGGCAACGCCACGAATGCATCGGAGAGGTTGTACATCATCGCTTTCCTGTCATGCATGGTAGGTACGATATGCACGGTGGTTTCGACTGGCCTTGCACGGACTTTGCTTTTGTTCAGGGCTTCTGGCAACACTCCGGTTACATTTCCCCCTAAATCATGCAGGGTTTCGGCTACCACGCCCATGAGGCCCCTACTGCCGCCACCATAGACCAAGCTGATCTTGTTGGCAAAGAGGCATTCTGCCAATTTCTTAGCCTGTTGTCCGTATGCTGGGTTGTGTCCTAAGCTGCTTCCGCAGAAAACAGCGAGATTTCGTATCGTATTCATGGTCTGAGCATACTGAAAATAGTGCAATGGGGCAAGGATTTTGGCTATAAAGCGGCTGGTTGTTTGTTGTATAGCGATGTTTTGCTTGTTATTATTTCTTGGTAAGTGTATCATTGAACCGACGAATTTTCGTTTCTTGTGGTCCAAGAATTGAATATTAGGAGTTGTTTTATGAACAGAAAACTTATTGCCATGTTGTTAGCAGTGGTATTGATTCCTGCGACATTATTTGCTATGCCTGTTGTAGTTACGTGGGAATGGATGGTCGAAGATCCGATGGTTACCACCTTCCGCTATCAGGTCGATGGTGAAGAAGCTTCCGCCTGGATAGTCGTAGATTCCTCGGTTACAAGCTTTACCCTCAAAGGTGTTGATGGGTCGGTAGCACATACTTTGTATCTTCAGCAGTCATACGATGGAGTGAATTTCAGTGCCAGCTCGATGTCTTCCTCTGAACCAATTTTGGAAGAAGTGCCTGAGACACCTGTTGTTGAGGTTGCAGCTGTCGCTGAGGTCGTCACCCCTGTTGCAGAAGAGGTCCCTGTTATTGAACAAGCACCTGCAGTCGTTGAAGAAATAGCTCCTGTCATTGAGGAACCTGTCTCTGAGGTGCAGGCCGCAGAGGTTCAGCCGGCTGTTGCCGCTACTGCTGTTGTTGCAGAAGCTGCTCCTGTGGAAATGAAAGAGAATAGGTATAGCACTACTATCACGCTCGGGGGAGGTGCCTTGTACTCTCGCGATAGTATCGGTTCTTATGGGCAATATGTACCTGTCATAAGTCTGGGCTTGGATTTCAACAATTTGATAACCTTGAATAAGAGCTTTGGTATTGGGGCTGAGATGGTAGTTTCCTATGACCCGTTCCTTAATGGTAGCTGGTCTACGTTCCTGAAGAATATTTTCAGTGACTTCTCGACAACCTTCAATACGTTGACCCAGGTTGGTTCGATATCGGTTATGCCAAAACTTGACATTGCCCTTGGAAAAGTTGACGTTGCCTTGGGTGGTGGAGGATTCCTCTTCTATTCCTTGTCTGACAATTTGATTTCCCAGAAATATATGTATGGGGCATTTGCAAAGATGTCCCTCAGCTATAAGCTTAACAGCTGGTTCTCCCTTGGCCTCAGCGGAAGTTATTTGTGGGTTCTCAACGATACGACCAATCCACAGATAATCAACGGGGCTTTGTTCATGGGGTTCTCGTTCTAACTTGAAAATGTATTTCGATTTTGGGGGCCCAGGTATAATCTGGGCTCTTTTTCAAAGCTATTGCCTTGACCTGATAAGTTGGGTATGGCTATCATAGGGATATGTACAGGTAACAGCGGAACTTTCTTGTCCGCACCACGGATATGTGTATCCCGAGTCTGTGGTAATTGGGAATCAGCACAAAGCCAATGGCAGTGCAGCATTGAGTATGAGCCCTTGCAAGGCAAAAGGATGGTTAGCTTTTTTATGAAATCAGGCCGAATGCAAGCATGCATCGACTATATCAGGTTCAATCATGAAGCGGAAGGATTCGTTTTCTCTGATATTGATGAAAGTGCAATCACGAGGATTTTGGAAGGGGATCTTACTCCTGATGAATACATTCAGGAATTAATCGATAGCAATGGTCTTAATACCAACTATATCCCTCCTGCCAATGAAGGGGGTTTTTATCCCCATACTTCATGTCTGGTAAATTTCTTTTCAATCAAGGAAAGGACAAAGCTGAGAAAAATCGAAGCCTTGTTTGCCAATGTTCGGAGTGCGGAGATTCTCACTGAGGATCCGAAAAACACATTTGATTTCGAATATTTGAAATCGATCCATGCAAGACTGTTTGGAGACTTGTATCCGTCCAGTGGTCAAATCCGTACGATGACGGCAGCAAAGCGCACTGTTTTCAGCAATCCTGAATTCATTGAATCGGCATCGGAAGATATCTTTTCCCGACTGAGGAAAGACCGGTACCTGAAAGATCTCGAACGGGAAGATTTCATCAATGACCTGGCATTCTATATGGGTGAAGTCGAAGCCCTGCATCCGTTCCGTGATGGAAACGGAAGGGCTGCAAGGCTCTTCTTCTATCAGCTGGTCTTGAATGCGGGGTATGATCTTGATTGGTCTATGGTTGACCCCGATCGTTTGCTCGAAGCAGACATCGCTGCCATCGATGGTGATTATCAGTTGCTGATCGATGTCCTTGAAGAAGTTATACGTTAAAGCATTGGATAGCAGAAACCGGGGATTCCTTCTCCGGTTTCTTAGTCTCTAGCTAGGTTGCTTCCTGTTTTTCTGTGGAATCATGGTGTATCCTATAGGCATATTCTACGATTCGGAAAAAGGAGTGCCAAGTATGCCAAAGATGTATCATGCATTATATTATCCATGTCACCTCCTTGTTGCCTTCTTTCTGATCCTGGTGTTTGCGAGTTCTGCTACCCCAGTGTTTGGAGGAACCCAGCCGCTTGCCTATGCGCAGAGGATCCTTTCCCCTGAAGGCTATGGTGCAAAAGGGGCTCTTATTGATTCCCATATAACGATTGCCGATATGTTGCAGTATGCTATAGAGGATGAATACCTTGCCCAGGCAAAATGTGCCTTCATCATCGAAAAATTCGGTGAACAGAAAATATACTCAGATCTGCTGGCTCTTCAAGGATTTTATATTGAAAAACTCAAGGAATTATATGCCCAGCTTGCACTTACCCCTCCATCTGACAGGGCAATGGAACACTTTGAGAAACCCTCTACACTGAAAGAGGCAGCCGAGCAAGGGGTCAAGGACGAAATGGAAAACATGGCTATGTATGTATATTTCCTAACCTTTCCCCTTCCCGAGCCGATAGAAGATGTTTTTACTCGGCTGAGGGAAGGTTCAGAGGATCAAATGGCCGTATTTGTCGGCCAATCAAAGATTATACACTGATGCTTGGAAAAGGGCAGAAATAGTAAACAGGGAAAACAAAGATGACGAGATTGGCTTTTTTTGATACGAAGAGTTACGACAAATTCTGGTTTGATAGGCTTAAACAGGATTATGACGTTGATATCCATTATTTTGAATCGAAACTCAACGAGAATACGGCTCCCCTTGCAAAAGGCTTCGATGCAGTCTGTGCCTTTGTTAATGATCATCTGGATGAAACAGTTATAAACGCCTTATCAGAGAATGGAGTCCCTCTGATAGCGATGCGCTGTGCAGGCTACAACAATGTAGATTTTAAGGCCGCCTTTGGGAAAGTCCATGTGGTACGGGTCCCTGCCTATTCTCCCTATGCCGTTGCAGAACATGCCATGGCCTTGCTTTTAAGTTCGGTGAGACACACCCATCATTCCTATGTCAGAACCCGTGAGTTCAATTTCAGTCTCAATGGTTTGGTCGGATTCGATTTGTTCAACAAGACAATAGGCATTGTCGGAACCGGGAAGATTGGCAGGGTTTTCAGCGATATTTGCAAAGGTTTCAAGATGAACATACTTGCCTACGACCCGTTTCCGCACCCAGATTTCGATGGGGAGTACTGCTCGTTTGAGGATCTTTGCAAACGTTCCGATATCATCAGTCTCCATTGCCCCCTTACCCCGGAGTCAAACCATCTTATAGACAAGGCTGCCCTTGAAACCATGAAAGACGGGGTAGTCATTATCAATACCTCCCGTGGGGGGCTTGTTGACAGTGAAGCGCTTCTGGAAGGGATCAGGAACAAGAAAGTCGGAGCAGCTGCCTTGGATGTGTATGAGGAAGAAGGGGAGTTGTTCTATGAAGACCGGAGCAACACCATTCTTGAGGATGATACCTTGATGCTGCTCATTTCGATGCCGAATGTCCTGGTTACCAGTCATCAGGCTTTCTTGACCGATGAGGCATTGCATAACATTGCTAATACCACCCTTGAGAATATCAAACAGTTCAGGGAAGGCTTAGTTATGGATAATGAAATCTGTTATCGTTGCGATACCTGTAAACGGGTTTTAGGGCAGCGTTGTTTCTAGGCGTTTGCAATCTTCCCATAGGCCCAGTTTACATCAATGCGGGTGAATACCTGCTCTTCCAGGGAAAAGGACTGGGCTTTTGCATAAAGCTGGCTATAGAGTGCATCCTCGCATTCTATGCTTTCTTGCAGTACCCCTTGCTGGTCAAAGACGGAGAACATCAGCTTTCCCTGCGAGACCTGGTGCTCTGCAAATAGCATATCGACATCCTTGTCCTGCATCTGCATGAGCAAGTAAAGTTTACATAATTCGATTGCCCTGTCATCAAGGCCACTGTCAAACAGCAAGATTTTTTCTTTCAAGGTGTCAAGTGTGGAAACCAGCCGAAGCTGATACCCTGATAATTCACCAAGGGATGCTTCACCTCTGTCCAGCTCGGCTCCCTGGTAATCCGGGGCAAGCAAAAAGGCATAGAAAGCCTCGCCATTGAGTATAAGTGCCTCATGCATTACTTCGAATTGGCCCTGGCAGGATTCACAGGTTGCCGAAAACAGGGAGCCTGTGAGGATTCCCAGTTTCAAGGTTGGTTTTGCAGCCAGATCAATGATAGGGTACAAGTTGGTTTCCTGTTCCTTGTTGCAGAAAGGACACAATATCGTTACTGATTGCTGTTTCATTGTATAGGTTCCCATTTGAGTACTGTACCACACTCTTTACAGCTGGAACAATTGTTTGCAGTGATGATACAGTATCCCCATGAATAAACAATGGAACCCCAATAGCTATCAAGAGCAATGCAGTTTTGTGTACGGGTATGGAAAAGACCTTGTAACTCTTCTTGGCCCGGTACGTGGCAAAAAGATTATCGACATTGGATGTGGGAGTGCCGTCCTTACCGATGCTCTCTCCCTTGCAGGGGCTTTGGTTACCGGAATTGATGGATCGAATGACATGGTAGCGAAGGCGAAGAGCCAGTTTCCCCATTTGGATATCCGCAACCTGGATGCCTTGGAGCTGAATTTCACAGAAGAATTCGATGCAGCCTTTTCCAATGCGGTCTTTCATTGGATTGAGAAAAGCAAACAACCTGTGTTACTGGGAAATATTGCCCGTGCCCTTAAGAAAGGGGGGATCCTGGTTGCAGAGATGGGAGGGCTTGGATGTGCCCAGGCTGTGCATTCTGCATTGGCAAATGCCTTTGCAAAACGTGGCCTTTTATATGTCCATCCCCATTATTTTCCTTCGATTGGGGAGTATTCGGCACTACTTGAACAAGCAGGTCTGCTCGTGACCTATGCCTCTTTATTTGATAGACCTACCAAAATGGAAGGGACAAAAGGGCTGAGAAACTGGATTGACATGTTTGTTACCGCTCCTTTTGCAACGCTTTCAGAGGAAATGCAGGAACAAATACGAGGGGAAGCGGAAGAGGCTTTGAAAGAACAACTGTTCGACGGCCAAGACTGGATAATCGACTATGTGCGGTTGCGGTTCAGAGCAGAAAAGCGATAAAGAAAGCAATAACAGGGGTATAAAAACAGGGAGCGGGGTTTTGCCCTGCTCCCATGTTTTCTGTAATGATTGCTTATTTCTGCTCGCTCTTTTTCAGAACCAACTTCCTTCCTGTCTTTACAGGGGCTTTCTTGGCCATCGACCTGAATTTGATGAGGAAGCAGTAATGGATCTTTTGGTCACGTTCAAAATCCTCACCGATGGTTCTCGGGGTGATATTCTCGATATCATATTCCTCGAGCAAGGACTCATCCAATTTGAATTTCCGATAGTTGCAACTGAAGATCAAAGTGCCTTTCGGGTCAAGGTGCATCATGCAGGCCTTGATAAGCTTCACTTGGTCACGGTCTACATCGAAACTATCCCTTCCCTTGCTGTTTGAGAACGTGGGGGGGTCGCAGAAAATCAAATCGAACCGGTCATAGGTATCGTAGAGGTACTGGATACAGTCACTTTTATAGAAGAAATGGTTCATCTGGGTGTACCCATTGAGTTCCATGTTCTTCACTGCCCAGTCAAGGTAGGTAGCCGAGGCATCTACGCTGACCGTGCTCAATGCATTTCCCTTTGCTGCCTGTACGGTAGCCGAACCAGTATAGCAGAACAGGTTCAAAAACCGCTTGCCTTCTGCCATAGAGGCAATTTCGGCCCTGATAGGTCTGTGATCGAGAAAGAGCCCTGTGTCGAGGTAATCGGTGAAGTTTACCATGTACCGTGACCCGTTCTCGTTCACCAGATAGAACTTGCTTCCCTGTCCGAGTTTCTCGTACTGGTTGTCCCCTCGCTGCTGTGTTCTCTGCTTTACGAAGATCATGTCCCGTTCGATGCCGGTAGCCCGCTCGGTAGCGTCAATGAGTTCGTTGAGCCTTTTTAAGGCATCATCTACATCAATGGTGGAAGGAGCAGCATATTCCTGCAGGCTGATGTACTTGTTCTCGTACAAGTCGATAGCCGCACTGTATTCAGGCATATCGGCATCATAGATACGATAACAAGTAACCCCTTGTTTTTCCATGATGGGGACAATGCGGTCGAGGTTCTTCTTGAGGCGGTTATAGGCCATCTGGGCGCCGTCGCTCAAAGGTTGGGCCAGCCGTTCGGCTTTTTTCTGAATTGCCCTGTCGATCATAGCCTGTCGTTCATCGTCGCTAAATACATAGTAATGAGCGATCTGGCAGGGAATCCCCCCGTTATTTACGGTATTGGTCCGGTCTGGTTTCATATCGACGAAGCTTAGAAGTTCTTGCTGTCCGCACAGAATGGCAATATGCCAGCCTCCAAAGAGGGAATTGAACTGACGACCGATTACCCTGTAGAGCATCTCAAGGGGGCGTTCCTCAGAAGCCATCCGTACTCCATAGGGGGGATCGGTCACGACATAGCCAATACCCTCCGGTACATCTTCTTTTGTAATCTTGGTAAAATCCTTTACCTGGAAATCGATAAACTGGTCAACCTGGGCAGTCTTTGCATTGTCCTTTGCCATCTCGATTGCCCTTGGATCGATATCCCAAGCATGGATCTTTACATTTTTCTGTCGTCCCAATACGCCCTTTGCAAGGGTTTCGTCAACAAGGTCTTCCCAAAGATCGGGATCGTGGATGGGCAGGTCGAAGAAGGCAAACCTGCGGGCTGTGACAAGACCTGGGGCCTGGTCGGTTGCCCACAAGGCAGCTTCGATGGCAAGGGTCCCGGCTCCGCAGAAGGGGTCGAGGAGGACAGGGACCTGTTCTTCCCTTTCCATGGCCTTGCGCCAATCGCTCCTGAAAAGAACCGAGGCAGCAAGGTATTCACTTAGGACGGCATCGGTCTGTTCCAGACGGTAACCCCTCTTGTAGAGACCTTTTCCTGAGAAATCGACATACCAGCTGACATGGTCCCCGTCGACATGCAGATGGAACATTACATCGCAGTTTTCTTTATCTACCTGGGGTCTCTGGTCGTCAAATTTTTCCCGGATCCTGTCAACGATTGCATCTTTAAGCCTGATGGCTCCAAAATGAGAGTTTCTCAGATAGGAGCAGTTCTTGACTGTTTCGGAAACAGCAAAGGTTTGCTCTGGGGTAATCCAGTTTTCCCAGGGGATTAAAACAGAAGCTTCATAGAGCTCATCGGCTGAACGGATATCCTCATCTTCAAATAATCCGAGCAGAAGCCGGGTCGAGGTTCGGGACCAAAGGCAGAAGCGGTAGGCTCCTGCAAGGTCTGTGGCAAATTCTACTCCCCCGGAAACGGTACGGATATCAGTCCCTCCTGCATTGAGGGCTTCTTGCTCGACAATGTCATTCATGTATAGGGCTGATGTTGCAAAAAAAATCATTCTTTCTCCCCACTTGCTAAGAAAACAAGTGTTCTAGTTCATCTTTATCAAATTCATAGGTTGTATTGCAGTTGAAACATACAAGCTGCAGTGGTAACGGTCCATTCGTGAGGATATCCTGCTGCTCTTTTTTACTGAGGCTTTCAAGATAGTTAGCAAAGTTTTCCCTGTTGCAGGGACACGAGAAGCCAAGGCCCTGATGGGCCAGATGGTCTACGGAAAAATCAGAAAATTCTTTCTGGACATACTCCTGGATGCTGCCTCCCTTGGAAAGGAAACTCCCTATACTCGGTAATGCAGTAGCTTTTTCCTGAAGAACATCAAGTAAATTTTCATCACAGCCGGGCATCGCCTGTAAGAATAAGGCCCCTGCCCCAATCACTGAACCGGTTTTGTCAAACTGAATCGACAGGAAGAACAGGGAGGGGGTTTGTTCTGATTGCAGGTAATACAGTGCCAAATCTTTTGCAAGATCCCCGTACTGCATCATTACCTGGCCGGTAAATGGGCTTTTATTCTTTTCTATCAGTTTTGAAATCGACAGAAAGCCTGGCCCATACAGTTCATTGAGATTAAAATCCTCCATAGGCTTCGTGATGGGAATGGGTACCTGCTTGAGATAACCCCTCACTGCACCACAGGCCCAGGCCTCTACATGCACCCCTTTGATGGGGCCTCCGCACTCAATATTCAGCTGAACACGGTCATTCCCTTTGACAGTGGCACTCAGCAGTCCCGCAGCGAGATATGCCTGTCCCAGTACATAGGTTTCGAGGACACCCAGTTCATGGTTGGCTTTCATCTGGCAAAGCATCTGTGTCGCTTGCAACGCAGTCAGGCGGATTTGACCGTTTTGCATAAGAAACACCTCCCTGACATCTTCGGGCAAGGAGGCTAGATGGTCCAGTAATTCTTTGTCTTCAATCTTCTTCTTGATCATACTGGTTCAGATTAGACAATGACTTCACTTTTTGCAAGGGCTTGGAACTCTGTTCCGTCGATTACTTCATTCTCGAGCAATCTATTGGCTATGGTTTCCAAGGCTTTTCTGTTTTTTTCCAGGTTCAACCTGACTTTTTCATACTGTTCGTTCACAATCCTTGCTGTTTCGGTATCGATGTATTCCTGGGCTTTTTCCGAATATTCCCGGGATCCCGAAACCCCTGCGATACCGCTTTGGGTCATCGGAAGGGTGATGTTTCTGTATCGGTCGCTCATGCCAAACTCACAGATCATTCTTCGTACGAGATCGCTTGCCCGGCTGATATCATTGCCGGCCCCGGTCGAGATTTCCTTGAACATCACTTCTTCTGCGGCACGTCCCCCGAGCAGGGTGTCAATATTGCCCAGAAGTTCACTCTGGGAAAGCAGAAACCTGTCCTCGGTGGGATATTGCAGGGTATAGCCCAAAGCTCCCAGGCCACGGGGGATGATGGAAATCTTGCTGACTGGTTCCGCTCCCTTGGTCAGGTAGGCTGTCAGGGCATGTCCTGTTTCATGGAAGGCAACCCGTTCGCGTTCCTTGACGTTGAGAATCCTGCTTTTTCTTTCTAGCCCTGCCACTGATTTTTCAATTGCTTCCTCGAAATCAACATGCTTGACAGCTGTTCTTTTTTGCCTGACAGCAAGCAGGGCTGCCTCATTGGCTATGTTGGCCAAGTCGGCTCCGGCGAGACCAGCTGCAGACTGGGCGATCTTCTTCAGGTTGACATCCTTGTCGAGCTTGATGTTTTTCGTGTGGATTTTCAAAATGGCAAACCTTCCTTCAAGATCCGGTTTATCAATGAGAACCTGACGGTCAAAACGGCCGGGGCGAAGCAAAGCCGGGTCAAGTATTTCAGGCCTGTTTGTTGCCGCGAGGATAATGACCCCTGTCCTTGAGTCGAAACCATCCATTTCGACAAGCAACTGGTTGAGGGTCTGCTCGCGTTCGTCATTTCCCCCGATACCTGCCGAAACCCTAGATCTTCCGATTGCATCTATTTCGTCTATGAATATGATACAGGGGGAATTCTCACGGGCTTGTTTGAACAGGTCGCGAACCCTTGCAGCACCTACACCGACAAACATCTCTACAAAGTCTGCGCCACTCATCTTGAAAAACGGCACCCCGGCTTCACCGGCAACTGCTTTTGCCAACAAGGTTTTTCCCGTTCCGGGAGGACCTACCAACAAGACACCCTTGGGGATTTTACCACCGATCTCGGTATATTTTTCCGGGTGTTTGAGGAAGTCGACGACCTCTTCCAACTCATATTTACTTTCATCTGCACCGGCAACATCGTCAAACCTGACACCAGTATCGCCTTCTGCAACGATTTTCGACTTGTTCTGGTTGAAGGATAGTACTCCCTGTCCGCCCTGTCCCATCTTGGAAAACAGGAATCTCCAGATCAACAAGACAAACACCATGGGAAGGATAAAGGAAAGGAGTGAGGAGAGTATGCCGGGTTTTTCCGGGGCCGTGGCATAATACTCAACCTTATAGGTATCCAAAAGCGGAATAAATGAGGGATCATTCACGATATAGGTACTGAAGGACTGCAAGAGACCCATCGAATCGGTGGCCGAGGACGGGTCGCTCACGATACCCTTCAGGTCATTTACGGCCTGTTCCTTGGTAAAAGAATACCCTATATATTTTTCATCCTGGATTTCTACCCGTTTGATAGTCCCGTTCGAGACAAGGGCTTTGAACTGGTTATAGTCTACAGAATAGACATTGCTGCTTTTTGTTACCATAAAGGTATTCAAGGCAATGAATACCAAGAGGATTATAAAGAAATACCAGAACGAAAACGTAAATTTCTTTTTGTTCTTCGGGTCATTTCCCCCGAGGTGAACCCCTGGTTCCTGGGAGAATCGTTTCTTGAATTCATCTTTCCAATCTTTTTCGTGATGGGAGAATTCCTGGCTATTATCGTGTACGTTATTTTCCATTGATTATATTCCTTACAATACCGTTCTGTCTGTTTGCCACACTTTGAATATACTGTTGCAATTGTCAATCGGCAACAACATCGCTATAGTTGCGGTATGGATAAAGGTGACGTAATTATTGTAACAGGCTCAGCGAAGAGGGTAGGAAGGGAAATAGCGCTATTCCTTGCCCAGAAAGGATGCCGTCTGGTATTGCATTGCAATACGAGCTTTACCGAAGCTGTATCCCTACAAAAAGAACTGGAGGGGAAAGGGTTTGGGGTTGCTGTTGTACAGGGCGACCTTTGTGATACCTCACGTCTCCAGGATCTGTTTTCCCGGTTTGTCGAGCCTTTTGGCAGAGTAGACGGTTTGGTCAATAGTGCCTCCGTGTTTTCCAGAAAAAGCATAGAGGAAGTTGACGTTGCAACCTGGCAGCAGGATATGGCATTGCATGCAGCAGCTCCGTTTTTTCTTGCCAAATATCTCTACTTGCACCTGAAAGCGAGGCAGGCTTCAGGCTCGGTGGTGAATATCACCGATACCAGGCTCTCCAACCCGACAGCCTCCCGTCCTTCTTATTATTGTTCCAAAGGTGCTTTGGCGGGGGAGACCAAGGCCCTTGCTATAGCCCTTGCCCCTACGGTACGGGTAAATGAGGTTGCCCCGGGACTGATTCTTCCGTTTGACGACGGTCAGTATTTTTCCCAGATGGCACAAAAACTCCCGTTGAAAACCACTGGCAACCCCTCTGCAGTCTGCGAGGCGGTTTGGTTTCTCCTCTCCTCTTACTTTGTGACCGGGGAGACGTTACGGGTCGATGGCGGTCAACATTTATTGTAAGGATTGTGATTTATTGTGTTTTTATTGGTTTTTGTTACCCCAATCCTGAAAAATATACGATTATAAAAGCGATTCATTACTAAAGATGCATGGTAGGAGAACAGTTGTGATGCAGAAGAATTATACGAGGGCACTTACCTCGTTGCTTGTATTCGCCTTGGGGATTATCCCCCTTTTCAGTGCAAGCCTGAGTGATATTGTCCAGAAGGCCTTGGCCTCAAGCAGCCAGATACAAAGTTATCAACTGATAAAAAGCAATAGTGACCTTGCAGTCTCCATCAGTGATTCTGAAAACCAGCTGGGAATCGAGGTGAAAAGCGGTGAAGTCAGCACTACCTATGACAATACCCTCGATGGCTATATTTTCGGTACGAGCGATGCCTCGGTGACGTTCACCCTTCCCGATGAGGGGGATACGAGCATCACTGTAGGGACTGGGTCCACGCAATGTATGCCCTCCAATTCTGGGTATTCTATTTCCCCCTATGTCGCTGCCGGTCACACCATTACGTATGGGGAAACCGGTGATGAACGATCTACCCTTTTAAGCAAGCAGAATTCGCTTCTGGGAAATTATACCTACGATAGCAATGTTACCAGTTTCCAGTCCTCTCTTTTCGAGCAGGTCATCTCGTTGCTCACTATTGAGAAATCTATCAAGGAAACCGAGAAAAAGATTGCAGACCTCAAGACTGAAATCGAAAACTCCCTCAAGCTCAAGACAATGGATGAAAAGAGTCTTTCCTACCAAGGAAAGATGAATACGCTGGAAAGCCTGCGCAGTTCCCTGGCAAGTTTCCAGTCGAATGCCACACTTGTAAAACAGCAATATACAGTCCTTACCGGACTCGTCTGGGAGGGAGTGAGTGACATCCCTGTTCCCGATCTTTCCTTTACGCCCAATCCCAAGGGGAATACCTCTGTAGCTCTCAAGGCCCTGGCCTGGGATATTGCCAAGGAAGACCTGAAATTTGAACAAGCCAAACAGACTAACAGGACCTTGGGCTTGAGTGGTTCGGTTTCCGTTCCCTCTACCAATGTTACAACCGCTAACACGATAGGTTCCGATATTACCAGGGTCAAAGGTTCAATCGGGGGGCAATTTTCTGCCAAGACTTTTTCCCTTGGCGCATCTGCCTCGGGAAGTTATAATTTTGATTCCGGCGATTTTACCCCGACTTTGACCGTCTCGGGTTCCTGGAACAACAACAGTACCTCCTTGGTAGATAAGCTTAATATGCAGAAACTCGAGAACCAGGTCATGTTGGCCCAGATCGATTACAGCAATGCCCTGACAAAATATCTCTACGATGCTTCTTCGCTGAACGGGGAAATCGCCGCTTGGAACCTTGCCCAGGCGTTGATGGAAAACACCGTTCTTTATCACACTCAGGTGTTGCAGCAGCAAAGGACTTTGCTGGAGAAAGGACTTGCACGTCTTAGTGACGTAGAAGATGCTGCCTTTACCGTGGAACTGGATTCCTATGAGGCAAACATCCAGCTGCTCAATGGCCTGGTTTTGCAAAACAAAATACATAGTCTACAACTCTGAGGGAGATGATACATGATGAATGAACCTGTCAATGAAATGAGCACTGAGAACCAAGTGCGCAACCAACTCCGGAAAAAATTACGGCAGAGGAGAATAAAAAGGACCATTACCTGGGTCTTGGTCATTGCCCTTCTTGTCTCTTCCTACCTTACCTATTCTTTTTACAAAGAGAACGGTTATCTTCCCTGGAATGAGAAAAAAGCCCCTTCCTCTACCGTCAAGGAAGTGGAAGCCAAGGTATATGAAAATTCCTACACGACCACGATTGACCTTTCGGGCTATGTGGAACCCAATGACACCCAGGCGGTAATCCTGCGATCGACAGGAACCATAACCAAGGTTTCCGTCAAAGAAGGGGATACGGTCAAGAAAGGTGATTCGCTTGTCGCCATTGATAATACCAATGCGCAGTATGCCGTGGCAAAACTCAAGGCAGATATAGAAACCGCCCAGCTCAACGGCAGCCAACGCGACCTTGAACTACTTAACCTCCAGCTGAAAAACGCCATAAACAACCTCGACTACACCCAAGCCTATGCAAGTTTCGACGGTGTCGTTGCCGATGTAGCAGTCAGTGAAGGCGATTATTTTGAGGCTGGCAAAACAGCAATGACCATTATTGACCGATCAAAACTCAAGGCTACCGTGGAAATCGACGAAATCGACATGCAATATGTGATGGTTGGCCAAACGGCCTCGTTGGTGTTCGATTCCCTTCCCGGGGAAACCCTGCAGGGCGTCGTGACCTACATCCCAATGCTAGGTCGCTATACTACCCAGGGAATCGGGGTTATGGACGTCGAGATAACCATTGACAATCCCCCCAAGAACCTGGCTCCCGGTTTTACCTTTGATGGCACGATCGTGGTAGAAGGACAGGTTACCTTGACTCTGCTTCCCCAGAGTGCCGTTACTACGAACAGGGGAACCAGCACGGTTACCAAAAAACTTGCAGATGGTTCTACCGAGAAAGTGACTGTCACCGTCAAATACCTCGGAGAAGGAATTTGTCAATTACTGACTGGGGACCTGAAAGTAGGTGATACCCTGGTGATCCGAAAGACAGATACCTCTGCTTCAGCTTTTGCAGCGATGACAGGTGGTGGCAATTCCCCACAAAATGGTGGACAGCCACCAAGGAATTTTTAAGGAATACCGATGGCAAACAGTGTAATTCAGTTGCAAGATGTCAGACGCTATTTTCTTGTCGGGGACTATATCGTAAAAGCCCTCGACGGGGTGAGTGTCGATATAAAAAGGGGGGAATTCACCTCCATCATGGGACCTTCCGGGAGTGGCAAGTCAACGATGATGAACCTCATCGGTTGTCTTGATACGCCAACAAGTGGTTTGATCAATATAGATTCGGAGAATACCGCAGGCCTGAATGAGACCGAATTGGCCTATATCCGTAACCAAAAAGTCGGCTTTGTGTTCCAGCAGTTCAACCTGCTTGGCAAGATGACTGCCCTGGAAAATGTCATCACCCCGTTGCTCTATGCCGGGATGGGGGTCAAGGAACGCAAGCAACAGGCTATGCAGGCTTTGGAGCGGGTAGGGCTTTCCGACCGTATGCACCACAGGCCAAACGAATTGTCAGGAGGCCAAAAGCAGCGCGTGGCAATTGCACGGGCGTTGGTAAACAATCCAGCCATCCTGCTTGCCGATGAACCGACCGGGGCCCTCGACTCCAAGACAGGGAACCAGATAATGGAGCTTTTTGAAGAGCTGAACAGTGAAGGCCGCACCGTGGTCTTTGTCACCCATGACCGAGAATTGGGAATGCGCTGTCTGCGCCAGATCCGCATCCGCGACGGAAAGTTGGAGGAGTAGCATGATTTTCGAAAACATAAAACTCGCTTTTTCCGCAATGCGTGGCAGCAAACTCCGCACGGCCCTTTCCCTTTTGGGTATTGTCATCGGGGTGGCCTCCGTTGTTGCCATCCTTACCATCGGGGACAGTGCCTCAAAAAGCATCACCGAAAGCATTGCTGTCGGGGGCTTAGATCTCGTGACCGTATATCCTTCCTACGGACAACGTACCACAGGGACGTTTACGGAGGATTTCAGCAATACCCTGATGAAAAATATTGAGGGGCTTGAAATCATTCTTCCCCAGAACAATAGCAACGCCCAGATACGCAATGGTCAGCAAAATATAAACGCAACGGTAACCGGGGTCCCTTCCGGCTATGGGACGGTCCTGAAGCTCGAGTATGACGAGGGAGCTTTCTTCTCTGAGCTCGATAATATCAACCGACGTCAGGTTGTGGTCCTGGGCAAAGACATCGCGGATGAATTGTTTCCTGACGGTAATGCCCTTGGCCAGTACGTCAGTATTTTCCGCAACCAGGCTAAAAGCTATCAGGTAATAGGGGTTCTGGCTGCAAAGGATGCAACGTTCAACCTCTCCTATGACGGTAGCGTATTCATTCCCTACAACACCTATGAGCAGCGATTCAGGAATACGACCAGTGTAGGGTCCTATGTCATGAAGGTTGCGCAGGGATATGATACGATTGCAGTGTCTGACAAAGTGACCGAATTCCTTGACGATCTGGTTGGTACCGATGGATATAACCTGTTCAGCCCGGCAACCCTTGCTGAGATGGCAAATGAGATAACCGGGACGTTCAGCGCGTTCCTCGCTGCCATCGCCGCGATCAGTCTGCTAGTCGGTGGAATCGGAATCATGAATATCATGCTTGTTTCCGTGGCTGAGAGAACCAAGGAGATCGGAATCCGAAAGGCCCTGGGAGCTTCTCCCAATGTAATACGTGGCCAGTTTATCTCGGAAGCTATAACCTTGACGCTCATCGGGGGCATCTTGGGAATCCTTTTAGGCTCCTTGTTGAGCCTTGCAGTAACCAACGTCATGAAATGGTCGTTGCATTTATCATACAGCTCGTTCATACTTGCAATGGGATTTTCCATGTTTGTGGGAGTGTTTTTTGGCTGGTATCCAGCCATGAAAGCATCAAAATTGGATCCGATCGAAGCTTTGAATTATGAGTAGAAGTCCTTGGAGAAAGCATGAGAGGGAATAAATCACACTGGATGATTGTCGATGGGAGGGAACCTATTTTTGTCATCCCTTCTTTGTCGTTCGCCTTCCTGGTCCTGATCGGATTGGTAATTTTCCTTACCACAGCCATCATGGACAGGGAAGAACTGAGGATGCAATCCGAAGCGGAGCGTTCGTTCAATTCTGTTTTCCTCGCGTTGCAGGACAGTTCCTCCAAGGCGATGAAAACGATGCAGGATGAAGGCATCAGTGGAATCGGAGTATACAGTTCCACCGGCAAGAAAGTCTTGAGTCTCGGCAATGTCCCCCTTACCATTCCCTTGGAAATCTTTTCCAATACCTCCACAAAAGGGAATATGGAAACCGGAACGGCAACGTATAATACAGAATCGGGGATGATTGAATACATCCGGTATTCCCGTCTTACCATTTTGCTTGATACCGGTGAACTTACCCTTTCTGAGAATGGATTGCTCCCTTCCCCTATTGATTTCCCGGATGTCCTGTATATCCTGTTCGACGGGCAGCAGTATCACCATCGCCTTGTCATGGTCAGGATAATCAGCATAGTATCGACCTTTATCCTCATCGGTCTGTTTTTGCTGGTTTTGCGCATCTATGGCAATAACCGCCACTATCGGGAAACGCTGGCAAAGCAGGAAAGCCTGGTCAACCTCGGGCAGGCGGCAAGGACTTTGACCCATGAAATCAAGAACCCCCTGAGCGCAATTACCATCCAACTGGCCTTGCTCAAGAAAATTCTCCCCAAAGAAAATCTTTCTGACCTTGTGCTCATCGAGCAGGAAGTGCTTCGCCTCACCCAGCTTACCAACAAGGTAAGTGACTTTTTGCGCAATCCCCTGGGAACTCCCGTTACCGTCGATCTCAATGAGCTTTTCACCACATTGATCAGACGGTTTGACAAACCAATAAAATTCACCTGTAGTGAACATGCCAAAATTCTCATCGATGTCGACCGTGCCCGCTCAGTTTTCGAGAACCTTTTGAAAAACGCACTGGAGAGTTGTACTGACAGGGACCCGCAGGTTGAAATCGATATTTTCGAGGATAAGAAGGGCTATCTCCACATATTTGTCCTGGACCGTGGGGATGGTATCAAGGCAGGGGACGAGAAGAAGATATTTGATCCTTTCTTTACGACGAAAATCCATGGATCGGGTATCGGGCTTTCTATATCCAGCCAGTTTGTGAAGGCCAGGGGTGGGAATATCCGGCTGTATGCCAGGGAGGGGGGTGGAACTGTTGCTGAGGTAATTCTTCCTCATTCCATCCATAGTACGAAATTGCTTGAAGAGGAAACTATATGAAAATCCTGATTGTAGACGATGAACCGAATATCCGTGATTTGATGCATCGCTATCTCAGTCTCGATGGTATTGAGAGTGACTGCGCAGAAAATGGGCTTTCGGCCCAGAGAATGCTCAAAGAGAACCCCTATGATGCCTGTCTGGTCGATTTGAAAATGCCAGGGATGGATGGCCTTTCCCTTATCATCTGGATACGGCAGGAAGGTTTCAGGATGCCTGTCATTATGATCAGTGCCCATGGCGATATCAGCGACGCGGTATCTGCCTTGAAGGAAGGGGCCCAGGATTATATTGTCAAACCCTTCGACCCGGAGGAACTGGTGATCAGGTTGAAGAAGCTCGTCGAGGCCCAGAATCTGAGAAACCTCGTAGAGTCGGAAACCAGAAACAGCAGTGAAGATGACAAAAAGGTGTTTGTCGGGGATAGCCCTGCTATCAAGAAGATCAAGGAAATCATTGCCAGAATCTCGGACACCAGCTCGACGGTTTTGATCACCGGGGAAAGCGGGACAGGCAAAGAGGTCGTAGCCAGGGAAATACACGCTTTCTCTTTGGTCAGCGAAGGTCCCTTTGTTGCCATAAATATCGGGGGAGTCCCCGAAAACCTTTTGGAGAGCGAACTGTTCGGTTATGAGAAAGGAGCTTTCACCGGCGCAGCCAGCAGAAAGACCGGAATGTTTGAACTTGCCAGTGGGGGCACGCTTTTTCTCGATGAAATCGGCGACATGCCTCTTTCCCTGCAGGTCAAGATCCTTCGCGTCCTGCAGGACCGTAAAATCACCCGCCTGGGGGGAACAACCCCCATGCCCATCAATGCCCGTATTATTGCAGCGACAAACAAAGACCTTGAACAGATGGTGAGGGAAGGTAAATTCCGCGAAGACCTGTTCTATCGGTTGAATGTAGTAAGAATCCAGATTCCTCCCCTTCGGGACCGGAGAGAAGACATTCCCTTGTTATCGGCAGGTATTCTCAGGCGTTTGAACTATCAGATGGGCCATAAGGTAACCGGGTTCAGTTCAGATGCCCTGCAGCTACTCTGTGCCCATGATTTTTTTGGAAATGTCAGGGAACTTGAAAATATTCTCGAACGCGCCGTTATCTTTGCCGATGGACAGGAAATCCAAGCCGATGATCTGGACCTCAGGGGATCGGTCTCTATGAAATCCCAGGAGAAGTCCTCTCCCTCGGCGGAGGACTCCGAGGCGAAAAGTCTCAGGGATGCCGAGGTCGACGCCATTATCCACGCCCTGCACAGGTGGGAGGGCAACAGGACCCACGCCGCTGAGGAACTGGGGATAAGCAGAAGAACGCTTATCAACAAAATTGCAGAGTATGGTTTGAATCTGTAACGGCGGTTGACTTTTACCTCGCCAGAGGTACTATATGACGGTGAAGGAGTACTCACTATGGCTACATTACCTCGTTGGGACTTAAGCCCAATTTATCCATCTGCAGATAGTATGGAATTCTGCTCTGACCTACAGAAGGTCGTTTCCCTTTGCAAAACCCTGGAGCAAAACCTATCCTCGGTTTCCTATGATCTCTGCCAGGCTGTCAAAGACTATGAATTGATACTCGACTACTATGAGAACCTCGATGCCTACACTTCCTGTTGCCTTACTACAGAAACTACGAACCCCGTGTTTCTTAAAGCAGTGAACCAAGTCGGGGAAATATATCTCTCTGTCCAGCATCTGGACGTTGTGATGCTGAATTTTCTTGCCCAAGAAAAGGAGAGGGTCCTATCCCTTACCGAAAAGGGGCAGCCGCTTGAGTCCTATTGCTATGTCATCGGGGAGCTTTTTGAACGCCAGTCCCATTTGCTTTCTGCTGAAATGGAGGATTTGGCTTCCGATCTGAACAGGAGCGGTACCGAGGCTTTTTCCCGCCTGCAGGAATCGTTGTCTTCCTCTGCCAGTACTCAGTGGGATGAGCAGACAAGCAAGACCGTAATCGAGCTTCGCAATGAGGCTTTCAATGCAGACCGAACGATCCGCTGCAAAGCTTTTGAGAAAGAACTGTCAGTCTGGAAAACCTATGAAACGGCCTTTGCCGCCTCGCTCAATGGGGTGAAGGGAACGACGTTGACCCTCGACAAGGCAAGGCGTTACGAAAGCCCACTCAGTCGTTCGCTCTCCCAGTCTAGAATCGATGGGAAAACCCTTTCGGCCCTTATAGGAACCTTGGAGAAAAACCTTCCCCTGTTTCAGTCCTATCTGAAGGCCAAGGCTTCAGCACTGGGCCTGGAACACTGTGCTTTCTACGATCTGTTTGCCCCAGTCGGCAAGGGAGGGAAACGCTATTG
This sequence comes from Sphaerochaeta pleomorpha str. Grapes, assembly GCF_000236685.1. Taxonomy (NCBI): domain Bacteria; kingdom Pseudomonadati; phylum Spirochaetota; class Spirochaetia; order Spirochaetales; family Sphaerochaetaceae; genus Sphaerochaeta; species Sphaerochaeta pleomorpha. The sequence continues at coordinate 1,314,566 of NC_016633.1, read as the reverse complement.
CTGGGAGGATGCAAAATCTTTTATCATTGAGCAATTCTCCTCCTTCAGCCCCGATATGGGCAGGTTTGCCCAAAAGGCATTTACAGAGGGATGGATTGACCCCGAGCCAAGAAAAGGAAAGGTTGGAGGGGCTTACGATACCTGTTTTCCCATTGCCCAGACCAGTCGCATCCTTTCCAATTTCGATTATTCGTTCAATGGGGTTTCGACGCTTGCCCATGAGCTAGGGCATGCCTACCATGACAGTATCGTGTTGCCAAAGAGTCATCTGCTGAGAACCTATCCGATGACCTTGGCAGAAACAGCCTCCATTTTCAGCGAATATATTGTATTCCAGGGAGCTGTCAGCAATTGTACAGCTGAGCAACGGTACACCCTGGTCGAACATTTCTTGCAGGATGCCTGCCAGGTCTGTGTCGATATCCTGTGCCGTTTCTATTTTGAACAGGAAGTGTTCGCGCAGCGCTCTGATCATGAATTGACAGCTGACCAGCTTTCTTCTCTTATGGTCGAATGCCAGAAAAGGACCTATGGCGAAGGCCTTGATGTCTATCACCCCTATATGTGGGCGGTGAAAGGCCACTATTACAACAGTGACTTCTCGTTCTATAACTACCCGTATGCCTTTGGGCAGTTATTTGCGCTCGGCCTCTATGCCGAAAGGGCAAAAGATCCCCAGGGATTTCCCGATAAATATGTTGCCTTGCTCGAAAAGACAGGCAGCGATAGTGCCATGCATGTTGCCTCTACGATGGGATGCGACATCACCAGTGAACAGTTTTGGCAGCAGGGAATGGATCTCATCGCGACGTATGTCAAAGAGTTTTCCAATGGTTGCTAGAATAGAGAAATTAGTCCAGGGGGGGAGTGGCTTTACCCGTCTTGAAACGGGTGAGAGCCTATTTGTCCAGGGAGCTTTGAGCGGTGAATTGGTTGCCTATGAAATCGATCAGGTGAAGAAAGGCTACATCAACGCACATACGACGAAAGTCCTTGAACCTTCAAAAGACAGGGTAGACCCCCCTTGTCCCTATTATGGCATCTGCGGAGGCTGTGATCTGCAACACCTTGCAAGTGAACGACAAGCGGAAGCCAAACTGAACCTTGTTTTGGATAATCTGTCGAGAATTGGTTCTGTCAGCTCCGGTTCCCTGAACATAGAACCGACCGTAGGTGGTCCTTTTTGGGCATACCGGAGTCGGGTACGCTTCCATGTGGACCTCGCTTCCAATGATATAGGGTTCCTTGCCAAGAAGAGTAACACCTTGGTGCCCATTAGGTCCTGTCCCATCCTTGTCGATGCTCTCAACGAGGTTTTGGCCAGGAAGAATGCCATACTTGAGGTTGCCCGTAAAACGAGGTTTTCCCAGAAATCCAGTAAAACCCCCTATGTCGAAATCAATGCCTTTGCGGGGGACAAGAAAATATCGTTTGGAGATGAGGCAGTGCTTGCCACCGTCGATGGCCATGGCTTTTGGGTCTCTGCAAATGTATTTTTCCAGGGAAACAGGTATTTGTTGGGGCAAATGGGGCAGTTTGTCCAGTCCTATTGCCTTGGCAACGAGGTGATGGACCTGTACAGCGGGGTTGGCACCTTCAGCTCCTTTCTGTCCCAGAAGGGAAGGAAGATTGTCAGCGTGGAACGAGACAGGCTCTGTCTTAGCCTGGCAAAGAGAAACATACCCGATGTGGAGTTTTTTACCGATTCCGTCGAGCAATGGGGGAAGTCAAAGAAACGGGTGGTCGATACTGTTGTGGTAGACCCTCCCCGTACCGGTCTGGAAGATTCGGTGCCTGCCCAGATTGCAAAGTGGAAACCTGCAAGGATCATATATATTTCCTGTAATAGCGTAACGCTTTCAAGAGACTTGCAACGGTTTTCAGAGCAAGGATATACTGCAAGCGTATTGAAGGTTTTTGATTTGTATCCCCAAACCTTTCACCAGGAAGTGGCTGTAGTGCTTGACCGCAAGGAGCTGTAACGATGAATGACGGATTTATTTCCTGTGCGGCCTATTCGGCTGCAGTCAAGGTGGCAGATTGTAAATTCAATATGGAATCGATCAAGGAAGGCATTGCCAAAGCGGGTGAACAGCACCTTTCGCTTCTGGTACTGCCTGAGTTGGTAATTACTGGATACACCTGTGGGGATCTTTTTTTGCAGCGGACCCTCCAAAGAGAAGCCAGGAATGCTGTAGCTGAAGTGGCTGCGTATTCTGCTTCCTATGATTTGGTAGTGGTCTTTGGTGCTCCCTTGGTGTTCTTTGGGCATCTGTATAACTGTGGCGTGGTAGTGCACAAAGGGAAAATCCTTGGGATCGTGCCAAAAAAGAATATCCCGAACTACCAGGAATATTATGAAAGGCGTTGGTTCAGCACCCCTGATGAGAAAACCCGCGAAGTTGAACTTGGCGGACAACGGTGCCTTTTCGGGACCCATCTGCTCTTTGCCTGCGCTAATGTTCCCGAATTCGTCCTGGGTGTCGAGATTTGTGAGGACCTCTGGGTTCCCTTGAGCCCCAGTACAGGTTTAGCCCTCGCCGGGGCCACCGTCATTGCAAACTGTTCGGCCAGCGATGAGTTGGTAGGGAAAAAGCAATACCGGAGGAATCTGGTCTCCTCGCAGAGTGCCAAACTCATCTGTTCCTATATCTATAGCGATGCAGGCTATGGGGAGTCCTCGACCGACCTTGTTTTCTGTGGTCATAACCTGATCTATGAAAACGGAATATTGCTGGGTGAACAATTCAATTCCAATGGGGAATTGCTTATAACCCAGATCGATACCGGGAAACTGGCCCTTGAAAGGATGCGGGTCAATACCTTCGACCAAGGATCGGGGGAATATATCTTCGTGCCTTTTACCCTTGAAGAGACCAAAACCATCCTTACGCGGTTTGTAGATCCTTCCCCGTTTGTACCCTCTGACCCTGCGATGAGGGAAATCCGGTGCGAGAAGATAATGACGTTGCAGTCCCTCGGCTTGAAGAAACGCCTGGAACATACTATGTGCAAAAACGTTGTCATCGGGCTTTCAGGCGGCTTGGATTCTACCTTGGCCCTTCTGGTGTGCGTAGAAGCCTTTGACTCACTTAAACTGGACAGAAAAGGGATCCAGGCCATTACCATGCCCTGCTTCGGGACAACCAGAAGGACAAAATCCAATGCTGTGGTCCTTGCCAGGGAATTGGGTGTCAGCCTTACGACTATTCCCATCAGCAAGGCAGTGTTGCAGCATTTCAAGGACATCGGGCACGATGGGAAAACCCTTGATGTCACCTATGAGAATTGTCAGGCAAGGGAAAGGACCCAGGTTTTAATGGACTTTGCCAACAAATGCAATGGAATGGTGGTGGGAACCGGGGATCTCTCGGAACTGGCTTTAGGCTGGGCTACCTATAATGGGGACCATATGTCCATGTATGGGGTCAACTGTTCTGTCCCAAAGACCCTGGTGCGCCACTTGGTCAGTTTTGTCGCCATGAAAAGCGAAGACAGGCTCAAGAAAGTACTCCTTGATGTGGTAGCGACCCCGGTGAGTCCCGAACTGCTTCCTTCTACATCCGAAGGTACTATAAGCCAGGTAACCGAGGATATTGTGGGGCCCTATGAACTGCATGACTTTTTCCTCTACCAGATTGTACGTTGGGGATCTTCTCCGCGGAAAGTCTATCGCCTGGCCATCGCGGCTTTTGGTGAAAAGTATGAGAGAACAGTAATTAAAAAATGGTTATTCACGTTCTATAGGCGTTTTTTTAGCCAGCAATTCAAACGATCCTGTTTGCCCGATGGCCCAAAGGTTGGTTCTGTTACCCTTTCTCCGAGAGGGGACTGGAGAATGCCCAGCGATGCTTCAGTGGCCTTGTGGAAAACTGAACTTGACCTGCTTTCATGATTTGCGGCCGGAGTTTTTTAAAAAAAACACAAAATTATGTATCCCTACTACCCCTTATCCTGTTATAGAAATGAGGAGCGCAGCAGAGTTTTTATGAAAAAGAGAGCCCTGGTCATTTTGGCCATTTGTCTGATAGTACCCTTTTCCTTGAGTGCCCGGAGTTTCTATGACGTAAGTCTAGGTTTCGGTGGCGCTTATTCTCCATCCGATGATTCCGGTTATTTCTCCCAGATGAGCAATGGCGAGAATTGGAAATTCGGTGGGGAACTTCTGGTTCGTATGTCTTTCTTGCAGGCACAGGTCTTTGTTTTCCCGAGCCAGTGCAGTGATGAAGGGCAGGGGGCATTGCTTATCGGGATGGCAGGGATAAACACTCCTTTGGTTGGTGACCTGTTGCATTTGGAACTGGGTTTCGGTGCCAGTATCATGTATGTCCTTTCCGGGGAAGATAACAGAACCTCTTATTATGAACTGGCAGATAAATCGCCGGCTTCGACTTCCAGTACGGGCGTTTTCGAGGCAACCATGCAGTCTCCTGTGTATCTGATGGCAGGGGTTGCAACCGAATTGGGTTCCGTTGGATTTCATGTGCGGTATTTGATGGAAAGCGCTGCAACGTTGGAAACAGTTGCAGATTCACAGTCTTGGTGGAAAATGTTCCAATTGAAAGACAGTACACTTTCCCTTGCGTTGTCCCTGAAAATGTTTTAGCATTTGTTGTAATTAGTAGAGTAACTGATAATTTCAGTAAACAAGGGGTATGTTATGAAGAAGAAGTTTTTAGTATCGCTTATTGTCGTATGTGTACTTCTCCCAGCTGTGTTAAGTGCTGCTATCGCAGATTTGAGCATTGGTGCGACTGCAATGTACAATGTAACTGGAGATGAAGTTGTCGCGCAATTCAATGATGGGGATTTCAGCGGTTTGACAGACATTTCCAACTACACCTTCGGTGCAGACCTCCGTGTCAAGTTCTTGCTTGCCGAGGTTGACGTAATAGGTATGTACACTCCTCCCGAGGATTCGTCTTCGAACCACGAACTATCTGTTTTGACGACTGGTGGTATTTCCCTTGACCTCCTTGGCTTAGCCCGTCTCGGCTTTGGCATGGGACCCCGCTTCCGCGTTTTGATTGACAAAGATGGCAATGCCTTTGTCTATGCCAGTGACAACACAAGTATCGAAAACTGGAATAACTTCGGCGATGCATTCATCAAGTCACCTGTTTCCTACCGTGCTACCCTTGATTTCAATCTGGGAAGTATCATGCTTGGGGTAAACTACACTGTAGATAGCACGTATACATTTGAAAACTACAGTGAAATTGACAGACTGTTCAAAGCTGATACCAATAGCGGGAAGTTCGGTGTTTCCCTTCTCTTCTCACTTCTGTAAGGTATAGTATTGCATTTTATGCAGGCCCGGAGAAATCCGGGCCTGTGTTGCTTTTCGCCCTTCACCAAGTATGGTACAGTAGGGCAAAGGAGTTTTGCCATGGCCAATAGAGGTTTTACCCGTTCCTTCCTTACCGCATTGATTACGGCTTTAGTATCGTTTTTTATCCTGTACTTTTTTGTTCCTACCCTAAGCGGGCATTTTCTTGGTGTCAGTTTTTCCGAAAGAGGAAAGCAAACGGTAAGTACCCAGGTGGACAATGCAGTACAGACTGCTGTTGATACTGTTACTTCCAGCCCTGAGTTTACGAAGCAGTCGATCGACAAACTTCAGGATTTGCTGAAAAGTGAGGAAATCCAGTCAAAACTCAAAGATGCGGCCAAGCAAGGGGAAACAGCACTCAAGGATGCAGTTAAGACCGTCACGGATAGCGTGAAATGAAAGAATTCTCTGTAACTTTCCTTGGAACGGGAACCAGTCATGGTATTCCTGTCATTGGGTGTGAATGCCCAGTGTGTAGGTCGACCGATTCGCGTGACAAACGGTACCGAAGCAGCATCCTCCTTACCCAGGGGGAGCATTCTTTGCTCATCGATACTACACCCGAGTTCAGACTCCAAGCCCTTAGGTCCGGGATAAAGCGGCTTGACGGGGTGCTGTATACCCATGACCATGCCGACCATTTCAACGGGATAGATGATCTGCGGGTGTTTTGCCGCAATGAGAGTCTTCCGGTTTACTGCTCGGGGGAAGTTTCCCAGACTATCCAGACAAGATTTAATTATGTCTTGGGGAAATTTGATGAGGCGGGGGGAGTTCCCCATTTGGAAGTGAATATACTCGAGCCCTACAAGGAGGTCTCGATAGCAGGTTTCCCTGTATTGCCGATTCCTATTTTCCATGGGAACCAACGCATTTTCGCCTTTAGGATAGGTTCCTTTATTTATGCAACCGATTGTAGCGGCATACCTTCGGAAAGCCTGCCGTATTTTCAAGGGGTCGATACGCTTGTCGTGGGTTCCCTACGATATAGTCCTCATCCCACGCATTGGTGCGTATTCGAAGCAACTGCGTTTGCCCACAAGGTTGGGGCCAGAAGAACTTTTTTAACCCATATGTGCCATGATTTGAGTCATGGGAAGCTCGAAGGCGAACTTCCGCAAGATATTCGTCCGGCATATGATACATTGACCATTACCATAGGGGAGTAATACATTGAGCGATTCCTTTGAACTGTTTGGAAAAGACGATTTTGATCAAAAAGCCTTGGAAAGGGAAGCAGCACTGCGGCCTCCTGTTGTTATAGAGAAACGGACGGAGGAAAGCGAAGTGAAATCGAAACCTTCTGTTATGCCTACGGGTAAAAAGCTCTATATTATTGATGGGTATGGGCTTATATATCGTTCCTATTACGGGTTTTTCAATAATCCGATGAAAGATACCAAAGGAAACAATGTATCCGCAGTCTATGGTTTTTTCACAACGGTCTTAAAGATTATGCGCGAATATAAGCCTGACTACCTTGTGGTGGCAATGGACAGCAAAGGCCTTACGTTTCGCCATGAAATGTATCCTGCGTACAAGGCCAACCGTGATGCTGCCCCTGAGGACCTGCATGCTCAGGTTCCCCTGATCAATGACATTCTCAAGGCAATGGATATTCCCTCAATTGCCATGATTGGGGTCGAGGCAGACGATATCATAGCAACCCTTTCAGAACAGGCTACCCGTCATGGTGTCGATACCATCATGTTTACAGGTGACAAGGATCTGTTGCAATTGGTAGATGAACATACCTTTGCCTTGCGCCCGGCAAAGAAGAATGAGAAATTCTATAAGCTCTGGGGAGAAAAGGAAGTCGTTGAAGAATTTGGCATAACCCCCAAACAAATGGTAGATTACCTGACGTTGCTCGGAGACGCCTCTGACAATGTCCCCGGCGTCAAAGGAATCGGGGAGAAGGGTGCTGCCAAGCTATTGCAGCAATTTGATTCTCTTGACGGAATCTATGCGAACCTGCGCCTTTGCTCCAAGGGTATCCAGGCGAAGCTGGAAGAAGGAAAGGAAAGCGCCAAGCTCAGCAAGACCCTCATCCAGCTCAGAGATGATTTATTCGAGGTCGACTCTTTCGATACCTCCCAGTACCTCTTGGACGATGTAGACTACAGTGCCGCGATCCCCTTGTTTGAAGGAATCGGTATGAAGAGCCTTGCAAGGGACCTGGAACGAATCTCCGGCTCGGTCAAACCTGTGGCTACGCAAAAAGTGACAGAAGAACCCAAGGCTGCAGCTAGTGAAATGGTATCTGCAGAGAAAGGAAGCTACGAGGCAGTCACCTCCTTGCCCCGGCTCAAGGAGTTGTTAGCCTTGGCGGAGAAAGAATCGGCTTTGATGGCCTTTGACCTTGAGACCACCTCCATTGACTCAATGGTTGCCATCCCCATCGGTTTTTCCTTCAGCTGGAAAGAAAAGATTGCCTACTATGTCCCGCTGGTAAGCGAAGGGAAACGTTTGTTCACCGATGATGCCATCCGTTCCGTCCTCAATGACTATCTTCCCAATGGAAGAATTGCCATAGTGGGACAGAATATCAAATACGACTATGAAGTACTTGTGAACTGGGGAGTCCGGCCCAAACGCGTTGTTTTCGATACCATGGTTGCCGCTTGGCTTCTCGACAGCACCGGTGTTTTCAACATGGACTACCTCAGCGAAAAATATTTGGGTTACAAGACAATCCATTACACCGATATTGTCCCGAAAGGGAAATTACTGAGCGACCTCCCCCAGGATCTGGTTGTTGCCTACGGGGCCGAGGACTCGGACATTACCTGGAGGCTCTACAACCTGTTCAAGGAGTTGTTGGTTGCCAGGGATCTCTATCGCCTGATGGAGGAGGTTGAGATGCCTCTTCTGCTCATTATCGCAAATATGGAGATGAATGGAATATTCCTTGATAGGACCCTGCTTGAACCGTTGACCGAGGAATTTGAAAAAAGATTGGCCGAGACCGAGGCTAAGGTTTTTGAAATCTGTGGGCATGTATTTAATCTCAATTCGCCTAAACAACTGCAGGAAGTGTTATTCGTAGAGAGGGAAATCCCTACCGGGGCGAAGACCAAGTCAGGGTTCTCGACCTCAACCGATGTGTTGGAACCCTTGGCTGAAACCTATGAGGAAGTTGCCTTGGTCTTGCATTACCGGATGCTGAGCAAGCTGAAGAATACCTATATCGATAAGCTCCCCTTGCAGATTAACGAGAAAACCGGGAGGATTCACCCTTCTTTTTCCCAGACCGGGACGGAAACGGGCAGACTCTCCTGCAAGGACCCCAATTTGCAGAACATTCCAGTCCGCACGGAGGAGGGGAGAAGGATACGGTCCTCGTTTGTCCCGAAAAAAGGCTGCATCTTCCTTTCGGCAGACTATTCGCAGATTGAACTGGTTGTCCTTGCCCATATGGCCGATGACCCAGGGCTCAAGGATGCTTTTGCCAATGGGGTCGATGTCCACCGGGCTACCGCAGCCTTGATTTTCAACGTTCCCTTCGAGCAAGTGTCCTCCGACCAGCGCAGGATAGCCAAGACGATTAACTTTGGTGTCATGTACGGGATGAGCGCACACAGCCTGGCGATGGACCTGCAGATTCCCCACACGGAAGCAAAACAGTTCATCCAGCAGTATTTTGAGCGCTACAGCGCAGTTCAGGCCTTCGTGGAACAGACAAAAAGAAAAGCTGAGACCGATGGATATGTCACTACGATTCTGGGGCATGTGCGGACGATCAATGAAATCCATAGCAGAAACGGAGGTGAGCGTGCCAAAGCCCAGCGCATCTCGGTAAATACGGTCATCCAAGGTAGTGCGGCCGATATCATGAAAATGGCAATGCTTCGTATCGACAGTGCATTGTCAGCCCATGCCTTGCAAACTAAGCTCTTATTGCAAATCCATGACGAACTGGTCTTTGAGGTTCCCTTTGCAGAACTGGAACTGGTGAAAGGTCTGGTCAAAGAGGCAATGGAGGGGGCTGTGAAGCTTTCAATTCCACTGAAGGTAAGCATGGAGACCGGGGAAAACTGGGGAGATATACACTGATGTTGGTAATTGGGTTGTCTGGGCGTGCCTGTGCCGGAAAGAACCTGTTTGCCAGGGAATTCGAGAAACAAGGGTGTCTCGTAGTCGATGTGGATTTGCTCGGGCATGAGGCCCTTGCAAAAAATGTACCTGCGATCCGGCAGGCCTTCGGAGATTCTGTGATAACGGAAGATACGGTAAACAGGAAAGCTCTCGGGGTTTTGGTGTTTAGTGATGCTTCCCTTTTGAAACAGTTGGAAGCTATCACCCATCCTACGATGGTAGGTCTTTGCCAAGACCGTATTGCAGAGGCTGAGAAGAATGGGGCAAAGGGGATTGTACTCAATGCCGCATTGCTCCATAGGATGGGGCTCGATAGGTTGTGCGACCATATCGTATTTGTCAAAGTTCCCTTTCTGGTACGTTTTTTTCGTTCAAGAAAGAGAGATCACCTTGGTTTCAGACGTTTTTTGGCACGTGAGAGGGCCCAGAAGGATATTGTCTGGAATAATTTTACCCAGGGGGTGCCTGTCGAGAAGATGCGCAATGGTGGCCCTTCGGTGATAATTCATCGACAAGTTGTACAGTATTGTGCTAGGATAGGAATCGGAGTTTCAGGCAAATGAAGGAATTTTCTTTGGATGAGGGTTTGACATGAAGAAATCGGTACGGATTAATATGCTCGTCATTACTTCGGTTTTGGCAATCTTTGTATTTGCAGGGGTTTGGTATTTACGTCCGGGCGTTTCCAATGAAATGCTGGACCTTGCCAAACAGAGGCAACTACAACCTCTTTTGGAGATTGGCGAGCCCCTCAGACTCTCAAAAGAGGCCACTTCTGACATTACGGTTGACCAGAAAGAACTTGCCCAGCAGCTTTTACCTTCCTTGAAGAAAGAACTTTCACTCTCACTGGAAGATGATTTGTATGAAAAACTCAAAGACCGGTTTGCCAATGATGACCAGGTACTGGCTTTGTTTGTCGATAGGTTGGAACCTGTGTTGGTTGAGAAGCTTTCCCCAGCAATGCAAACGGCTTTCGCCAATTATCGGGAAAGTGTCATGAACGAAGAGATAGCTTCGTCATTGGCTGTTTTCAAGGACACGATCCAGAAAGAATTCGATGCAAGGTTTGCACAGCTTACGTCCGATCTCAAGCAAGCGTCCGCTACACAATTGGAAGGGCAGGTCTCTATTCTGAAGGGTGAGATTTCCAATGAAGTGTCAGCCTATATTCCCCAGTTGGTCGACCTTCTGTTGCCGCAGGTCGTAGAGGGGGTCTATAAAGACCTGACAGATAACAAAGAAACCTATATGCCCTATTTCGCCGAAGAACTGAAACCTTACTTTCCCCAGGTGCTTGATGAGCAACAGCTTGTTGCCCTTTATGGCACTTACCGTGACCGCATAGTAGCCGACTTGGTTCCCTCTATTCTGGATTCCCTGGAAAAACCTGCCAAAAGTATGGTTGATTCCATGGTAGAAACCGTGAAGCCAACTACTATTGTTCCTGCAGCCCCTGCAAAGCCTTCTGTGGCAAAGACCCCTGTTGTTTCTCCCGAGGTTGTTGCCAACCCTGTCACAGTTGCCCCTGCAATTGCCCCTGTAGGTTCTCCCGAGGTTGTCGCCAAACCTGCCACGGTTGCCCCTGTAATTGCTCCTGTTGTTTCTCCCGAGGTTGTCGCTGAAGCTGCCACGGTTGTCCCTGCTGCCACCATAATTGAGCCTGCGAAGGCTAAGGTATCCTTACCTGTGGTTACGGTGCCGGTATTCTCTGAAAAAGAGCCTGTGGTTTTCATTGAACCCACCGAATATGACCAAAAGCGCGATGAAATCCGTAAACTGGCCATTGATCAGATTCTTGAACGACTCAACGCAGTAGAGTAATACAAGAATATCTGATTTTCATCAGTCGCCTGATGGAGGGTCTTGGTAATACCTGACCCCTCCCTCGGGCGTTCTTATTTTCCAGGTACCTTGTCCGTCATTTCCTTCGATGTAGCATTTTGCCAAGGGGACTTTTCCCCCTCCTTCGGGTAGGTCGACCGTATACGAGGGCATTGCCAGCCCCGAAAGCCGCCGGTGCAATTCTTCTTCGATTTCCATGCCACGTATGAGAGGAACCCTGAAATGGGCTGTTCCTGAGACCAAGTCTCCTTGGAAGAGGTAGTAGGGTTTCACCCTGTTAGCCAGAAGCTTGTTGCAAAGTTCCTCAAGGGTATCTACCGAGTCATTGACCCCCCTGAGCAGGACCGTCTGGTTCATGGCTGGAATCCCGGCATCGACAAACCTGGAAATGGCAATCTTTGCCTCTTCTGTCAGCTCCCGGGGGTGATTGAACTGGGTCATCACATAAAACGGTGCCGTCGAATGCTTCTTGAAAATAGCAATCAGGTCATCGGTGATTCTCTGTGGCCAGGTAGCAGGGGTACGGGTGCAAAGACGAATGATCAAGTCAGGACGTGCCGTACGGAATATGGTAACCATTTCATCGATCCTGGAATCAGAAAGGGTCATCATATCCCCTCCTGTCAACAGGATTTCCTTGACCTTGGGATGTTGCTGTATATATTCGGCGGCTTCTTCTATCTGTCTTCTGGTTGCTGGACCGTTAAACGTACCGGTGAACCGGCGACGGAAACAATGCCTACAATAGAGGGGACAGATATCGGTTACGAGAAAGGCAACTCTGTTTTCATACCGGTGTATCAGTCTTTCGGTGATACTATGGTCAATTTCCTCAAGCGGATCGATATCTTCGCCCCTGTTTTCTATTTGTTCAAAACGGGTAGGTACAACCTGCCTGCGCAAGGGGTCCTTTGGGTCCTTGGGATCGATCAGGTTGAAAAAATAGGGGTTTATTGCAACAGGTAAGGCTTGTTTCCCTTCCTGAAAAGTCTTTTCATCCTCACTGAGGGTCAAAAGCGACCCTAGTTTTGCCATACTCCTTATGGTATGGTCTTGTTTCTCTTGTTCCATCCCTGTGGTTTACAGCAAAGGAGCGTTTTCGTCCAGTATCTGGAAAGAAGCCGACAATCTTGGGGCAATGCCTTTGCATCTCTTGTAATGATTTGGTCTTCCTTGTGTTTGGGTGTTTCCTGTTGCTTTTTGAGGGCAGCAAGTCTGGATTTTTCACTGCAAGTGTCCCTTTTTATGATACACTAGGTCAAAATGTTTCATATGTTAGGAGACACAAATGGCCACTGTAGAAAAAAGCAAAAAGAAAGGGTTGCAGGGGTATTATCTTACAACCTTCCTTATCGGGCTTGGGTTTTTTACCATGGGTCTTATGGACCCCCTGTACGATACTTTCATTCCAATATTTCTCTCCCGTTTTGTTGAATCAAAGGCTTTGATCGGGTCCATCATGACTCTGGATAATGTGCTTGCAATTTTTCTGATTCCTGTTTTCAGTGCCTTGAGCGACCGCACCCATACAAAGATCGGAAGACGTATGCCTTTTATTGTCATTTGTCTTCCCTTGACCGCTGTTGCTTTCGGGCTTATCCCTTTTGCGGCTTTAAGCAGTCTCTGGATGTTGATCGTCCTGGTTTTCGGTTTGAACCTGTTCAAGCAGGCGGTACGGGGTCCTGTTGTAGCTTTGATGCCGGATATGGTACCTGGCGATCTCAGAAGCGAGGCAAACGGTGTTATTAATACGATGGGGGGAATCGCAACCATTGTAGGTACTGTCGGCCTTGCCAGGCTGATGGATGTCCCAGTCATGGTTCCGGGGTACGGATTGCAAAAAGATATTTTGGCTTTCCCTATCTCAGGGGTGCTTGTTGTTATCGCAGTTATTCTGCTTTTTAGCTTTGTGAAAGAAAAGAAAGCGTTAAATGTGGGTGAAAGCGAGAAGTCTGTGCCCATACTCCATTCCTTGCGTGTTATTTTCAAGGAACAGGATAAGAGTGCGCTGTTTATTCTCCTTTCTTTGCTTTTCTGGTTTATCGGGTACCAGGGGATTCTTCCCTTTGTCGGGCTCTATTCAAAGGATATCCTCCAGACCAGCAGCGGAACGGCCTCCCTTGCCGCAGGCATGGTTGGCATTGCCTATGCAATCTTTGCGATTCCATCTGGAGTACTTGCCCACCGCATAGGAAGAAAGAAAACGATCAGGACTTCCTTGGTCTGCATTTTCGCCATCCTCGTGTTCATTTTCTTCCATGACCCTTTGACTGCTTCCTTGGGAGCTTCCCTCAGACAATACACTTTCTGGGCGCTTTTGTTCTTGTTTGGCATTTTCTGGGTCTCGATTGTCACCAACAGTTTTCCGATGCTTTGGCAGATGTCTACCTATCAGACAGTAGGTATATACACCGGGCTGTATTATTTCTTCAGTCAGTTGGCTTCAATCATCTCACCACCGATTACAGGTGCTTTCATCGATGCATTCGGCTTCAGGGCAATTTTCCTGTATGGTGCCGTATCGATGTTCATCGCCTATATTCTGATGGGTCATGTCCATCGGGGTGAACCGGAAGATGATGCTCAAAAAGTACTTAAATAAGAAGACTGCAAGAAAGTAAAAAAAGTAAAAAAAGGCCAAAATTACCATGCATTGGTATTTGGCCTTTTTTCTCTGTACAAGCGGAGGTTTGTCCGTTTAAAACATGAGGATACCAAGGTGGGAGCATAAGATTTTTATCCCGATCAGGATGAGGACTATTCCGCCTGCCATCTCGGCCTTGCCTTGGAACCTGGTTCCGAACCTGTGTCCAAGCACAACTCCGAAAAACGATATTGCAAAGGTGATTATCCCGATCAACGATACTGACAGGAGTATGTCTACCTTCAAAAAAGCAAGGGTAATGCCAACAGCCAATGCATCGATACTTGTTGCGATTGCCAATAGGAAAAGTTCCTTTACTTTGATCCTTTCGTTTTCTCCGATCGGGCACGATCCATCCTCATGGAATGCATCCCAGAGCATCTTACCCCCGATGGCAAAAAGAAGGACAAAGGCAATCCAATGGTCGAATGTGGTAATATACTTTTCAAACTGGAGACCCAAGGTCCATCCGAGCAAAGGCATCAAGGCCTGGAAAAAACCGAAGGTAAAGGAAATAATCGCACCTTGCCGGTAGTTTATAGTTTTCATTCGCAAACCCTTGCACAGGGAAACTGCAAAGGCGTCCATTGCCAACCCTATAGAGACCAATATCAATTCAAAGATTCCCAAATTTCTACTCCAGACAAACGAATGAAGCAAGTATAGGATGTTTGGATAGGTCTGTTCAAGGCTTGTAAAATGCATGGGTTTATCTGGATTTATAACTTAAAGTAAAATATAATTATATACATAAAAAGAAATAAAAAACATTATTGCTTGACAGCAACCCTCAGGGCTTCTATGCTTGTAGGCAGATACCTTGAATAATTATGGAGGGATTCGATGTCAAAGGTTTTGAAACTATTCCTTTTTCTTGTTTTGCTGAGTCTCTTCTCCTTTTCCATTTTCTCCCAAGGGGCTTCGAATTTATATCTGCATGGTAAGGTCCCTAAGACTTCGCATGTCGATTCCTCAGAAGGTGGTGTAGTAATCTCATCAAATAACAGAAATTTCCACTGTGAAGTGCAATCAGACCAGAATACAAATACTATTACAGTCAAGGTAAAGACTTGGTAAATACCCTAAACACATCACCATGCATATGAGAAGCCAGCAATCAGAAGACGATTACTGGCTTTGTTTTTTTGGTGGTAAAATTTATTGATGTTGGAAAAACAACATACTGTACAGTTCTTTCCTTCTACACTAGGGGTGTTGATACTAAAAATCCCAGGAGGATGAGTATGAAAATCAAAAATTTCGAATATGCGAAAGTCTTGGATTTTGCCCAGCAGGTAAGTTATCAAAGCGGCCAGGTTGTCAGCAAGACCCTTGCACAAGACCAAAATCATAGTCTGACCTTGTTTGCTTTTGAAAAAGGTGAGGAGATAAGCAGCCATGAAAGTGGAGGTGATGCCTTGGTAGTCGCCCTTGATGGGAAAGGTGAGGTTACCATAGACGGGGAAAAACATATCCTCAAGGCAGGCGAATCGATTCTCATGCCAGCTAAGCATCCTCACGCAATAGTTGCCCCCGAACGTTTCAAAATGTTCCTGATCGTAATTTTCTAGAATGAGAAGGAGAGCTAATATGGATTCAAAAATGTTTTGTTACCAATGCCAGGAAACAGCACGCAATAGTGGCTGTACGCTCGCCGGTGTCTGTGGAAAATCTGCAGAAGTCTCGAACCTGATGGATATGCTTGTATGGGTAACCAAAGGCTTGAGCCAGGTTTCGACCCGTTTGCGCAGTGAAGGCAAGGACGTAGGATCTGAGGTCAACCATCTGGTAACGTTCAACCTGTTCAGCACCATTACCAATGCCAATTTCGATGACCAGGCAATCTATACAAGGATTCTGCTTACCATTGATATGAAAACCAGGCTTATCGCCCAGCTTGCTGATGCTTCAAACCTTAGTGAGGCAGCCTTATATGTAGAGAGCGACAGACGTACCATTGAAGATAAGGCAAGGTCAATCGGTGTCCTTTCCGAGAAAAATGAGGATATAAGGAGTCTCAAGGAACTGATTACCTACGGTTTGAAGGGAGTCTCTGCCTATAGCAAACATGCCAACGTCCTTATCAAGGATGATGAGGCCCTCGATAGCTTTATCCAAAGTTCCCTTGCCGCTTTGCTTGAAAAAAAGAGCGTGGATGAGCTTGTAGCCCTCACGTTGGAAACAGGTAAGTGGGGTGTGACCGGAATGGCTTTGCTTGATAGTGCAAATACAGGTGCTTACGGCAATCCTGAAATTACCGAGGTCAAGCTTGGTGTTGGTAAAAACCCTGGGATTCTGATCTCAGGACATGATTTGCGTGACTTAAAGATGTTGTTGGAACAGACCCAAGGGACCGGGGTAGATGTATATACCCACTCGGAAATGCTTCCCGCCCATTACTACCCTGCATTCAAGAAATATCCGAATTTTGTCGGTAACTACGGTAACGCCTGGTGGAAGCAAAAGCAGGAATTCGCTTCGTTCAATGGCCCGATCTTGATGACCACCAACTGTATCGTTGCACCCGATGCTTCCTATAAAGACCGCATCTTTACTACCGGTGCTACAGGGTTCCCCGGGGTCAAGCATATTGGTGGCGATATCGGAGAGACAAAAGATTTCTCCCAGATCATTGAAATGGCCAAGAAATGTGAAGCCCCAACAGAACTTGAGACTGGTAAGCTGGTCGGCGGTTTTGCCCACAACCAGGTGTTCGCTTTGGCAGACAAGGTTGTCGATGCCGTGAAGAGCGGGGCGATAAAGAAGTTTGTAGTCATGGCCGGCTGTGACGGACGTTCGAAATCGAGGGATTACTACACAGAATTTGCAAAGGCCCTACCCAAGGATACCGTAATCCTTACCGCTGGTTGTGCAAAGTACAAATATATCAAGCTCAATCTTGGCGATATCGGTGGTATTCCCCGTGTGCTCGATGCCGGTCAGTGCAATGATTCCTACTCTTTGGCTCTCATTGCCCTCAAGCTCAAAGAAGTGTTTGCCCTGGACGATATCAACGAACTTCCGATCGCTTACAATATTGCCTGGTATGAACAGAAAGCTGTCATCGTGCTGTTGGCGTTATTGTCCCTTGGGGTGAAGAACATTCATCTCGGACCTACGCTTCCTGCCTTCCTGTCTCCTAACGTTGCAAACGTATTGGTTGAGAACTTCGGAATTGCCGGTATTTCCAATGTTGAGGATGACATAAGCCTTCTGGTTGGCTGATACGATACCAGAGCGTACCTGTTGCCCAGGTATTGAGACAGGGAGTCCCCCCCTTAGCGGTTTCCTGTCTCTGTCTGCTGAAAAGTATGCACATATAGGGACATAATAAAAGAGCCGGCACGTGCTGGCTCTTTTATTGCGATGGAAAACCACTTTTTCTAGCTGTTGACCCGTTCCAGGTATTCCTTGGTTTCGGTGTTTACCCTGATCTTTTCACCCTGTTTGATGAAAATGGGAACTCGAACCTTGAGGCCTGTCTCGGTCACCACATATTTGGTTGCTCCCTGGACAGTGTCGCCTTTGACGGCTTCCTCTGCCTCGGCTACCAAAAAGATTACCTTGGGTGGGACCTGGATATCGAGAAGCTGGGTTTCCCAGAATGTGCAGCGATAGGTTTCACCGTCTTTCATGATGAACTGATAGTCGGGGAAGTTTACCATAGGGACTTCAATCTGGTCGTATGTATCAGTCAGCATGAAGTGGAAGCTTTCGCCATCATTGAACAGATATTGGCAATCGCGATCCACAACCATGATATCCTCGGCATTGTCCTGGCTCTTCATGGTTTCGCTGAGGGTCTGGCCACTTGAGGGGCTCTTGAGTTTCAGACGAACAAAGGCCGATCCTTTACCGGGGTTTACAAATTCACGGTCGATGCAAACAAAGGGCTGTCCTTTAATGAGAAGGGCTGTTCCCTTTTCGATTTGACCTGCTTTAATCATGCTAATTACCTCGTATGTTAAATATTACAATTTTTACCGTTGCCAAGCATACCAGAAATAGGAAAAAGAATCACCCCCTCAAGGCTGGTTTTTCCCAACTGTAGCATCAGCAACCTGTCCATCCCCAAAGCAACACCTGAACACTGGGGGAAAGTGGTGAACAAAGTAGCAAAGGAAGGGTCTGTATCAGGGATGACCGACTGCTTGATTGTTCGCTGTTGGATAAGTTTGGCATACTCTTGGCGATAATATGCCTCTATCACCGCTACCTCTCGTTCTTCATCGTAACAGTTCGCAATTTCTATGCCACCCGCATACATTTCCCAGCGTTTTCTATAATTTCCCTCACGTTTTGCCAAACATTCAATCTGGGCTGGGTATCGGTCGAGCACCAAAGGCTTATCCTGGGGCAGGTTTGGTTCGACAAAAGTCAAAAAAATCCTGTTGAAGGTGTCTTCCCAGCTCTCCGGTTCGGTTCCGAGATGCAAACCGAGCCGCCTTGCCTCATTGGCAAGATTTTTCTGGCTCTGGTTCTTTTCCAAGTCTACCTGGGCATAGCGCCACATGGCTTCTTCCACAGTCAAATGGTTGAAGGGTGGCAACAAGTGCGTCGGGCAGTTGGGCAAGGCGGTCTTTGCAAGCAATTCTGCGGTAATTTCGATGGAATCCTGTTCGTCCGCCCCTACCGTATAATATTCGAGCATAGAGAACTCAGGATTGTGTATCTTGCCTATCTGTTCGCAGTTGCGGAAACAGTGGCTGAACTGATATATGCTTCCAAAACCGGCTGCAATCAGTTTTTTCATGAAAACCTCAGGGGAGGGAATCAGATACATATCCAAAGAACCTATGAATTCATTGTCAAAACGGGTTCCGAAATTCTCTATCGTTGGCTCTGGGATGAGGTCAGGGGACAGCGAAGGAGTATCGACTTCGGTATACGACCGTTCGTCGAAAAAGGAACGCATCGATTTGTATAGGCGGCTTCGAAGAAGAGCCGCATTTTTTGCAGAAATATCCATGGCGGTATCATATCCAATGAGATGCTCTTGTTGCAAGGTCTGCCGCCACTACAGTATACTGCTCGACATGGAAAGTTATAATACTGACGATATAATATATGCATTGGCAACAGCCTGGGCCCAGAGTGCTTTGGCCGTAATCCGTGTCAGCGGTGAAGGTTGCAGAAAGGCTTTGGGGGAATGTTTTTCCCGTCCGAAGGCTTTGTTGCAGGCTAAGAATGCCACGTTGGTCCATGGGTTCATAACCGATGGGCAAAATGGAGAGAACCTCGATGAGGTTGTCGCGGCTGTCTATACGCATGGGCATGGGTATACTTTGGAGGAATCTGTTGAGTTTACCTGCCATGGGTCGCTGCCGGGGCTTCAGAAATTGCTTGCTTTGTTCAAGCGTATCGGTTTGCGCCCTGCCCAGGGTGGCGAGTTTACCTTCCGTGCTTTTTTGCATGGGAGAATGGACTTAACCCAGGCCGAGGCAGTACAAGAACTGGTTGCAGCCCAGAGCCCGCGGAGCCAGGCTATGGCCCTTTCACGGTTGGAAGGGTCTCTTAAAGATAGGATTTCAGCAGTCAAGGAAGACTTGCTTGTTGTTTTGGCAGCCGTCGAGGTGCAGCTGGACTATGCAGAGGATGAACTTGATGAGTTCGTGTTTCCTCTGTCCCGGCTCCAGGAAGTAGAAATTGCCCTTGAAAGGCTTGCCTCTTCCTATTCGGTCGGACGCCTCTATGGCCAAGGGGCAAGGGTTGTCCTTGCAGGGGCCACCAATGCAGGGAAAAGCTCGCTTTTCAACCTTTTGCTTAAACAACAACGGTCGATAGTAAGCGCGACCAAGGGAACTACCCGAGATTATATCGAGGCAGATTGTTCCTTTGAAGGAATCCCTGTCCGGCTTTATGACACTGCCGGGTTGCGCGAGAGCAGTGACACTATCGAGGCAGAGGGTATCAAAAGAACCGAGCAACTGATAGACCAGGCCGACTTGGTTGTCTATCTTGTCGATAGCACCGAGGTACAGCAGAGTTATCGCTCTGATGACAAAACCCTTGTCGTTTTCAATAAGAGCGATTTGGCCAAAGCCCCGCAAGGCAGTCTTTCTGTCAGTGCCCAGAGCGGGGAAGGAATAGCCGCATTGGCAAGTGCCATTGCAAAACGCCTGCGGCAGGGGTTGCCCACGACAGGGGAAGACCAGGTGGTAATCGAATCGGAGCGGCAGAAAGTTCTGTTGCTCCAGGCAAGTGAAGCTGTTCAAAGGGCGATAGCCCTTGTTGAATTGGATATTCCGTTGGACATTGTAGCCGCGGAGTTGGGTGAAGCAATGCAGAGTCTCGGAGAACTTACCGGGGAAGTCACCCCCGCGGATATCCTTCAAAAGATATTCAGCGGATTTTGCGTAGGGAAGTAACTATGGATTATGATGCAATAGTAGTGGGAGGGGGCCATGCCGGAATCGAGGCATCTCTGGCCCTCTCGAGAATTGGTTTCAGCACTCTTTTGATTACCCAGAATCTGGATGCAATCGGGCGTTTGTCCTGCAATCCTGCAATCGGGGGGCTTTCAAAGGGAAATATAGTAAGGGAAGTCGATGCTCTCGGGGGTGAAATGGCCCACTTGATCGACCATTCAATGATTCAATATAGGATTCTCAACCGTCGTAGGGGTCCTGCAGTGCAGGCACCCCGTGCCCAGGCTGATAAATTCACCTATGCCCGCCTCGCAAAAGAAACGTTGGAAAGCCAGAGTAATCTCTCCCTATTTATGGACACCGTTGTCGATTTGGTCTTGGACAAGGAAGGGAAAAACCTGGTGGGGGTCAAAACTGCACGTGGTCATGTCATTTCCTGCAAGGTGATGGTCCTCACTACCGGTACATTTATGGAAGGGCGGATTTTCATCGGGGAATACGATGCACCCTTTGGCCGTCTTGATGAGCCGGCAGCCATGGGCTTGGGGACAGCCTTACGTGAGAAAGGATTCCCAGTGGGAAGACTGAAGACGGGTACCCCCGCCAGGGTACGTAAAAGTTCGCTGGATTTTGAGAAAATGGAACTGCAGGACGGTGATCCCGTTTTGATGCCCTTCAGTTTCGATTATGACAGCGTGGAGCGCCCCATGCTTCCTTGCCATATTACCTGGACCAACGACAAAACCCATCAGATAATTAGAGACAATATCCACCGTTCCCCTCTGTATGGAGGGAAAATCGTAGGCAAAGGTCCACGCTATTGCCCTTCCATCGAGGATAAGGTAGTCCGGTTCCCAGATAGGGACCGGCACCAGATCTTTGTGGAACCGGAGGGGGTCGGTACCGAGGAAATGTATCTCAACGGCATCTCCTCCTCCTTGCCTGAGGATGTCCAGTGGGACTTTATCCATAGCATTGCAGGCCTCGAGCATGCCCAGATTATGCGCCCTGCCTATGCAGTGGAGTACGACTACCTCGATCCCCAGAACCTCTATGCATCCTTGGAGAGCAAGCATGTTGGGAATCTGTTCGTTGCAGGACAAACCAACGGTACCAGCGGATATGAGGAAGCAGCCTGCCAGGGTTTGATGGCCGGAATCAATGCCGCCCAGAAATTGAAGGGCGAAAAACCGCTGGTTCTTTCCCGCAATGAAGCCTATACCGGCGTTTTGATTGACGATCTGGTGACCATGGGAACCAAGGAACCGTATAGGATGTTTACCAGCAGGGCAGAATACCGGTTGAATCTCCGCCATGATACCTGTGACCAGCGCTTGACTGGAAAAGGGTATTCAGTCGGCTTGCAGAGCGAGGAAAAATTGGAACGCCTGAAACAGAAAATGGAAAAGATTGAGGCCGTGAAGGACTTGCTTTCCAAACATAAGTATGAACAGAAAACCGCCCTCACTGCCCTGAAAATGCCTGAAGTGACAATAGATGACCTGAGGTCCTCTATTCCCGAATTGGATGCGTTTGATGAACCTACCCGTTACCAGGTTGAACTCGATATAAAGTACGAGGGATATATCCACCGGCAGGACCGGCAGGTTTCACGGTTCGAGAAACTGGAAGGCCTTTTGATTCCCGATACCCTCGACTATGGGACCCTTGAGGGACTAAGCGCAGAGTCCAGGGAAAAACTCAAGACAATAAAGCCACGCTCCGTTGGGCAGGCGAGCAGGATAAACGGGGTCCGTACCAGCGATCTTGCAATCCTTATCCTGCATGTTGGCAAGGGAGGCCGCCATGGCAACGTATGACAACCTGTTGCATGATTCCATCGACCAGCTTGGTCTGCAGTTTGATGATACCCAATATGCTCAGCTTTCCACCTACATTAAGGAGCTTGAACTGTGGAACCCCACCTATAAGCTTGTAGGTGCAAGCGGGAATGAATTGATTACCAAGCATATTGTCGATAGCCTGTCCTCTGTCCCTACAATTCTGGATTTGCTTTCAGGCAAACAAGACCCAACCATCGCCGACCTTGGCTCGGGGGCCGGGTTGCCTGGCATTCCCTTGGCAATTGCATTGCGGGATTACCGGTTTACCTTGGTTGAACGTATGGGCCGTAGGGTGGGGTTTCTCAATAATGCCCTTGTCCTATGCCGCCTGAGCGATAGGGTCAGTGTGTATGACCAAGACCTCTCGCAAGTCAAAGGTTCTTTCGATTTGGTAACTTTCAGGGCTTTCCACCCATTGTATGATATCCTTGATGCCGTCGAGCCAATCCTGGCTCCCGATGGGGTGATCTGTGCCTATAAGGGGCAGGAAGACCAGCTCCGAATGGAGTTGGAGCAAGTTGAGAAACAATGCAAGAGTAAATGGACTGTGAGCCAGGTCTCTTTGTCCGTACCGTATCTCGATGCCCAGCGAATGCTCTGTATCTTGCACAAGGGGTGATACCTGAGGATGGGTTTGTTGTTTCAATGATATTGGGGTTTTGCATGAGGAGAATGTTTTGAACAAAGGAAAAGGTCGTTTTTCATTGGTTTTTGGCTTTTTGTCACTCTTTTTGGCAATGGTGTTGTCATTGGGGATTGTGTTACCTCTGTTCAGTGTAAAAGCATCTTTTCTCACTGGATTTTTGCAATGGCTGGCCCCGTATATTGGTTTTTCGGCATTGGCTAATCCTTTTGGACTTATTCCTTTCTGTTTTCTGCTTATCCTCTGGGCTTGCATGGCTTTTTCTTTCAGGGGCCGCAAACCTTTTTCCTTCGTGTTGATTCCGGTAACCGCACTCATGTATTTTACCGTATACCTCCTGGCTCAGATGCTTCAGCAGACAGGCCGCCCGAAGGTGATTATGGATTTTCTGTTTGCAAATGGTGCCACGTTGCATACAGCTTCCCTCAAAGTGGTCCTAGCCTTCCTTTTCGAGACTGGCCTTTTTGTTGCCCTCACCCTAATAGGCGATATCCTTGACCGGCATTACCGAAAGAAAAAGGCTTTTGCCTTGAAACTGAAGCAGATGCAAGCTGGCCAGAAAATTGATACCTCCTCCCTTTCGCGGGGAGAAAAGAGAAGATTGGCCTCAGAAAAGAAACGGCAGGAAAAACTTACTGAGGATGAGGCTATCGTTGTACTCAAACAAAAACAGAAACCAGAGGAAAAGGATTTCTCAGGGAAAATGGAATTCCCCCAGGTTATGGAAGTTCCCCCTCTCAATAGCCTTGCACGATCGCCCGAGAGAGCAGTTGCCAACAAAGATATCATCGATGTAGAGGAGTTGGCGCCCACCCCTTCTTATGGACTTGCCAGTATAGGGGCTCTCCAGACTATCAAAGAAGAACACATGCGGGAACGCAAGGTAGAAAAAGACGAAACCAGGACAGAGAAAAAGAAAGCAAAATCCGATGAAAGGAAACATGAACCGCTTTCAGGCTTTCTCCAGGCAGCCTTGGAGGTCATAGGGAAGAATCCTGCAGCCCATAGCGAGCCTGTTCCCAAGAGGACAGGAAAAGCCAAGGGAATGCTTGCAAGGGCCGTGGAAGAAACAGAAGACCATGGTTTGTTTTCTCGGCCTGAAACCCCTGCTTCTGTTACGATTGCCAATCCCGTTGAAGTCAAGGTTTCTATGGGAAGTCCCTCCTTGGAAAGAAGAGAAAAGGAATCTTTGCAACTCCCTGCCGAGGAGAGCGGGAAAGCTACGATTTCCATACGGGACCAGGTCATTTCCGTCAGACCCTCTTTTGACGAGCCGAAGACTGAACGCCCAGAGTTTTTTGCTCCTTTGAGCACCGCCAAACCTATCAATGGAGGGTTTTCGGATGATGTACCCCCTATTTCTGAGGTACTGGAAGGTGATCTCGACATTGATACAGCAAGCGGGGTGGGCGGTCTCGCTTCCTCGAACGGAAGTGGCAGTGCACTGATCAATAAAGGAAGGCTTATATACCGCTTTCCTCCCGAGGAAATCCTGGTGAGGTATCCCAAAACCGGAAATGTAATTGACACGGAGACCTTGGAGAGAGGGGACAAGCTGGTTGCTACTCTTATGGAATTCAACGTGAGGGTTGAGTTGGTCAGCATTGTACGGGGGCCTACCGTAACCATGTTTGAGATTCTTCCTGCCCCCGGGGTCAGGGTGAATACAATCGTCAGCCTTGCAGATAACATAGCCCTCAGCCTTGCAGCACTGCAGGTACGCATCGTTGCCCCGATACCCGGGCGCTCTGCCGTTGGAATAGAAATCCCAAACAGGAAACGCGATATCATCGGTTTCAAGGAGATGCTTCCTTCCATGGACCAGAAAAGGGGCAATATCCCCATGGTTCTCGGTAAGAACCTTCTTGGGGAGCCTATTGTCATCGATGTCGAGAAAGCCCCGCATCTTCTCATTGCAGGGTCTACCGGAAGTGGCAAGAGCGTCTGTGTCAATTCGATGATCTGCTCCATATTATTCCGTAAGAGCCCGAAAGAAGTGAGACTCATTCTTGTAGATCCCAAAATTGTGGAGCTGAACATCTACAATGGCATCCCACATCTTTTGACCCCGGTCATCACAGATCCTAAGAAGACGCTCAAGGCCTTCGATTTCTGTCTATATGAGATGGATAGGAGGTATCGGCTGCTGCAAGGGATAAACGCGCGAAATATCACCGGCTATAATGAAAAGATTGAGGAAAGTCATCTTGCAAGGGAAAAACTCCCGTTCATTGTCGTGGTCATAGATGAGTTTGCCGACTTGATGCATACGGTGGGCAAGGAGCTGGAGAACAAAGTTTCCCGTCTGGCTGCCATGAGCAGGGCAGTCGGGATACATCTGATTCTGGCGACGCAGCGCCCCTCTGTCGATGTCATTACCGGGGTGATAAAAAGCAATATACCTACTCGAATCGCTTTTGCCGTTACCAGTACGACCGATAGCCGGATCATTATCGATGAAGGCGGAGCAGAAAAGTTACTTGGTAAGGGCGATATGCTCTATGTTGCAAGTACCGATCCGATTCCCATGCGCATCCAAGGGGCTTATCTGAGTGACAATGAAGTCGAGGAAGTGGTCAGGTTCGCAAGTACCCAGGGAGTCCAGGATTTTATCGACGATTCCTTCTTCGAGGATGAAAATGTTGACAGCAGTGATGCTTCGTCTGATGAAGTTGAAGGGAACGATGATGATGCGCTGATGGAAAAAGCCCTCCAGATTGTTGTCGAAAGGCGTTGTGCTTCAGCTTCCTACTTGCAGCGAAGGCTTAAGATAGGGTACAACCGGGCTGCACGTCTGGTAGAGCAGATGGAAGAGATGGGATATGTCGGGCCTCCGAATGGGAGCAAGCCCAGGGAATTGATTAAATATCCATCGTAAAAGAAGGAATGCAATGGTCGCTGAACATGCCGTACGGAACGGGGTTATCATTAAGGAAGCGGACGCCACACTCAGTGTGACAAACAGGGAAGTGCAGTTTGGGTTTTCTACCTATGAATCCATTCGGGTCATCAAGGGGAGACCTGTACATCTTGCCGATCATTTGAGGCGATTGGACAAGTCCTGTGAGGGCATCTTCCTTTCCCATTCATTCACCAACGAGGAATTGACAAACTGGGTACATGCTCTCATACAGGTGGATTCCTTGGTGGAAGCTTCTGTACGTATCCTTGTTGTCGGGGGCAAGGATCCTCAATGTTTTATAACGGCAGCACCTCTGATTTCATACCCTGATAGCTATTACAGAGAAGGAGTTGTAACCTTTACCTATGAAGGCGAACGATTGATGCCATCCTGTAAGACAGGGAATCTGCTGTTGAATTATATGGCTCTTGAAGCTGCCCGCCGCCAAGGTGGATTTGAAGCACTTCTAGTCAATAGGGAAGGGGAAATCCTGGAGGGGACGCGTAGCAATTTCTTTGCCTTCAGGGAAGGTAAGCTGTATACAGCTCCCTCTGAAAAGGTGTTGCTGGGGGTAACCCGGGACCGGGTTGTCCAGGCTGCGCTTAAAAATGGCATAGAGGTTGTCTACGAATCCCCTTTGGCAAAGGATGTCCGTTCCGGGTTGTACGATGAATTGTTTATCTCCGCCACCAGTATGGCGGCTATGCCGATATACTCTGTCGATGGGAAAAGCTTTGCCGGTCCGTTTACGAGGACCCTTGCTATCTGCCATCAGGTAAGGGAATGGGAGCTAGAGGACTGAGTGTTTTTGCCGTCTCCTTGTGGAGGTGGACAATACTGTTATTTTAATCTATCTTGTAGAAAGGGAGTAAATGTATTTTCTCCCTTTCTGTTGTGTGTTGGCAAATTATTATAAAGGCGATATATAGTATCCATGAAATTTACTGAATTACCCTTAAGTGAGCAGGTGCTCAAAGGTATCGAGGCTGCAGGATTTAGCGATTGTACCGAGGTACAGGAGAAAATCCTTCCAATTAGCCTTGCCTACCGAGATGTTATGGTCCAGTCAAAGACTGGTAGCGGAAAAACTGCCGTATATGTTCTTTCTATCCTCCAAAAATATGTGACGGCACAGAAAGAAGGGAAACCCCTTCCAAAAGCTTTGATCGTAGCCCCGACCAGGGAACTGGCTGTCCAAATTGACGAAGATACGGCAAAACTGTCTTCAGCCATCGAGGGACTGACGGTAGGTTGTTTTTATGGAGGGGTCGGGTATGGAAAGCAGGATGCCTTGATCGAGAAAGGGTGTGATATCTTTGTCTGTACCCCGGGAAGAATCCTGGATTACCAGAAGATGCATAAGATTGATTTCCGCCAGTTCGATACCTTTGTTGTCGATGAGGCAGACCGGCTCTTTGACATGGGGTTTTATCCTGATGTCCAGAAAATGTTCAGCCTGCTGAGGCCGGCCAAAGAAAGGCAGACCATGCTGTTCTCGGCGACTTTGGGAACCAGGGTGCGCAATCTTGCCTGGTCTTTCATGAATAGTCCTGTAGAAGTCGAGGTCCAGCCCGAGGAAATAACCGTAAATGCAATTACCCAGGAGCTGTACCATATTTCCAAGGATGAGAAATTCGGTTTGCTTCTCCAGCTCCTGCATAGGGAAAACCCAGAAAACTGCTTGGTTTTCACAAACACCAAGGCACGTTGCATAGAGGTTGCCAAACGGTTGTCGCTCAATGGATATGCCTCAAAGTACCTGATGGGAGACCTTCCCCAGTCGAAACGCCTGGAAACCATCGATAAGATGAAAGATGGGACGATCAAATTCCTTGTGGCCACTGACGTAGCTGCTAGAGGACTCCAGATCGACGATCTCCAGCTGGTAGTCAACTATGACATCCCCGACGATTTCGAGAGTTATGTTCATCGAATAGGGCGAACTGCCCGCGCCGGGAAAACAGGCAAGTCCATTACCTTGGCCGATGAAGAGTATGTATTTGGCCTTGAACCGATCGAAAACTATATCCAGATGAAAATTCCTGTAATTTGGCCTGCGGAAGGCGAATTGCCTGTAGTCGAGGACAAGAGTGCCAAATACTCTTTCCGCGATTTGGTAAGCAACGACGAATATGCTTCTTCCCCTGATCGAGGTGGTCGTAGCAGAAATGGACGCCCTACATCTTCTCCCTCAAGGAGATCTGCCCCGCCAAGAAGGGATGCAAGTGGACCTGCCAGAAGAGGTCCTGCCCGTCCTGCTGGCAAATATGCCGGTAAACCTGCCAGTGAGCCAAGGGTCAACGAGCCAAGGACTGCTGCGACCAAACCCCGCCAGCCCCTTGCAGCCCGTCCTTCGAATCCAGCACCAAGACGTAAAACAGGCTCCAAGAGCTATGCAGAAATCCAGAATCTTTCTTTGGAAGAAAGATTGGCATACTACAAGCAGCAGTACAAGGGAGAATCTGGTTCTGCACCTGCTTCCCCTGCAGCCAACAGAAGAGAACCTGCCCAGAAGAAACCTGTTCAGAAAAAAACCGTTTCCCCGGTAAAACCTCCTGTCACTGTTGAAAAACCTTTGCCGAAAAAAGGATTCTTTGCGAGACTTTTTGGGAAGAAACACTGATATGCTCAAGCGTTTTATTTCTTACTACCGCCCATATAAAGGACTATTTTTCCTTGATATGGGGGTAGCTGTGTTTTCTTCCTTTCTTTCTATCCTGTTTCCTTCTCTGACCCGGCAGCTCTTGAAAACCGAGATTCCCGAGGGTAATGTCCGTACTATGTTCATTATTTTCGGGGTAATGTTGCTCATTTATATCCTGCAGGCTGTCTGCCAGTATATCAGGGTTACCTGGGGACATATCCTGGGAGTCCAGATGGAAAACGACATGCGTAGCGAATTGTTCTCGCATCTGCAGAAACTTTCCTTCGGGTATTTTGACAAGACGAAGACCGGTCATGTGATGAGCAGGATTACCAATGACTTGTTCCAGATAACCGAGACAGCCCACCACGCACCGGAAGACCTGTTGATCAGTCTGGCGACAATCCTCGGTTCCTATATCATTATGTTTTCCTATAATGTCTCCCTTTCTTTGGTTTCCCTGATCCCCTTGCCGATCATGGTGTTCTATGGGGTCCATTACGGCCTGAAAATGAAACAGACCTTCAGGGAAGTCAGGCGAACGGTCGCTGATGTGAACAGCACCGTGGAAAATTCCCTGCAAGGTATACGTGAAGTCAAGTCCTTCAGCAGGGAAGAGTACCAGTCCAAGAAATTCGATAATGTCAACAACGTATTGCGCGATAGCAAAATGCAACAGTATAAGGTCATGGGAAGTTATCACTCCATACTCGGACTTTTCAGAGACCTGTACTATTTTTGCACCATCGCTGGCGGGGCCTTGCTGATTCTCCTGGGAAAAGTCCAAGCGTATGATTTGGTTGCCTTTATCCTCTATGTCGGGGTAGTCCTTCCCCCTATCGACCGTTTGATTAACTTTACCGAACAGTTGCAACAGGGTATGGCTTCCTTCGAGCGGTTTACCCAGGTAATGGATGAGCAGCCTTCCATCACAGACAAGAAAAATGCCGTTCCCCTGGTCGTTACAGAGGGAAATGTTACCTATGACCAGGTTACCTTCCAGTATGAAAGCTCTGTCGAGACAATCCTTGATGATATCTGCCTTACGATCAAAGGAGGCTCTACAGTTGCCTTGGTCGGGGAATCAGGGGCCGGAAAGAGTACCTTTGCATCACTTATTCCCCGATTCTACGAGGCTGCTTCTGGTAAAGTACTTATCGATGGGCAGGATGTGGCAGATGTACGACAAAGCTCCTTGCACCAGAATATTGGCTTTGTGCAGCAGAACGTGTTTCTTTTCGATGACACCATCAGGGAAAACCTCCGCTACGGAAAGGTAGATGCTTCCGATTCCGAAATGTATGCTGCCCTTGATGCCGCAAACCTCGGTTCATTCGTCAGGAGTCTCCCTGATGGGCTGGATACCCAGGTAGGTGAGCGTGGGACTTTGCTCTCGGGTGGCCAGAAGCAACGCATTTCTATAGCAAGGGTCTTTCTGAAAAACCCTCCGATACTTATCTTTGATGAAGCGACAAGCAGTCTCGACAGTGAAAGCGAGGAATTGATTACCGAAGCTTTCAGCAGGCTTTCCCATGGGAGGACCGCAATCGTAATTGCGCATCGGCTCACAACGGTAAAGAATGCTGATTGTATTTTTGTCCTTGATAAAGGTAAACTAATTGAGGAAGGGACGCATACCGAGCTTTTGGCCAAAGGTGGCCAGTATGCAAAACTTTATAGCAAGCAAGATTTTTCGTAATCGAGGAAGTGTATGCATTATATCCGAATGGCAATAGCCTACCTGTTCGTAATACCATTGTTAATTCTTTCAACGATATATGCCTTTGTTCCAGCTGGAATTCTCAAGGTCTTCAAGGCTGACAAGAGTGCCGAACGCTGGCTGCGGATCTGTGGGCATGGAATATCACAGTTCAGCCTGTTTATGCTTGGGGTGTCGGTTTCTGTAGACGGAAGGGAAAATCTCCCCTCCGAGAAGAATGTTTGTTTTGTAGCCAATCATCACAGTATGTTGGACATTATCGCATTTGTCGGTCCTGCAAATCTTTGGGCCTGTATCATTGCAAAGGCGGAACTGAGAAAAGTTCCCATTGTGAATTTCTGGTGCATGGCGATTGGATGCATCTTCATTGATCGGAATAGCCCCCATTCAGCCGTCAAGGCAATCCTTGCAGGGGTGCAGAAACTCAAGCAAGGTAAACCGATGCTCATATTCCCCGAAGGGACTAGGAGTAAAACAGGCCAAATCGGTGAAATGAAGGCAGGAAGCCTGAAACTTGCAACCCGTGCGAAAGCTATCATCGTTCCTTTGACCATACAGGGAACCCGGGATGGCTTGGAAACTATCCATGGGTTCAAACGGGTCCATGCCAGGCTGTCAATCGGTAAACCGATTTCAACCGCAAATCTTACCCCTGAGGAACTGGAGACACTTCCCCAAGTTGTCTATGGTGAAATATCCAGGCGGCATGACGAACTTCTCCAACTCAGTTAGGCTCGCCAATGAATGACACTGCCATCGTCAAGGACCTCAGTTTTACCTACCGTTCCTGGACAGGGAAACCAAACAGACCGGTTCTCGAACACCTTGATTGTACCTTCCCGAAAAATAGTAAAACCTTGTTGCTTGCCCCTTTTGATGGGGGTAAAAGTACGTTTGCCCGTATTTTGAGCGATGTATGCCCCAAATATATCCAAGGTGATCTCCAAGGAAGTGTCACTATATGTGGAAAAGACCTTTCCCTTACTGAGCCGTGGGATTTGCTCCTCGATTGTGGGTACGTATCACAGGACCCACAGGAACAGTTCATTGCTACAAGTGTAGAGGATGAGTTGGCCTTTCCTTTGGAATCCCTCGGCCTTGACAGAAAAACCATAGAGCGAAGGGTCGATGAGGCCCTTGCCCAGTGGGACTTGCTTCCCATGCGAGGTTCGAGTGAACAAGAACTGAGCGGGGGGGAAAGAAAACGGGTGCTGCTTGCAGTGCAACAGGTGATAAACCCTACCTTTTGGATACTGGATGAATCCTTTGATGACCTGGATCTTCGTTGGCGCTCTCTCCTTGCTGAAAAAATCAAGGAAGACAACCACACGGTTTTGGTACTGGCCTCCCGGTATCTTTCACAGTTTGAAGGACTTTTCGATCGATATGCCCTGATCGAGAACGGCAAACTACGTTTTGGTGAAAAACAGGAGATCCTTCAATCCTTTTCCCATCTCTGTGGGGATGATCTGCCGAACCCCCTCGAGGAACAGGTCATTCAAGTCCCTAGACGCCAAACCCTTACCTGTTCCGCCCTGAAAACTACCCGTTCACGGGTGAGTTCCATCGATGAGAAACCTTTTACCCTTGCAGTACCCTCTTTCTCCCTTTCCAGTGGAGACCTCTCTACCTTGGTTGGTCCGAACGGAAGCGGAAAGAGTACGTTCAGCAGGCTTCTCTGCGGCCTCGATGTACCCAGTGAAGGGGAATTTACACTCGACGGCAAAATTGTCTCTGCAAAAACCCTCAACAGGACAGTTGGCTATCTGTTTCAAAACCCTGACCTGCAGATATTTCTCCCAACCGTACGCGAAGAGCTTTCCTGGTCATTGAAACGCCGGAAAAACCTTTCTGCCGCCGAAATCGAAAAAATGGTGAGTGACTGTGCGATTCTTTTTGACCTTGAACTGGAGGATACCCCCTCGACAATGAGTTATCCCTTGAGAAAGGCACTCCAGGCCGCGGTCTATTACCTTCTGGACCGACCTTTCTACATTCTCGATGAACTGGATAATGCCCTTACCTATGCTACGGCCCTTAAGATAATTACCCGGTTACGTCGTAACGGTGCCGGCATCCTCTTGATAACCCATGACCAGAATTTTGCATCCTTGGTCTCCCGTACTACCTTTGCCATTACAGATGGAAAGCTGGGGTGCCAATGACAACCAATACGTTTGTTGCCGGAAATTCATTTCTCTATCGTTTTGATCCACGTGCGAAGGTCCTGCTGCTGGTTTTGTTCTGTGTCTGGTTCTTTCTTCCAGTCACCCTGACAGGACTCTATGGGGTGGTTTTTCTGATAATCGTAGTGGGAACCATAAATACCGGGCTTGAGCAAAGCTGGAAAACCTTCCTGTCTATTCTTCCTATGCTGGTTTTCATGGTTTTATTCATCCCCTTCAATGTGCGTTCCGGCCAGAGCCTTATATCTTTCGGATCGTTTGTTTTTGTGACGAAGGAAGGGCTTTTGCAGGCGACCAGGCTTGCCGGCCGTTTTATAGGCATTACCTATGTCTGTACCCTGCTATTTGCCACCACACGGATGAACGAAGTCATGCTTGCCTTGCGATGGTACAGGCTTCCCTATAAAGCTTCGCTGGTCATAACACTTGCCTTTACCTACATACCCTTCATCGCAGATAGTTTCATACAGATTGCCGATTCCCATCGGTTGCGTGAGGCAGGGGAGGGAGAAGGGAAAAAGAATATTTTCTCAAGGCTTTCAAACTTGGTACCAACCCTTACCAGCGCCCTGGTTGTCGCCCTGCGCTCGATTCCGAACCTTGCCATGAGCCTGGAGCAACGTGGCTTTGGCAGAAGCGAAAAACGAAGCAGTTACCATTCCCTTGAATCGTATAGGCATACCTTTACCCAATTTGTTGTTTCAGTTATCATTCCCTTGATTCTCTGGTATATCTGTAAAATCCAGTAGTATTGAGGGTATAAACTTGCAAGAAAAGAAAAATGCACTGAAAGTTGCTGTTGTGGCGGTCTTGACCGCAGTGGTTGTGGTTTTTACCATGATTGTTCGTATTCCTACGGCAAAAGGATATCTTAATCTTTGTGATGTAGCTATTTGCTTTATTGCCTTTACCTTTGGGCCCTGGACGGCTTTCATCGCCGGTGGTCTTGGAACCGCCATTGCCGATTTGATCAGTGGGTATGCCCAGTGGGCTCCGATTTCTTTCGTGGTCCATGGAGTCGAAGGGTTTTTGGTTGCTCTCATCGTGAGGCAAGAATCTGATAAAGCCATTCCGGCCGTCAAGAAACTGCTTGCAGGAATCGTATGTGTCGCAACGGTAACGCTTGGTTATTTCGTACTTTCAGGAATCTTTATCAGCGGTTTCAGCGTAGCGGCTGCTGAGGTCCCCGGAAACATTGCCCAGAGTGGGGTTGGTGTCGTTTTGGGTTTGGCGGTTTCCTATGCTGTACAGAGAGCCTATCCACCTGTTCGTGGCTTGGCTTGGTAAATAAATTCAGGAGTATCAGGTATACTCCCCGTAATACTAGATTATTCAGGAGCATTCAATGCAAAAGTTCTCCCATGACACTGTAGTCGTACTTGATTTTGGTGCCCAGTACAGCCAGCTCATCGCCCGGCGCGTACGAGAGTTGCACGTATACAGTCAAATTGTCCCCTATACCATCAGTGCCGAGGAACTGAAACAGATGCAACCCAAAGGCATCATCTTTTCCGGTGGCCCTGCCAGCGTGAGTGCAGAAGGGTCTCCCCGCCCTGATGCCGCCATCTATGACCTCGGAATTCCCATTCTGGGGATCTGTTATGGCCTGCAGGTCTTGAGCGTGCAGAATGGTGGCTCGGTGCAGAGACCCGAGAAACGGGAATACGGTTTTGCCGATCTCCAGCTTCTTGGAAAAGATTCTGTCCTACTTAGGGGAATCAGTGAGAATTCAAGGGTCTGGATGAGCCATGGTGATTCGGTCATGTCTATTCCTGCAGGGTTCGAAACCACCGGCAGCACCTTCAACTGTCCCTATACAGTAATAGAAAATGCAGGTAAGCAGTTCTATGGGGTCCAGTTTCACCCAGAGGTAGTCCATAGTGCTCAAGGGAAACAAATCCTTTCCAACTTTGTACTTACTGTGTGTAAAGCTGCCACCGACTGGGATATGGGTTCCTTTGTAAACACAGCGATCGAAGATATTCGTTCAAAGGTCGGTGACAAACAGGTTCTCTGCGGACTTTCCGGTGGCGTAGACTCTGCTGTTGCCGCTGTGTTGATCCATCGGGCGATAGGCGACCAGCTGGTCTGCGTATTTGTCAATAACGGTTTGCTTCGGAAAGGTGAAGCCGAGATGGTCCAGAAAGTGTTCCGCGACAATTACAATATCAGATTGCAGTATGCCGATGCCGAGCAGGCATTCCTTTCCGCTCTCCATGGTGTTTCTGAACCTGAGGCAAAGCGCAAGATCATTGGCAAGCTGTTTGTCGACACCTTCTACAACGAAGCAAGGAACGCAGGTGAAATTTCTTTTCTGGCACAGGGGACACTCTATCCGGATGTAATCGAGAGCAAGAGCCCTTCAGGAGGGCCTTCTGCAACGATAAAAAGCCACCATAACGTAGGTGGTTTGCCTGAAGACTTGAAATGGGAACTTCTCGAACCGTTACGTGAACTGTTCAAGGATGAAGTAAGGCAACTCGGAAGGGAGCTGGGGCTTCCCGAGGAAATGGTTACCCGTCATCCGTTCCCCGGTCCCGGGCTTGGCGTTCGCTGTGTCGGGGAAATCACCAAGGAACGTCTCGATACCCTTCGTGATGTCGATGCAATTTTTATCGATGAGATCAGGAAGGCAGGCCTCTATGACGATATCTGGCAGGCCTTGGCCTGTTTGCTTCCCGTCAAGAGTGTCGGGGTCCAGGGCGATGAACGCACCTATGAGGAAGTATGTTCCCTAAGGGCTGTTACGAGCGAGGATGCAATGACTGCTGACTGGTTCAGGTTCCCCCCTGAAGTTCTGCAGAGAGCTTCAAGCAGGATCTGCAATGAGGTCAGTGGGGTAAACCGTGTCCTCTACGATATCACGAGCAAACCCCCGGGGACTATTGAGTGGGAATAAGATTACAAAGCAGCCTCACCTTGTGGGGCTGTTCTCTTTTGGTTCTATGACCTGGTTTCCTCTGTTTCAACGAGGACTGGGTCTTTTTTTACATAGAGCGGTTTGAGTTTCTTTGTGTATTCTTGTTTGAAAAAGAATAGAGATAGAAAAAAGGATGATGACTCTGCAATGATAAAGGAAAACCAGATTGCATCGAGGCCAAAGAATTTACCAAGAAAGTAAGCAGAGGGAAGAAGGAAAACCATTTGTCTTGTGATGGAAATAATCATACTGATATATCCGTCCCCGGTTGCCTGGAAAAGTGCTCCAAGCACAATGCAGATACCGGCACTGAGAAAGCAGAGGCTTATCCTTGGCAAGGCAACTATCCCGATTGCCAGCATTTCGGGTGAGGCATTGAACCAACTCAATAGCACATGGGGGAAGGCCAGGAAAATAAACATCCCGATAGCCATGATTGAAACGGAAATGGAAATTCCGACTTTCAGTGCCTCCATGATTCTCTTTGGTTGCTTTGCCCCGTAATTGAACCCAATGACAGGGATCATGCCGGAGTTCAGCCCGAATACCGGCATGAAGATAAAGGACTGCACCTTGAAATAGATTCCGAAGACCGCTACTGCCGATATGCCATAGCCTATAATGATCTTATTGAGGCTTGTTACCATAAGGGTCCCTATCGCTTGCATGATGATCGTGGGAATACCGACTGCATATATGGCTAAGACGATTTTTTTCTCTAGCTTGAAGAATCTTGCCTGTATCTGGACTTCCGTGTTTCGCCTTACATAATAGATGGCCAGCAAGGCCGAGATATGCTGTGATATGACCGTTGCAATGGCAGCACCGAATATTCCCAAGGCAGGGAACCCAAATAACCCAAAGATCATGATAGGGTCGAGTATGATGTTTGAAATGGCTCCGATGCTCTGGATAATCATGGGATGGATAGTATCGCCGGTTGCTTGGAGGATGCGTTCACAGGTAATGTCGATAAAAATTCCCAAAGAGAAAACAAGGCAAACTGAAATGTACTGGGTTCCCATCTTCAAGAGCGTAGGATTGTCCGTAAACAAGGCAAAGAAGTTTTTGGACAAAGTCAGGCCGAGGATTGCGAAGACGATCCAGCTGAGCAATCCCAATACAATACCGTTGTTTGCAGCCTTTTCTGCTGTTTCGATATTTTTTGCTCCAAGACTGCGCGAGAGCAGCGAGTTGATTCCTATGGATGTGCCTATCGCAACAGCTATGACCAGGTTCTGGATGGGGAAGGCCAGGGATACTGCGGTCAAAGCCTCTTCGCTTACCCTTGCTACGAACATGCTGTCAACAATGTTATATAAAGCCTGTATAAGCATGCTGATCATGATGGGTATGGACATCGAGAGGACTAGTCTGGGGACAGGGAGAATTCCCATTTTGTTTTCTTGTTTCTGTAGCACAGGTATTCCTTTCATCAATGCATGATGACAGTAACGTCATAGCATAACCAAAAATATATGTAAAGGAACATTGGACCTCTATCGGGTAGTTGGGAGAGTCTCTTTTTGATAAGCGAACATAGTCTGATGCGCATTCTCTTGCACAAGTACCTACTGTTCAATACAATACCAGACAGTAAAACAATAAACCCCCAGTGAGGTATCCCCCCATGATAGTATGTAAATTTGGCGGAAGCTCGGTTGCGGATGCAACGCAGATACGGAAAGTGAAGTCGATTGTCGATGCTGATCCTGAAAGACAAGTCGTCGTGGTATCTGCTCCAGGTCGCAGAAGCAAAGATGACGAGAAGGTCACCGATATGCTGTATGCCTGTAATGCCTTGGTCCAGCAAGGGCTTTCCTGCCGCTCCCTTTTCAAGAAGGTGGCTTCGCGCTATACCGATATTCTTGCAGACTTGGGGATGGATGAAAAACCCTTCCTCCCGGTATTGGAAGAAGTCAGGCAAATGATCGATGCAGGACATGGTGCAGAGTATTCTGCAAGCCGTGGGGAATATCTTTCAGCCCGTCTGGTCGCAACCTTTTTCGGTTGGAATTTCCTAGATACTGACCCTGCAATCGTCATTAACCATGATGGGACGGTTCATGAATCGACTTGGAAAAACCTTGATTTGGCAATCAAGAAAGGGCAGCATTATATTGTACCGGGTTTTTATGGTGCTGACACTGAAGGAAATGTCAAAACCTTCAGTCGAGGAGGTTCCGATATTACCGGTGCGATTCTTTCGAGGGCGGTAAATGCCTCCATATACGAGAACTGGACGGATGTTTCAGGGGTTTTCTCTGTAGATCCACGCTTGGTTGAAGATGCCAAGGTAGTTGCGACTATGTCCTACCGTGAGGTAAGGGAGCTCGCAGGGGTAGGTGCTGGGGTTTTCCATGAAGAAGCCATAGCTCCTGTTGTCTCCTGTGGTATTCCTATCAATGTCAAAAATACAAATTTTCCCTTGGACAGGGGAACTGTGATTGTCCCTTCGAGGGAAATCGGTGAAAACCCTCTTGTCGGAATTTCTGCAAAGAATGGATTCAGTAGGGTCCGGCTTAGAAAACTGATGCTTTTTAAGAAATCAGGTATCCGTCACGCCTTGCTGACTATGTTGCATATCTTTGGTATCAGACCGTCCTTCTCCCTTTTTGGGGTCGATAGCATTGTCTGGTTTTTTGAAACCTCCCAGGCTAGCGATAGTGTCGTCAATGCAATGTGCACCCGGTTGAAAAGCGAATTCGCCTTGGATTCTATTGAAGTGGACAAAGGCCATGCCATTGTTGGAGTCGTAGGGAATGGGGTTATGGAAGACAGCAACCTGATTGCAAATTGTGCCACAGCCTTGGCTGAATCGAATATCAAGCTTAATTTCCTTAACTACGGTTCTTCCGATACCTCCCTTCTCATCGGAGTCGATTCAGAAAAAGCGCAAGATGCAGTGAAGAGCCTGTACAAGGCACTTTTCTAGGATTTCTCGCCAGTACATTCTTATAGGAAAGCTGCCTGATGGGCAGCTTTCATTTGCAATAGCATTAGTATCTCAAATGCATGTAGTATTCTGTATAAAAATGGTATACCTGATACTTTTTTACCAGATACGATACCGTCCACCGGCATACAACATGTAATCCTTGAAAGTATTGTATACTTCAAGTCCTGCATAGGTAACAAAATTGGGAGTGAGCATATAATTCAACTCTCCGTTCAATTGCATGTGGAATTTTGGAGAATCAGTGGTATCGAAAACAACTTGCATGCCAGAATCAACCCACCAGTGATAGTTCTGGGGAAGATACCTTGCTCGACCGCCCAATGTTGTCCTAAAAGAAAACCCCTGTGATCCTTGTGAAGAATAGGCTACGCCTATTGATCCGTTTGCTTGGCAATGAAGCCTATTTTCCATGAAGAAGGCAGCATATTCCCCGCTTAGGATTACATCTGTTTTGCTGTAACTGGAACCGGTTTCCAGATGGAATTTTGGTTCTATTGCAAGCTGGGCTTCCCATCCGTACCGTAGGTCGTCGAACCGTGCCCTTTCGAAGGCAAATTCCTGGGATTGGTCTATATATATAAGATTCAGGACTTTATCTGGAACATTCAAAGCCTGGGCAAGGTCCCTGTAATAGGTAGTGAAATTGAGACGATTGTCATCTGAATATCGTGAAAGCCTGTTTTCACGTGTATAGAGGAATTCTGCTGCAGTTCGTATGGTTTGTTCAGTAAGGGGAATGGCAAGGTATTTGAACATTAATTCGATTTGCTTCAGCGTTGTAATAGAGTAACTCCTTCCTATGCCAATTGCTCCTTTTGGATCCAAATCAAGAACTGTGGTTACTGTATTTGATGAGAGGTTTGTATTGAGGCGAGCATGTAAGGAAAAATCATAGAACCCTAGGTATTCCTGCAGGTTAAGGGTATAGCTTTTATATGACCCGGTCCCCTCGAAATATAGATTGGATAGGGTATCTGAAAGTGTCAGGTTAGCTACGGTATCGATTGCAAGAGAATCGTCAAGTGTTTGCTTCCCATATACATATGTGGCCTGGACCCCTGTTGCGATGGAAAGGTCAAATGGGTCGAATCCCATGTTGATTTCTACTACATCATCAATTTTGTCGCTGATAACAGGACTTCCCAGCCCCCCATTGAAGAACAAACGGCTAGAAGTCTGGGGAACGATCAATGTATAGAGGTTTTCAACAGGCCCGGCGACCAGTGCCGATGTGATAAAAAGCGAAAAAATGAAAAGAATTATCAGTGATTTTCTCATTTGTTACTCCATTTTTCCTTTTACAGGTCAATGACACCTAAGAAATTCATGCCCGATATGGTGAATGTAGGAAGAAGGGACTTCTGAAATATATCATCAACCCTGTGAAACTATGCAGTCAATAGAGACCTCCTCCTTTATGGTAGGGAATCGGCAATAAAAAAACCGGCCCATTTCTGGACCGGCGAATTACTTGTCTGCTGGTTATTTCTTTGCAGCTTTCTTTGAAGAATTGATTACCGCTTCGGTTTCAAGGTCAAAGAATTTTGCTTTTGCAATATCCGGGATCAAGGAGATCTTGGTATCGACTGCAATAGTAATATTCGGGTCGATCTTTCCGATTACCTGGCTCTTGGTTGTTGCAACATAGACATGGGTCTCGGAACCGAGGGGTTCGACAACACTTACATGGCCGTCAATGGTCTCACCATCTTTTGGAGTATGGCTGAAAGTTACATCCTCAGGGCGAATACCAAAGGTAACACTCTTGCCTACATAAGGTGTCAAGAACTTTTTCTGCTCTGCATTGACCTTGAGGCGGAAAGAACCTTCATTGACATAGATATCGGTACCATCTGCTTCTACAGCGGTTTCCAGGAAGTTCATTGGTGGGGAACCGATGAATCCGGCAACAAACTTGTTGTTAGGCTCGTTGTACAACGGAAGAGGTCCACCAATCTGCTGGATTACACCAAACTTCATGACAACAATCTGGGTAGCCATGGTAAGTGCTTCAACCTGGTCATGGGTGACGTAAATCATGGTTGCCTTAAGACGATTATGCAATGAGGAAATCTCTGCACGCATCTGGACACGGAGCTTTGCATCCAAGTTGGAGAGAGGTTCGTCAAAAAGGAATACCTTTGGTTTTCTGACGATTGCACGGCCTACGGCTACACGCTGTCTCTGTCCACCAGAAAGAGCTTTTGGCTTTCTGTCGAGCAATTCTTCAATTTCCAGGATTTTTGCAGCTTCGCGAACGCGCTGATCAATTTCTTCCTTGGGGAATTTGCGGATTTTCAGACCGAATGCCATGTTATCATATACGGTCATATGCGGATACAGAGCATAGTTCTGGAATACCATTGCTATGTCCCTGTCTTTCGGGGGAACGTCGTTTACAAGATTCCCATCAATGTACAATTCGCCGCTGGTGATGTCTTCCAAACCAGCGATCATGCGGAGAGTTGTGGATTTTCCACAACCTGAAGGACCGACCAAGACTACAAAGTCCCGATCTTTAACGTCGATGTTTACATTGTCGACGGCCTTCACTCCACCTTCGTACACCTTGCAAATGTTTTTCAGTTGTACTGTGGCCATGATGCCTCCAAATTATTTTATCTGAGCGTAAGTGTAACCCTACATAAAGGAGCTGTCAAACCAAATATGGCTTTTTTGCTTTTTCACCGTCAAAAACTGTTGTCTAAAAGCTTTCTGAATGCTATTTACAAATAAAGCTGTCTTGTGCTATTATCTTGCAAGATGCGCCAGTCGCACAATGGTTAGTGCTCGTGCTTCCCAAGCATGTGACGAGGGTTCGATTCCCTTCTGGCGCTCGATCAACCCCCAATCCGTATTAAGCGGAATGGGGGTTTCCTTTTCTTTAGGCTTTGTAGGGGACGATTCTCTTTGGATCCAAAACCCTGAAGGTGAAAGACTCGGTAGCGAATAACCGTACCTCTTTTGAGTCATGCATTTCATATCCGAGGGCAAAGTCCTGTCCTATGGTCATCTCAATCGAGGGATCGTCAAAGGGAATGAGTAGTGCACCTTCCAAAGTCAGGGCATGGACAACCTTTCCCCCAAGCAGTCTTTCTACCCTTTCGATAAGAGGGAGGCCTGCAACGTCCTTGTGCAGCGAAATCCAGGTTTTCGTACCGACAATGAGAGCGTAGGGGCTCGTGGCGAAATGTTGCTTGAGAATAATTATTCCCTCGGTCAAGGCTGCCAGGGTTTCTTGTGCCGTGTTTCCCAGTACAAGGGTTTTATTGGTGGAAGCCTGCCGCAAACCTTTTATTCCCCCGAGCTCATAACCCTCGAAGAGAGCCTTTTCCTCGAATTCGGCTAGATTGGCAATGGCTTTGTCCAAACCTCCGAAGTCGATATCCTTTGCACCCCTGTCCAGATTGTCGATTTCCCAGCGGTTGAGCGAAAACTGTACACGTGCCTCTACAAGGGGTTTGACCATGTAGAAACCTGCCTTTACTTCCCCATCATCGCACAGCTTTAGGCGTCCTTCGCTGACTGCAGTATAATCAATTCCTTTCGGCCCCAATACTTTTACGACCTTTCTTGCGGTGAGATGCGTCAGTAATATTTCCTTTGCCCTGTTTTCTATTTCTTTCCATCCTTGCAGAGATAAAGGAGCCAATTCCCTTTTGAACATATCCATGTCAAATTCCTCCTCGTTATGCCTGTTCTGATTTCAACGTCCCGATACCCAAAGAAGGTGAAAGCGATGTATCTGCTTTTTGGTCGGTCTCTGCCTCC
The DNA here is from genome assembly GCF_000236685.1 of Sphaerochaeta pleomorpha str. Grapes. Taxonomy (NCBI): domain Bacteria; kingdom Pseudomonadati; phylum Spirochaetota; class Spirochaetia; order Spirochaetales; family Sphaerochaetaceae; genus Sphaerochaeta; species Sphaerochaeta pleomorpha. The sequence goes on along the minus strand of NC_016633.1, from coordinate 1,272,690 downwards.
AGCAGGGAACCTGAACGGAACAAAAAGGTTTTTAGGTTTTTGTCCCAGCCTTCCATGTTGCGCCTGAGCCATTCCAGATGCATAGTGGCATGTTCGATTTCTTCATCCCTGTTATGGGCCATAACCTCTTTCAGCTCTTGGTCCTTGCAGGTGTTTACCCGTTGGTTGTACCAATCCACAGCCTCGATTTCTTCTTTGAGACTGGTAATGGCCCTGGAAATATCCTTGGTTTTTTCATCCAAGGCATCATACGGTTCAACGTAAGCCATAGGTTTCCCCCTCATATACCTGACTATTTACATAATCGTCCCTCGGCCTTTCAGTATATATGCTCCCTTGTCGGAAATAAAGGGTCAAGGATTTCTATGTGTATCTATAAAAAAGGGTTAGATTCAATTCTGTTGGAAATGATTGCAGCAACCCAGTGGGTATAAAGAATTTGTCCTATCTTTGGTTTCATGCAGCAGTTCCTTGTATTGGATTTGTGCTTCCGTTGAATACATTGTGTATGAATTAAAACTGAATAAAATGGCTTTAAGAGATATTAGTGTACTGAATGATTATATTAAATGTAAAAAAATTTGTATTGTAAGGGTATGTTACTAGTGCTCTTTGCCAAATAGCGTAGTATACTCAAACGGTAGCAACTCCCGAACTTGCACTAACGGAGGAATACTGATGGCTTTAAAATTTCAGGCAGTTTTCACGCGTCTTCAAATGAAGATTATTGGCGGGGAATGGGGCGATGGCTCACAAATACCAACCGAAATGGAATTATGCACGCAGTACGGGGTCTCCAGGGTCACGATACGCAGGGCCCTCAAGGGTTTGGTATCCAATGGATATATAGCAAGGACAAGGGGAAAAGGGTCTTTTGTGCTTTCCCAACGCGAGCTCATAGGAGCCTCTGAGGTAAAATCACATCCAGATTTTCCCCAGGTTGCCAATGCATATCAATATAAGATTTTGCTGAGTGAAAAAATTGCGGCATCCCCAACTGACAATAAACTGATAGGCCTGCTATCAGGCTCAACTTGGCCTATGCTCTGGCATTTCAAGGTCCTTGGGGCGAAAAACGGAATTCCCGCAGTACTCAGTGATTATTATGTTTGCGAACGGTTCAAAGATGTGTATCCCTTGGGACAACCTTGCTTGTCAATCTCTTTTTTTGAATCGATGTACCAAGTATATGGTCAGAAGTGCCATTTCAGGAGAGGAGCTGTAGCAGCGGTTGTTTCGAACGAAGAGATTTGCGAGGTTTTGCAGACTAAACCCGGTTCTGCAAATCTCTGGTGTCGTGGGATCTGTGTCCTTGAGGATGGTACGGTTATCGGAAGGTGTACGAATATTTTTAACGGTTCCCTCTACGAATTTGCAGTGGAAAATGACATAGAAGCGGCTTTCTAGGCATAATGGAAAAAACGTATATCCTTTGCAGGGAACCTTTCCCCACCTGTAGGTAATTTGCTTTTTCGTTGCTTTTTTCTGACAATTGGAGTATACGTGTAAACATAGAAATATAGCTATCTACGTTTACAAGGTTCTGATTTGGAGAAAACTGCCATGGAGAGGACAATTGTTGCAATGTTGCATGAGGCGGCAAATAAATATGCCGGACGCGCTTATACCAATGTAAAAACCGATCAGGGGTGGGAAGCCTGTTCTTTTGTTCAGGCTGATGAAATTTCCGACCAAGTCGCAGCTTTGCTTCTTTCCCGCGGAATGAAGAGCGAGCAGACTATCGGTATCCTTAGTGAAGGGAAAACCCAATGGGTAACCTTCGAGCTGGGTGTAATCAAAGCCAGGGGTATCAGTGTTCCCCTTTCCATAAAGTTAACTCCCGAGGAAATTGCCTTTAGGGTAAACCACAGCGAAGCTGTAGCGCTTGCCGTGAGTAGCAATACCCTCGCAAATACGGCCAAGGCAATGCCCATGTTTGACCATAAGGTGCTTTTTGTGTATTTAGATGAGATGGACGATCGCCTAAAAGCCCAAGCTGAGGAATCAGGGTGGAAAGAAGGCGAGGATTTCTTATCCTGGGGTGCTTTGCTTTCGTTGGGTAAGAAAGCCCTTGAAAAGCAGAACGATCTGGTCAAGAAAGTAGAAGCCAGCATAGAGGAAAACGATACAGTAAATATTTGCTATACCAGTGGGACCACCGGCAACCCGAAGGGCATCATGCTCACCCACCTGAACTATTGGACCAACAGCCACGACGCCGTTGAGCTGTTCAAATTGCCTGACGCCCAGATGGAAACGCTGGTAGTATTACCGGTAGACCATTCCTTTGCCCATACGGTAGGTATCTACACGGCTTTGATCCGCGGAATTACCTTGCATTTTGTTGATGCCCGGGGCTCGAATGCTTCCATTATCCGAAACTTCCCCAAAAACCTTTTGGAGGTGAACCCTCTCTTTTTGATGACGGTTCCTTCCATTACCGGTAATTTTATGAAAAAAATGACCCAGGGGATTCACCAGAAAGGCCCGTTCATCGAAGGGATTTTCAATCGTGGCCTGGAAGCAGGGATCCTGCGCAATGGCGATGGATTTCATAAGGCGAGCAGGGCTGTCCGATTCAAGACCTGGCTTCCCTATACGTTGGCCAATAAGCTGGTGTTCCCGAAGCTGAGGGAAATTTTTGGAAACAGGATGCAGTATTGTGTTGGCGGCGGGGCCTTACTTGAAGCCAAGCAACAGAAATTCTTTGCTGCCATCGGCCTGCCTGTCTATCAAGGCTATGGCCTTACTGAGGCAGCCCCGATTATCAGCAGCAACAGTCCCCTGAGGTACAAGTTCGGTACCAGCGGCATGGTCGCAGCCTCCGAAAAATGTAAAATCATGCTTGATGATACCCATGAAGCAAAAGTAGGGCAACGTGGCGAGTTGGTCATTCAAGGCGACAATGTCATGAAAGGGTATTTCAAGAACCCGACAGCATCGGCTGAGGCCCTCCGTGATGGCTGGCTCTGGACCGGGGATCTCGGGTATTTCGACGAAGATGGTTTTCTCGTCGTTACCGGAAGGGCAAAGGCTTTGCTCATTGCCAAGGACGGAGAGAAGTACAGCCCAGAGGAAGTCGAGGAAGTCATGGTAAATAACCTTGACATTCTCAACCAGTTAATGGTGTACAACGACCACCAGATGATTACCACAGCCCTTGTCACCTTGCAGGATGATGTGGTCAAGCGTTTGCTTGAGGAGAAAGGCTGTAAGGATGCGGAATCTGCCTTGGATGCCATCATTACCGAACTTAGGTCCTATGAGCAATTTGCCAAAGCCATTCCGAATATCTGGTTGCCCTCACGTTTTGCCCTTATCGCAAAACCGTTCAGCGAAGCCGACGGGCTTGTCAACTCGACGATGAAGTTGGTCAGGTACAAGACCGTTGAATTCTACAAAGAGAGAATCGATACCCTGTATGCAGGTGAGCTTGAAAACAGGGAAGAGAACCTGAAGGTCGTGAAAGAGCTCTATTTCTAAGTATTGATTTGTTACCTAAGCATTAATCTTGTAGCACTATTTTTGGCGGGATCAAACTGGTCCCGCTTAATTTTGCTATGGGACAATGGACAAATGTGAATATTTGTGTAACGCTTATGCCATAAGTGAGTTTTATATGTATATAGTTGTTGAATTTATTGATATGTCGGTATACTTCTCTTGAAAAACGACTGAGGGTATAGGATATTTTAAGAGGATTTATACAGATTACCTTGTTTTTGTTTCCCAATAGTTTAAGGAGGGCCTCATGAAAAAAAGATCGCTAGTGCTTCTTCTGTTAGTGTCAATTCTTGCGCTAACGTTCATATCGTGTGACGCGGATATCCGCTCACAGATTGCAGACCTGATGGATAATGTTTCCGGAAATGTATTCTTGGAAAATGGGCTTCTTGAAGCCAATACTGCCGAGGCAGAGGCTGCTGCTGCAGTTGTGGCAGACATCGGAACCGGGGCAGGTACCACAGAAACCAATACCAGTGATGGGACCAATGCTTCTGTCAACGTTGGGACCTTACCTATAAGTGTTCCAAGTTCCGGGGATTTGGTTACGTTGGCACCCCAGGATGCCGATGAACAGGAAGAGTTGGAATCTGACCTTGCCGAGGCTTTCAATTCTCCAACTCAGAGAACCGCTTTGGTCGAAACACTCTCCCAGCCTGCGACTCTTGCCCAGGTGACTGCCGCCACTGGTTCAATTGCTGTTTTCAATGCAACGGTTGCTCAATTACAGACGAGCCTTACAATGTCTACAGCCCTTGGTACCGCGTTGGGTAGATTGAATATCACAGCTCCTACGACGATGACCCAGGCTGATGTGCTGACTATGCAGCTAATGACCAACCTAGTTAACAATGTAGTTACTACCTTGCAAGGTATTGCTACAGGTGGTGATTTGGCTAATCTCGATGATGCTACCCTAGCGGAGAATCAAACCCAAATACTATCTATTGTTGATGATGCTCTCTTTGCAGCCCAGGTGGCAGAAGAACTTTCCGGTGCAGCAAATATCGACTTCTTTGGCCAGGTTGACTTTGGAAGTCTGATTGAGGACCTTACCAAGGGAACAAAGGATATTTCCTTATCTGATACAGGAGCTTATATCCAGACAATCAATAGATTGGCACCGAGGATTATCAGCTTGTTAGGTGGTTCCTTTGCAAATGGTAGCTATACCTTTACAGAACCACAGTACCAGAGTTTCCTCCTTAACCAGCAGATCTACCGCGCAGGCCTTGAACAGGCGCTGGTCTTGATGAGCCGATCAGGGGTTGTCCCCACTGAAGTTGTCTTTGATTCCAGTACCTTGGTTAAATATGTGCTGTCGGTAGCTATCACCGAGTTTGAGGATTTCTATCAGGATAAGAAGACTGCTTCCACGACAGCTACCCCTGCCTCGATTATCGCAGTCTATCTGACTGCTAATCCGAAGTTGATCTCAGGGACCTTGGCAACCACTGATTCCCTAGGAGATTTCGATTCGACAGGACTTGGTTTTGTCATTGAGAATGAGATGCCTGGATACCTTGATTCCCTTGGCTATGATTTCTTTGAGGCTCTGGTGAATAATCTCAAGACAATCAACAGTATCAATAGAATACCCCAGCTGGACGGAGTGTTAGATGATTTGCTTGATACTACCAATGCTAATAATCTACAAGCTTGGTATGACAGTTTGGTAGAGTAGGAGGAACAGAATGAAAAACAAAAAGCACCTGTTTATAATAATTGCTTTGGTCCTTCTGGTTACAGCACCCCTTGTTGCAACTTCGATTTACGAACCGACAACAGATGCCTATGCACAGACTGCTGAACCCTTTATGGGAACCAGCACCCGGGTCATGGGAATGGGCGGTGCAGGCCTTGGTATTACCGGTTACTATGACAGTTTCCTATTGAACCCTGCAAACCTGGGCTCAGGAGGATTGAAAATTTCCATTCCTGCGATAACGGTGACGGCCTTCAACCCGAGCGCTATCCTTGAAAGTGGAATGTTCGAGGCTCTTGATGAAGGCTCCTTGGTAGAAGCGGCACAAGATTTCCTTGGTGTAATTGGGAAGAATTATGGCGATGTGCTGACTACCGATGTGTCTTTCGTGCTTGGCCTTGGAAATTTCGGCTTAGGCCTTGAGGCTCAGGAACGGTTGATGAGTTATAAGACCAGTGCAGATTTGACATCGACCAACCTGATCGCACAGGTTACCATGGCAGCCACTGCTGGTCTGGGTTTCCGCATTAATGCCATTCCCGATGTAATGAGCATTGACCTTGGTGTTTCAGGAAAGGCGATCTACAAGATGTACCTCGAGAAACAGAGTGCAAGCTCCATTACCGAAATGCTTGGTGATGATGGTGCAGACCCTCTTGATAGCTATCTCAATGACGTTCCTCTCATTGCAGGGTATTCGTTCCCTGTAAATGTAGGTATGAACTTGAACTTCCCCTTGGGCCTTACGCTTTCTGCAGTTGCAAGGAACTTCAATGGAACCTACTACATGTCTACCTACCAGTCAATCAACGACTGGAGCAAGGAAGTATTGGGAGAATCCTTTGTTGACGATACCAACTCAGATCCTTTCACCAGTGAAACATTCACCACCGATGCTGGTTGGAGCCTCAACGGAGGCCTGACCTGGGCACCGAAACTTGGAGCCTTACTCAAACCGATCATCTCAGTGGATGTACTCGATATCATGGGTCTTGCAGATTTGAGCGAAGCAGAACTGCAGAGGGCATTCTTTGAACGCACCCATCTCGGAGCTTCGGTACGGTTACTTTCGATTCTTGACCTGCGCTACGGCTTGAGCCAGGGGTATCAGTCCTTCGGAGTCGGCTTCGACCTCTTGATATTCCACCTCGATGCCGCCTACTACACAATGGAATATGGAGATCAGATTGGGAGCAAACCCATCGATGCGGTTTCTCTCCGGTTCTCTCTCCTTTCCAGATAGGCGTACTTTCCTCTCATGTTTCGTAGATTGCCCTCACTGCAAATGAGGGCAATTTTTTGGTATTCACCTATCTTTCCCTTGACTGTAAAAGGTGATAGGTTTACTGTCTATTTAGAAAATATTAAAAATAGATTGTCAACGTAGTCGCTACCATGGAGAATCCCTATGAAAGGAAATCGTCTCGGTTCATTGTTGTTCTTGATTGCAATACTACTATCTTTCGTTTCCTGTACCAGTGTAGAGAAAGCAGAAGTGCTCCCCCCTGAGATTCCTGAGGAGGTGAAAACCGTGCCCGATATTACCGGTTGGTGGGAAGGTTCCCTGCCTTTGCCAGGGGATATACAACTACTACTTCAGTTTGAGGTTGTTACCGCACCTGATGGATACTCCTCGTTTCTCTCAATTCGGCAACAAGCAATTGATTCCTTGCAGGTACATACAACCGTCTTTGATGAGGCAACAGGATCAATTACCTTTGATATTGCCGCATTGCAGGCAACTTTTACCGGCCTTCTCGACGCAACTGCATCCCCAAATACAATAGAAGGAACTTTTTCCCAGGGTGGGGCATTGCTCCCTTTGGTTTTGGAAAAAAACCATACGGTTTCCCATCGTCTGCAGGAAGTTGTCGCCCCGTATCCTTATATTTCGGAAGATGTCTCGATACCGACGGCAAACGGCTTCTCCCTCGCAGGTACCATAACCCGTCCCGATGACAAGGCGAAACATCCTTGCGTCATCCTGGTAACGGGTTCAGGGCTCCAAGACAGGAACGAGGAAATTTTAGGCCATAAGCCGTTTCTTGTCATTGCCGATGCGTTGACCAAAGCCGGCATCGTGGTAATTCGTTATGATGACCGGGGATTCGCTCAGTCTGGAGGTGATGGAAAGAACGCTACCTCCCTTGATTTTGCCGACGATGCAGCATCCGTCCTTTCCTTTTTAAAAACAAAAGAATATGTGCAACAGGATACCATTGGGGTTTTGGGCCATAGTGAAGGTGCCATCATTGCAGGAATCCTTGCAGCAGACAATCCTTCGGTTGCTTTTGTAATTCTGTTGAGTGGGCCTGGACTTGCAGGAATGGACCTCGTATTGCAGCAGACCAGAGCGCTTGTGCAGGGGCAGGGGTTCAGCGAAGAACAGATTGAAGCTATTATTGCTACCAATAAGAAACTGTATACGACTGCCCTTGACTCCTCTGTAAGTCTCGAGGCTCGGAAGCTGTCTCTTGAAGCAATGCTCATGGCAAGTGGATATCCTGCTGAAAAAGCGCTAGAGCAGGTGAATGCTTTGCTTTCCCCTTGGTATCTCACCTTTCTGGCCCTTGACCCGGTAACCTATTTTTCCAGGGTTTCCTGCCCGGTCTTGATTGTATCCGGAACCAAAGACCTACAGGTCCCCACCGAGAGAAATGTCTCTTCACTGCAGCAAGCCCTTGCTTCGAATGGGAATATGGAGGTAAGCGTCAAGGTTCTCGATGGGTTGAACCATTTGCTGCAGCCTGCCATAACCGGACAGCCAACTGAGTATGAAACCATAGAGACTACAATCGATCCCTCAGTGCTTTCCTTGCTATCCTCTTGGATCCTTTCTGTTACAAACTAGGATTGCTGACGGTTATACCCTTTTTATGCTATTGGGATGTCCTTTCTTTATTTGGGGAGGCATCCCTTCTTTATTGTGTCCTCGCTCTAGTTCAAATAGTGTTATATAGATAACAAAAGATTTAAAAAAGCCACATATTGAACAGAAAAATCTGTACTTTGTAACGAATGTCATGATATAGTCAGACAATTACACAAGGTGTTATTCACCTGATAGAGAGGTTCCTATGGTAAGTTTTGGAATTTGGGGTCTTATTCCACCAGTTTTGACCATTACGCTGGCTTTTATAACAAAAGACGTGATGGTTTCGTTGTTTCTCGGCATTCTTTCCGGTACTTTGATTGTTGCCGGTGGCAATCCGATTATTGCAATCCTCAACCTGACCGATATGCTCGCAGGCTCACTCAACGACGGATGGAATATCCGAATCTTCTTGTTCTGTGCCTTGCTTGGTGGCTTGGTGGGAATGTTGAGCAAGACCGGTTCTGCAAGGGCCTTCGGAAGATGGGCTGCAGACAAGCTCAATAGCCCAAAGACCAGCCTTCTGATGGCTTGGTTCTGTGGCCTTGTGATTTTTATCGATGACTATTTCAACAGCCTTGCGGTAGGGACGGTCATGCGCCCTATTACCGACAAAAACAATGTACCCCGTGCACAGCTTGCCTATATCCTCGATTCTACGGCAGCTCCTGTGTGTATCTTGGTTCCAATTTCCAGTTGGGTCATTACTGTCATGTCGATCGTTAAGGGTTCCGAAGGATTTTCTTCATTGGGGATCAGCGAATTCGAATTTTTCATGCGGTCGGTTCCTTTTAACATTTATGCAATTCTGACGTTGATCATGGTCCTTACCCTCATTTTGACTGGCCGAAACTTCGGTCCAATGGCAAAGAGTATCAAATATGCCAAGGAAACCGGAAAGCTTTACAACGAAGACTACGGTCCTGCCCCCGGTGAGATTGAAGTGGAAGGGGAGCAGAATTCTTCGAAAGCCCGTCCGATGGACATGCTTTTCCCGATTCTCGTTCTTATTGCCTCTGCGGTCATTCTCTTCCCTATGACTACTTACCTTGGTGCTATAGACGGTGAATCGATCACCTCCCTTGGGGCTGCAATGGGTTCCATGAGCCTGGGTGATGCATTCAACAACACCGATGCCTCGATGGCACTGTTCTATGCAGTAATCTTTACACTGCTGATTACCTATATCTACTATACCGTACGCAAACTCTTTACGATCAAGAGCGCAAGCGATGCCATCGGCGACGGAATCAAATCAATGGTTCCTGCTCTCATCATCCTGACCATGGCCTGGACTATCGGTTCAGTTATCAAGAGCAGTCCGGAAGACGGTGGGCTTGGCTTGGCTGCCTACCTTTCTGAAGTGGTTGTTGGCGGTGGGTTCCCCATTGCCCTGATTCCTGTCATTGCCTTTGCACTCTCTGCCTTGATCTCTTTCTCCACCGGTACTTCCTGGGGGACTTTTGCCATCATGATTCCGATTGTAATGCCAATCGTAGTTGGCCTTGCCCAGGCTAAGGGCTTGATGGATGGAGCAATGCTCAACAGTGTGCTTATCAGTATCAGCGCAGTGCTTGGCGGGTCTGTCTTTGGAGATCATGCTTCCCCGATAAGCGATACTACCATTCTCTCCTCTACAGGTGCCGGGTGTCCTCACCTCGAACATGTTGCAACACAGATGCCCTATGCAATTACCTGTGCCGTATGTGCCTTTATTGGGTTCCTTATCGGTGGTATTTTCCTGAATCTGTTTGTTGCCTGGCTGGCAGCCCTAGGTGCCTTTGTCCTTGCCTTGGTGTTCCTGCCAAGAATCTACAAGGCCTAGTAGTTGTTTCTTTCAGACAGAGCCCGCCGTTTGGCGGGCTTTTACTTGCTATAGGGAGTCAAGCCTTCTATAATCAGAAGCGGAGGCTTGCATGAAATATATCCAAATCAAACCCCAAGTCAAGGAATACGATTGGGGAAATGTCTCGTTTATCCCTAATTTACTCGGTATCAGCGAAGACGGAAATCCTAAGGCTGAGCTTTGGATGGGTACCCATGAAAGCGGTGAGGCTACCGTAGTGGGCACCGGTGAAAAACTTTCACAATTCCTTGCCAATGATAGTTTGAACTGGTTTGGACAGGAACACTTGGATTATTTCGGGCCTGTGCTTCCCCTGTTGCTGAAAGTGCTTGCCATTGACAGGCCCTTGTCCATACAGTGCCATCCCTCTGCATCCCAAGCCAAGGAAGGATGGATTCGGGAAGAACCGATTCATTCCAGGCTTCCCAAGGACCAATGGAACTATAAGGACCCAAACAGGAAAGCTGAGGTAATCTATGCCTTGACCCCGGTAACGGCAATGTGTGCCTTTCGTCCTCTCAGCCAAATTGTTGCAGCTTTTACCATGCTTCTTCCAGAGAGCTATGGCCGATATTTCTCGGATATCGATGAACTTTCGCCTGATCCTGACAAAGAGATAGGTAAGATATTCGAAAAGCTCTATACCCTGGACAAGGAAGATCTGCAAGACTGCATTGCAGAGTACATCACCTCCCTGAAGAAAATGGAAGAGCTCCCCTTTGCCTCCGGAGATGGACGTTTTCTGGAGAGCAAGGGCATCGCCCTTTCCTGCTATGGGGCTTTTCCCGAGGACCCGGGACTTTTCTCCCCGTTTTTGCTGAATGTCAAACACCTTCACCCAGGTGAAGCCTTGTTCCTTGAGCCTCGGACCCTTCATGCCTATGTACTCGGTAACGGTATCGAATTGATGAGTGCCTCTGACAATGTCCTTCGAGGCGGGTTGACGCATAAGAAAGTCGATGTGAAAGAGCTGATGAAGGTTCTGGATATCAAGAGCAAACAGGCTGATTGTGCGCCCCAGCTGAAAGGGAAATCCGGTCGCATCCATATCCTTACTCCAACCGAAGAATTTCTATTGAAGGTTTGCAAGACAGGTACGTATGATATCCATAACAGGAAGAGTATCGAATTACTGTTCTGCACCGAGGGACAGGTGTCTTTTACCTGCGAAGAAGGGTCTGCAACCATAAAAAAGGGTGAATGCTACGTAGTAGCTGCTTCCCTTGCAGATTATCATCTGGAGGTCGAAGGTACTCTTTTCATTGCAGAGGTTCCCCGGTAAAAGAGCCCTTGCTTGTCTTGGAACACTATGCCTTCAAATGGTATAGTCTTCCCATGGACAAATTTTATGCATTGCTTAAGAAAGAAATGAGACCGGCGATGGGCTGTACTGAGCCGGCGGCCTCCGCGCTTGCCGGAGCGAAGGCGACGGAATTGCTTGGCATGATTCCCTCTTCAGTGGAAGTCTCGACCTCCCGTGACATGGTTAAGAATGCCATGGGAGTCGGCTTGCCAAACTGTGAACTGAAGGGCATCCAGGCAGCTGTGGCCCTTGGCGCTTGCGGAGGGTCAGTCGAAAAGGGCCTGAGCATTCTCAGTAAGATTGAAGAAACCCAGCTTGCCTTGGCAAAAGATCTGTCGGTAAAGCTTACGATACAGGAAAATATTCCCGCACTGTATATCAGTGTTACCGCTCATAAGGATGCCCATTTGGCAGTTGCCGTTATCAGTGGTGAACATGACCGGTTCAGCCATCTGGAAATAGACGGAACGGTATTGCTGGACCTTCCGGTTGACAACTGTACCACCCCTCTTGAGGGTCTTGATGAAAATATCATAAAATCGGCATCGCTGAGTGACATCGTTACCTATGCAGCTAGTGCAGAAGCAGAGGTCCTGGTGTTGATGCTCGAGGCAAAAGAAACCAATATGGCTATTGCTTTGCATGCAATCCAGAACCAATACGGGCTCTCGGTTGGTAAAATTGCCGGTGAGGATCTGCATGCCGATCCTAAAAGCCTTGCTGAGGCATTTAGCCTTGCATCCTCCCTTGCCGCAGCTGCAAGCGATGCCCGGATGGCAGGCTGTCCTCTTCCTGTAATAATCAACAGTGGAAGCGGGAACCAAGGGATTACCCTTACTGTCCCTCTGGCTGTAGTTGCCCGGTATCTGCATTCCAGTGACGAAAAACTGGCCAAGGCCTTGGTTGTCAGTGAACTGGTCGGTCTCTCCCTGACTGCACGAAAAGATCGTCTCAGCGCACTTTGTGGAGCCTTTACGGCTGCAATCGGCTGTGCCTGCGGCCTTGTCTATCTGCTTGATGGAGATATTGCTGTGATGGATAGGGCAATCAATACAATGATTGGAAACCTGACCGGGATTATCTGTGACGGGGCGAAGATGACCTGCGCCTTGAAAATCTATTCCTGCGTAGAGGCTGCCTGCCTTGCCTGTAAGCTGGCTTTCCGCGGATTCTCCCCCGGTAGTGAAAGTGGCATTGTTGGCAAGGATAGCCTGGAAAGCATGGGCTTCCTGTCACGGCTCAGCCATGAAGGCATGGCAGAGACGGATAAAACGATTCTCTCGATTATGCTAGGAAAACAAAAATGAATTATGTAGCACTTGATTTTGAAACTGCAAACAGCTATGAGGGAGGGGCCTGTGCCGTAGCGCTGGCCCGCTTTGATGAGGAAGGAACCCTTCTTGACAGCTATTATAGCCTTATACGACCAAAACATCCCTATTTTGACCCGGGAATGACAGCTGTACATCATCTAGACAGTGACGCGTGCCTCTCTGCCGGCGAATTCGATTCGGTATGGCCTGCCATGAAAGAATTCATTGCAAAGGACATCCTTGTTGCCCACAATGCGGCCTTTGACATGAAAGTGCTCAAAGGATGTCTCGAGTCCTACGATATCGAGACTAGAGCCATGCACTATCTGTGTACGTATACGATAGCCCGCAAGGTTTGGCCCGAGATACCCAGCTATAAACTGACGTTCCTGTGCGACCATTTCGGGTTGGTCTACCAAGCACACTATGCTCTTGACGATGCCATAATGTGCGGGAAAATCCTGCATAAGGAATGCTCGGGGCACCTCAATGAAATGCTTGACCTACGCAGGTTTCTCATAACCAAGGGCATTGAGCCCAAAACCATCGAGAATCTCAGAAAAGACTTTTTCCTATAAGAGGGTAGAGCCCTGTTGCCCAGAACCCGATCAAGGCATACCGCAGCATCGATCCTAAAAAGTAGAGGGAAGAGGGTATTATCAGTTTCAGTGCCATAATGGCAAGGACCCCTGCAAGACCGGCAAGGAATCTGATGATTTTCCTTCCTGCCGTCCCCTCGGTGCTGTAATTCACTTTCTTGGCTTCCAAGGCAAAGCCAAGGTATCCACCTCCTGATAGAACCAGGGTTTTCATGAGATCAGAAAAAGCTACCTCGTCAACCAGTCCCGCTTGCAGCAGGATTGCTAGGATAGAGCCTGCTACAAGCACTATGGAGCCAAGGGTGAGAGAGAACCTGTATCTCTTTTTTTTGTCCTCATAGAGCTTGCTGAGTTTTGATGAGGCAAGTAGGCTGATGGAAACGCCAAGAACCAATCCCCCGAACACGTCTATAGGCCAGTGAACACCAAGATAGAGTCTACTGGTTCCTACCAATATGATCATAATGGCACTGATAATGCTGAGAGTGCGTTTTTTATAGGCTACGGCAAGGGCTGAATAAAATGAGGCAGCCGTTGTCGTATGCCCTGAAGGGAATGAGTAGCCGGTAGCCGTTGCCAGGCGTTTGCCTGCGATGGAAGGGAGGACGGTAAAAGGTCTCGGAGCCCGTACGATTGCTTTCAGGATTCCCATCGAAGTTACGCTGAAGAGCATCGATGAGCAGATGACAAATCCCTTTTTCTTGTCAAAGCACCAGAGTATTGCCACAATAAAAGCAATTACAAAGGTTTGTTCACCGAGGGCGGAACAGATATTCGCGAAGGAATCCAGGAAGGGATTCGCAATGTTCTGGAAAAAAAGCAGGATGGTTTCTTGCATGATGGCTCCTTGGTTGCAGTATAGAAGAGGAAATAGCGGGTTGCAACCAGAGCTTTTGGGAAAGTCTGGTGAAAACCATTGCAAAAAGCAAAGGGAAGTGGCAATCCGTTTTCCGGACTTCACTTCCCCTTCCTTCCAGGTAAAAACCTTCCTTGTCTACAGAGTCTGCAACTACTCTTGTTCTTTGGAAGCTTTTTTCTCTTCTATTCGTTTCTTCTGGGTTTTCTCGATGGCATTGACGATGTTCTCGTAACCAGTGCACCTGCAGAGATTGCCGGAAATCTGCTTGCGGATCTCGTCTCTGCTTATAGCCTCGTCACTATCTATGATCGGCAACGACGACATAATGAACCCAGGGGTACAGAACCCACATTGTACGGCCCCCTCATCTATGAAAGCCTGCTGAATATCAGAGATGGTACCTTTGGTATCGCTGAGACCCTCCAAGGTCAATATGGTTTTTCCTTCAGCCCAAATAGCGAGATATATGCATGAATTGAACGGCTGTCCGTCAATGAGTACGGTGCATGCACCGCATTCGCCAACGTCACAACCATGTTTTACGCTGTCAAGCCCTTCCTCGCCACGAAGCATATCCGAAAGGGAGGAACGGATGTCTACAGAATGTTCTCTTTTTTTACCATTGATAGTGCATGTAACCAATTTCCTAGCCATTGATATTTCCTCCTGCTTTTTCGATTGAAACTATGGTTGCGCGCCGTGCGAGCTCTTCGACCAGATGGAGCCTGAATTCTTTGGAGGCTCTCCAGCTGCTTCTCGGCATGACGTCTGCCAAGGCTCCCTCGCTGACTAAGGTTAGGAGTTCCTTGTCAAGCAAATGTCCCTGTGCGCTTTTTTCTGCGGTGAAAGCACGAATCGGGGTGGGGGCTGCAACACCGAATGCGATGCGAAGCCTGTCTATCCGCTTTTTATCTTCTGTCAGCCTGACATTTACCGAACAGGCAAGTGTTGCGATATCCATTGCCCTGCGCATCGAGTACTTGATGTAGTTGCCGTAGGTGTTTTCCCAGCTTTCCTTTCTGATGCGTATGCCTGTGAGCATTTCTCCGCTTCGAAGATCGACTTTGCCTGCCCCGAGGTTGAAATCTGCATACGGAAGGGATCGTACCCCCTCGAGGCTTGTCAGCTCGAGAACTGCATCATAGGCTTTGAGGGTGGAGGCAGAATCTGCGCTGGTGACTCCATTGCAGATATTTCCCCCGATAGTCCCGATGTTTCGTATCTGTGGGCCTCCGATCTGGTCGACTGCCTCACCCAGGACAGGGAGGTGCTCTTTGATCAGGGGGTGCATCGTGATATTGGTGAAACTGGTAAGCGGTCTGATAAGCAGGGTCCCGTCGTCTTCCAGGCAGATGCCACGCAGATCATCAAGGGCATAGATGCTGATGAGGTCGCATCCTGCAAGCTTGCCGTCGCGAATCCCAATAAGGATATCGCTTCCTCCTGCAAGAATACGGGCCTGGGGATGTTCCTTTTTGAGTCTCAGTGCATCTTCAACGGAACTTGCTTCATATAAGGTATTGAAATCGTACATTCTCTTCTTCCTTTATTTGATTAATCCTGCATTCTCAAACGCAAAGAACAGTTTCTCGGGATTGAGAGGAATCGAATCGACTGCAACGCCGGTAGCGTTGAGCAGGGCATTGCGTATAGCAGGGGCCACGGGAATTACAGGTGGTTCTCCCAACGATTTGTTCCCGTAAGGCCCTGTAGGATCCTCTGTCTCAACGAATGCGACCTGTAGTTCCGGAGTGTCGAGCGCTGTCATCAACTTATAGTCAAGGAGATTGTCGTTCAGCATCCGTCCGGTCTTCTTGTCAAATTCCAGATGTTCATACAGTCCGTAGCCAAGACCCATGCTCATGCCGCCATGCACCTGCCCCTGGGCTGTCTGGTGGTTGATAATCCTACCTGAATCATGGACGTTGATGATATCGAGTACCCGTACCTGGCACATAGGGATATCGACCTCGATTTCGACAAAACAGACGCCGAAGGAGTAGGTGTTGTCCGTACAGTGATGGGTTTCTTCTGCGGCGATGTGTCGGGAGTTCGTCATGCTATAGCAGGATTCCATAGCCACTTCTGCGACAGAAAGCAAATGCTCATCCTTGTTTTTGTGGACAATGAAGTTATCTTTGATATCCAGGTCGAAGGCTTCTTTCTTCAACATGAAAGCTGCAAATTCAAGGAGCTTTGCCTTGAAACTTTCGGCTGTCTTTTTAACCGCCATCCCGGCAACATACGTCTGCCTGGATGCATAGGCACCTGTATCATAGGGGGTTACATCGGTATCTTGTTTACTGATGATATGCACTTTGTCGACAGATAGGCCAATGGTCTCGGCGGCCATCATGGAGAAGACAGTGTCTGCCCCCTGGCCGATCTCAGTCGCTCCCATCTGCAGCTGTAACGACCCATCTTGGTTGAGAAGCATACGGCAGGCAGAAGTTTCGAGCGCTATGGGATAGACGCCTGTCTTGTAGTTGAATATAGCCATTCCGACACCTTTTCTGACAGGGCCGGTCTGGTTTGCATAGAGTGCGCGTTTTTCCTTGTAGTGGAGATAGTGCTCCCCCTTGTCGATGCATTCGTCCAATCCCGTGGAATGGCAGGTGATGGTAGTACCCGGGTCGACATACCCGAGTTTCATCATGTTTTGTTTCCTGAAAGCGATGGAGTCGAAACCTGCTTTTGAAACAATGTCCTCGATGTGGGACTCCAGAGCAAAACCGATCTGGGGAATTCCATAGGCACGCATGGCCCCTGCGGTAGGCAGGTTGGTGTAGACGGTGTAGGCCTCACCCTTGATAGCCCCTACCGGGTACATCATACGGAAGCCGTTGACTGCATTGGCAACTAAAGCGTGTGCATGCGAAGCATAAGCGCCTTGGTTGGAGTAAGCAACGATGGAACGGGCTGCAAAGCTTCCGTCCTTGCGGACATAACTGACGATATGGAATTTCATTGCATGGCGAACCCTTGTGCAGTTGAAGGTTTCTTCCCTGGTGTATTCCAAGTGGACAAGCCGTCCTCCCACCCGTGTGGTAAGAAAGGCATTCAGCGGCTCGGTGAGTGCATCCTGCTTGTTTCCGAATCCTCCCCCTATATAGGGCTTGATAATCCGGATATCGCCATGCCCGATGCCAAGGGCCTGGGAACATACCCTGCGGACAATGTGTGGGATTTGGGTGGAGCTAACCACGACGATTTTACCATTCTCCATATAGGCGAATGAGTTTGCATTCTCAATATGGCAATGCTGGACGATAGGGGTGTCGTAGTCGCCTTCGATTTTGATCAGGTCAGGTTCTTTGCTAGCTTCGTCGAAGGAACCGACCTCATAGGAAGATTTGACGACTACATTGTCTGGTTTCTCTTCATGGATTGCCATGGCACCGCTCTTCATTGCATCCTCGATGGTGAGGATTGGAGCGTATTGCTCGTAGGTAACCTTGATTTTCCTTACTGCCTCGATTGCTGAGATTTCATCTTCCGCAATTACCGCTGCAATGTCATCGCCATAAAACCTGACTCGTTTGTTCAGTAGTTTCCTGTCCGCAATATCCTGATGTTTCTTTTCTGTCGACCATGGATGCCCGGCTGTGGGGAACTGGATGTCCGGTACATCGAAACACGTTACGATGTCGATAACCCCGCTAACTGCCCAGGCCTCAGTGAGGTCGAAGGATTTGACCACTCCGTTTGCGATGGTGCTATGCAAAACTTTTGCTATCAACGCATGGCCTGTGACCAAATCGCTTGTATATTTTGCTTTACCTGAAACTTTCTCATGTGCATCTACCCTGTTCAAAGGTGTTCCGATTATGTTCATATACCCCCCTTTTCTGTATGCATTAGGAATATGTAGTTTTCATTTACATTGAATCTAGTCACTCGTTTCTCTGTTATTCCATAGGTTGCAATGCATTGCCCCGGCAAGGGAATCCTATGGGAAAATAGGTATGAAAGCATGTAAAAACAAACTAGCTGTTCGTATAATACAACAAAGTGCAACAATTTTAAAGAACATTATGCCATAAACATTCCTTGCTAATCCCGGTTCCCAGTCAGCATAAGGCGAGGGGGCGTTTCTTGGCAACCCGGTCATCCGTAGTGTTTTGTTTCTTCTTATATTGTTAAGCTTGAAGGAAACAGGTTTTCCAAAGGGCTTTATTATCCTCTTTGGCATAGAATCAATTTTTGGAATCTGACTCTGTTTTAATGCAAGATTGCAATGCATAGGAACTGAGAGAATGATTTTTTTTTGAAGGGTTGTTGACAAAACTTTTTGGATAGTGTAGTTTCTCCTTGCTACGAGGGCGTAGCGAAGCTGGTTATCGCGACGGCCTGTCACGCCGTAGATCGCGGGTTCGAGTCCCGTCGCTCTCGCTTGTTTGAACCGCCTTGGAAATTCCAAGGCGGTTCTTGTCTATTCTGACCTATCCATGGATTTTGGTTTCAGGGGATTTTCCCTTGGGCAGTTGCAGCGGAACGTATGTACCCCTAGCTATGCTAGAGGTTTCCGATTAGCTACAGTATATCATTGCCTTTATAAAATTTGCGAAGTGGACGGGTGCCAGATCCCGAGTTGTTGACAAAACTGTTTGGATAGTGTAGCTTCTCCTTGCTACGAGGGCGTAGCGAAGCTGGTTATCGCGACGGCCTGTCACGCCGTAGATCGCGGGTTCGAGTCCCGTCGCTCTCGCTTGTTAGAGCCGCCTTGGAATTCCAAGGCGGTTCTTGTATAATCTGACGACAATACAATTTTTTTTGGAGGTCCTAATGAAAGTTCTCGTAGGCATGAGTGGTGGTATCGACTCGTCGGTAGCTGCCTATCTACTCAAGCAGATGGGCCATGAAGTTGTCGGCGTTACCATGACTATCTGGAATGGTAAGGCTGACCTACCGGCACCTAAAAAATCAAATAGCTGCTTTGCGCCTGAAAAGACGGAAGATATAAAAAAAACAAAGATAATCTGCGATAAAATAGGGATTGAGCATCAGGTACTCGATCTGAGCGATCTCTATGAAAGGGTAGTCCTCAAGGATTTCCAGGATGAATATCTCAACGGAAGGACCCCGAACCCCTGTGTATGGTGCAATGCGAAGATTAAATTCGGTGCAATGGTTGACTATGCCCGGGAGAAAGGAATCCAGTTTGATAAGTTTGCGACCGGGCATTATGCAAGGATCGTCGAGAAAGACGGTCGCTATGGTATAAAGAGGGCTGTCGATCTGAAAAAGGACCAGTCCTATTTTCTCTATAGACTCAGCCAGGAACAGCTTGCATCCACTCTTTTCCCCCTGGGGGAAATGGTCAAGGAAGATGTCCGGAAAATTGATGTGGAACAAGGATTCCATGATGTATATCAGGAAGAAAGCCAGGATTTTTACGGCGGGGACTATACCGACTTGTTGGATGTAACCAATAAAAGAGGAAATATCGTCGACAGCAAAGGGACTGTACTGGGACAGCATGAGGGAATCTGGCATTATACCATCGGACAGCGCAAAGGCCTTGGGATAGCTGCCGAACGACCCCTCTATGTCCTTTCTTTGAGACCCCAGACCAACGAGGTTGTGGTCGGATTCGAAGAAGACACCTTCCAGCGCTCCGTTACCGCAAATACTGTTGTATGGGGCTCTGTGGATCACCTTGAGGGGACCCAGCAGGTCCAGGCCAAGATCAGGTCGACAGGGTATCCCAGCGAGGCCGTGGCCCACCAGGGTGAAGATGGTTCCATCACCGCAGTGTTCTCTTTGGATATAAAGGCTGCGACC
Source organism: Sphaerochaeta pleomorpha str. Grapes (assembly GCF_000236685.1). Classification (NCBI taxonomy): domain Bacteria; kingdom Pseudomonadati; phylum Spirochaetota; class Spirochaetia; order Spirochaetales; family Sphaerochaetaceae; genus Sphaerochaeta; species Sphaerochaeta pleomorpha. The sequence continues at coordinate 1,252,905 of NC_016633.1, read as the reverse complement.
ACTGGGCAGTCCCTGGTCCTGTATGCTGGGGATACCATTCTTTGTGGCGGTATTATCGAGGAAGCTATCTGACAACATTGCAAAAGCGATTGAATCGTCAGTCGTTTGGGGATACTATAGGGACAAAAGGAGTCAATATGCGCGTCATCATTCAAAACGATTATGAAAACCTGTCTTTATGGGCAGCAAGACATATAGCAAATAGCATCAATGCTTTCAAACCCACCGAAGCGAAACCCTTCGTACTTGGACTTCCTACCGGTTCGTCCCCCCTTGGTACGTATGCGGAGTTGATCAGGCTCAATAAAAGCGGGTATGTATCGTTTGCTCATGTAGTAACCTTCAATATGGATGAATATGTGGGAATACCGAGAGACCATGAGCAGAGCTATTACACCTTTATGTGGGGAAATTTATTCAGCCATATAGATATAAAGAAAGAGAATGTGCATATCCTCGATGGAAACGCTCCTGACCTCGAAGCCGAATGTGCTGCCTATGAGGCTTCCATTGCCTCCTTTGGCGGTATCCGGCTGTTCCTTGGCGGCATTGGTTCCGATGGCCATATTGCCTTCAATGAACCGTTCAGTTCCCTCTCAAGCAGGACCCGCGTAAAATCATTGACCTATGATACCAAGGTAATGAACAGCAGATTTTTCGGAAATGATATCAGCATGGTTCCCGAAAGGGCCCTGACCGTTGGGGTAAAGACCGTTACCGACAGCCAGGAAGTTGTAATTCTGGTCAATGGCCATTCGAAGGCCCGCGCCCTGCAGGCTACCATCGAAGGCGGAGTGAGCCAGAGCTGGACCTGTAGCGCCCTGCAACTGCACCCCAAGGCAATCATTGTCTGTGATGAACCTTCCTGTGGTGAGCTCAAGGTCGATACGTACAAATATTTCAAG